>JBBRAJ010000006.1:0-161190 GCA_038206935.1 Burkholderiales bacterium
CATTGGTTTGTGCGGCGGAGATGGCATCATTGGCTACACGGATCGCCATGTTGGTACCGCGAATCTGGCTGTCAAAACCGGTTGCAATACCCAAGCCGGTTGCGTCGTCCTTGGCGCTGTTAATGCGTAGACCTGAAGATAGGCGCGCCTGTGCTGTTTGAAGTGCGTTTGCTGATTTGTTCAGAGATGAACCGGCAAACAGGGCTGCTACGTTGGTATTGATGACTTGTGCCATTTTATTTCTCCTTGAGCGATTAAATAATTGCTTTTTCTAAATTATGTCTCTGGTTTATTACTGACGGTGCATTTTCCGTTAAATTCATTCTCGGTAAAAGTGAAAAAAACTTTAGTCCTTTATTGATAAAAATACAAATAAATTTTATTTTTATGTGTAAATTCGATAAATATTGTTGAATTGATTGATTTTTCGTATATTATCAAATATCCTTTTGAAGGGGCGTTATAGAAATGTCATCAATCATTACGGGTTCTGCTGGAGGGGCTGCTTAAGCCGGAGCGATCATGGATATTGAAATTAACCTCGATAGTGTCAAGATTCCACCTTGCCCCTGGAGTATCGTCGGTCTAATTCGAGAGGCGCGAAAAGACGAGCCGGACATGAATCGCATCATTTCGCTGATTTCTCATGATCCTGCGATGACAATGAGTATTCTGAAAACAGTCAATTCACCGCTTTTCGGTTATGCCAGAAATATTACTGCTGTAGGTGAGGCAATTATTGCTATTGGTATGGATCGGACGATAAGTCTTGCCTTGGCCTGTAAAGTGTCCGATCTTGGTCAAAACAGCAAGGCTATTACATCAATCTGGGAGCATTCAAGAAAGGTGGCCGAGCTTATGCCCAAGCTGACCAAATCTTTTATGATAACGGAGTTTTCTGCAAACACGGCTTATACCGCAGGGCTATTGCACGATGCGGGTATGTTTTTGATGCTTACTCAGATGGGTTCAATGACGGAGAAGGAATTTCGCAGCGGAACCAATTCCATAATTCATGCGGAATTGGGCGCAAAACTGCTCGAAAAGTGGGGAATGCCGGAAATCATTTATCAAACGGCGCGTTATCATCACTTGATATCCACTCTTCCATCTACGGTTCCAACCTCGATTTTCCAGATGGTAGCCATTATGCATCTGGCTGAAAGAATAGGTGATTTGATCGAAAATCCATTCGATCAGGAACAAAAAGACATTACAGGAACCCATTTGCTGGCGCTGGATATTCTTGAAATAGATGTCGATGATTATATGGATGTTCAATATGAATTAATCGAACAGGCAATGTCGTAAACCTAAAAAACTCATTCCGTCCACGAATTGGTTTTAGCAGGGATGTGCTGTTTTTTAGCACAACTCGCACAGACACGAAAGGCACGAAATGGGTTAAGCAGGCTTCCACCTTTAGGTGGAAGCTCGCAAAAGGGTTAAGCAGGCAAAGCCACAGAGTGGCTGCTCGCAAATAAAACAATGAGTTACATGAATTCATCGAAGCATCCATTGGGTGAAATTGAAAGCCTTAGTATGCGGTTGAATTTGTTCGTGTTTTTTGCGAGTTTTTGCTTAAAGGCAAAATGCCTGCTAAACCCACTTCGTGCTTTTCGTGGATAAAGGTTTTTTCTAGGATTAAGGAAAACGAATGTCTGTAGCAACAAGACCAAATTGGGGGCAGCGTTTATGTATGTTGGAGTTCGCTACGTGTAGGTTTGGTTTTATGGGCTTGAGTAAGGAATTGTTAGTTGAAAATAATCAATCCAATCTGGCCACATCGTTTTCCCGATGTGGTGATGTTATGGGAACGCAGGCATCCTGCCTGTATAAGTGCGGACAGATTCCGCGCTCGCGGCGCATAGTTTTCCCGTAATCAGTAGAGTGAAAAAAGCGTAGCGTTTCTATCCGTTTATTCCGTTTCGCCTCTGAATGTCTCAGTTATCTTCTTTCTTTCCGGCTTGAAATATTGTTCAAATATCGGCAAAGCTTGATGCGGATTACAGCCGCCGCACATGAAGACATCGAGCGCGACGAAGTTGATTTCGGGCCAGGTGTGGATGCTGATGTGCGATTCGGCGAGGAGTGCGACACCGGTGATGCCGGATTTTTCGCCGAAAGAATGGAGGTTTATTTTTAATATGGTTGCGTTGCAGGCCAGTGCGGCTTGTGACAAGGCCTGTTCGATCAAGGTAATGTCGTCCAGATTGGATGCGCCCCAGAAGTCGATCAGCAGATGGGTTCCGGGTACGGGGAAATAGTCGGTCATGGTGTTCTCCGGGAATGAAGAAACAGTATCTTGCCCCACTGCTGATGGTCTGCTTTCATCTTCCAGATAAAGGCATCGAGCAGGTAGTGGGTGATCTGCGGCATCGCCAATAGCGGTACTAACCAGATCAAAGTCTGTTCTGACTGGATGGCAGGCAGGGCTTGGGAGAACAGCAATACTTCCGCATGTTCGCGCCAGATCAGTCCATCCCACAGGTTTTCCTCGACATAGGCCCACAGCAACAGCGCGCCCAGATAGAACATGACCCAGCCGGGTTTGAATGCGTTGGCTATCCAGTAGAATTGGTAGCGGGTCTTGATGCCGGGTAATTCGGATTGATTGCGTCCGTATATCCAGATCAAGGCCAGGTAAGGAACGCCGTGCGAGATGACGTTGATGGCGCTGAACGCCAGGTCGTTATTGAACTGTACTATGCCGACGTACCATGACAATGCCGTGCCGACAAGGATCAGGTTGCGCGGCCAGTTGAAATGGCGGGAATAGCGCCAGATCAGTATTTCCTTGTATAGGTAGATTGCCAGAATGGCGAGATAGATCAGCGCTGCATAATCGCCGATTTGTTGTCCGAGTTCCGGGTTATTCAGCTTGAAGAAATCGCCTTCGATAAACCACTCGAAATGGCGTTGATGGCAATGCCAGTAGATCAAGGGATAGAGTGTCGACGCATAAATAGTCAGCTTGTCTAGCCATTTGAATTTGTTGTCGTCTTTCCTGCCGTACAGCATCATGAATCCGTATTGCTGGCGGACGAAATGAAATACTGCAAGATAAGCCAGTGCGCGCCAGAAAACCATGCTGCCAAAACTGTAAAGAACACATCCCGCGACCCAGGCCAGCAGCGGTGTTAGCAGGTACAGAGTCTGCCTTTGCTGCAATTCATCTTTGTCGAAATAGGTTCTGAATAACGTGCTGTAGACATGGGTGACATCTACGCCGACGATCAATATCAGCCAGAACCAGGCTGGCATGGAAGCGATGCGTGTCAGATGGTCATTGAATATCATCACCAATGCCGTCACCAGAAAGGCGGGCAACAGGATGAACGACAGATCAACTCGGGCTGAATAAATCCAGGGTTGCGGGTAGTTTTCTTTTATATCCATTTCAGTACATTTTCTGCTGCCGTTACGCCATGGGTGCAGGCTTCCTCGAATATCGAGATGCCGCTCATGTCGGAATGCGCGGTAAATATCGGCGGGTGTTGTAACAAAGTCGATTTTCTTTGCTCGCCCCAGATAAAACCGGTCGTTGGTCTGATCATCGCATGACCCCATATCCAGACATCAAGTTGTTGTATGCGGCCTTCCATTTCGGGGTGCAAGGATAGCAGTTCATCGGCAAAGCGTTGCTGCCAATCATCGTATTGTCGCGCCAGAGCTTCCTTCCTGGCTAGATCGGGAGGCAGATGGGTGAGCGGCCAGTAATAGGTCAGCACGGTTTTGTCAGGGTGCATTTGCAGCGATTGATGGGTCGCGACGACATAGCCTAGTAATTCGCTGCGATAGGCGACGTTATCCCATGAAAGTGGTGCGCCGTTGCCATTGGGTAAACCATCCAGTGTGATATTGGCGACGGCCCAAGGGGCATAGCTGAAATCCTTGGTTTCTATCTTGATGCGCTCAGATTGTAGTAATCGCGCGGCAAGAAATCGCGGTACTGCCATCACCACGGCTTTAGTCTCTATGCGTACCGATTCAGAGGTGTCTTGATCCCAGTAATCAACCGTAGCCGCATTGCCTTGATCGCTGACACGATAAACCAGCGTATTGGTCGATAGCTGCTGCCTGATCGGCTCGGCCAGTTTGTTTGCCAGCCAGCCGTTGCCTTCGGGCCAAGTCAGCACACTGGCAGAGTTGGCATTGGCGGCGTGACCGGTGCGTGAGGCAAAGTAATGTATGCCAGCCCACGCAGAACTCTCCTGATGCGTGGTGCCGAAATCGTCACGGCAGCAGTAATTGACATACCAGTGCAACTCTTCTGCGTTGAACCCCTGTTTATCCATCCAGTCTTTCATGCTGATCCGGTCCAGCGCAAGCCAGTTTTCATCCTGTGAACTCTTGTCCAGCGGAATAGCGAAGACCTTTTTCCCATCTTTGCCTTTGATGTTTTTATAGGATTCCATCAAGGCAAGGAAGCGTTGATGTTGAGATTCAACTTCCGCCGAAATACCGGTTGCCGGAATCAAGCCATCCTGCCATCGACCACGCATATATAGCCGCTCGTGCGGATCAGCACACAGATAATAGTCGTTATAGACAGGCAGGCCATTCTCGGCATAACCTTGAATCACGCCAAAATCCTCGAATAATTTTTTGGCTATATTCGATTCTTCGTTCAGCAGCGGAACATAGTGCGCGCCCCAGGGATAGGCAGATACGGCGTTTTTGCCGCTGCTGGAATTGCCGCCGGTTTGTTTATCCAGTTCCAGCAGCAAAAAATCGCTCAGTCCCGCCTTGGATAAGGCATATCCGGCAGACAGTCCGGCAATTCCGCCACCGACGATGACGACATCTTTATGGATGATGCGTGTGGGTTCAGGAAAGTTGCCCGATCTGAGCCGATGACCTGCCGCAGAAGCGGCACCCTTGATCTCGCCCGGAATGGCCACTTTGGAAAACCACCCCGAATACTCGCCCAGTGCCCCCAGACCTGCCGTAATCAGGCTGGCTGCAACAAACTGGCGACGGTTAACTTTCATGCCTGGATTCCATTAATAAACCAGATACTCCGACCATTCCTTGTCGAAATACCTGACCAGTGCCTGATCGTCCAGACGTTGTATCAGGGTGTCTACGCGAGACATATCTGCCGGGAAATGGAACATTTCATTGCTGGTCTCTACGCTGACATATTTCAATCCGTTGGGATAACGGGCTGGCTTGCGATAGGGTGTGTTTCCGGCGATGACATATCCCCATTCGCCAAACGACGGCACGTAAGCATGGTAGGGGGCGGTCGCAAAGCCGGCTGCTTTCAGCGTGTTGTTGACGCACCAGAATGATTGCCGTGCAACTAGTGGCGAAGTGCTCTGCACGACCAGCTTGCCTTGCGGGCTGAGTACGGCATGCATCAGTCGGTAAAATTGCAGCGAGTAGAGTTTGCCGATGGAATAGTTGGACGGGTCGGGTAGGTCGATGATGATCGCATCGTAGCTTGCGCTGTCTTCTGCATTAGCCATTTCCTTTAGCCAGATAAATGCATCGCGATTGATAATCTTCAGCTTAGGTGAGCGCAGCGATTGTTGATTCAAATCTGTCAGCAACTCATTCGATGAGAATAGTCGCGTCATTTCCGGGTCGAGATCGACCAGCGTTACGGCTTTTACACTTGGATATTTGAGCACTTCCCTAAGTGCCAGTCCGTCGCCGCCGCCGATAATCAACACCTGTTGCGGTTCGCGCAATGAGGCAAGTACAGGGTGCACCAGTGCTTCGTGATAACGGTATTCATCTACAGAGCTGAATTGCAAATTGCCGTTCAAGAATAACCTGAGATCGCGTTTGACCTTGGTAATGACGATGCGCTGATAAGGTGTCGATTCCGAAAAAATGATTCTGCCCTGATAGGCACCGCTTTCGGCCATGCCCATCAGAGATTCGGAATAGGCAAAACCCAGCGTCAGACAGACCATCACTGCAATCGCGGAAATCTTGTGTAAATAACTTCGGGGTGAGTGTTCTTCAATGCTGTAGAGCACCCAAAGTGCAACGCTGACATTCATGATGCCGAACAGAAAGCCGGTCTTGACGAGTCCCAGATAGGGGATTAGCAGCAGCGGAAATAAAATGGAGGCGAACAGCGCGCCGATGTAATCGAAGGCCAGTACCTTGGATACCAGATCATTGAATTCCAGCTTGTCCTTGAGGATGCGCATTAACAGTGGCACTTCGATGCCGACCAATATACCAATCAGCCCCACGATGAAATACAACAGCAGGCGGAATGAGGCTACATGGTCGAATAGCATGAACAATAGCGCGGCGGAACTGCCGCCGATTGCGCCAACCAGAATTTCAACCTTGACGAAGAAGGTGATCAGATTTCGGGTTACATAGCGCGAAAGCCACGAGCCTATGCCCATCGCAAATAGATAGCAGCCGATGATGGTGGAGAATTGGGTAACTGAGTCGCCCAGCAGATAACTGGCGACGGTTCCGGCGATCAGTTCGTAGATCAGCCCGCAGGTGGCGATTACAACAACGGAAAAAAGCAGTATGGATGACAACGAGCAGACCCTAGCCGTGAATGGCGGATGAAATAATCATTGCGATGCCCAATACGAACGCGCTGATTAATATCGCCACGGCGATATTCTGTTTTTCGACCAGTTCTCTCCAGATGTTTACTTTGGGCGTGAGCACTTCGAGCAGAATAAAGCCCAGCACAAATACCAGCAGGCCGATGCCCGAGAACAACAGCGCACTGATTACATATTTCAAACTGATGATTTCATTCATGACGAACTCCTATTTATGATAGTGGTTTGCTGATTGGGCCGCTGAAGACTGACCGGCAAAGAGATTGGTGAATACATAGCCTTGATAGTTGCCGTAGGCCAGCAGTGAAACCAGAAAGATGCAATAAACGGTATAAGTCTTACTCATCACTGTTTACCTTGTAAATGGCGGGAGCATAATCGCTGTTCTCCCAGCGTTTGTATTCAAAATACCAGCGATATATGGCGATAGAAACTGGCAGGAACAGGATAAGAAATGCAATGATCCAGAAGTTTCCCCAGATAGATGCATTGTGTTTTATTTGTATCTGTACCGGCATGCCTGCGGGCGGTATCTGCCCAACGGCAGGCTCTATCAGTAAACGATAATCTCCTTTTTCAATCGAGGAAAAGCTGCTGTCTCCGCTGGTGCTGCCCTCGGTCCAGTATCCATCGCTGTCGTACCCGGAATAATATTCAATGACCTGTGTCGTCGCGTATGCTTTTTGGCTGTTCTCGTTTGACAGGGTTAAGTCCAGTTCCATCCAGTTGTTCTGTAATGGTGCCGCACTGTACACCACCAGATTGGCACGAGCGGGGACTGTAAATACGGGGGTGCTGAAGGACTTGCCGGCTTCATGCTGATAGATATATAGATTAGTGCTATTAAGCTGCGTATCGCTGCCGCTGATTATCTGGATGAAGAAAGCAATAAATAATGCCCAGAGCGCGGTCTTCCATATTTCGGACAGTACCCCGGCCAGAGGCGGCGGCTGATTGGGTGCCACCCCTGTGGTGTCGGCAAGCCTTACATTAAATGCCTTCTCCACTTCTTCGGGCGGTAGGTATTCCGCGAGACTTAGAGTTATTTCCTGTGGATTTTTTTCGACCGACAGCATTCTGGGCGGGGCGATGTAATCGGAATAACTGTCCTGATCGCCCTTGCGGATGCGCCAGTAGAATTCACCCATCACGTATTGAATCTGCGATTGACCACGGCAAAAGACACTGTATTTTTCATTGTCGAATTGCAGTTCGCTGGCGCTGCCTGCCAACGCCACATCCCGTTTTATAACCGTTGCCAGATTCCAGTGCCCCTCGGCCTGAACCAGAAAACGGAAGCCGAAATAGGGATTGAACAACAGATATTCTTCCCAGAACGCTGGATAGGCCATGTCCTTCTTCTCGACATAACCGATGACTTCCCATTTGACGAGGTCGAGTATTCCCATTGTGCCGATTGGAATTTTGATTTGTCGGCTTTGTTGGAAGTCTTTTTTTATTATCTTGAATTGATCGTTGGCGGTATCAATGAGGCTGGAGCAATGGCTGCAAATGGCGCTGATCGTATGTCCTGCCGCACGTAGTTCGACTTGACCACCGCAAGCCGGACATTCGAAGGATTTGACCTGTTTACCAGCCATCGAATTGCCTAAAGTTGGAACAGCGCAGTTCCTTCCAGTCCACATAGCGACCGGTGAACGCACGCATTTTTCCGGTTTCGATTTCCACGCAGCCAAATTCGCCACGACTGCCTAGCAGATCAACGGAAATCGTCAGGCGATCCTTGGGTGCGGCAAATGGCAGCTCACCCTCACTGCCTATGCATTTGCATCGTTTTGAATCGACTACCTTGAGTTTTTGGTTGTTAATGATGAGATGTGAACCGATAAAATTATTGTCTCTCTGTTGACCGCTTTTTTGGCTCTTTATCGCTTGGACTGCGAAATCAAGCGGTGGCGGTTCGACTTCATAACAAACAGCATAGAAGCCCTGTGCTTCAGCCAGCCACCCCTTGCGACCATCATCGCTATTCATGAACCATTCATTCCATGAGCCGTCTTCCCAGCCCACTTTGATTCTGCCCGCCAGCGTAAAGTGCATGCCGAGATAATAACCTTCTGTGCCAATTTGAAATGGACTCATGTCGTCGGGTAGCGCCGCCATTGTGCCGATGGATTCCACATCGAGATCATGACGCACGATCATCGAATTGCAATAGGGACATACGGCATAAACAGAAATGTTAGATAGAAATGTCACTTCTGCCCCGCATGAAGGGCAATTGAATTTCTTCATGCTTAGAGTATTTTTTTTAGTAATTCCGTTTTCTTGGCATCAAACTCCGCTTGGGTCAACACGCCCTTGCTGAACAACTCGCCCAATTTCTCCAGCGTCTTTAACGGGTCTTCTGCCGAAGCAGAATTTGCCGGAGCAGCCGGAGCAACATTGGCCGCATTTCCCAAGGTCTGCGCCATGATCTGTCCCATGCCGATACCCGCGCCTATGCCTATGCCTGCGCCGGCACCGCCATTCTGATTGGCCGCAGCAATCGCGATACTGTCGGCGGTCTGAAATTGCGTGTATTTCTTTAAGTCGCCCACCAGACGCATTGAGGAAGCCTTGTCCAGATGTTGTTGCAACTCTTCAGGCAGCGAGACGCTTTGCACATAAAAACTGCGTAATTCCAGTCCGTAATCTTTAAAGGCAGGCGCGATGGCTTCGGCTAGTTTTTTTGAGAATAACTCCTGATTGGCCGCCATATCCACAAAAGCCACATCGCTGCTGCCGAGGAAACTGGCCAGTGTGGTCAGGACGATAGAGCGAATCTGGCCTTCAACATCCTGTACGGTATATCGCTCAGCGGTTCCGCATAGCTTGCTCCAGAACGGCGTGATGTCGGCGATTTTGTAGGAATAGATACCATGTGCGCGAATACGCAACGGCCCGTATTCCTTGTCGCGTATCGTAATCGGCTGACTGGTGCCCCATTTTTGATCCAGTTGCTCGCGCTGGCTGAAATAATAAACATCCGACTTGAACGGGGACTCGAAGAATTTATCCCAATTCTGCAAATAGGTGAGTATCGGCAGGGTCTGGGTATTCAGCGTATAGGTTCCTGCGTTGAACTGGTCGGCAAATTTGCCTTCATTAAAGAAAGCAGCCAACTGTGTTTCACGTACCACCAGCTTGGCACCGTTCTGGATTTCCATATCCTGCATCGGATAACGGTACGCCAGCGTACCCGGTTCATCTTCGGTCCATTGAATGACATCAACGAACTGCTTGGACAAAAAACTCATCAATCCCATGGCTTTTCCTTAGGCAGAAGCAACGATAAAGGTACGAAAGCAATAAAACTGTACCCGCTGGTGATTCATTGGTTGCGTTATTTTGCAGGGGGAGCAATTTTCATGCAATCGTTATGTGTAAATTGGCTGTTGGATATTCGGGAGTGATTTTTTACGCATGTGCGTTACTGCTACGCACATTTATTTACACATGAACTGATGGAGTGCGGCGGCATGATGCCGCTTAGCGCGTGAGCATCACAGCTCATCAGCGCGGTCATGCCCGCGCACTCCAAATGCGGACAGGTGTTTATGTTGGGTTTTGTTGAGTTCATTTAGCGCATTGTTTATGCGACTTAGCGACTCTCGTTGGGCGGAAGCTTTAACCGTTGAGCCAGTTCGCTAAGAACCTCTGAATGCCAGCTTTCGATATTGCTGCATTTCGTGCGAACGTATTGGATAGAGGGGTTGATCAACTGACTCGTCTCTTTCAAAGACTCATAGTATTTCTTTGTCAGTGTGACATTCCTCTGGAAAACATCACTGTCCGAAAGTGCTGCCGATATGTTGGCGTATGCCATGCCTTTTCGGTGAAATGCTTGTGTTTTGCTATTTTCACCCATCGCCTTGTCTGAATCAGGTGCTAAAAGAGATGTAATAATGTAGGAGACAGAACAAAAAGCAAAGTCGTACGCTGCGGCGCTTTGCGGTGAGCAGGTGGGAAATTGATCAGCCCGGTAAGGTAGTGAAATTCTGCAATTGCCTTGCTCTTTCGGTGCTTCGATTAGAGGTGTCTGCGCCAATAAATTTCCGCACCAAGAAAATACTATGAAAAATGTAACTAGGCTGATCGTGCGCATTATTTTCCTTGGCGGACAACGTAAAAGTAGGATTGATGGAGGAAATAAATAAGGATCAAAGGGCAGACTTGATCAATCCTGCCTAGTTCTTCACAGGAAACATGCTTTTAAGTGTGGCGCCCCAAGTTTGAGTTGGAAGAGCTACGAGTTCAGCTTGCAGGTGCTGCTTTTGCTCTTCAGTCCATTCTGAAATTGGCCTGCGCGAAATTTCCGAGGGGAGGGGAGAAAGTGGCGCTGATTGAACGATTGCGCCAGGCATATCATTTTGATTGCTTGCTACCGTTCGAATCGCGATGGGCTTTGTGGTGGTGCAATCGAGTAGTGCTAATTTTGAAATAAGGTGCAGAACAGAAACACCGTTGCCCGGCCCGCGAACGTATATTCCAGCGCCACCGAAATATTGGTTGGTACCAGCTAGGAAATCGTAAGTCATTGATTTTGCCAATACCAGAATTGCGTCTAGCGAATTAGCCGAGCAATATGTTTTGGTAGCATTTGCGATAGCATCCCAGTTCGGCCCCCAGTAGGCTGGCGCTTCCCACGGGCCATTCAAATCATTCACATGCGAGAATTCATCCGATGAGTAGGGGGCCTTGACTACAGACAAGCCCAAGGTTTTCTCGGCTTCATAAGCAATCTGTGTTTCATATTGCTCATCGACCTTCCAATCTGAAATGTCTTTATCTTCCTTTTCATTACCGAAAACAGTCAGCCCTGTGTATTGCCTTGTAAATGTCTTGGCAGTAAAAGAGATCACGCCAATTTTATGTATTCGTGAAGCGGTCTCTTGCGAAAGGGGCATGGGTGCGGTTGCGCAACCTGCGACAGTTACAGTGACTAATGCTAAGAGTAGTGTTCGAACAAAAATCTGATTAAATTGGAATTTCATTTGAGATGGCCTCATGAGGGGGCTGCGTTTAACCGCTTCGCCGCCAAAACTTTGAGTAGATTGTAAGGTTTGGGGCTCGGTCGTTTACAATTTGCTTGGGAAGTGCGGCGAAAATTATCAATCGAGTCTGCTTCTTATCATGCTATGAAAGGAATGGCACTATTAATAAGTGTATACATTTCATCTCTGACCGTAACTTTGCTCAACTTGTGATGCACGTTCCGTGTAACCCTGATAGGCGGGAATAGCTATGGCGGCGAGGATGCCTATAACGAATACGCCAACGATAAGCAGAACGCCCCAAAACGACCATTTTTTTTGAACACTGTTAAAGTGTTCAACGCTTTCCCATTCCTTGTTTTTCCAAGCCCATTCGCGGCCTTTAATGCCAAGTATGATAGCCATGATGAAGCCGACATAAGGAATAAGAGCTAACAAACCGATCTAGGTACGGTTTCCAATCGCCCAAATCCAGCTGAGCAAAAAAGCGCCCCAAGACCAACCTTTAATACCATCGGGTATGGTCTCACTTACGCTGTTGTTTATGCTAACCCCTTGTGGTGCGCCGCAATGCGGACAGGTAGGTGCAATTTCGTGAATTTCTTTGCCGCAACCTCTACAAAAAACCATAGTCATATTGATCCTTTGAAATTGTGAAAATATTGTGGATTAGTTTATACAACTACTGTTTGACTTCATCAGGCCTGCTCGACTTCGCGCGCAGACCTGACAATTTGATGGTTAGATTGAAGCCAGAAGTGATTTGAACTCAGGTGCTTTGACTAGTTTGCCAATTAAATTTTGCACTGCCGGAAGATATGCTTCTGCCGTTTGTTTGCAAGCAGTGTCAGCAATGAATCCACTCTCAAATTCGTAGTGCTCGGAAACGGATATGGACTTTCCGTTTGATGAATTTACACGCAAACGTATATCCCACTCACCTCCAGTAAGTCCGCGTGAAGATGAAAAACTAAGTTGTTCTACAACACCTGAAAGAGTAGCCTTTGGCAGTTTGTCATCAAACATGCCTGCAACCTTTAATTCATCGGCAAGTGCTTTTTGAATGTACCCCTCAAAGCTCAAGTTATCGGGAGGGGCAATCGGGCCAGCTCCTCTACATGCTCGATCAATCGATGATGGTCCTGCGAACGCACCAACATTGATATTGCCAACCCCGATTGCTTTCAAGGCAACGTTATTGTCGGCCGAGATGTTATAACGCTGAGGAGTAAAGGTTGAGCAGGCGCTGAGGGTAAGAACGGAAAGTGCAAGTAAAAGCTTCATTAAAATCACTCCAAAAAATTTAGAAATTGACAATAATCCCTGCATGGCTGGTAAACATTCCAGATTTGTCCGCTACGCTAAATACTTGCATTGCTAGATTTTGATTTGAGCAGCAATGACAGTGTTAATGGATTATTAAGGCTAATTACACCATGTCGCCACTAATGTTGATATATGCCTTTCGGCCTATTTTTCTAAATTTAGCTGGATAATTTCCGTTGGTTGTTCAAAAAATTGGTCGTGAATCACGACGACCAGATATTGGCCTTCTATGTCAGTCTGAATGTTGAACTTCCAAAGCGCGTACGATTGCGTCATCCAGATTGGCTTTGACATTTTCCAGGCCGATTCGGGCGAAGAATCCTGCTTGATGCATCAGGAAATACGGTTGGGTATGCGGGCCGCACAGGATCAGGTGTTCGCCGCGTTTTTGCAATTTTTGATGCAGACTTTCCAGTACATGTAGTGCGCTTGCATCCATGCTGATGACTTCGGTCATGTTCAGCAACAACACCTGGGGTTCGTTATGTTGCTGGTGCAGTACCCTTTCGAGTTTGTCCACCACACCAAAGAACAGTGCGCCATACAGACGATAGATCAGCACACCCGGCGGGGCAACTTTGCGTGTGGCATCATGGGCATGCGTTTCATCGACAAGCTTGATGTCAGATAATTCGGTCATATTGCGGATGAAGAATATGGCGGACAGTAACAGGCCGACTTCCACCGCGACCGTCAGGTCAAAGATCACCGTGAATAAAAAGGTAATCAACATAATCGCGGCATCGTGGCGCGGGTACTGTTTGATGTGACGGAACGCTTCCCATTCGCCCATGTTGATGGCGACCACCAGTAGGATGGCAGCCAGCGAGGCTAACGGAATGTATTGCGCCAGCGGGGCGGCTATCAATACGATCAGCAGCAAGGATAACGCATGCACTATGCCGGAAATCGGGGTGGTGGCACCCGAGCGTACATTGGTGGCGGTGCGTGCAATGGCACCTGTGGCGGGAATGCCGCCGAAAAATGGCACGGCCATGTTGGCGATGCCTTGTGCGATCAACTCCTGATTCGGATCGTGCCGGTCATCTATCATGCCGTCCGCAACCGAAGCCGAGAGCAGCGATTCGATTGCGCCCAGCAATGCGATGGTGAAGGCAGGCATGATCAGGTGGCGTAATTCGCCGATGGCAAATTCCGGCATTGTGAAGTCGGGCAAGCCCTGCGGGATACCGCCGAAGCGTGTGCCTATGGTTTGCAGCGGTAAGTCGAGTAGCGCGACCAGTGCTGTGCCTAGCACCAGAGCCATGATAGGTGAAGGGAAGCGTTGCGCCCAAGCCTTGGGATAGAACCAGATGAGCAGCATGCTGGCACTTGCCAGCGCAAAGGTAAGCAGATCCAGGCTGGGCAAGGCATGCCAGAGCGCGGCCAGTTTGTGGAAAAATTCAGCAGGTAACGCCGCAGTCTGCAAGCCCAGAAAGTCCTTGATTTCACTTAAACCGATCAGCACCGCGATGCCGTTGGTGAAGCCGACGATTAGCGGGTGCGGAAAATATTTAATCAGACTGCCCAGTTTGAATACGCCCATCGCGACCAGCATCACGCCGGCCATGATTGTGCAGATTAACAGGTTGGCGTAACCGTATTGCGCGATTATGCCGTAGACGATCACGATGAACGCGCCGGTAGGGCCGCCGATTTGCACTCTGGAGCCGCCCAATGCCGAGATGATGAATCCGGCGATAATCGCGGTAAATATCCCGGCTTCAGGTTTCGCACCGGAGGCGATAGCAAAGGCGATGGCGAGCGGTAGTGCGATGATGCCCACGGTGATGCCTGCCGTGACATCGGTAGAAAAACGCGATTTATCGTAGTCGCGCAACGCGTCGATCAGACGCGGGCGGAAATAGTGTGAGAGTCTTGCCAGCAGCAAATTTTTCATAGTTTGGGGAGCGGGGCATTACGTCCACCTCCGCCCTGATTCTTGCAATTAAGTGATGCTAAAAATAGAGGCTATTTAATCCTCATGCCGGGTTGAGCACCGTCATCTGGACTCAAGATAAACAAGCCGGGACTGTCACCCGATGCGGCCAGCACCATGCCTTCGGACAGGCCGAACTTCATCTTGCGCGGGGCGAGGTTGGCGACCATCACGGTCATGCGGCCTTTCAGCTTCTCGGGGTCATAAGCCGACTTGATTCCGGCGAACACGGTGCGTGGTGTTGGCTCGCCGATGTCCAGCGTGAGTTTGAGCAACTTTGCTGCACCTTCGACATGCTCGGCATTGACGATTTTCGCTACGCGCAAATCCACCTTGGCAAAGTCCTCAACAGTGATAAACGGCTCGAAATTCTTTTCTCCCTGGGCGATTTCGGTGTTAGTCGCGTTTTGCTGGTGTACCGCGTGGCGCTGCTCGGATTGAGGTTGAACCTGCGGTTGCAGGCTTTCCTTGTTGGCTTCTACCATCGCGGTGATCAGCTTTGGATCTAGGCGGGTCATCAAGTGGTTATAGGTGTTGATGCTATGTCCAGCTGGAAGTAAAAGACTTGATACAGGTGCATCCTCGTTAAGTGTTGGCCATGCAAGTGATTTGCAGTTAAGGAAAGTTTCAATTTGTTCAGCAGTTTTAGGCAAAATTGGTTTTAAGTAACATGAGAGCAAATAAAATAGTTGAATTCCCAAGCTACAAACTCGTTGCAGTTCATCATTACGGCCAGGATCTTTAGCAATATCCCAAGGAGCTAAGTTGTGAATTATTTCATTGGCTTCATCTGCAAGCGTCATTATGTAACGGATAGCACCCGAGAAATCTCTTTTTTCGTAAAAGTTCTCGATGGCTCGCGGCCTCCAAGAGGTAAACCTTTCATCCATTAATTGCTGTAGCAGCTCGTAATTTTCAGCATCAACAAGTTTCCCCTCAAATCGTTTGGTAATGAAGCCCGCAGTTCTGCTTGCAATGTTGATGTATTTGCCTATCAAGTCAGAATTTACCCGTGTGACGAAGTCATCCAGATTCAAATCGAGGTCTTCCATGCTGCCGTTCAGTTTGGCGGCGTAATAGTAGCGCAGGTATTCGGTATTTTTGACATTATCAACATAGCTTTTCGCGGTAATAAAAGTACCGCGTGACTTGCTCATCTTCTCGCCGTTAACGGTCAAAAAGCCGTGCGCAAAAAGTTTGGTCGGGGTGCGGAATCCGGCGTGTTGCAGCATCGCGGGCCAGAACAGCGCGTGGAAATATAAAATGTCCTTGCCGATGAAGTGATACAGCTCGGTATCGGAACCGGGTTTCCAGTATTCGTCGAAGTTCAGTCCCTTCTTGGCGCATAGTTGCTTGAAGCTGCCCATGTAACCCACCGGCGCGTCCAGCCAGACGTAGAAATACTTGCCCGGCGCATCGGGAATTTCGAAGCCGAAATAGGGCGCGTCACGCGAGATGTCCCAGTCGGATAGTTTGTTTTCGCCTTCCATTCCCAGCCATTCCTGCATTTTGTTGGCGGCTTCGGCTTGCAAGGAACCACTGCGTGTCCATTCGCGCAGGAATTGCTGGCAGGAGTCGGCGGAAAGGCGGAAGAAATAATGGTCGGAATTACGCAGTTCCGGCTTGGCACCGGACACGGCGGAATAGGGATTGATTAATTCGGTCGGTGCGTAAGCGGCACCGCAGGATTCGCAGTTGTCGCCGTACTGGTCCTTCGCGCCGCATTTCGGACACTCGCCCTTGATGAAGCGATCCGGCAGGAACATGCTTTTTACCGGGTCGTAATATTGTTCGATGGAGCGTACCTCGATCAGGTTTTCAGCTTTGAGTTTGAGGTAAATATCTTCTGCGCATTCCTTGTTCTCGGCTGAGTTGGTCGAGCCGTAGTGATCGAAGTTGACATGAAAGGCGCTGAAGTCATCAAAATGTTCCAGCCAGACGCGGGCGATCAGTTGCTCGGGCGTGATGCCTTCCTTCTCGGCACGCAGCATGATAGGCGTGCCGTGCGTGTCGTCGGCACAGACGTAATGACAGGATTCAACCTTATCCTTGGGTTGCATCTTCTGAAAGCGTACCCAGATGTCGGTCTGGATGTATTCAACCAGATGGCCCAGATGGATGCTGCCGTTGGCATAGGGCAGGGCGGAGGTGACGAGAATTTTTCGAGTTGTCATGAAAACGTGCCGGATTCGATAAGAAGCGCGCATTTTAGCAAATCGCGCGCGCTGGCGGAGAATTGGTTAGAATTGCGCCCTTGAATTATTAAATCCGGAATTGAGGCTGTAATGACTATTGTTGATTCTGATGTACAAAACGCATTGAAAACATTGATCGATCCGAATACCCGCAAGGATTTTGTCAGCGGCAAGTCGGTAAAGAATGTCAAAGTTAACGGAAGCGAAGTGTCGCTGGATATTTTGCTGGGTTATCCGGCCAAAAGCGTCTGGGAAGAAATTCGTGCGATGGTCGAGTCGCACCTTAAGGCGGCTTTACCTGATGCGACGTCAATCAAGGTGGCGGTTTCCAGCAAGGTAGTGCCCCATGCGGTGCAGCGCGGCGTGAAACTGGTGGACGGTGTGAAGAACATTATCGCGGTGGCTAGCGGCAAGGGCGGCGTAGGTAAATCGACTACGGCGGTGAATCTGGCGCTGGCGCTGGCAGCCGAAGGCGCACGGGTAGGTATGCTGGATGCCGATATTTACGGCCCATCGCAACCGACTATGCTGGGTGTAACCGGCAAACCGCAATCAACGGATGGTCAATCCATCGAACCGATGATGAGCTACGATATTCAGTCGATGTCCATCGGTTACATGATCGAAGGCGATGACGCACCAATGATCTGGCGCGGCCCGATGGTGACGCAGGCGCTCGATCAGTTGTTGCGTCAGACGCGCTGGGACAATCTGGACTATCTGGTGGTCGATTTGCCACCGGGTACCGGCGACATTCAATTGACGTTGTCGCAGAAAGTGCCGGTCACCGGCGCAGTCATCGTTACTACTCCTCAGGACATCGCGTTGCTGGATGCGCGCAAGGGTCTGAAGATGTTCGAAAAGGTCGGCATCAAGATTGTCGGTATCGTCGAGAATATGAGCACGCATATCTGCTCCAAGTGTGGTCATGAAGAGCATATCTTCGGCGCAGGCGGCGGCGAGAAAATGTGCGCGGATTACAACACCGAGTTTTTGGGCGGATTGCCATTGGATATAAGCATCCGCGAGCAGGCCGATTCCGGAAAGCCGACCGTGGTAGCTGATCCTGACGGCAATGTCGCCAAGGTCTACAAACAGATCGCACGCCGCGTTGCGGTAAAGGTTGCGGAAATGGCGCAGGATCACAGCGCGGCATTTCCGAAGATCGTGGTACAAAATACTTAAAGGAGAAAGAAGGGGGAAGGGAGAAGGGAGAAGGGTAACCGCAGCGCACCGGTTTTCCCCTTCTCCCTTCCCTCTTTCCCCTTCCCAGACTTATGACTATAAAATCAGATAAATGGATACGCCGGATGGCGGAGCAGCACGGCATGATTGAGCCGTTCTCGCCGGTTCAGGTGAAGGAAGTGGACGGTAAACGCATCGTTTCCTACGGCACATCGAGCTATGGTTACGATATTCGTTGTTCCAACGAATTCAAGCTGTTCACCAATATCAACAGCACCATCGTCGATCCGAAGAATTTCGATCCCAATTCCTTCGTCGAAGTCACGGCGGACTATTGCATCATCCCGCCCAATTCTTTCGCATTGGCTCGTACCGTGGAATATTTCCGCATCCCGCGTTCGGTGCTGACGGTTTGTCTGGGGAAATCAACCTATGCACGTTGCGGCATCATCGTTAACGTCACCCCGTTCGAGCCGGAATGGGAAGGTTATGTGACGCTGGAATTTTCCAACACCACCCCGTTGCCTGCCAAAATCTATGCCAACGAAGGCGTTGCGCAGGTGCTGTTTTTCGAGAGCGACGAAATCTGCGAAACCTCCTACAAGGACAGGGGCGGCAAGTATCAGGGCCAGGTCGGCGTCACTCCGCCGAGGATGTAATCGTCGTGTCATCTCCGAAGCAAATAATCTGGCGTTCGCCGAAAGGCGAGATCATCGCCTGCGTGGAAAAAAACAAGGTGATGAGCGAAAATCTCGATGAAATCCGTCAGGTGTGTCAGGATGCACTGGAAGACGCTGTGCTGATGGGTTGTGATGAACAGCAGTTTCGTGCGGTGTTGGCAGACTTGCTCGCCTCGCTTGAAACTGTCTATTCACCCTACGATTAGTTTAATTTTTGCGGCGCGTGCCAGGCTCGCTCCGTAATTTCAAGCCATGGTATTTGCCAATTGCTTCGCCAGCTCAGTTTGGGCTATGACACGATTGCGAATTTCATCGACTTTCTCAAGATCAATTGCCAATCCTAGCCATTCCTCATCCTCGATAACGGTTTCTATCGATTCCGTTATTCCAAATGCAGGCTGTAGTTTTTCGGCAAGGTTAATTATCCCGACTAATGGTGAATATTCAGAATTGGCTGATGTAACGGGTTCATGGTGATAACGTAATGCCGCAATAATTTCGCCGGGAAGTCCCCAATTTTGTGCTAATTGCGCACTTAATTCGCTGTGTGTAACATTGAGCAGTTCATTTTCAATTTCCAGAACGGGGCGGTCGGATTGTTCAGCCATACGCGCATGCAACTCATTGCTAAGCTGAGTATCGAGAAATGCCAGTACCAGATAGCCGATGTCATGCAGCAGTCCCGACAGGAATATCTGGTCTTCATTGGGGCGCGATGAGGCTGGGGTGTATTGTGCAATGGTGCGCATGGATAAGGCGACTGCCAGACTGTGTAACCATAAATCCTGTACATTCAAACGCCCTTGGGGCATTTTAGTTAGTGCCGACATTGCGGCAATTCCGATCGCTACAGATTTGACGCGATTCATCCCAAGTCGCATTGCAGCATCTTTTATGGTCGTTATTTTTTGCGCGGATCCCAATAGTGCGCTGTTGGCTAATCCAATGATTTTGGCGGAAAGCAGCGGGTCATGCTCAATCAGTTTGAGCATGGCATTTTCACCTTCGTTAGTGTCCAGCGGTAAAGTTAATAATTTTTGGGCAATCGCAGGCATCGCAGGAAGGGTGTCGAGTCTTTTGAGTGAATTCTTCAGGTTTGATTTGTTTTTCACTTAGTGACCTTTCAATGGCATGTTTGTTTTCTTACTTGTATATGAATTTTGTATAAAAATAAACGTATATTTATAAAATAAACTGAAAATCCAGTTTTTTATATGAAAAAAACGATAAGTATGACATTATCGCAAAAAAGTAATCAATTTTCGTACTGGTGAATAATTGTGGAAAAAGTTTATACGACGAGAGAGGCAGCAAAGTTGCTGAACGTTTCATTACGTACCGTGCAACTTTGGGTTGAAAACGGTTCTTTGTCTGCGTGGCGAACGCCGGGAGGACACCGTCGAGTGAGTGCGGCATCCCTGGAATCCATGTTGTCCGTTCGAGGTGAAACGAAATCGGATGCGCCGATGCGCGCGCTGAGTGTGTTAATCGTAGAGGATGATAAGGCGTTGTGCCGGTTATATGAAGTGACGATTTCGGGATGGGGAATACCAGTCAAGATCGAAGTGGCACAGGATGGATTCGATGCCCTGATTCGTTTGGGTCAACATACGCCTGATATTATCATTGCGGACATCGGTATGCCCGGAATGGATGGCATAACCATGCTGCAAAAGATTCGTGCGAATCCTAGTTGTAATGATGTTGAGATCATCGTGGTGACAGGTATGGACGGGGAGCAAATTCAACGCAGAGGCGGACTTCCTGAAGGTGTTTCCGTGTTTTTGAAACCCGCTCCGTTTGCTTTGATACAGGCAAAAATTCAGGAAATTGCCAACCGCAAGTTGCATGCATCATCCCTAAACTAAGCGCATGACGGATAGTTTTCAATAGTATTGGATATGGAGATGCCAACGGGTAGCATTAAGGTGAATCGCTGGAAGACGTCCATTGAAGGTGCCGGGGATGGAGTTTGGGAATGGAATATTCAATCGGGTAAGGTAATACATTCCTGGCAATGGCGTGCCATGCTGGGCTATGAAAAAAATGAAATCGCTGACACGCTTTGTGCATGGAATTCGCTCGTACACCCCGAAGACCTGGAAGACAGAGCGGCTAATCTGGAACGGTTGGTGGGCAATAAGTCAGAAGTGTATGTAAGTGATAGTCGTCTGCGTTGCAAGGATGGCAGCTATAAGTGGGTGCTTAATCGTGGCGTTATTGCGGATTACACCGAGGACGGAATGCCGTTGCGCGTAGTTGGTACTTTTGCTGATATTGACCAAGTTAAAACCGTCGACGAGCAACTCAAGAGCCGGGAACGTCAGCTTCAGGAAATCTTGTCATTCAGCCCTGAAGGCGTACTGGTATTCAGCCTGACCAATCAACTGACTTTTTATAATCAACGTTTGTTAAGTTTGTTTGGAATCGAACTCGAGCCGGACGAAATATTAACCACGATTGATTTCATGGAAAAAATCGGAGCAAAGCTTGATTTGAGTGATGCGTCCGGTTTATTTAAGGGTTTTGCCGGCGAGGAGGAAGGTACCTTGCGGCTGATCAAGCCTGTAAAAATCATAAAGTGGGAAGTGCATCAACTGGACGATCCGGTATTGCGCCATATTCTTTTTTTCAGGGATGTTACACGGGAAACGGAAGTTGACCGGATGAAAAGTGAATTTCTTGCAACGGCCGCACATGAGTTACGTACCCCCTTATCCAGTATTTTTGGCTTTGTTGAATTATTGCTGGCTCGAGATTTCAGTGATAAAGACAGGCGCGAATTTTTGGGCATTATCCACGATCAAACTAGCGGGCTGATTCGTATGTTGGGCGAATTGCTGGATTTGGCACGCATAGAGGCCAGAATCGGCAGGGATTTCAATTTTCAGCAGCAGGAATTGTGGCCGCTAGTCAGGCGCGTAGTCGCAGATTTCAAGATTCCCGGTGATGCGCGCAAGGTAACTCTCAAACTGGGTAGGCGTAAACCTTACGTTTCGATGGACGAGGATAAATTCGGGCAGGCATTGCTGAATGTGCTGAGTAATGCACATAAATATTCACCCGGAAAGGGGGCTGTTTGCATCGACTCGGTTACGCGGAAAGAGACGTCCAGAAACTGGATAGGTGTGCGTGTTCGGGATAGTGGAATGGGGATGACTGCCGAACAGTTGGGGAGGATTTTCGAACGCTTTTATCGGGCGGATACAACCGGACAAATTCCCGGTACGGGTTTGGGGATGTCTCTCGTGAAAGAGATTTTGCAAATTCATGGCGGTGAGGTTGAGATAAAGAGCGAATTAGGTAAGGGGACTGAAGTCACATTGTGGCTACCTGAAACCCAAGGGTCGCGTCATGAGTAAATTGCCGGTACTGCTTATTGTCGATGATGACAAGAATTTGCGTAAGCTATTGGCGGCGACCTTTGGTTACGGAAAATTTCAGTTGTATGAAGCCGAAAATGGTATTGACGCGGTCAGGCTTGCTGCCGAGGTACAGCCAACGGTCATTTTGCTTGATGTAATGTTGCCCGGTGAGTTCGATGGCTTTGAGGTTTGCAGGAGAATCAAGGCGCAACCGGCATTAGTGCATCCACGCGTCATATTATTGACGGCACTTGGCCAGAAAAAGGATCAGATGCAAGGCGAATCGGCAGGTGCAGATGCATACATCGTCAAGCCTTTTTCACCCCTGAAGTTGATTGAGTTGGTTGAAACCATGATTTAGCGCGGTCGGAATGGCCCTACTAAGCTTTAAGCGCTTTAAAGAATGGGAAGTTTAGTAATCGTGATTTTTTTGTCCGTTGAGACATTGGGAGACGTACTGATAGCACGTTGTTCTCAGGTTGATGGGCGTGCAATTCCGTTTTCTCTGGGACGGGTATAGTCGCTGGCTGCTCCATTTCATTATTCATGATAGTTAAGCTGCTGTAGGTATCAGGTAACTGTGCAACCTGCATGGCAATTTCATTGGCTAATTCAAGTATTTCCTGTGTGTGTTCTGCGTGAACACATATTTCGTGCCAATCTTTGGTTTCAATTGTGTCCAGTGTGTGTTCTGCGCATCCGAAATCAGGTAGCGTCTTTTCTGCAATGATGACCAATTTTATCAATGGGTTGCTTAATGCTATGCCTTGGGAATATTGCGAGTGATGCAGTTCAACTACCTCGATAATCTCTTTGGGTAGCTGCCAATGCCGCAACAGTTGTGCGCCTATATAGCCATGTGACATTCCCAGCAGTTTCATCTCGATTTCTGACATGGGGATTTGGGGGTGCAGGAGGAGTTGACGATGGAGTTCGTTCGATGCAATCGGGTCAAGATAATGCAGTGCCATCAATCCGATATCGTGTAACAGCCCAGCCAAGAATATCTGGTTTTCATCCGGCCTTATGCGTCTTGGCATTAGACGGGCTACGGAGTTCATCACGATGGCTATCATCATGCTGTGTTTCCATAAATCGTGCGGATCAAAATATTTGCTCGCAGGCTTGTCGAGTAACTTTGACATGCTGGCGATGCCGATTGCGACGGATTTGAGTCGCTTCATTCCGAGCAGCATTGCGGCATCGCTGATGCTGTTTACTTTTTTCCCTATCCCCATCGATGATGAGTTGGCTAATCCGATGACTCTTGCGGAAATTTGCGGATCCCGCTCTATCAGTTTGAGCATATTGGCCTCGCCCGCATCCGTATCCAATTGCAGCTCCAGTAACTGGTGTGCAATTTCGGGCATGGCTGGAAGTGATTCCAGATTGCAAATTTCTGATCGAAGTTTACGGTTGATTATTAATTTGCTCAAAATATTTGGTCTTATGAAATCTGAAAAATATAAATGCCAATTGTGCAGACCCGGTACATAGCTCAAATTGCCGCATTCATGACGGTCTCCTTTGGCAAGAAGCAAGTCGCTTATATTGAAAACGCCCGCTGTAAATTAACTATTTGCAGTAATTGGCAACTTTGCAACTGCCGGACTGAACCCAGCTGATAGAGGTATCGCTTACCACCGGAGTAAGAATGTAGGTCTCGCCATTAGTGCGTGATGCTTTGGCGGTAGCCGTAGCGGTGATAACGCCTGCGTCAGAAACAGTTAATGACGCAAGGGTGTTGGTTGAAGGCGGGGCTGCGGGAACGCCGTTGGAACCGGCTCCGCAACCCGTGACGGTTGAACCAGCAGCTATTCCTTGCTCCTGAATGCAAACTTCAATAGCGGTTTTGTATAAGCCGGCTATGGATACCACCTCAGTGAAGTGCGTTTTTTTGGTGTAGTCGGCATAAGCAGGTACGGCAATGGATGACAAGATACCGATAATCGCAACAACGATCATTAGTTCAATAAGGGTAAATCCATGCTGTTTTAAATACATAGCCAATCTCCAGTATAAAAAATTAAAAAAATGGCATTGTTGCCTCGGGTGGTTTTTATATTATCATAGTAATGATAAATATGATAAATCATTTTTTGAAATTATTTTTACAGGGTGCATGGCGAACGGGCGATCATTTGTAAAATATTTATACAAATGTTGCCGCCAAAAAGAATTCTTGAACCCCTCATTCAGATGGCAAGTAATAATTAGTTATTTAAATCAGTAAATTAAAGTGTTTTTCGGATTGAATGACAATATTTAATTTTTGTTTTCAGATTTGAAATTAGCTGATTCGAGATATAAATCGTAATTGTAATAATCATTTTGTCGATTTTACATTATTGCATTTCACTCTCATAAATATCAAATTTATCAATTAATCTCGTAATTCATGCTATTATGAACTTATATAGTCAATTTCTGAAAAGCATCGGGGCGATGGATAAATCGCACGTAAGCAGAAGTTCAATCAATCTATCTATGCCATATGGGCAATAAGGGAGCTTGGCGACATGAGTGATGATGCAGCGAAATACACTTGGACGCAGTTTGTAAGAGACACGGATGAGCATTTGGAAAATATCTGCCAGATACTCAAGGATGCAGAAGGAAATGAAGTTGAGATTAATGCGCTTTGGCGTTTGTTGCGTTCGTTTCAGTCAATTAAGTGGCTCTCCAAATCAATGGGGGTATTGGCTATGGAAATATTGGCTTCCTCAACCGCTGAAGGGATTTCGGACATCTGTGAGGGGGCGGTTAATCAACACGAATTTTTTGAACCATTGATTTTGGCTGTCGTTGACGATTTGAAACTATTGCGCAATAACGCGAAATGTTTCCATGAAAAGGTCGAGCAGGTAACCAGTCCGGAAGCGGCCTCATTTTATAAAAACCCCGAATGGCTCATTCCTGATGGAAAGGTTGTGACGTATGTTTTGCCGTCGCAGCAGGAAAGTCTGATGAGTGATGTGGAGGTAGAACATTTCAACGTTTCAACGTTTTTAATGAATCTGGTTAAAGACAATATTCCCTCGTTATCGGTACTGACCAGTCCTGAGTGTATTTCTCCGGTGAAATGCAAGGATTGCAACGGATGCAGTCAAATGGTGGATTCAATCGAGAATATTGCTCATGCTACAGAAGTTATGGGGCATTGCGATATCACGAATGAGCTGGAAAAAATAAAAGCTGACATGCCGAAAAAGGGTGAATTAATTACGCAAAATCAACGGGAGCGAATTTTGCTGAAATTACCTCTGGTGCAGGAAATGATGCGTTTGATTGAAACTGAATTCAGTTTGGCTACTTGCTATTCCTGATTTGAGAAAGGATAAAAAATGAAACTGCTTGTTGTGGAAGATTCGGAATTGATACAAAAGTATTTGCTGGATTTTTTGCAGTTAATTGACGGCATCGAAAGTATCCAAATCGCCGGAACCCTGCGAGAGGGATTTGACTGTTTGCAACTGGAACAACCTGATTTGATCATTCTGGATATTAATCTGCCGGATGGTGAGTCGATTGAACTAATCGGAAAATTTAAGGAAGCTGCACGCTTTGCATCTGTAGCGATGTTTACTAACGATGTTAGTCAATTTACACGCGTCAGGTGTCTGCGGGCGGGGGCGGACTGGTTCTTTGATAAATGTTTTGATTTTGAAAAGCTAATGGATGTGGTCCGCGATATGGCGGCGATGAACGAAAACGAAATCGGTCACGTTGCTTGCTCAGCATAGTGCGACATCACACATTGGCAAGCTCGATATCGAAAATTGGAAAAATCTTCGCTCGCTTAAATTCTTGTTAGAGCGGTTAAAATTTTCAAATATTTGATCGGCTTTCTTGGATGGAAATGAAACCATCATTGATTGCATTCTGTTTCATTCATGCCCTATTCGTTTACGGGCACATACAGGCAATGCCGCAGCTCTGAAAAACAATGGCATAGCTGAATTCTGAGGTTGGCAATCCGGTGAGATAAAAGATGTCACTAGGTTGAGGCTATTAGCTTGTTTCGCAGATAAAAAAGGTTTGATTAATGCACCGGAATATATATGGAATTTAAATTTGCACGGATGAAAGTCTTGAAACTGAATCAATTTAATTGCGTCATTTAGAGGGAATTGAACATGAAAACGTGGTGGAGACGGCTTCCAATCAAGAATAAATTGCAAATTCCAATACAACTGGTTTTGTTGTTGGTAATGACGGTGGCGCAACGCACCGCGCTGGATGCGTATGAACAAGGCATCCTGGATGAGGCAAGAAACAAAGCGGTCGTTTCCGCCGACGGCTTGTTGAATGGTCTGAATATGCTGATGGTTAACGGCACGATAGGGCAAGCCGATCAGCGTGAATTACTGGTCAAAAAAATGGGCGCATCGGAGGGGGTGCTGGAATTGCGCGTTATTCGAAACAAGCCGGTGCAGGATCAGTTTGGTGTGGGTTTACCTTCCGAGCAGGCGATTGATGATTTGGATAGGCGTGCATTGCAGACGGCACAGATACAAACAAAGCTATTAAAACAAGAAGGAAAAACGGCTTTGCGTGTGGTTGTTCCGTTTATTGCCAGAACAGAATTTCGCGGTACGCAATGTTTGATGTGTCATGACGTCCCGGATGGGACTGTTAATGGTGCGGGCAGCATTACATTGAATCTAGCAGCCGAATATGACCAATTTGAAAAAGTAAATTATCTGATGTGGGGTGTGCAGCTGATTATTCAGGTCATGTTGTATCTGATGATAGGTTGGCTAATAGGCAAGGTAATGGCTTCTGTTGATGAGTTGCAACATGCTATGCAGATCATGCAGCAGGACGGTGACTTGTCGGGTCGGGCAAGTCTGATCAGCGAAGACGAGATCGGCAAGACTTCACTCGCATTTAATGAATTGGCACAAAGCTTTCAAACCATCGTTTCTCGGGTGGAAAAACATGCCACTCAGGTCGCTAGTGCAGCTCACTCCTTGGCCGAAGAGACCGCGCAAATTTCACAAAGCTCACAGCAACAGAGCGATGCGGCCAATCAGACCGCCCGTGCAGTCGGACAAATGAGTGTCAGTATTGCTCAGGTCGCCGAGACCACCAGTCATGTGGCCGGTTTATCCAACGAGAGTTTGGAGCGAGCCAATCACGGTCAGGGAAGTTTGCAGGAAATGATGCAACAGCTGGTGCATGTCGAACTTGCAGTAAATGAAATTGCAACAGTAGTAGGAGAATTCGTAAGCAATACCCAAAGTATCACCAGCATGACTCAACAGGTTCGTGACATTGCCGAACAGACAAATCTGCTGGCATTAAATGCGGCGATTGAAGCGGCGCGCGCGGGCGAACAGGGACGAGGCTTTGCGGTGGTGGCTGATGAAGTACGCAAGTTGGCAGAAAAATCAGCTCAGTCCGCGACACAGATCGATGAGGTGACTCGCTCGCTGGGTACCCAGTCGGGACACGTAGAAGAAACCGTGCAGCGCGGACTGGGCGCGTTGCAACGTAGTCAGACGCATATTCGCGAAGTCAGCAATGTGCTGGTTCAGGCGAACTCGCTGGTATCCAGTGTGAATCAGGGGATGTCTGAAATTGCCGGATCAATCAACCGGCAACGGGATTCCAGTCATGAGATTACCGAAAACGTAGAGCACATCTCGGAAATGGCGAGCAAGAGCAACGAGGCGGTCAAGCGCACTGTAGCCGAGATAAAGTCCATGGAGCATCTGGCGGAAGAGTTGAGTCGTACGGTAGGACGATTCAAGGTCTGAGGTAAATAGGACATGACTAAAATGTTTTGTGGGGATTGAAATGCAAAATAAGAATGCCTATGTTTCACAGAAAGAAGTCACGTTTCCTGCCAACACCGTCCTGATTTCGCGTACTGATTGCAAAGGGATTACGACCTACGCCAATGAGGCCTTTGTCGCGATCTCAGGCTATTCACGCGAAGAACTGCTCGGGAAAAGTCACAATATCGTACGCCATCCCGATATGCCTCCATCGGCATTTAAATGGTTATGGGACACATTAAAAGATGGTCGGCCTTGGCGAGGGACAGTCAAGAATCGCTGTAAAAACGGCGATCACTATTGGGTGCGGGCAATTGTTGCTCCGCTTTATGAAAATGGCCGCGTAGTAGGTTATTCATCGGTACGCAGAGAGGCGAGTCGCAAGCAGATTGCGGAAGCTGAAGCGTTATACCGGCAACTGAATGCCAGCGGTGCGGCTATCGAGTCGAAGTACGAGATATACAAGTTCAGAAACTGGACGCTGTCGCATAAGTTGCAATTTGCTTTGCAGATAATTTTGATGCTGGCCCTGGGGCTAGGTCAATATTATCTGTTCCAGAATATCAAGTCGCGGGAAAAGGAAGCACTGATTTCGGAAACACGCCAACTTTCAAATGAGGTGATGGAGCGGGCCAACATGCTGATGGTTACCGGGCAGATCGGTGATCCAGCCATGCGTAGCCAGTTGTTGGAAAGAATCAAAATGGCTGAAGGGGTCGAGTCAGTTCGTTTGCTTCGTGTGGGCTCCGTAATTGATAAATACGGGCCGGGACAAGCGGATGCGCGAATCGATGATGACGTGCAGCGTCAGGTAGTTGAAAGTAAATCGCCCAAGGCGGTATTCAGCGCGGACGGTAAATCATTACGACTGTTGACCCCCTTTTTATCGAGCATGGATTTTCACGGCACAGATTGCACTCAGTGTCATAGCGTACCGGTCGGGGAGGTGTTGGGTGTTTCCGATTTGCAGGTGAACGTTGAGTCGCATATGGCGAAAATAAGTCAGATTGAATTACTGACGCTGGCCGGGCAGATGGCACTACAGGTATTTTTATTCTTCTATATTGGTTTTCTGGTTCGAAAATATGTCGCTCGCCCCGCGCGGATCGCGCAACAGGAATTCGAAAAATTAATGCAGGGCGATATGTCTGACGAAATCAATATATCCAGTCGGGATGAATTGGGACGTTTGCTGGCTGGAATTCAAACCATGCAATCCTATTTGCGCACCATAGTGGATGAGATCGTCACGCCGATTACCTCCATGCAAAAGAAAATCTCCAACGTTGGACAGAGGGTCTCCGGTGTCGCGAATAATGCGGTGGATGAGCAGAGTCATATCCAACAGATTGCCCGTACCATGGAAGAATTCAGCCAGTCGGTCGGCGAGGTGGCGGATATGGCGGCAGTATCGCTGAATGATGCACAGGCGATGCAGAAAGTCGTCGAGGAAAATAGTCGCAATATGGAACTCAGTATAGACGCTACCCGTCGGGTGGCGGACACAGTACAAACCTCAAGCAAAACCATCACCGATTTGGGCGAGTCCATTCAAAAGATCGGAACGATAGCGAATGTAATTCGTGAAATTGCAGATCAAACCAACTTGTTGGCATTGAACGCCGCTATTGAAGCTGCGCGGGCCGGTGAACAGGGGCGCGGTTTTGCCGTGGTTGCGGACGAGGTGCGGAAACTGGCTGAACGCACCTCCGCCAGTACACGGGATATATCCAGCACCATAGCAGAAATCAACAGCATTTCAGAAGCTGCCGTGAAAACCATGCAAGGCACGGTATCTGAGGTGGAAACCGGCATTGCGCTGATACGCAAGAATGGTGACGGATTGAAGGAGATTATGCAGGCGACGGGTAGCGTATCGGATCATATTGGCACGATCGCAACGCTTTCCCGAGAGCAGTCTGCTGCAGGTGAAAATATGGCAAAAAGTTTGTCGCAAGTCAGTCTTCTTGCGGATAGCAATGCGCAATCGGCGAAAGAAACCAAATTGGTTGCGGATGAATTGTCCAAAGCGGCGGGTGAACTTCGTCGTGCCGGGTATCCGTTAACCAAGTGTGCGATAGACCAGGTGAGCGATTAAATTCGTTGTCGCGAGTCAAGGAGAAAATATGTCGGAGTGGCTAAAAAATATAGACGGAAGAACCCGCTTGGCGGGAACCAATAAACTGGAAATTCTGATGTTTTCGCTGGGTCGGGATTTGCGTTCGGGACGTGAGGAAACCTATGGCATCAATGTTTTCAAGGTGAGGGAGGTAATGCGTATTCCCGAAATCACGCGGGCACCCGAAATGCCTGCCTCAGTCGAGGGCATGGTGAGTTTGCGAGGAGTGTTGGTGCCGGTGATTGATTTGGGTAAATACATCGGAATTGAGCGCGAATGCGAGCCTCAGATCATGATCGTCACTGAGTACAACGGCAACACGCAGGGGTTTCTGGTGCAGACCGTGGATAACATTTTGCGACTGGACTGGTTTGCGATGCGTGTGCCCCCCGCGATGTTGGTAGCGGAAACGGGAGGTTTGGTTACCGCTATTACCGAGTTGAACGATAAACGTTTGCTGATGATGATGGATGTCGAAAAGGTACTGGCTGAAACCGCGCGCCTGGATAGTGACGAATTGATTTTGCAGAGCGTTAGGCCGCTGGGCAAGGAAAATAAAACGGTATTTTTTGCTGATGATTCGTCGGTAGCGCGTAATCAAATTTCGCGCACACTGGATGCTATGGGCGTGAAAGGTATTTCGGCAATCAATGGCCGTCAGGCGTGGAGTGAGTTGCGCAAGCTGGCGGATAGTGCCGATGCGACGAATGTGCCGCTCAAGAGTCTGATACAGGTGATATTGACTGATGTCGAGATGCCCGAGGTGGATGGCTATACGCTGACACGCAATATCAAGGCGGACAAGCGATTTTCCGGTATTCCGGTGTTGATGCATTCGTCGCTGAGTAGTGAATCCAATCAACATCTTGGCAAGGCAGTCGGGGTGGATGAATACATACCCAAATTTGAGCCGCATCGCTTGGCGGAACTGTTGGGACGGCTTTTGAGTTAGGGAGATGAAATGTCATATTCAGATGAAATAATGGATCGTCCTGAAGACGGCTTGCTGGACAATATTGATGCTCGTACCCGTTTGGCGGGTTCCAACAAGATGGAGATACTGCTGTTCAGTCTGGGCGGCGGGGAAAAATTCGGTATCAATGTATTTAAGGTCAAGGAAATTTGTCAGTCCGGGAAAATTACGCGTACGCCGAATATGCCGGGTGGTGTCGATGGCATTGTATCGTTGCGCGGGCATGTGATGCCGGTGCTGAATCTAGCCAGTTTTATGGGGATTACACCGACTGAAAAGCACCAAACCATGATGGTGGCCGAATATAACAAGCATGTGCTCGGCTTCTTGGTGGAGTCGGTCGATCGCATTATTCGTGTGGATTGGGACAAGGTACGCGCAACGGAAGGCATGCTTTCGGATAGGGGGGCGTTGATTACCGCCATTAGCGAGTTGCCGGATGGGACGTTGATTTCGATTCTGGATGTCGAGCAGATTCTGGCTAATGCCTTTGGTGATGAGGTCGTGGGGAGTATTGAGCCGGTATCGTCGGGACATGAACGATGTGTGTTTTTTGTAGACGATTCACAGGTTGCACGCAGAAAAATTGCCGAAGTGCTCGATAAAATGGGCGTTAAACAGATTCAATCGAGCAATGGACGTGCGGCCTGGGAAACGCTTAAGTCTATGGCGGAGTCAGCACAGTATGCAGCTAACAATCTGCAACAGCAGATGCAGGTGATTATGGTTGATGCCGAGATGCCGGAAATGGATGGTTATGTGTTAACTCAATTAATCAAAGCTGATAATCGTTTCGATGGTATTCCGGTGGTGATGCATTCGTCACTGTCGTCCGATGCGAATCGCGCAATGGGAAGTCGGGTAGGTGTGGATTATTACGTGCCCAAGTTTGATTCAATGATGCTGTCCGAAACATTGCGGCCCTTGTTGAATTAATGCAGGAAGCATGGATCACGCAGGGATTAGGGTTTTAAAGTAATGCCGTGTGACTTAAGGAGAAAGTAGTGGGAGTGGAAGATACAAAGTTTTTGGTGGTGGATGATTTTTCGACGATGCGACGCATTGTTCGAAACCTGCTCAAGGAGTTGGGATTCAGTCATTTCACCGAGGCCGAAGACGGTGTAGTAGCGTTGAACAAGTTGCGGGCTGAGAAGTTTGATTTTGTGGTCACTGACTGGAATATGCCCAATATGTCGGGCATTGAATTATTGCGTGCGATACGGGCCGATGCACGCTTGAAGCATTTGCCCGTATTGATGGTGACGGCGGAGGCGAAACGGGAAAATATTATTGAAGCCGCACAGGCCGGGGCGAGTGGTTATGTAGTGAAACCGTTCACCGCAGCAACATTGGACGAGAAGTTGAAAAAGATTTTTTTAAACATGAAAAAGTGAGCGATTCATTGAATATTAAAACGGGTGATACCGATGATCTTGAATCGTTATTCGATAGCATCCTTGCCGCCAATGCCACTTCCGATCTGTCGGAGGTGGCAGTAAACGGGACGGAAAACGTTGTTAAGCATATCGGGAATATGGCGCGCACGCTGCACACTGCGTTGCGTGAACTGGGGCTGAGCACAGAAATTGAGAAGATGGTTTCTTCCTCCATTCCCGATGCGAGGGACCGGTTGAACTATGTATCTACGCTCACCTTGCAGGCGGCGGAGCGGGTGTTGAACGCAAGCGAAGTGGCGCAACCGATAGTTGAGAAGATGGGGAGCGATTCGTCTCGTCTGGCGAAAAATTGGGATCGACTATTCGAGAATAAGCTTGATGTCGTGCAATTCAGGAATCTGGTCATGCAAACGCAGGACTTCTTATCTGAAATGCCCAATCAGACACAGGCAACACACGTCTGTCTGCTGGAAATCATGATGGCTCAGGATTTTCAGGATTTGACTGGGCAGGTCATCAAAAAAATTATGGATTTGTTGACCGGCATGGAGCAGCAGTTGGTGGCGTTGCTACTCGAAAATGCACCGGCGAGTGCCAGGGCGGGCTATGAGGCAAGGCGGCAAATTGAGCCTGCTATTCATGCGCAATCCGGCGCGGAGGTTCTGGCAACACAGAGTGAGGTTAATGATTTGCTGGAGAGTCTGGGTTTTTAGGGCAGGCTTGACGCGATACCGGCAGACTAATTGCATTTCGGATTGGGTCGAATTGTTGGATGACGCAAGAATGGTGATAGGGAGTGATAGAAATGAATGAGTTGAGCGTGCATGGGAATCAGCCACCGTATTCAGCAATAGGTGAAACGATGAATGTTGAGGTGTTCGGGCGACGTGCGGTTGATGCAGTGGATAGTTCCGTGGGGCGGCGCGACGGGGAAACGACTGCGAAGGAGGCCAGAGAGTTAACGATCCGCGTCGATACCGCCCGCCTGGATCAGGTGCTCAATCTCTCCGGGGAGATCGGTTTGACCAAGAATCGCCTTACGCATCTACGGTCGAATCTACTGCAAGGGCGTAACGATGCCACGATTCTGAGTGAACTCGATCAGTCCGTGTCGCAATTGGATATGTTGGTGGTGAATTTACAGAATGCGGTTATGAAGACTCGCATGCAGCCTATTGGTCGTTTGTTCAAAAAGTACCCGCGCCTGACACGCGATCTGGCGCGCTCGTTGGGCAAGGAGATAGAGCTGGTCTTGCGCGGTGAAGATACCGAAATGGATAAGACCATGATTGAGGAGTTGAATGATCCTCTGGTCCATTTGTTACGCAATGCGGTGGACCATGGAGTGGAAACGATAGAGGCGCGTATCGCAGCGGGCAAACCTGAAAAAGGTGTGGTGGAATTGAGTGCGTGTCAGGAAGGCGACCATATTCTGATTACGATTTCCGACGACGGCGGCGGGATGCGCCCTGAAGTCATCCTTGGAAAGGCGATAAAGAAAGGACTGATTTCAAACGAACAGGCAAATACGCTGGATGAAACGCAATGTCTGGATTTGATTTTTCTGCCCGGATTTTCTACCAAAGAGGAGCTCTCCAGCGTTTCCGGTCGCGGCGTGGGGATGGATGTGGTTAAAACCAATATTGCAAAGCTTAACGGGACGATCACTATTCAGTCCGAGCCGGGCAAAGGCAGTGTATTTACTATTTTTCTGCCGCTTACTTTAGCGATTCTTCCTGTGTTGATTCTGCGTCTGAGTGAGCAGGCATTTGCCGTTCCGTTATCCATGGTGCGCGAAATTCTGTCTGTTTCGCCGGGGCAATTGCAACAGGTTTCCGGCAGGGCCACCATGGTTGTGCGCGGCGAGGTATTGCCGGTGATGCCATTGTCGCAACTGATAGGTTGGGAGCCGGGTGAAGCAGCACCCGAAGTCGGGGTGTTGATGCAGTATGGTAACAACAGTTTTATCCTCACCGCAGATGGGTTCGCCGGACATGATGATGTGGTAATCAAGTCGCTGGACACCTTTCGTCCCAAGGGAGTCGCTGGCGTAACTATGTCCAGCGAGGGGGACATAGTGCTGATTCTGGATGTCAAGGAATTGCTTGCTGAAGTGAAGGGCCTCTAGCTGTCTAAAATAATTCCGCTGGTAATAACGCCTCCGGTCTGTCTTTAACCTAATAAATAGCAATTCTCCCCGAAAGCCAGAAATGGGTTTGGCAGGTTTTTTCCTTCAGGCAAAAACTCGAAAAAACACGAATAAATTCAACAGTATGCTAGATTTTCAATTTCACCCAATGGGTGTTTCGGTGAGTTGATGTAAGCCATTGTTTTATTTGCGAGCAGCCACTCTGTGGCTTTGCCTGCTTAACCCTTTTGCGAGCTTCCACCTAAAGGTGGCTTTGCCTGCTTAACCCATTTCGTGCCTTTCGTATTTTTCGCGGACAAAGGCTTTTTCTAGATTCATTTCTCCATCTTGAATTCGATGTAATCCATTGGGAAATAACTGTTGGAGGGGGTATCTGAGTGTATGTATTTTGATAATAAGTGATATAAATGATAAAAGTTAAACTATTTCTTGCTTATCGCGTGAAAATTGATAAAATTAAATAGTAAATAAATATTATATGCAAAAAAAGTGAAAATAAATCCAAACGAAATTGGATTTATTTACTAAACGCTGAACTTGTATTGGGCAAGTCGCTGTGACGCTGGCGTCGGGAGAGGCTTTTTTGGGAGTAATGGGAAATGGCAATTCAATCTCGGGGGGATAAGCATGGGCTCGAAAGGAAAGTGTTCCTACGATAGACAGTGTGAATTAAGCAGGCAGATTGCAGTAGTTGAGAATTTCTATATTTGCCAAGGTTCGGTTGACATTAAACATTGCAATAAATGTGTGTGGTATCAGGTGTGTTTTTATAACGAAGAGGACATGGTTGAAATGCATGAAACAACGGCACTAATCCGCGATAAAGGTAATGTACATGCAAAATAAAAATGCATTTGTTTCGCAAAAGGAAGTGCCCTTTCCCGATAAGGCTGTGCTGATTTCACGTACTGATACCAAGGGGATAGTTACATACGCCAATGAGGCATTTGTTGCTCTTTCAGGATATTCACGCGATGAACTCATCGGCAAAAGTCACAATATAGTGCGTCACCCTGATATGCCGCCACAGGCATTCAAATGGCTGTGGGATACCCTCAAGGAAGAGCGTGCCTGGTGCGGCACAGTCAAAAATCGTTGTAAGAATGGCGATCACTATTGGGTACGCGCTACCGTCGCACCCATTTATGAAAATGGCGATGTCACCGGATATTCATCGGTAAGGCGTGCGCCAACACGTGCTCAGATTACCGAAGCGGAAGCGTTGTATCGGCAACTGAATAAAACAGGTGCGCAGGTTGAGACGGCATTTGAAAAATACAAATTCAAATATTGGTCGTTATCGCACAAGTTGCAATTCGCCCTTCAGGCGATCCTGCTGGCGGCATTGAGTTACGGTCAATATTATCTATTCGACAATATCAAACAACGGGAAAAGGAGGCGCTGGTTTCGGAGATAAATCAGTTATCCAACGAGGTTATAGACCGGGCAAATATGTTGATGGTGTCAGGGCAAATTGGCGATGAAAATTTGCGGAGATTGTTACTAGAGAAGGTGAAGTCTGGCGAAGGTGTCGAGTCGGTTAGATTGATGCGTACCCAGGCTGTAACGGATGTTTATGGGCCGGGCTTGCCGAATGAGCAGTTAAACGATCCGCTTCAAATGCGGGCGGTCGAAAGCAAGGCGCAGCAAATCGAATATGGCCCAGACGGTAAAACGATTCGGGTAGTCACGCCGTTTATGTCTCGCACCGATTTTCATGGAACCGACTGCACTTCTTGCCATACGGGAACCGAGGGCGCTGTGCTGGGTGTAACGGATCTGGTGATAAATGCTGAGCCGCACATGGCTGAAATTGGCAGTTTGGAAAGAAAGGTGTTGATCGCACAAATTGTCATGCAAATATTTCTATTTTTCTATATCGGCTATCTGGTCAATAAATACGTCACACGTCCGGCTGCAAGGGCAGGTAACGGATTTAAAAGCCTGATGCAAGGTGATATGAACGATGAAATCGACATAAGCGGACGAGATGAATTCGGGTTGTTATTAAACGGAATCAGAACCATGCAAAGCTATTTGCGTACCGTAGTGGATGAAATTGTTACGCCTGTTAAATACATGCAAAAGTGTATAGAGGAGATGGATGTCAAGGTAACTACGGTGGCAAAAAATGCGGAAAATGAACACGACCATATTCAGCAGATTGCCGCTACGGTAGAAGAGTTTAGTCAGTCTGTTGCCGAAGTGGCTGAAATGGCGGCAGATTCGCTGGGGGATGCGCGTGCAATGCAAAAAATAGTCGAAATGAATAATCAGAATATGGATTTGAGTATTCAGGCTAGCAGCAAAGTAGCGGATACCGTGCAAGCTTCCAGTCAGACGATTGCTGAATTGGGCGTATCAATACAGAAAATCGGGGAAATCGCTAACGTTATCAAGGAAATTGCTGATCAGACCAATTTGCTGGCGCTCAATGCGGCCATTGAAGCAGCGCGCGCGGGTGAGCAGGGGCGAGGTTTTGCCGTGGTTGCGGATGAGGTGCGCAAATTGGCTGAGCGTACTTCGGCCAGCACTAGAGATATTGCCAAAACCATAGGTGAGATTAATTCGATATCCGATGCGGCAGTACAGACCATGTGTGGTGCGGTCGCCGAAGTGGGTAATGGCATTGCGTTAATACGTAAGAACGGTGAAGGCCTGAAGGAAATCATGGAAGCTACCGCTAACGTCGCCCAGCGTGTGGATCATATTGCACAGGCATCGCGTGAGCAATCCGTGGCGGGAGAGAGTATGGCCATCAGCGTAGAGAATCTCACTACGCTGGTGGATAGCAATGCTCAGCGTGCCAAGGAAGCGAAATTGGGTGGGGATGCGTTGATGGTGGTCGCTCAAGGATTGCGAAGGGCAGGCTACCCGTTAACTAAATGCGCGATTGAATAATCAAATACCGGGTTTTGTGAGGTGATAGCTTTTTTACAAGATAGTGAAGAAGCGAGCTGGGAAAAATACGGACAGGAGAAAATGATGACACTTAAAAAAATTCATGTAGGCGATATCCGCATTGGAATGTATATCCACGAAATTTGCGGGAGCTGGATGGATCATCCATTTTGGAAAAAGTCATTCAGGGTTGCCAATATCAATAATTTGCAACGACTTAGAATGTGTGGCGTACATGAGGTATGGATAGATGTCAGCAAGGGTGGAGATGTCGCTGCGGGTACGACGACTTTTTCCGAAGAGGATGAAAAGCGGCGGGTAGATGACGCATTGAAATCGGCTATCAAACAGAACGGTGAGCCGGTATCCAAAGTCGAGTTTCATCAGGAAATTGAAACGGCTAAAAAAATTCACGCCAAGGCCAAGAAGGCTGTCACGGCCATGTTTCAGGAAGCACGCATGGGGCGCGCGCTGCAACTGGATACGATTGAATCGCTGGTGGATGAGATTAATCAATCCATGGTGCGCAATCATTCGGCGATGCTAAGTCTGGCACGATTAAAAAACAAGGATGACTATACCTATCTGCATTCTATTGCCGTTTGTGCATTGATGATTGCCTTGGGGCGTCAGTTGGGCATGGAAGGTTCGGATTTGAGAGAGGTAGGCATGGCGGGCTTGCTGCATGATATAGGCAAGATCAGGACGCCGGAAGAAGTGCTCAATAAGCCGGGCTGTCTGAGTTGCGAAGAATTTGAAATCATGAAAGCACATCCGAAACATGGCTGGGAAATATTGAATGCCTCCTCGGGAGTTAGTGCCAGTACGCTGGATGTCTGCTTGCATCATCATGAGCGCGTAGATGGCATGGGTTACCCCGACAAATTGTCGGGAGAGACGATTACCTTGTTTTCACGCATGTGTGCGATTTGTGACGTTTATGATGCCATCACTTCCGAACGCTGTTACAAAAATGCGTGGGAACCTGCCGAGGCGATTCGAAAAATGGCTGAGTGGAAGGACGGGAATTATGATGAATCGGTGTTTCATGCTTTCATTAAAGCGGTTGGAATTTACCCGGTAGGAACGTTAATAAGGCTGAAGTCGGGGCGGTTAGGGGTAGTGGTAGAGCAGTCGAGCAAGAGTCTGTTAACACCTAAGGTGACAGTGTTTTATTCCACAAAAAGTAATGAGCACATTTTCCCTGAAAAAGTGGATTTATCGATGTCAGCAGATGAAATTTCAAGAATTGAAAGCGCGGTAGAGTGGGGTTTTGATAAGGAAAAACTGCAAAGAATGACGCAAATATCCGGAAAAGACTGCGCAAGCTACTGATGTTTTGAGCTCAAGCCGTTCATCCTAAAAAATCAAGGGTTTTAAGGTTCATATTTATTATCGAATATCAAATGCAGCAAGTATTCAGGGAGAGAAATTTTTGAAATTAACAGACATAAAAGTTGGCAGCAGGTTATTGGCAGGATTTTCTATTCCCTTAGTGTTATTTATCGGGTTCGGTATTTGGTTGATGCTCGCAATGGCGACGGTTTCCGAATATGTACAGCGTGTTAGGGACGAAAGTGTTCCTTTTGCGATGACGGCCACCGCGATGGAAAAAGATGTCATTCAGGTTCAGCAGTTCCTTACCGATATTTCGGCCACGCGGGGACAGGATGGTTTGGACGATGGATTTACAGAAGCTGCCAAACATTACAACTCTTTCCATAGAAGTCTGGATAAGTTTCAACAAATGTTTAACGAAGAGGGGAACCAGCAGGGATTGGAAAATATACGGGTATTAAGAGGAGATTTTGATACTTTTTATCGTAACGGTGTGTTGATGGCTAAAGCCTATATCAATGGCGGGGCTACAGAAGGTAATAAGTTGATGGGGACTTTTGATAAGGACAGTCGGGCATTGCAGCAGGTGTTGATGCCCTTCGTTAAATCTCAGGTTGATGAAATGGCTGCCAGTATTGATGTGTCTGATAATGAAACAATTAACGTGCGCCGGATTGCCTTGTTTACTCTGTTGTTAGTGGTGGTGTTTACATTTTTAATGACCAGAATCATTACGCTCTCCATCACCCGACCTCTAACATTGATGAATGCCGCGATTATGGATGTGGCCGCGAATTCCGACTTTACTCGGCTTGCCGTGGTGGATGGCAGCGATGAGTTGGCACAAACTGCGGACGCTTTTAACCGCTTGATAGATGTACTTGGAACAATAATCAGACAAATTCGCTTTTCGGTCGAGGAAATCGCCAAAATTTCACAGGAGCTGGCTGTTTCTACGGAGCAGACCAAGATGGTGACTCGGCAGCAGTCGGATATTTCTTCGGTAGTGGCCGCGGCAACAGAGGAATTGTCTGTGACCGTAAGCGAGATTTCACAGCACACGGGTGAATCGGAACGATTATCCGAACAGGGGCGCAGCGAAACGAGTCAAGCGTTGGATATTACACATCAGGGTATCTCAGGAATGGGAGAGACTGCGCTGGCCATACAGGCATCGGTGGCGAATGTGGCAAAACTGTCTGAAAGTTCAGGTCAGATAAGCGGGATTGTGATTGTTATCAAGGAAATTGCTGATCAGACCAATTTGTTGGCACTGAATGCCGCCATTGAAGCGGCGAGAGCCGGCGAGATGGGGAGAGGTTTTGCAGTGGTGGCCGACGAGGTGCGCAATCTGGCCGAACGAACGGCGGGTGCGACCAATGAAATCGGAAGATTGATATCGGACATTCAGAGTGAAATAGCGCTTGTGGTCGATGCCATGCATGCAGCAAATGAACAGGCCGCGCATAGTGTGGAGTCCGCAAAAATGTCTGAGGGTGCATTGGAAAAGATCGGAGACAACGGGGAGCAAATCAATGCACGGGTAAAGGAAATTGCACATTCGATCAAGGAAAGTGAGATCGCGATACATGATATTGCCATACAGATGGAGAGAATATCGCACATGACGGAGGAAACCGGCGTGGCAGCGAGCCATATTGATGCAACCGCTGACCGGCTGGATGAAATGGCAGAGGGGCTGCGCAAGAGTGTAGCGGTATTTAAAATTTCGTAACGTGTGAGCGTATTGGAAATGCTGTTCGGATTTGTTTAGGTAAGGGAGTGGGATATGACATTTCGTCCGAGGAAAATCGCTCTGGAGTTGGCCGAACCGGATATGGAGCTGGCAGTGGCGGTACTTAATCAGCAGGGTGGGATTCTACTGCAAGCTGGTTGCAAGCTCACCGCTTCAGCCATTTGCAGTTTAAGAAAACGTGGGGTCGGTCATGTCAGCGTTCTGATGAAGGATGACCGCAGTGAGGCAGAGTTGGCAATCGAACGTGACAGAGTCACGAATCGACTGAATATTCTATTTCGTCATGCCGGAGCGGATACCTATTTAAATTCGTTGCATAAACAGGTGCTTGATTACCGGTTATCGAAATTGCTATGACGAATTTCCCGGCAAATTTTTCTGGCGAAATGCTGGAAGCCATTGATTCTTTTCCATGCATTCCTCAGGCCGTGGTGGAAATTATTCGCTCAATTGACGATGATAGTGTCAGGACGGAGCAGTTAGCTAGAAAGATTGAAAGCGATTTGGGTATGTTGACCGGCGTGTTGAAGCTGGTTAATTCCCCACGGTTTTCCGTCAGTGGTGAGGTTGTATCGGTTCAGCAGGCGGTGATGATACTGGGATTTAATGCTATTCGTCGATTGGCTTGTCTGGGAGGCATCGCCAAACATTTTCAGGATAATTGTAATAACGCTTTTAACTATGAACATTTCATGCAGCATAGTATTGGTGTGGCATGTTGTGCAAAATTTATTGCGAAGCGCGTCGGGATAAATTCGGATGTCGCATTTGTTTCCGGATTGCTTCACGATGTTGGACAATGGGTAGTGGCGGTTACACTGCCTGAGCAATTGCGCAGGATACTGGAATACAAAAGAACGCTTGACTGTCATCGATCGGTCGCAGAGCGCGCCATACTGGGCCTGGATCATGCAGAGATTGGTGAGCATTTGATAAGGCGCTGGAATTTTCCACCGGTCATTAGTGAGGCAATAGGCAATCATCATCGGGTTTTCGAAAGTGTTTCGACGCCCGTGGCCGATATGGTGCATGTAGCAGAAATATTGAGTCATGCGCTGGATTTCGGTAGTGCAGGTCAGGTACCGCCTTTGTCGCATGCGGCGATGCTTCGTTTGGGACTTTCTTTTCAGCAAATCAGGCCAAATTTTGATGAAATTGAGGAAGAGTACTTTGATTTTGCCCATAGTTTGGGATTGAATAAAAATTCAAGGTAGGTTTTTTCATGCTTAGACGAACATTCAGCGATAACGACTATTGTGAATTCACCCTGTAGGAATGGAAATCTGCGACAATTCGCAATAATTCGTTATCTCTATTGGGTGTAAAGCAATGAAATTCCGTTTTCCTATTGTCATTATTGATGAAGATTTCCGTTCCGAGAATGCCAGTGGTCTGGGTATACGTGCGCTGGCCGATGCGCTGGTAAAAGAAGGCATGGAGGTGCTGGGCGTGACCAGCTATGGCGACTTGACCTCGTTTGCGCAACAGCAGAGCCGTGCGTCGGCATTTTTGTTGTCGATAGATGACGAGGAATTTGGCGCGGGCAGCAAGGAAGAGACGGATGTGGCGTTGAAGAGCCTGCGTGCCTTCGTCGAGGAAATTCGTTTCAAGAATGCCGATATCCCGATTTATCTCTACGGTGAAACGCGCACGTCAAGGCACATTCCGAATAATATTCTGCGCGAACTGCACGGCTTTATTCACATGCATGAGGATACGCCCGAGTTTGTGGCTCGGCACATCATTCGTGAAGCCAAGGCCTATCTGGATTCACTGGCGCCGCCGTTTTTCCGTGCCTTGCTGCACTATGCGCAAGATGGTTCTTATTCATGGCATTGCCCCGGACACTCCGGTGGCGTGGCATTTCTGAAGTCGCCGGTCGGGCAGATGTTTCACCAGTTCTTCGGCGAGAATATGTTGCGTGCCGATGTCTGTAACGCGGTGGATGAACTGGGACAGTTGCTCGATCATACCGGGCCGGTGGCGGCTTCCGAGCGTAACGCGGCACGCATCTTCAATTCGGATCACCTGTTCTTCGTTACCAACGGTACATCGACTTCAAATAAGATTGTCTGGCATTCGACGGTCGCGCCGGATGACATCGTGGTGGTGGATCGAAATTGCCACAAGTCGATTCTGCATTCGATCATGATGACCGGCGCGGTGCCGGTATTTCTGACACCGACGCGCAATCATTACGGCATCATCGGCCCGATTCCGAAATCCGAATTTGAGCCGGAAAGCATACAGCGCAAGATTGATGCGAACCCGTTCATCAAGGACAAGACCAAAAAGCCGCGCATTCTGACTATCACCCAGAGTACCTATGATGGCGTCGTGTACAACGTGGAGATGCTGAAAGCGATGCTGGACGGGCGTATCGACACGTTGCATTTCGACGAAGCCTGGCTGCCCCATGCGGCGTTCCACAGTTTTTACAAAAATATGCATGCAATTGGTCAGGATAGACCGCGCGCCAAGGATTCGATGATCTTTGCTACCCAGTCTACGCACAAGTTGCTGGCAGGCCTGAGTCAGGCTTCGCAGATACTGGTACGCGAGCCGTTGAACCGCAAGTTGAATAAGCATATCTTCAATGAGGCGTATCTGATGCATACCTCGACCAGCCCGCAGTACGCGATTATTGCCTCGTGCGACGTGGCGGCGGCGATGATGGAGCCGCCGGGCGGTACGGCACTGGTGGAGGAATCCATCGCCGAAGCGCTGGATTTCCGTCGCGCCATGCGCAAGGTAGACGAGGAGTTCGGTCAGGACTGGTGGTTCAAGGTATGGGGGCCGGATGTGATCGCCGAAGAAGGCATGGGGTCGCGCGAGGACTGGGTATTGAAACCCTCCGACAAATGGCATGGTTTCGGCGATCTGGCCGAAGGCTTCAATATGCTGGATCCGATCAAGGCGACCATTATCACGCCGGGTCTGGATGTGGACGGTGGCTTTGCCGATAGCGGCATTCCGGCGTCAATGGTGACCAAATATCTGGCTGAACACGGTGTTATCGTTGAGAAGTGTGGCTTGTATTCATTTTTTATCATGTTTACCATCGGTATTACCAAGGGGCGCTGGAACACGCTGCTGACGGCTCTCCAACAGTTCAAGGATGATTACGACAAGAATCAGCCGATCTGGCGTATCCTGCCGGAATTTGCGGCGAAATTTCCGAAGTACGAACGCGTTGGTTTGCATGACCTGTGTCAGCAGATTCATGATGAATACAAGATGCACAATGTCGCGCGCATGACGACGGAAATGTATCTATCCGACATGCAGCCCGCGATGAAGCCTTCGGACGCTTTTGCCAAGATGGCGCATGACGAGATAGACCGTGTGGAGATCGACGAGCTGGAAGGGCGTATTACTGCCGTGCTGCTAACGCCTTATCCGCCGGGCATACCGTTATTGATACCGGGAGAGATTTTCAACAAGACTATTGTTGACTACCTGAAATTTGCGCGCGATGTCAGTCAGAAGCTCCCCGGCTTCGAAACTGATATTCACGGCCTGGTCGCTGAAGAGGTGGATGGCGTGAAGCGATATTTCGTCGATTGCGTGAGATAAGGGAGTTGGAAATTACTACCGCTTATGGAGAAGGGTGAAGCCGCAGCTCCGATCAAGGGCATGAGGGTTTTACCCTTATCCCTTCTCCCATCAATTGGTACATTTGGAATTTTCAACCCCCAAGGGTATATCGATCCTGTTTTGATGATGTTTTGCTGATTTATATTGACGCATCCCGCTATTTTGCGTATAAAGCTGACTGGCGTTTGATTCAAAGTTTTTGCAGTACTGGCTTACCTATGTGCAATCTTCGTTTCAGATAGTTTCACGGGATTTTCCCGATTTTTAATAAGTAATAAGGAAGTAAACACATGGCAACTGGTACAGTAAAGTGGTTCAATGACGCAAAAGGTTTTGGTTTCGTAACTCCTGATGATGGTAGCGAAGATCTGTTTGCACATTTCTCGGCAATCAACATGAGCGGTTTCAAATCGCTGCAAGAAGGTCAAAAAGTTAGCTTTGAAGTGACCCAAGGTCCTAAAGGCAAGCAAGCATCAAACATTCAGGCTGCTTAATCGCTTCCTGAGTTGAACAAAAAACCCGGCATTGCCGGGTTTTTTGCTATCTGAGTTTGCTATTTGGGCGAGATATATCTGCTTTGGATTTTTGGGGCTTCCTTTATAACACTCTGGTTTGATATTTAGTCAGGCGCTGTTCCAGATAGCTGTAGTCAGATTCCTGTTCGTACTTGATAAAATTCAAGCCGATCCTGAAGTCGTGATTTTGTGTATCCAGAATGCTGTAAGCTATTTTGCCATGAATGACCATGATTTTTGGATCAGACTGGGGGCTCAGGCTGGGAATTTGAATATTCAGTGTCACTCTGGTACCGGGCTTCAGGTTGCGGGGCAGCTTTACAGCCGCGCCGTTCAGCGAAATATCCCTGATTTTTCCTTCCTGCCAATCCTGGCCTTCAGCGGAAACGGCTATTCTCCATGAAACGGTATAACGTGGATAGGCGCGGTGTTCGATGATTCCCGGTGGCGGAGTCGAGTCAATGGGTAATACGTCGGCGAAAGCCTCCATTAAACAACTGGGATCGATATTACTTTCTTTCATCCTGTAACTTCCTGAATATCGTTGCGGTGGAGATAGGTAACAAAGTGATATTCCAGTTCCTGAGGTGTTTTCTGGAAGTGCACCTCGCGAGTTATTTCATGCCATTGTGTTTTGTCAAATTCCGGAAAAAGCGCATCGCCATCTACCTCCTGACGAATTTCGGTGATGTACAGTTTGTCTGCTGTGCCGATTGCCTGCGTGTATATCTCGGCACCGCCTACAACGAAAATTTGTTTTGCTTCCGTACAGGCGTTCAGAGCCTCTTGTAGTGAATGGGCAATGATGCAGCCTTCAATTTTGAGATGGCGGTCGCGCGTGATAACGATGGTGGTGCGCCCCGGCAAGGGTTTGCCGATGGATTCGTACGTCTTGCGTCCCATGATCATGTAATTCCCCATGGTTAGCGCTTTGAAGTGCTTTAAATCTTCGGGGCAGCGCCAGGGTAGTGTGTTGTTTACGCCTATGGTGCGGTTGCTGGCCATGGCGACGATGATGGCGAAATTTTTCATATTCTTATCTGCGGAGTCAGACCGCAACGGGAGCCTTGATAGCTGGATAGGGATCATAGCCATCCAGAGTGAAGTCCTCGTATTTGAAGGCGAAAATGTCAGTCACGTCCGGGTTGATGTGCATGCGGGGCAGTGGGCGTGGTTCGCGTGACAGTTGCAACTGTGTCTGTTCCATGTGGTTCAGATACAGGTGTGCGTCGCCGAAGGTATGCACGAAATCGCCCGCTTTAAGCCCGCACACCTGTGCCATCATCATGGTCAGTAATGCATAGCTCGCGATATTGAACGGTACGCCGAGGAAGATGTCGGCACTACGCTGGTAAAGCTGGCACGAGAGTTTGCCATCGGCGACATAGAACTGGAAAAAGGCGTGACAGGGCGCGAGTGCCATTTGATCGAGTTCGCCGACGTTCCATGCGGAAACGATAATGCGGCGCGAATCGGGGTTATTCTTGAGCTGGTCTACGGCAACCTTGATCTGGTCTATTGTCTGTCCATCCGTCGTCGCCCACGAGCGCCATTGCTTACCGTATACCGGCCCCAGTTCGCCATTCTCATCTGCCCACTCATCCCAGATTTTGATGCCATTTTCCTTGAGGTAGCGGATATTGGTATCGCCCTGCAAAAACCACAGTAGTTCATGAATGATGGATTTCATGTGGCATTTTTTGGTTGTGACCAGCGGGAAGCCTTGCGACAGGTCGAAACGCATCTGATAACCGAAGACGCTGACCGTGCCGGTTCCGGTGCGGTCGGACTTTTTTGTGCCGTTATCCAGCACATGCTGCATGAGTTCGAGGTAGTTGCGCATAATTTTAGGTGTTGAATGCCCGTATAATCGCGGCATTGAATGACTTTTTTGAGGACGCAATGCTAGCACAATTAGACCTGATTTCTGAATATACAAGCACGCCGGATGCGACGCATTTGTTGGTTTTATTGCCAAAATCCAAGACGTTGATTAACGATCTGCCGCAGCGTGAATTGTTGCTGAGCGTACTGAAACGCCGTCAGATGAAAGTCTCGGAACTGGCAAAGATGCCTGTTGCCGCCAATCTTCAGCGAGGTGGCCTGATCGTCTGGGCAATGCTGGACTTCAGCAAGGATGAATTTGCGCTGCAAGTGCAGGTGCGCAAAGCCACGCAATTATTACTGGATGAGCATCCGATCCGCGTTGCTATCGTGGTGTTGGGCGACGATGCCCAGCATGCAGCGGAATTGGCGCTGTATGCTGTCTGGGTGAATGGCGCATTGCTGCCGGTACATAAGAAAAAGGACGAGCGTCGTGCATTGCAGACCATCACGCTGTACGGTTGCGCACCGTCAGAGGTATTTGCTGCCATCAAGGCAAAGGCGGAAGGGAATTTGTTGTGTCGTACCCTGACAGTATTGCCGCCCAATGAACTGACGCCGGCGCTGTACCGAAAGCGTGTTAAAAAGCTGGCTGGCGAGCATGGCTGGACGCATGAGGAATTCGATTTGAAGGCGTTGCGCAAGATGGGTGCGGGCGCGTTTGTTGCGGTTGCGCAAGGTAGCGACCCGGATGATGCCGCCATCGTACATCTCACCTATCGCCACCCCAAGGCGAAGCACAGCGTTGCATTGGTCGGCAAGGGCATCTGTTTTGATACCGGCGGTCATAATCTGAAGCCTTCCCGCTATATGCACAATATGCATGAAGACATGAACGGTTCGGCGGTCGCGCTCGGTATTTTGCTAGCTGCGACACAACAGCAGCGCGCAGTGAATATCGACTGCTGGTTGGCGCTGGCGCAGAACCATATCAGCCCCAAGGCCTACAAGCAGAATGACATCGTCAAGGCGCTCAACGGCACGACTATCGAGGTGATACATACCGATGCGGAAGGGCGCATGGTGCTGGCCGATACCCTGACGTTGGCATCGCGCGCCAAGCCGGATTTGATGATGGACTTTGCCACGCTCACCGGCAGCATGGCAGTCGCACTGGGCGCGCGCTACAGCGGGGTGCTGGGTAATCGCGAAGAACTGGTTCAGTGTGCCGTTCTGGTCGGCAAACAGACGGGGGAACGGATGTGCGCTTTTCCGCTGGATGAAGATTACGAAGCCGCGCTTGATTCCACTGTGGCGGACATTAAGCAATGCACGCTGGATTCGGAAGCCGATCATATTCTGGCGACCCGGTTCCTGAAGCGTTTTGTCGAGCATGACACGCCCTGGTTGCATGTGGATTTGTCTTCAAGCCGCTGCGAAGGAGGGCTGGGTAGTGTCGCAACGGATGTCACCGGTTTCGGTGTCGCCTGGGGTCTGGCGATGTTGGATGTTGATCTATAGTTGATTGGAGTCCGCGCTTGAGGCATGATGCGGGCCGTTTTTTACGGTAATTTGGAAAGAGTTGATATGGGCGCACAGTGGAAAGCCAGGCATAAGGAAATCGCTGCAAACGAGAAAGGCCGTATTTTCGGCAAGTTGTCCAAGGAGATTATGGTCGCGGCACGTGCCGGAGCTGACCCGGATATGAATCCGCGTTTGCGTCTGGTGGTCGAGCAGGCCAAGAAGGCGTCAATGCCGCGTGAGACGCTGGAACGGGCGATCAAGAAAGGGGCCGGGTTGCTGGACGAAGGTGTGAGTCTGGAACGGTTAACCTATGAGGGATTTGCGCCGCATCGTGTGCCGGTCATAGTTGAGTGTCTGACAGATAATGTGAATCGTACCTACCCGAACATACGTGTGCTGTTTCGCAAGGGACAGTTGGGTGCTTCGGGTTCGGTGTCCTGGGATTTCGATTATGTTGGCATGATCGAGGCGATGCCCGAATCCGATAAGTCCGATGCCGAAATGGCGGCGATTGAAGCCGGAGCGCAGGATTTTGAGCCTGCCGATAATGGCGCTACTTTGTTTTTGACGGATTCGACCGATCTGGATGCGGTCTGTCGCGCGTTACCCGCGTACGGTTTTACCGTTCAGTCGGCGCAATTGGGCTATCGCCCAAAAAATGCGGTGACCTTAACCGATGCCGAACGCGAGGAGGTTGAGGCATTTCTTGAGGCGATTGATGCAGATGATGATGTACAAAATGTCTATGTTGGGCTGGCTGCCTGATTTGAAACGAGCATTACCTATTGCCAGCAGGTAACCGGAGCGTCAGTTATTTATCAGGCGTTACGCTTTTGCATGACTTCATCGGTGAGATCGGTAAATTCATCATCAGATAGCCCGATGTAGTCGAGTAACATTCGGGAGTTGTCTCGCCATGAGGAATCTTCACGCATTACGTGTGCATCACTGATCGCCTCGGCTATCTGGATCACGGCGATCAAGCCGCAAACTTCGGCAGGGATGAGTTCATCGGAGGTGAATATCTCCAGATTATGGTGATGCAAAATCGTTTGTGAGATGGTATCGGATAGATTCCAGTTTTTCGCCAGCAGATAACCTACCGTTGCATGGTTGGTGTTGTGTTTATCATCTTCGACCTCGGTGATGCTCTTGTCCCGGATGCCTTGTGCGAGTTTTAAGGTTTGTATGTAATCCGGGAAGCGTGACATCAGTAATGGAATGGCGCTGTCATGGAAAAGGCCAACTGTATAGGCGAGATTGTGATCTATGCCGGGAACGCGTCTGGCGATCATCGCAGCGATCAATGCGGTATTTTCGGCGGTATCCCAGAATCGATCCAGATGCGGCGCGTTTTTACCATTCAGATTGCGCAGCACCAGTCCCGTCAGCAGATTGAAAACATTGCTAGTTCCCAGTGTCATCACGCCTTGTTCGATGGAGTCGATCTTGCGGCGTAGTCCAAAGAACGGCGAATTGACCGTTTTGAGCATCGCGGCGGATAACACTACATCGCGTGAAACAATATGCGCAATTTTCCGCAAGTCTGGTTCGGCCTTGTTGCGCTCCGCCATCAACTCGGTGAGTATGGTTGGTCGGGGCGGAATGTGTATGCTGGCGAGAATTTTCTCGGCGGCTTCCTGTGAGATTGAAGATATGGTCATTGATTTTTAGCTAAGGTTATTTGATATTTACAGGCCACGATATTGCATGATTATGTCGCTGATTTCATCCAGTTCCTGATTGGAAATTCCTACATAGTCCAGAAGCATCGTTGCATTTTTCACCCAAGCTGTATCTTCGCGCATTTGCGTCGAGTCACTAAGTGCCTCGGCGATCTGAATTACGGCAATTAACCCGCATACTTCTGCAGGCAGTGACACTTTCGAGGTGAATACATCCAGATTGTGATGATGCAAGATCGTAAGTGCGATAGTCTCCGACAGATTCCAGTTCTTGGCAAGCAGATAACCGACAATCGCGTGATGCGTGTGGTGACGTTCATCTTCGACTTCAGTTATGGTTTTATCTGGCGTGTTTTGAGCGATTTTTAAAGTTTCGATGTAATCCGGGAATCGCGTCATCAGCAGCGGAATGGCGCAATCATGAAACAGCCCAACGGTATAGGCGAGATCGTGTGGTACGCCGGGAATGCGCTTGGCAAGTAAGGCGGCAATAAATGCCGTGTTTTCAGCGGTATCCCAGAAACGGTTCAATTGCGGGGTGTTGCCAGCATTTAGGTTACGCAGCACAAGTCCGGTCAGGATGTTGAAAACATTTCCCGATCCCAGTGTCATTACAGCCTGCTCGATCGAATTGATTTTCCAGCTTAATCCAAAGAAGGGTGAATTGACTGTTTTGAGTGTTGCGGCCGAAAGTACGACATCGCGGGATACGATATTCGCAATTTTCTTGATGTCCATTTCAGGTTTATTTCGTTCTGCCATCAACTCGGTGAGTATGGTTGGGCGAGGAGGAATGCGTATGCTCGCGAGTATCTTTTCTGAGGTTTCTTGAGAAATGGAAGACATGTTTACCTTATTAAATGTTGTAGCTCATTATTAAATAGTACCGATGAATAAACAAGAACAGAATGCTTGCTGATCATTATGGTTTAAAACAGGGTCGCCGCGATAATCCAGTAACGTGCAAATTTTCCGGCGGCGATAAACAGCAGTGCATGTAAGGGGTTTAGGCGTAGCCATCCTGCCGCCAGACACAGCGCATCGCCTATCAATGGCGTCCAAGAAAGCAATAGTGCGGGCGTGCCATATTTACGCAGCTTGTCTACATGTTTTAATTGTTGGGTTTGCGGTAATAACCATCCCATGCCGAAACTCACCATGCCTCCCAGCGTATTGCCCAGCGTCGCAACCAGCAATGCCGTCCACAGTTCCGATGGATAGGCTTTCAAGACCGCAAACAACACCACTTCCGAGCCGCCGGGCAATAGCGTGGCGGCTAGAAAACTACTGATGAACAGGGAGAGCAGGCTGGCAGTTTCGGTCATGGAAGGGGAGGAAGAGCGATTTACACGCCCTTGTGGTCAGAACTTGATTGCTGAAAATATCTTCTTGGCCAGATTTCCAGTCGCTTCAATCGGATTAGCGCGTATTGCTTTTTCCTGTTCCGCCATCATCAGGAATAAACCGTCCATGGCCTTGCGGGTGATGTAGTCGTCCAGTTTTGCATCGCGTTCGTCCACCATGCCCAGTTGTACGCCCTTGCCGGCAAACTGGTCGTATTTTTCGGCCAGTTTCACTTTTTGCATGGACTTGTTGACGATGGGTTTGAATTTTCCGGTCAGGGCGGTTTCGGTACTTTTGCGGAAATACTGTGTCGCGGCATCCTCGCCACCGGCCAGTATGTTTTTGGCATCCGTTACCGTCATGTTTTTCACTGCGCCAACCAGCAGATTCTTAGCTTCCGGTACGGCGGCCTCGGCAGCACGATTCATCGAGGTGACGAGCTCATCGGCGTATTTACCCATGCCGAACTTACGTAACAGACTATCCGCCTTTTGCAGGTTTTCCGGTAACGGGATGCGTACCTTGTCGTTACCCAGATAACCGTTTTCCTTTGCCAGATTGGCTACCGCCGTTTCAGCTCCCTGAGTCAGTGCCTGCTTCAGGCTGCCTATCTGATCCTTGTTGCTGAAGCCGGACAGAATCGAGGTCGCAGACGGGCTGACTGTGGGGGGCTGTTGCGCAGGCTTTTCGGGTGCGGCCGCAGCGGGTTGAGCCTCTGTTTTTCCCAGATTGCCCAATTTGTCTTTCAGGCCGCCCAGATCAAATGCCTGAGCGGACGAGGTCAGCGCCATAAGAAGGAACGGCAGATAGCGCAGTTTCATGGCGTTCTCCTATTTTTTACGTGGAGGTAACAGATCGGTGATCGTACCCTCGGCCATTTCGGCAGCAAAGCACAGCGTCTCGGAAAGCGTCGGGTGCGGATGGATGGTCAGGCCAATGTCTTCCATGTCTGCGCCCATTTCCAGTGCCAACACAGCTTCGGCGATCAGTTCACCCGCGTTCACACCGACGATACCGGCTCCCAGTATGCGGCGGGTCTTGGGATCGAGCAGCACCTTGGTCGAACCCTCTTCGCGACCGACTGACAGTGCGCGTCCCGATGCCGCCCAGGGGAAGCTGCCTTTCTCATATTCGATACCCTGAGCCTTGGCCTGGGTTTCGGTCAGCCCCATCCATGCGATTTCGGGATCGGTGTAGGCAACCGATGGAATCGTCAATGGTTCAAAGAACGCCTTATGTCCGGCGATATTTTCTGCGGCAACCTTGCCTTCGTGCACCGCTTTATGTGCCAGCATCGGATCGCCGACGATGTCGCCGATGGCGAAGATGTGCGGTACATTGGTGCGCTGCTGCTTGTCCACCGGAATGAATCCACGCTCATTGACGAACAGTCCTGCCGCTTCGGCGTTGATCTCGCGACCATTCGGGCGGCGACCTACCGCCATCAACACACGGTCATACATTTGCGGTTCAGGAGCCTTGTCGCCCTCAAAGGTCACGCGTAAGCCTTCCGGCAAGGCTTCGATGCTGGTGACTTTGGTTTTCAGGTAAATGGCCTCATAACGTTTCGCGATGCGGTTATGTAGCGGTTTGACCATATCCTTGTCGGCCCCCGGAATCAGTTGATCCATCAATTCGACCACGGAGATTTTCGAGCCCAGCGCGTCATAGACGGTCGCCATTTCCAGACCGATGATGCCGCCGCCAAGGATCAGCATGCGCTTGGGCACATCCTGCAAGGCCAGTGCGCCGGTCGAGTCGATGATGCGCGGATCGTCGTAAGGGAAGCCTGGAATACGCGCCACGCTGGAACCGGCCGCTACAATGGCATGATCGAAGCTGATAACTTTTTCGCCTTCCGCCGTGTTTACCGTAACGGTATTGGCCGAACTGAATTTCGCCACACCTTGCACTACCTGCACCTTGCGCTGCTTGGCCAGTTGCTTCAGCCCGCCAGTCAGCTTGTTGATGACGCTTTCCTTCCAGCCGCGAATCTGGTCGATGTCGATGGCGGGTTTGGCAAAGGTCACGCCATGATGGCTGACTTCCTCGGCTTCATTGATAACCTTGGCGACATGCAATAGTGCCTTGGAAGGAATGCAGCCTACATTCAGACATACGCCGCCCAGCGAGGCATGCTTCTCGATCATGACCACCTGCTTGCCCAGATCGGCTGCGCGGAATGCTGCCGTGTACCCACCAGGGCCAGCGCCCAATACCAGCACCTCGGCGTGTATGTCGCCCTTCTGTGCGGGAGTCGCGGCAGGCGCTGTTGGTGCAGGTGCGGGCTGAGGAGCTTGTGCTGCGACTGGCTTGGCGCTTGCTTCCGCTGTCGCGTTGGTTTCCAGTGTAAGGATAACAGTCCCTTCTGCAACCTTGTCGCCCACCTTTACATTGACTGACTTGACGATCCCCGCGCTGGATGTGGGTACATCCATGGTGGCCTTATCGGTTTCCAGTGTGATGATGGTCTGCTCTTTTTCGACGGTATCCCCGGCTTTAACTGCCACATCAATGATGGCGATGCCTTTGTAATCGCCGATGTCCGGTACTTTGATTTCGATAATTTGGCTCATGTTTTATATTCTTTCATGTGTGACTGAAACGTTAATTTCCTAAATCGTCATTCCCGCGAAAGCGGGAATCCAGTTAATTAAAAAGTCCCCGTGTAACGGGTCAATATTGAGGTTTTGTCCGCTACGCGGAGTGTTAATCTTGCTGGATTCCCGCTTCTGCGGGATAAACAAAATCTTGGTGAGCGTATTTTGCTCGCTTAGATAGTGTTTAGTTACTTCATTAATGACGGCGCTAATGGATAATTCGGATTAAGCACGTATCTGTCCGTTACCCAGCACAATATATTTCTGCGAAGTCAGGCCTTCCAGACCGACCGGGCCGCGTGCGTGGATTTTGTCGGTGGAAATGCCGATCTCTGCGCCCAATCCGTATTCGAAGCCGTCGGCAAAGCGTGTCGAGGCATTGACCATCACCGAGCTGGAATCCACTTCGCGCAGGAAGCGCATCGCTTTGCTGTAATTCTCGGTAACGATGCTCTCGGTGTGTTGCGAGCTATAGGTGTCGATGTGGGCGATGGCGGCGTCCATGTCGGCGACGATGCGTACGCTGAGAATCGCGGCCAGATATTCAGTGTGCCAGTCTTCTTCGGTTGCGGGCGTCATCTGTGGAATCAGCGCACAGGCGACTTCATCGCCGCGCAATTCGACGCCCTTGTCCAGATAGATTTTGCATAGCGGTGGCAATACCTCGGCGGCAACGCTTTGAGCAATCAGCAGGGTTTCCATCGCGTTGCATACGCCGTAGCGGTGAGTCTTGGCGTTATCGGCGATGCGGATGGCTTTATTCATATCGGCTTCGTCGTCGATGTAAACATGGCAGATGCCGTCCAGATGCTTGATGACGGGCACTTTCGCCTCGTTGGAAATGCGTTCGATCAGGCTTTTGCCACCACGCGGCACGATCACGTCCACATACTTCTTCATGGTGATGAGCTCGCCGACCGCAGCGCGATCCGTGGTGGAGATAACCTGTACCGCCGTTTCAGGTAGACCGGCGGCGCGCAGTCCGGCGAGCACGCAGGCGGCGATAGCCTGATTGGAATGAATGGCTTCCGAACCGCCGCGCAAAATGGCTGCATTGCCTGACTTCAGACATAATCCGGCGGCATCGGCGGTAACATTGGGGCGCGACTCGTAGATGATGCCGATCACCCCCAGTGGGACGCGCATCTTGCCGACCTGTATGCCGGAAGGACGGTAATTCAGGTCGCTGATGGAGCCGATTAGATCGGGTAGCTGGGCAATCTGTAACAAGCCGTCTGCCATCGAACGCATGGTTTTTTCGGTCAGTGTCAGGCGGTCGATCGATGCCTCGTCCAGTCCGTTGGCGCGTGCGGCTGCCACATCCTTGGCATTAGCTTCCAGCACACTGGCTGATTGCTCCAATAGTGAGGCGGCGATAGCGGCGAGCGCACGGTTTTTGGCGGCAGTGTCCGCCTGCGCCATGATGCGGGAAGCGGCGCGGGCAGCCTTCCCGACGGTTTCCATATAATCCTTGATGTTTTGCATGGTGTCCCTTAAATCTATTTGGCCGAATTTACATTGCCGGGCATTTTATCACCTCAATGTCTATTTGTAGGCGCGCGATTTAATATCGAACTGGAAAAGAGCGTGATAAAGCTAGCCTCTGCGGTAAAATGCGCGCCCGACTTATATATATGGATGCGTCATGTCCGACATACTTAATAAAATACTTGCGGTAAAAGCTCAGGAAGTGGCTGCCGCTCAGGCTGTCAAATCACTGGAAGTGTTGCGTCTAGAAGCGCGAAATGCACCTGCCGTGCGCGATTTTGCAGGCGCAATACGCGGCAAGATCGAAGCCGGATTGCCAGCCGTCATCGCCGAAATCAAGAAAGCCAGTCCCAGTAAAGGCATCCTGCGCGCCGACTTCGATCCTGCCGGAATTGCCGCCAGTTATCAGCAGCACGGTGCAGCCTGTTTGTCAGTGTTGACCGATGAGCAATTCTTTCAGGGCAGTATCGAGTATTTGCAACAGGCGCGCGCCGCCTGCTCGCTGCCGGTATTACGCAAGGACTTCATCATCGATGAGTACCAGATTTATCAGGCTCGTGCGATGGGGGCGGACGCGATTCTGCTGATTGCCGCCGCACTGGATGTGAAACAGATGCAGGCGTTCGAATCGTTGGCGTTCAGTTTTGGTATGGCGGTGTTGGTGGAAGTGCACAATAACGAGGAGCTGGATGTTGCGCTGCAACTACAAACCCCGCTGCTCGGAATCAATAATCGTAATCTGCGGACATTTGAAGTCAGTCTGCAAACTACGCTGGATATGCTGCCACGCATCCTCACGCCGAGGTCGCTGCATAGCAGCGGGAACCCGGCGGGGATGCCCCTTGCGGGTACCAATGATCGTATCGTTGTCACTGAAAGCGGGATACTGAATACGGCAGATGTAAGGTTGATGCGCCGGAATCAGGTCAATAGCTTTTTGGTTGGTGAAGCATTTATGCGGGCTACTGATCCGGGTCTGGAATTGGCAAAGGTGTTTGAGATTTGAAGTTCGGGCTGGTTCGAAGCTAACTTTGTGAAAATATTGTTAATAATTAAAGTTTTGTAAGTCTCCTGTAATTATCTGTTGTAAAAATGCAACACATTATGAAGGTTTTGTTAAATCCGTAATAATTGCCTTGCGCCGGATTGGTGAGTCTGGATAATCCGTTTCCAGAAATTCTTGTTAGAGAGTTTTGATATGCCTTCGTTTGAAGGGGAGGCGACGAAAAGTTGCCGGTTGAACATTTACTATGGAGTATTTCATGCAAAAGAAAATTATCGCTCTGGCTATTGCCGCAGCCTTTGTAGCACCAGCCGCATTCGCTGATAGCAATGTTACTGTTTATGGTAAGGCTGATTTGTCTTATGACTTCATTACTACTGGCACAAATACTTTAGGTACAGCAGGCGTTAGTAAGGGTAACGTATCGAGCAACGTATCCAAGATCGGTTTCAAGGGTGCTGAAGACCTGGGTGATGGCTTGGCTGCTGTATGGCAGATCGAGCAGCAAGTCAATATGGACAATACAGGCGGCACTTTGGCAACTCGCAATACTTTCTTGGGTTTGAAGAGCAACGACATGGGTACCGTGTTGATGGGTCGTCATGACACACCATACAAGATTTCTACTCGTGCTCTGGACGTGTTTGGCGACAGCATCGCTGATAACCGTGCCTTGATGGGTGGTGTGTCTGCTCGTACTGCTGCTGCCTCTTTTGATGGTCGTCAACCTGACGTAATCGCTTACATCAGCCCCTCGCTGAGCGGTTTTACTGGTGCGATTGCTTATGTCAATCTGGCTGAGGCTAACGTAACGGCTGCTGCGGCGAAAGCCAGTGCTTTGAGTATGGCAGGTATGTATTCTGCTGATCCGTTCTACGCATCATTGGCTTATGAAGAGCACAAGCTTGATACGGTTCTCGTAGGTGGCAAGGAAAAAGCAACCAAGCTGGGTCTGGGCTACAAAATGGATGCGTTCGTGGTTAATTTCGCTTATGAAAAAACCAGCGACAATTTGACCGCTGTGACACTAGCTAACAAGTACGGTCACAATGCTTACTACTTGGCTGGCAAGTACAGCATTACCGACAGCGATGCAGTGAAATTGGCTTACGGTAAGTCTAATCAGATCGGTACTACGCTCAATACCGGCGCAAACCAGTTATCATTGGGTTATGACCACAACTTGAGCAAACGCACTAGGTTGTATGCAATCTATTCACGTATCAGCAACCAATCTGCTGCCGCTAATAGCTTCTCGCAAACCACCGCAGTTAGCGCGAATGGCGTAGGCGCATCTCCTTCTGTATTCTCGTTGGGTATGTCTCACTCCTTCTGATGAAACAAATGACCATCGTATAAGCTGCAAACTAACGCAGCTTGGTATTTGGTCATAATTACTCTCGCTCAATCGAGTGATTGTGATTTGGAAACTAACGGACACTCTCGGGTGTCCGTTTTTTATTGACGCTCGTATATTAATTCTCTACATTGCGGTCTGTTTTGCCATTCCACCGTATGCTTTGGAGTAGATCATGTTAAATCTGGATCGTATTATTGTTGAGTTTGATAAGGGCCTGCGCACCCTGTTCAGTCAGGCGCATAGCGTGCGTCCTTATCCTGATGCGGAAGTGGCGGAATCACCATTGAGCGAGGCGGAGAAAAAGCATGCTGCGGCGCTGATGCGGGTTAACCACAGCGGCGAGATTTGCGCTCAGGCCTTGTATCAGGGGCAGGCCATGACGGCGCGGGATCCTCAGGTGCAACAGAAGTTGGAGCAGGCTGCGCAGGAAGAGACCGAGCATCTGGCTTGGACTGCGCATCGTGTGCATGAATTGGGCGGACATCTGAGCGTACTTAATCCGCTCTGGTACACGGGGTCATTGGCGATAGGCGCGTTTGCCGGGTTGCTGGGAGATAAATGGAATCTGGGATTTCTGTCTGAAACTGAACAGCAGGTAGGAACTCATCTGCAAAGTCATCTGGATAAATTGCCCGAGCAGGATGAAAAAAGTCGTGCCATCGTCGCACAAATGTATATCGACGAAATCGGACATTCGGATATGGCAGTCGAGCTGGGTGGGGTGGAATTGCCGCAACCGGTGCAAATGGCAATGAGGTTTAACGGCAAGATCATGACGGGTGCGGCTTATTGGGTTTGAGCCGGTTTCCGGTACTTGTAGCTCTGATGTAGCGCAGCGGAATCCGGGAATTCGGCACATCGCCCCTCCCGGATTTCATTTCATTGCATGCGGGCTACGCTGGCAAAATTTTTTTGCCCTTGTTCATCAACCCCGCATTTTTTTGATGTTGCAAAAAAACAACAATATGAACATTAATTTTGACAGTGCATGCCGTGGTTCTATACAGTTCGTCCCCAGTGAAGGCAGGGAGGTCTTGCAATCACTTCAAAAATTTCTTAACTGAGGATAAATCATGAATAAAATCGTTCTATCTATCGCAGGTGTAATGGCTGCTATGGCATTCGCTCCTGAAGCGTCTGCTGTTCCAGTATTTGCTCGTCAAACTGGCATGGCTTGCTCTGCTTGCCACTTCCAACATTTCCCAGCTATCAATTCATTTGGTCGCGCATTTAAAGCATCTGGTTACACCATGATGGGCGCGCAAGAAAAAGTTGAAGGCGAGCATTTGTCTATTCCAGATCGTCTGAACATGGCTGTATTGGCTACCGGCGGTATTGAAAGAGTTTCTGGTGGTCCTAGCAATGTATTTGTTCCAGGTACTGGTGGTGAGTTGCAATTCTTCTTTGGCGGTAAAGTAACTGATTTCGCAGGTTTCCTGTCTGAATTCGCTACAGCACCAGCAGGTGCAGCAAGTGCAAAATTGGCAATCATGCCTGAAGTTACACCTGGAATTCACGCTGGTTTGACACTGTATTCCACAGGTCAAGGTGCAGCAGGTAACGGCGAGATGCTGAATACTGGTGCTACTTCTATTCATCGTTTGATGGGTAATGGCGGTCCGAACAAGGAACATATCCGTGCAACCTCAGCACGTCAATATGTAGCGAACGAGAAGGCAATTGCTGGTGGTACTGGTGCTTCCATTAACGTAATCGGTAACAATTTTGCATTCTCATATGCAAAAGAAACTGATGTGGCTCCTGGTGTAGCTGGAGGTACGGCTGGTGTTGGTCTGCCATTTACTTACCTGCGTGCAGTAGGTTTGTTTGACTTGGCTGGCTGGGATACCGGTGTTGGTATTCAGGCATTTGGCGGTACAGGTTTGGCTGCTGCATCAGTTTTGGCTGGTGCTCCAGTAGAAAACAGTCATAAAGCAACTATCATCGATGCGCAAATGCAAGGTGAAATGGGTGGAATGGCAGTAGGTATCTATGCTTCCTACGGTACGGCTCCAGGCTCTGCTGTTGGTGGTGTACTTAATGCCTTCAATATTAACGCAGGCACTGCTTCTTCTTTCAACATCGCTGCTGAAGTTGGCGTAGTACCAGGCTTGGCAACAGTACAGGTTGCATTGCGTAGTGCGAAAAATGGCGCCTTGGTAAACGATAAGGACAATGCAATTATGCTTGGTCTGACTTACGAGTTGGCACAAAACATGGAGCTGGGTCTGCATCACACAATGCAATCAGGTTCTGCTTGGAATGGTGTTGCTGTAGGTAAGAGCGCTACAACCGTTCTGTTGGAAACATTGTTCTAAGCTAACGCTTCTGAATATTGCTTAAACTTGTCGAAGGTGGTTTGTACGTTAATCGTGTAACCTACTTTAGCAAGAAGTAGTTCAAGCAGGGGAGACTTCGGTCTCCCCTGTTTTTTGCTTTTGAAACGAAAAATTTGCTACTCTGCGCTGCATTGAGTAAATGGAGAAAATCATGAGTGTTGCAATTTTTGATATACACGCTTACATCTAAAAAATGAAGGCAGTCGGATTTACAGAGGAGCAAGCTGAGGTTCAGGCTGAAACGGTCGCTGATCTGATTAACGAGCGCTTGGCAACCAAAGACGATTTGGAGCGGCTGGAGTTGCGACTGACAATGAAGTTGGGAACTTTGTCGGCTGCAGCTATCGGAATTATGGCTGCTCTCTCAAAAATGTTGGGTTGGCAAGTGTAGGTGTATTTCATGCACCAAATGTAAAATTTAAATTTGAGCCATGATAGTCTGCGTGAAACAAGGTAGAAATGTCCACGATGTCGTGAGTCGCACCAAGCAAGTCGCGTAAGCGGCGTATCTGCCAATGCGGCGATAGAATTAATTGTACTTTAGTCGTCAATCGTAACGAGACCTTGCCCTGTTCACGATAAGCTGTGGTAAGCTTCGCCGAGTCAATATCTTCATGTTTTTTAGTTGCCCTCCATGTCGCCTGTTTCTGCTTCTACTCTGGTTTCTACTCTGATTCGTCCGGAGATACTTTCGCTGCATGCCTATCATGTTCCTGATTGCAGCGGTTATACCAAACTTGATGCGATGGAAAATCCTTATCGGGTTCCGGAAACGTTGCGCGCAGAGATATCCGCTCTAGCCGCTGACGCGGCGATTAATCGTTATCCCGATCCTAATCCGACTTTACTGAAGGATAAAATCCGTTCAACGTTGGATATGCCGGATGATATGGCTGTTTTGCTTGGTAACGGCTCGGATGAGTTGATTCAGTTGCTGGCGATGGCGCTGAACAAGCCGGGAGCATCGTTACTCAGTGTGGAACCTTCGTTTGTAATGTACCGGATGATTGCGACCTTTACCGGTATGCGTTATGTCGGTGTGCCGCTGGCGGCGGATTTTTCTCTGGATTTGCAGGCTACGCTTGACGCGATTGCGCGCGAGCAGCCTGTACTGATATTTCTTGCCTATCCTAATAATCCCACAGGCAATTTGTTTTCGGTCGATGCGGTGATGAAAATCATCGAAGCGGCCCCCGGTCTGGTGGTGGTGGATGAGGCATATTATGCGTTTGCCAGCGATAGTTTTATTCCGCATTTGGCGCGTTACCCCAATCTGCTGGTAATGCGTACCTTTTCCAAGTTGGGCATGGCCGGTTTGCGGCTGGGTTTTCTGGCGGGTGATAAGGTGTGGCTGGAGCAGTTGGAAAAACTGCGTTTACCGTATAATGTCGGTGTTTTGCCGCAATTGGTCGCGGAAAAATTGCTAGATAATCATGATGTGCTGTTGCAGCAGGCTGAGCAAATCAAGTTGGATCGTGACAAGCTTCATTTGGCGCTGTCGGAAGTTGCGGGTGTTGAGGTTTATTGCAGCGAGGCGAATTTTTTGTTGTTTCGTATCGCCAATGCTTCGGCGGTATTTGCGGGCTTGAAGCAGCACGGGGTGTTGATCAAGAATCTCAATGGCGCGCATCCGATGTTGGCAGATTGCTTGCGTGTTACCGTGGGAACGCCGGAAGAGAATGAAAAGTTTATCGCGGCATTAAAGAAATGTATTTCGTAGGTCCGGGCCGGTGCCGGACCGCAAGTTTCTCGGGTTTCAACCCGATAGTGAACAGTCGGGTTCAAACCCGACCTACAATAATTGGAACATAGTTATGCGTAGTGCAAAAGTTTCGCGCAATACTCTGGAAACACAGATCAGTGTCGAACTGAATCTGGATGGGAGTGGCAAAAGTAGTTTTGATACCGGCTTGCCGTTTCTGGATCACATGCTGGATCAGATCGCCCGGCATGGCTTGCTGGACATCAGCATCGTAGCCAAGGGCGACCTGCATATTGATGCGCATCACACGGTTGAAGATATAGGCATTACGCTCGGGCAGGCTTTCGCTCAGGCGGTTGGCGACAAGAAGGGTATCTGCCGTTATGGACATGCTTATGTGCCGCTGGACGAAGCCTTGTCGCGCGTGGTGCTTGACCTTTCCGGTCGTCCCGGTCTGGTATTTAATTGTGAATTTGTACGTGGCAATATCGGCGAATTCGATGTTGACCTGTTCCATGAATTCTTTCAGGGTTTCACCAATCATGCACTGGTTACGCTGCATATTGATAATCTGGCGGGGCGTAACGCTCACCATCAAGCCGAGACGATATTCAAGGCGTTCGGTCGTGCCTTGCGCATGGCTTTGGAAGCCGATTCGCGCATGGCGGGCATGATGCCATCAACCAAAGGAATGTTGTAGATGGTTGATGTTGCTATAGTAGATTACGGTATGGGTAATCTGCGTTCGGTCGAGCAGGCCCTGCGCAAGGTGGCACCTGATTTGAATATCGTTGTTACCGATGATCCCAAGGTAATCGCCGATGCAGGCCGGGTGGTCTTTCCGGGGCAGGGCGCGATGCCCGACTGCATGCGCGAAATGGAAGGGCGTGGTTTGCATAATGCGATATTGGATGCGGCGCGCAACAAGCCATTTCTCGGTATCTGCATAGGCTTGCAAATGTTGTTTGAACACAGTCAGGAAGGTGATGTGCCCGGATTGGGCGTATTGTCCGGCGATGTGGTGCGATTTGCCGGCAATATGCATGATGTTCAGGGCAATAAACTCAAGGTGCCGCACATGGGCTGGAATCAGGTGCATCAGACATCGACTCATTCATTGTGGGCAGGTATCGAACAGGATGCACGTTTTTATTATGTGCATAGCTATTACGTCAAACCCGATGATGAAAAAATAATTCAAGCGACCAGCGATTATCCGACACCTTTCGTCGGTGCTGTGGCGCAGGACAATTTGTTCGCGGTGCAATTTCACCCGGAGAAAAGCCAGTCAGCAGGGCTAAAACTGCTACAAAACTTTGTTTTATGGAATCCTTAATTTACTTATTTAACCGCCATGTTACTTATTCCTGCGATTGATTTAAAAGACGGTCATTGTGTGCGCCTCAAACAGGGCGTGATGGAAGACTCAACCGTATTTTCCGAAGACCCTGCTGCTACGGCGCTGCACTGGCTGGGACAGGGAGCCAGACGTATACATCTGGTCGATCTCAACGGCGCATTTGCCGGAAAGCCGAAAAATGAAGCCGCCGTGCGCAGCATTATTAGTGCTGTCGGCAACGATGTGCCCGTGCAATTGGGCGGAGGCATCCGTGATCTGGATACGATCGAGCGATACCTCGATCTGGGCGTGACCTATATCATTATCGGTACGGCTGCGGTCAAGGTGCCCGGCTTTTTGCATGAAGCTTGTGATGCCTTTCCGGGTCATATCATGGTTGGACTGGATGCCAAGGCCGGCAAGGTGGCTGTAAACGGCTGGTCCAAGCTAACCGGACACGATGTGGCTGATCTGGCTCTGCGTTTTGAAGGTTATGGTGTGGAAGCCATTATTTACACTGACATAGGCCGTGATGGCATGTTGAACGGTGTAAATATCGACGCTACGGTTGACTTGGCTCGTCCATTGCGTACCCCGGTAATTGCCAGTGGTGGCATTACCAATCTGGATGATGTACGCGCCTTGTGTGCGGTTCAGCCTGAAGGTATTGTCGGGGCGATTACCGGACGTGCAATTTACGAAGGTACGCTGGATTTTCGTGAGGCACAGGCGCTCGCGGATGAACTGTCGCCCAAATTCTGATGCTCGCCAAACGTATTATTCCCTGTCTGGATGTTACTCACGGACGCGTAGTCAAGGGTGTCAGTTTTGTCGAGTTGCGCGATGCCGGTGATCCAGTAGAAATTGCACGTCGTTATGATGAGCAGGGTGCGGATGAGCTGACTTTTCTGGATATAACTGCCAGTTCAGATGACCGGGGGATTATCTTCAAAATTATTGAGCAAGTGGCTTCGCAGGTATTTATTCCACTTACGGTCGGCGGTGGTGTGCGTGAGGTGGGCGATGTGCGTAACCTGTTGAATGCGGGAGCGGACAAGGTCAGTATCAATACCTCGGCAGTGCTAAATCCGCAACTGGTGGCGGATGCCGCCGGACGTTACGGTTCGCAGTGCATCGTGGTGGCTATCGATGCCAAGCAGGTTGAAGCGGGACGTTGGGAAGTATTTACCCATGGCGGTCGCCGTGCGACTGGGCTTGATGTCGTTGAATGGGCACGCAAGATGCAATTATTGGGCGCAGGTGAAATTCTGTTGACCAGTATGGATCGTGATGGACAGAAGAATGGTTTCGATCTCGCGCTTACCCGTCTTGTTACCGACGCGCTGGAAATACCGGTGATCGCAAGTGGCGGTGTGGGTAATTTGCAACATCTGGCCGAGGGTGTTACCGAAGGTGGTGCAGATGCAGTATTGGCGGCCAGCATATTTCATTTCGGTGAATATACCGTGCAGCAGGCGAAGCAATATATGGCGACGCGAGGCATTGAGGTGCGACTGTGATCAATACCTGGCTGGATAAAGTGAACTGGTCTGCTGATGGCTTGGTACCTGCGATTGCTCAAGACGCTGAATCCGGTCGTGTATTGATGGTGGCATGGATGAACCGCGAGGCGTTGATGCTCACCAGTCAAAAAAGCGAGGCGGTTTATTGGTCGCGTTCACGTAACAAGCTTTGGCATAAGGGTGAAGAGTCCGGGCATATTCAGAAGGTGAAGGAAATACGCGTGGATTGCGATGCGGATGTGATTCTGCTGCAAATCGAACAGCAAGGTGGCATTGCTTGTCATACCGGGCGTCAGAGTTGTTTTTTCAGTCGGCTGGAAGATGGGCAATGGCATGATGTAGATGCGGTGATTAAATCCCCTGACGAGATTTACAAGAAATGACTATTTTACAAACATTGACCGAAACCATAGAGTTGCGCAAGCAGGCCTCGCCCGATAGCTCTTATGTCGCAAAGTTGTTCAGCAAGGGCGAAGATGCGATCCTGAAGAAGGTAGGCGAGGAAGCGACTGAAGTCATTTTAGCCAGCAAGGAAGGCGACAAGGCGCATATCGTGTACGAAACCGCTGACTTATGGTTTCATAGCATGGTAATGCTGGCGCATCACGGATTGTCTGCTGAAGATGTTCTCAATGAATTGGCGCGACGCGAAGGTTTGTCTGGAATTGCGGAAAAAAATAGCCGGAAGGGGGCGTAGAGTGAGTGACTGTCTGTTTTGCAGAATTGCGCGGGGTGAAATTCCTAGTCGCAAGGTGTACGAGGATGATGAGATATTCGCGTTTCACGATATCCATCCGGTAGCACCCGTACACTTTATGTTGATTCCGAAGATACACATTGCTTCATTGGCCGATGCCGAGCAGACTCATGCAGTGTTGTTGTCTAAAATGATGTTGCTGGTGCCGAAGCTGGCGAAGGAGCAGGGATTGGATAATGGTTTTCGTACCGTGATTAATACTGGTCCCGGTGGCGGTCAGGAAGTATTTCATTTACACATACATGTCATCGGGGGCGGATTAATTCCGCCCATGGTGCGTCGCAGTTAATTCAAGGAGAAAATTATGGGTTCGATGAGTATTTGGCATTGGGTGATCGTATTGGTTGTGGTTATGCTGGTGTTCGGCACCAAGAAGCTGCGTAATATCGGCAGCGATCTGGGTGGGGCCGTTAAAGGCTTCAAGGAGGGTATGGGAGCGGCGAATGAAGAGCCAACCAGGCAGCTTAAGGAAGATGGTCAGACTATCGAAGGTGAAGTGAAGAGCAAAACACATAGCAATGTTTAAAGATAAACCGTACGGAAAGTAATCATGGGTTTTGATCTGAGTGAACTGATGATGATCATGGTGGTGGCCCTGATCGTCATCGGCCCGGAGCGGTTGCCGAAGGTGGCACGCACCATGGGGCTACTGTATGGTCGTGCGCAACGTTATGTTAATGGTGTAAAAGCCGATATTACCCGTGATTTGGCGGTTGAGGAATATCGGCAGTTGCAACAAAAGATACAAGCGGAAGCGCAGGCTTTGCAGCAAACCGTGCAGCAGACAGGTCAAACTGTAGATCAACAGGTTCAAAAGTTAAATCGTGCGGTTGCTAATAATGTGAGCGGGCCGATTACTGTCACGGCACAAACTCTCAACGAAGAACAATCGCGTGTTTCATCGCAATCTCTTGGTACAGAGCAGCCCCTTGTTTCAGAACATTCTTCTGTCGCTGAGTCGCCAGTACAGGTCAAATCCTGATGAGTACCAGCGAAACTTTCATCGCGCATCTAATTGAACTGCGCACTCGTTTATTACACTCCCTGCTGGCTTTGTTGCTGGTATTTATCTGCCTTTTCCCCTGGGCCTCCGATTTATATGCGCTGCTGGCGCAGCCTTTATTGGCTAAGTTGCCCAAGGGCGGGCAGATGATAGCCACCGATGTGACTACCCCGTTTTTTGTACCCCTCAAGGTAGCCATGATGGCGGCATTTCTGGTGGCGTTGCCGTATATTCTTTATCAGTTATGGCGTTTTGTTGCCCCCGGATTGTATGAACATGAAAAACGCATGGTCATCCCGCTGATCTTTGCAAGCACCCTGCTGTTTTTTTGCGGCATGGCATTCGCTTATTTTGCGGTATTTCCGATGGTGTTCGGTTTTATCACCGCCTCCGCACCGCTAGGTGTCGCAGTGATGACCGATATAGATAAATACCTGAGTTTCGTTTTGTCCATGTTTGTGGCTTTTGGCATTACCTTTCAGGTGCCAGTCGCCGTAATTCTGCTGGTGCGCATGGGGGTAGTGAGCATAGGAAAACTACGTGAGATACGTCCCTATGTCGTGGTCGGTGCGTTTGTGGTCGGTGCAATTTTCACCCCTCCTGATGTGGTTTCGCAGTTTATGTTGGCGATGCCACTGTGGCTGCTTTATGAGGCAGGAATCATCGTTGCTGGTTGGATGAAACTGGATGCGGATAAGCTGCCGCAGAACTCTGTTTAGCATAGCCAGTTTCTCTTGCAGTCACCTAGCGCTCCTTAGGCGTAGGTCGTTTTCCAATTTTTACCTTACTGTTTAAGTCGTTGCCATTACGTATCAAGTGAATATCAGCGACCTTGCCCGGTGGGAGGTTGGTGACGGTTTCCAGCATGGAACTCCAGTTATTGATCGCTTTGCCATCTATAGAAATTAGAATATCTCCGGTCTTGATTCCTGCCTGCTCAGCGGGGCTGTTACGAATTATGTCTGTTATCAAAACGCCATTAGACGATTCCAGTTTGAAGGATTCAGCAAGTTCGGGGGTAAGTTCCTGTATTCCTGCCCCGATCCAGCCGCGTGTTACTGAACCATTTTGGATAATTTGTTCCATGGTTTTTTTGGCGGTACTGGCGGGTATCGCGAATCCAATACCCAGTGAACCACCATTGGGCGAATAAATGGCGCTGTTGATGCCGATTAAATTGCCGTTTACGTCAACCAGCGCGCCACCGGAATTGCCGGGATTGATCGCCGCATCGGTCTGGATGAAGTTCTCAAAGGTATTCAGTCCCAGATGGTCACGTTTGAGTGCGCTGATAATACCCATGGTGACAGTTTGACCAACGCCGAACGGGTTGCCTATGGCGAGTACCATGTCGCCTACTTGCGAACTTTCAGGGTGCCCAAAGGTAATGGCGGGGATGCTGCCAGGTAAGTCAATTTTGATAACGGCGAGGTCGGTTTCCGGGTCAGAGCCGATTACATGTGCAGGAGCCTTGCGACCATCGGCTAGCGCTACTTCAATCTGGTCGGCGGCTTCGACGACATGATGATTGGTCAGAATAAAACCATCGGTGCTTACTATTACACCCGAGCCGAGGCTGGAACTGCGTTGCGGTGCGCTTTCTTCGAGTTGGTCACCAAAGAAGAAACGAAAGCGCGGATCATCCAAAAATGGATTAATAGGCGTTTTGATCGTAGTGCTGGTGTAGATGTTCACGACTGAAGGCATTGCTTTTTTTGCCGCCGCTCCGAGGCCGGTGCTGGGGGCGTTGTGTGCGGGCGTTTCCGATGCGCTCTCATATAATGTTACAACCCCGCTACGGGCGGCATTCGGTAAGAGTTCGGGTTTGAGTGTATGAACGATGAACAGCAGAGCAAGCGCAATGGTTACAGTTTGCGAGAATAATAGCCAGTGTTTACGCATGGTAAGATAAACCAGTCCGAAAAAAATGTTGTTTAGGATTCAATTAGTCAGGAAAGTTCATGAAACTCGAAGAATTAAGGAATTATAACGCAAGCCTGTTGCAAACAGCGCAATTCAAGGATTACAGTCCAAATGGTATTCAAGTTGAGGGGCGTTGTGATGTGTGGCGCATTGCAACAGCAGTGACCGCATCGAAACAGGTGATAGACGAGGCGATAAATTGGAGTGCGGATGCTATTCTGGTTCATCATGGCTACTTCTGGCGCAACGAAGATTGCTGCATAACCGGCATAAAAAAGCAACGTTTAGCCAAATTGTTGAAAAATGATGTGAGTTTGTTGGCTTATCACCTTCCGCTCGATGCGCATGCGGAGCTAGGTAATAATGCGCGACTTGGAAAGGTGTTGGGTTTGCAGGAGTTGAGCAGATTCGGTGAGCAGAATATTGCGTGTATAGGTACGTTGCAACAACCAGTTACACTTGCAGATTTTGCAATGCAAGTGGAGAAGTGCTTATGTCGCAAGCCGCAAACTATCGGTGATCAAGCGCGGAAAATAAGCCGAGTAGCTTGGTGCAGTGGAGGAGCGCAGGGCTATTTTGAGGCTGCCATTGCGTTAGGAGTGGATGCATTTTTGACCGGTGAAATTTCGGAGCAAAGTTTTCATCTTGCCAATGAATCGGGCGTGGCGTATGTCGCTGCAGGACATCACGCTACGGAACGTCTGGGCGTTCAATCGCTCGGTGAACATCTGGCGGAAAAATTTAAGCTTGAACATCGTTTTTTTGATCAGAATAATCCGGTGTGATCGAAAAAATGATGATCAAACATGCTTGCGGTGTAAATTCGTCAGTGACACAGGTATGCTGCGAGGTGCAAGACTCAAGGCGTTGTTGGCGTTGATGATTTGTTGCCAGTGCCCGTAAAAAAGTATGTTGAAGGTCTCGCTAAGTTTGCCCAGATGTGCATCAGGATTCTGAGAATAGCTTGTTAAAAAATCCCGACGGCGCGGGTAAAAAGCGGTCCACTGCCAGGCAAGAAAATTTTCGTTGCTTCTGAAACCGGCATCCAGTAGTAATTGCTTTAGATCGCTTACGGCAGGTAATGCGAGGTGCTCAGGTGTTGGAGGAATGCTCCACATTAGTCCGTGAAGGATGCGCCACACGCCACTGATATATTGTTGTTCCAGCATGGGGAACAGGCAAATTGTCTGGGGCGGAACAGGGCGATAGTGTAGGCCGACCAGTACATCTTCATCGCCCCTGTCCTTAGTGGGAATGATCTCCCACTTTTGCATGTCATGTGCTTTTTGGCGCACTTCAAGTTGAGAATTAAGGCGTTGTAGCAATACTTCCCAAAAACTGGAATTCATCTCTATGCGTATGGAATCCATTAGTTCTGCTACAGATAAACCTAGCGTTAAATTTTCTTTTTTCGCAAAAAAATCAAGTACGGCTTGCTCTTCATTCATAAATAATATTCCTGTATTTACGGTGTGGTTAGAGTGTGCATGCATATAAGCAAATGCTGTAAAAATCGGTTTAATAAACGTTTTTTAGGGTGTCATTAGTAGCCTTCAGGATTCAGTGTTGACATTCTTTTTTAAAGCGGACATGATTCGGATGTGCTCATGCAATGCCTAAGTTTTGCGGATTTTAAAAACAATAGCAAATAAAAACTTATTGCCATGATGCATCGCATTAAATAATTATCCGTTTTGCCTGTTCGTTCATGCTGGCAAGAGTTGGCATGGGATCATTTGTTTGCTGGGGGGAGTTCTTACGATGTACCGTTTCCTACGTTTGCCTATCATTACGATGGGTTTGTTTTTTGCTGCCAGCAGTTTCGCAGCTGGTAATCCACCGCCAACGTTGACCACAGAAGATAGTCTTGGTCCGCAAGTTGAGCAGCCTATCGAGTTTCCTCACAATCGTCACGCGGGTTTACGCAATCCAAACGATCCAACCAATAGCGATCCTCTCAAGGGTGGCATGGAGATAGATTGTATGTATTGCCATACCTATGCTCGGCGTAGCGCCGTTGCGGGAATTCCACCATTACAGAAATGTATAGGATGTCATCAGAATATCGATTCTGTACGTGACAAGCCGCGCATCAAGGAGTTATTCAAGTATTGGGATGAGAAAAAACCCGTGAAGTGGAAAAAAGTCCACGATTTGCCTGATTTTGTTCGCTTCAATCATGAGCGTCACATCAAGCGTTTTGTTGAACAGCAAAATCGTCCGACTCAGGAAGCTTGTGGATATTGCCACGGCGACGTTAAAGAGCTGACGGTTGCGCGTCGACAGAAGCCTTTGACTATGGGTTGGTGTGCATCCTGTCACGAGAAGAAACATCCTGTAGTGGCTGATGGCGGTACTCCAGTGGGTAGTCAAGCATATTGGTATAGTTTCAGGAAGCCTGAAAACGTACCTGAAACTCCAGAAGCCATTAAGGCGCAGGGGCCTAATGATTGCTGGCAGTGCCACAAATAAACGGCATGATATTCAAAGAATTAACCAGAGAGGCTGTGATGATAGACAGTGGTTTTGATCGGCGTGATTTTCTGAAGGTATTGGGATGGAGCGGAGCAGCGGTAGCGCTGAGCGGCTGTGGCAATACTTCAATTGAAGATGGGAAGGAAACGGTCGTTTCCTATGTGGAAGCTAATGACTTCATGATTCCGGGCGTCGGGGTGTATTACAACTCGACATGTGCACAATGTGATGCAGGTTGCAGCATTAACGGACGTGTTCGCGAAGGACGTGTACTGAAGCTTGAGGGAAATATTGATTCCGGCATCAATCGTGGCAAATTGTGCGGTGTGGGTCAGGCGGGGGTGCAGCATCATTACAATCCTGATCGTATACGTGAGCCATTGCTGCGATCGGGTAACAAGGGTGAGGCAATTACCTGGGAGCAAGCTTACACACTGATAGCTGAAAAGCTGAGTGGTGCTTCTGGTGATGAAATCGCATTTTTGAGTGGTGGTGTTAGTGGTCATTTAAAAGTATTGTTGGGTAATTATCTTGATAGTCTCGGCAGCAAGAATCACTTCGTTTATGAGGCATTGTCGCCATCCGTGGTGCGCGCATCCAACAAGAAGGCGTACGGTGTCGAGATGCCGCGTTACCGTCTTGATAAGGCGAAAGTAGTGCTGTCTTTCGGAGCTGACTTCCTGGGTAGCTGGGTTTCTCCGGTACATTTCTCCCAGCAGTATGCGCAATTCCGCAAGGGCGTTGATGGGCAACGTGGTGTGTTGATTCAGGTTGAATCCAAAATGTCACTAACGGGCGCGAATGCAGACCGCTGGTTAGCAGTGCGTCCGGGTACCGAAGGCATACTAGCTCTGGGTATCATTAATGCACTGGGAGTCGCAGCCGGTGAAGTGGCTGAGTTGGTTAAGCCTTATGATCGTGCCCGTGTAAGCAAGGAAACAGGCGTCGAACCAGGTCAGATTGACAAGATTGCAGCGTTGTTGAAATTGCGTAGCCCAAGTCTGGTTTTGGTCGGTAGTGCTGCTGAAGGCTATGCGCACGGTTCACAAAACGCGGCAGCCATTCATTTGTTAAATCATGTATTGGGTAATATCGGCAAGACGATAGAGGCGCCAGCTACGGTTCCTTTTCCGCAACTGGCCCCGGCAACGGGTTCTACGGCTGCATTGAAGACATTGAATGACGGTCTTGCAGCAGGAAAATACAAAGTGTTGTTCAACTATGCGAGCAATCCGGTGTTTACAGCTGCAGGTTCCTTGAAATTTAAGGAAAATATGGCGAAGGCAGGATTCAAGGTCGCATTTGCACATTACCTTGACGAAACAGCACTACAGGCTGACTTGGTATTGCCACTCGATTCCGCATTGGAAGATTGGGGTACGCAGGTTCCTGAATATTTGGCTGACGATGCGCAGATCAATATTCAGCAGCCGTTAATGGAGAGATTGCATCCGAATTCTCGTGGAATGGGCGACATTCTTCTTGCATTGATGAAACAGCGCAAGGCTGAGGAATATAAGGGTTTTGAAGATTACTACGCGTATTTGCGCGGTGCAATTTTGCAGAACAAAGGCGCACTTGGCGGTGGTGGCAAGGAAGATGATATTTTCTGGGATGAAACCTTGACCAAGGGTATTCTCAAATTGAATGGTACATCTACAACACTGTCAGGTAAGGCTACATCCAGCGTGTCTTTGCCTGCGTCAGTTGAAGGAGACGAGGAATTTCCTCTGCATCTGATTCCTGGCGTTACCGCAAATCTGCGTGATGGTCGTCATGCCAACCAGCCCTGGTTGCAAGAATCACCTGATCCACTTACTACGATTGTTTGGGATTCATGGGTCGAAATGCATCCTAGGAAGGCGGAAGAGTTGCATATCGTCGAAGGCGATATTGTAGAGGTTACATCCAAAACGGGTTCGATTAAGGCGCAAGTCTATTTGTTCCCCGGAATTCATCCTGATGCTGTATCCATTCCGGTAGGTCGTGGGCATGATGCGATGGGACGTTACGCCAAGGGGTATGGTGTAAATCCACTTGAGATACTGGATGCGGTATTCGATCTGGAAACGGGTGAATTGGCGATGCATGAAACACGAGTCAAGATCAGTAACACTGGTCAGCGTGTACTCGTTGTCAAGGATGAGGGTTCTGCGGGTGGTTTGCAGATGGGCGCAAAAATCGCAGTCCGCAAGACCACAGATCAGGTTGATCTTTCGGAGGAGGTCTAAGTTATGTCGGTAGGTAATTTATTAGAGAATTGGTCACAATTCCGTCATTTTCACCCGGTTGAAGACAAGCCGCATGACCCGTACAAATGGGCTATGAGTATTGATCTTGATGCCTGCACGGGTTGTAACGCTTGTAGCGTGGCTTGTTATGCAGAAAATAACATTCCGGTAGTTGGCAAAGAGCGTTTTCAGCATGGCCAGCAAATGCACTGGATACGCGTTGAACGTTACTGGGATGAGGATGGACGCGAGTTTCCAGATCAGGGCTTGCAATTCCTGCCTATGATGTGTCAGCAGTGCGAAGCGGCCCCGTGTGAGACGGTTTGTCCGGTTGCGGCTACCAATCACACAGCCGATGGCTTGAACTCACAAATTTACAATCGCTGCATTGGTTCACGTTACTGTTCAGCTAACTGCCCGTTTAAGGTGCGTTATTTCAACTGGTACGACTATCCGACAGATGCCACGGTATGGCCTGCTGAAATGAATCAGCAGTTGAATCCGGATGTTTCCGTCCGCAGCAAGGGTGTGATGGAAAAATGCACATTCTGCGTACAGCGTCTTTCTGCTGCCAAGGTTACAGCAAAAAACGAGGGACGAATTGTACGAGAGGGCGAGGTACAAACGGCTTGTCAACAAGCATGCCCGACCAGTGCAATTTCTTTTGGCAATCTGGTTGATCCTGAGTCTAGAGTCCACAAACAGTGGAAGGCGCAACAGGTTGAGCTGGACAAAGATCATCAATCCAAGAACAAGGAAGAGCAGGAGTCGGAATTGCGAGGTTATCGCATTTTGGAAAACCTGCGCGCCTATCCATCGGTGATGTATCTGGAACGTGTGCGCGAAAGCGCCGTGTAGTCGGCTGACATGAACTACTTTAAGGAATAATAATGAAAGATATCCGCGAAGACATCGCCTGGGCAAAGATTAACCAGGACGTGATGAAGAGCATGGAGAATCCCAGAGCGCTATATTGGGTAATCCTGTTTTTGGCATTGGCCGTATTTAGTGTCGGTCTGGGCTGTGAAATTTATCAGTATCAGAACGGCATGGGTGTAGCTAACCTTAATAATCCGCAGGTATGGGGTTTGTATATTGCTACTTTCATCTTCTGGATTGGTATGAGCCACTCCGGGACATTATTGTCAGCCATTTTGCATCTGATGCACGCTGACTGGCGCAAGCCGATTTACCGTTTTGCCGAGGCAATGACGACATTCTCGCTGTTAACAGCTGGTTTGTTTGTTATGGTGCATATTGGTCGCTTATGGCAGTTCTACTACTCACTTCCTTACCCCAACGAGCGGGGTATCTGGCCTAACTTTCAGTCCCCATTGTTGTGGGATGCGATGGCGATCTTTACCTATCTGAGTTCATCTATCCTGTTCCTGTTCGTTGGCATGATCCCTGACCTGGCTATTGCACGCGACAATATGCATCCGGGATGGCGTAAACAGCTTTACACGCTGTTGGCGCTCGGTTGGGAAGGTACGGATCGTCAATGGCGTAATTTCCGCGTTACCTATCTGACTATCGCCTGTTTCTTGATTCCATTGGCGGTATCCGTACACTCGATCGTTGCTGGTGACTTTGCGATGTCACAGCAGCCTGGCTGGCACGTTACGTCGTTTCCTCCATACTTCGTGGCGGGAGCGTTGTATTCAGGTTGTGCGGCGATCATCACATTGTTCATCATCCTCCGTTATGTATTCCGCTTTGAAGAGTACATGACATTGCCAATTTTGAAGAAAATTGTCCGTCTTACTTTCGCAATTGCGATGGTATGGACATACCTGAATGCAGTTGAATTCGCATCTGTTTGGTACAGCCATGATCATGCATCTAAGGATGTTCTTATTCAGAAAATGACAGGTACGTATGCACCTTTCTGGTGGGGCATGATTTTCTGCGGATCCGTAGTTCCATTGCTGCTGTCCATCAAGAAAGTTCAGACCAGCATACCGGTACTGTTTGCCGTATCGTTGCTGTTGAATCTGGGCATGTGGCTTGAGCGATGGATGATTGTTGCACCAACATTCTCGCATGGTTATTACCCTTGGACATGGGATCATGATCAATGGCCTAGCATGATTCAATGGGGTATGGTATTTGGAAGCTTTGGTTGGTTTACCTTATTGTTCATGGTCTTCTGCAAAGTGTTCCCTTCCGTATCTATGTACGAAGTCAAAGAAATGGTTTATCACCGCAGTCTGCACCTTAAGAAAAGTGAAACTGCCGAACAGGGAGCGCACTAATCATGAGTAAACGTCATATTCTCGCATTGTTCAGTAATTTTGAAGATGCCGAAGCGGTCATTTACCAACTGCGCGCGGCTAGCATTCCAGGATTCGATTTTGATGATTTGACACTTAAATCACCAATTGAACATCATGAAGTTGAAGAGGTTCTTGGGGAGCGTTCAGCAAATGTGCAATGGTTTACGCTGGTTGGTGCGATCATGGGGGGGCTGCTGGGGTTTTTCTTGATCTCTGGATCGCAAGCCAATTTTTATGCGCAATTAAAAGGTGGAAAACCTATCGTGCCGTTTCCGCCCAACTTCGTTCTTACATATGAAATGTTCATTCTGGGTGGTGTGTTTATCAGTATTCTGGGCTTTTTGATCTGTGCGGGATTGCCAGCTAAGCGCTCTCCCTTGTATAGCGCCAAGGTATCCGAAGATCAGATTGGTATTTTGATTAAGGCGGATGATGCCGCTATCGCCAAGATCAAACAGGTATTCGTAACTCACGAAGCGTTGGAAATTCAGGAAGAGGCAGGGAAATGAAAAAGTTATCCTTAGCATTTACATTGTTGTTGGCACCCTGTGTTGCTCAGGCTTGGCCCTGGTCGCAGGATATGGCAAATCAGGTCAGCATCAAACCTCAGGAAAGCGCTGATGCGGCTACCCCAGGCATGAAAAATTTTCCGCAGCGTTCACGCCCTGTAGCTGGGACAACAACTTATGTTCGAGATCAGGAAACGGCAGTCAAAATGGCTAATCCTGTTGCTGCAGATGAGAAGTCCGTTGCAACTGGAAAGCGTCTGTTTAATATCTACTGTACGTCATGTCATGGCACATCGGGAACGGGTGATGGGCTGGTAGGTGAGAAGTTGGTTATGAAGCCTTGGAACCTTACTCCTACAAATGACATGCATACCTGGGATCCGAAAGAATATCCTGATGGTTATATATTTGGTTACATGACATTTGGCGGTGCGGTTATGCCAAGTTATGCAAATGATCTTAATGCGACTGAGCGTTGGCACGTTGTGAACTACATACGCAAGGTGCTGCAAAAAGATCTGTTCGGTCTGGCAACCGCCGCGTCAAAATAGGAGGCTTTGAAAATGTTTGAATACAGTAATTGGGCTGTTTTGACGGTCAGTTTTGTCGTTGTGCTATCGCTGGCACTCAGTGGTGTTGCATTATGTTCAGTGTTGCATCTGGTAAGTGCTAAGTGGCGTTTTGATGTTCGTAATTTAGCTGTGTCGCTGTATGCACTGTTCCCGCTAGCGTTTGTTTTGCTGGTTATTTTGCTTGCAGGCGGTGAGCATACATTTCCATGGTGGAGTGGGCATGGAAGCATTGTAGGGCATATGCCAGGCTGGTATCAGCCTCACTGGCTGATGTCTCGTGAAGTGGTGGGTATGTTGTTCATGATGGCGTTGTACTGGGTATTCATCAAGCGACAGGAAGTTGCGGAGCGCAGCCCTGAGGATGCCGAGCGCTTCCATCATGTTGCTACCTGGATTCCTTTCTTCTTTGTGCTTTACAGCACAATGGTTGCATGGGATTTTGAGATGACACTCATACCTAATTGGCATAGTGCAATTTACGGGTTGCAGCAATTCGTCAGTAATTTCGGTATGTTCCTGGCTATGTTGGTGGTATGGATTTACGTGCTAAATACGAAGAATAAACTGGTTGCCCCTGTTTCCGGACATATCTATAACTATCTGGCACAAATGTTGATGGCGTTTACCTTGTTATGGATTTATTCGTACTACGCCCAATATCTGACCATCTGGTATGGCAATTTGCCTGAAGAAACTGATCGTGTAATGGGCATGCAGGATGGTGATTACTCATTCCTGTGGTGGTCAATTTTAGCCTTGAAATTTGTAATACCATTTACAGCATTTTGTTTCCCAGGCCCCCGTCACAACACAGCAGCTATCAATGCGGTCGCTATTTGTATTATCATAGGCACCCTGTTTGAACGTTTCGTTTGGATAGGTGGCATAAACGGCACCGGTAATTATCCATTTGTTGCCACTATCGTCATATTTGGCGTAGTGTCTTCAATCGGGTACGTTCTGGTTCGTTCATATATGAATAATATGAAGTTGATCAAGGGTAATTAAGTAATGATGAGATTGTATTCGGGCACGGTCTGCCCCTACAGCCACCGCTGTCGAATAGTATTATTCGAAAAGGGGATGGACTTTGAGGTGATTGATGTTGATCAGGTTGATAAGTCTGAAGATTTAGCATCTATCAATCCCTATAATAAGGTGCCTGTTCTGGTTGAGCGTGATCTGGTTTTGACGGAAGCTAACATTATCAATGAGTATATTGATGAGCGCTTCCCTCATCCCCAGTTGATGCCTGCAGACCCTGTTATGCGTGGTCGGGCGAGACTGTTCCTTCACCGGTTCGAACAGGAACTTTACAGCCATGTAAATACAATTCAGCAAGGTGGCAAAGGTGCAGATAAATCTCGTGCACTTATTCGTGACAGTCTCACTGAGCTTTCGCAGATACTGGTAAAACAGAAATATCTGTTAGGTCTGGAATTTTCGATGCTCGATGTGGCGATTGCACCCTTGCTATGGAGACTCGATCATTATGGAATTCAACTTGGTCGTGATGCAGCACCAATGATGAAGTATGCGGAACGATTATTTGCGCGTCAGGGGTTTATTGATTCACTTACTCCTGCGGAAAGAGCGATGCGCAAGTGAGCGACCTGTCTACACGACCTTATCTGATTCGCGCCATTCATGAATGGTGCGTTGATAGTGGATTAACTCCCTATCTTGCAGTACGTGTTAGTGATAGAACAAAAGTTCCACTCGCCTATGTCAAGGAAGGCGAAATAGTTCTTAATCTTAGTTCTGGAGCGGTACGTAATCTTGAAATGGGAAATGAGTTCATTTCATGCAATGGCAGATTTGGCGGAACCCCGTTTGATTTATTAGTTCCAGTTGATGCGGTTATAGGTATATTTGCAAAGGAAACTGGGCAGGGACTGGTGTTTCAGGGTAGTGATCCCTCATTACCTCCATCTACTGATTCCGGTGGTGCTAGTAACTCCAAGCCACCACCTCGTAGGCCGCAGTTGAAGATTGTTAAATAGGGGTTTCCATTTAGTAAATAAAAAGCCGCATTTGTGCGGCTTTTTATTTATCGAAAAATTAGCTAAAGTCTAGAAACCGAATTTTAACAACTGTAGAGTATGAATATTTGTTATTGCTGCGGCGAAGGCAGCGTTAGCGAAGTCTGCATTTTGCATAATGCTTTTTGCTCAATCTGGCGTATCCGTTCTGCAGAAACATTAAATTCGCTGGCGAGCTCATGAAGTGTTGCATTGTTATCGCCGCGTAGCCAGCGAGCTTCTACAATGCGCCTACTGCGTTCATCCAGACTATCCAGGGCTGCTGCAAGGCCCTCGGTTTGCATTTGGTCGTTCTGGGCCCTTTCAAGGATATTTGAGGGTTCGTGATCTTCATTATCAGCCAAATATTGGATAGGCGAATAACTGTCTTCACCATCGCTTTCGACGGGCTCGAATCCGACTTCGTGACCGGCAAAGCGCGCTTCCATTTCAATAACGTCACTTTCACTCACATTCAACTTTTCGGCAATTTCAGTTACCTGTTGCGGCTTGAGTGACTCAAGACCCTTCCGCATGCTGCGTAAGTTGAAGAATAGTTTGCGTTGCGCTTTGGTAGTGGCAATTTTAACCATGCGCCAGTTTCGGACTACATACTCATTGATTTCGGCTTTGATCCAGTGCAACGCGAATGACACAAGACGAACACCGTAGTCCGGGTCGTAATGTTTGACTGCCTTCATCAGGCCAATATTACCTTCCTGAATCAGATCTGCTTGAGGTAAGCCATAGCCGGAATAGCCACGCGCAACGCTGACAACAACGCGCAGGTGAGATAAGACTAATTGTCGTGCTGCATCCAAGTCGTTATGCTTGTGAAAGCGCGCTGCTAACTCGAATTCTTCTTCCTGAGAGAGTACAGAGAACCGTTTTACCAGTTGCATATAGCTTTCCAAACTTCCTACAGATGCTGAAATAGGTAAGCTGAGTGCAATATTCATAGGGATATCCTCTTCAAAAGTTCCAATATTAGCTTTCTCTGAACCTGACTATTACATAAGGTTCAATGATTAAAAAACTTTGATTATCCAGAGTTAATGCGTTTAACATGTTACTGAGTTTGGAAATAATGTGTATTTTGTACAGAGTATTAAAAATACAATAACATGGTATTGAAATGTAAATTTTTGTTTAGACCATCCAGAGTAGATTGTAGTCTTTGCTTAATTGGTTTGCATGGCTTAAAAATATGAAAGCTATCGAAATCAATAGGTTATGTAACTTAGTCTTTTGCCGGTGAATTCATTACGCTACCCGCAGCATAGCCAACAATGCCGATTCCCAAAATGACGCAGATCATCGCCAATTCCTTGCTCAGAAAAAAACCACCAACTAACCATAGGGTTGCGGCGGCTATAATAGGCAAGACGAGAGATTTGCAATTGGATTGTTCCATCATTTACTCCTTAAGTGTGGTGAGGTGCGACGTTTGCAATCAGTATAAACTTTCATGCTGAATAGGTTTCTATTGTTCTGAAAAAAGGGTGGTGTGTCAACCAGACTTTTGCATGAAGCTTCTTTAGCATGGATCAAATCTAGATAAATGTCTTGTAACGGACAGCCAGGCGCCAAGCCATCCCAAATAGACAGAAAATAGTAGCAAGATAAAACTTTCGCTTAAAGTCAGCGAATGAAGACCGAAATTTGAAGCATAAAGTTGCGATAGGGTAGCTATCGGCTTGCTTAGTAACATTAGGCTGATGTTGATAATGGCCCATGCTGCCGCTCCGCCAAACAAGCCCTGCAAGGCTCCGAAATAAAGGAAAGGGCGACGTATGAAGCCATCCGTGGCACCAATTAGCCTTGCAATCTTTATCTCGTCACGTTGCGTAAGAATTTGCAGTCGTATGGTATTGAATGTTACGGCTATTAGTGCAAAGCTTAATAAACAGGCGAGAATCATCACGATTAAATGTGCGAAATCGAGTAGCGCCTCAAGTTTGTAAGCCCATGCGGAATCTAATTGGGCATGTTGAACTTTGGGAAATTTCTGAAGCTGTTGACGCATCTCTTCCAGTGTCTCTGCATTGCTTAGGCTGGAGGAGATAATATACGCATCTGGAAGCGGATTGTTCTCCAGACCTTCAATTACATCATTAAGCCCAGTGCTTTTTTTAAGTTGCTCCAGAGCAACATTTTTTGGAATGAATTCCAGACTGGTAATACCATGGTGTTGTTGTAGTCTGTTACGCAGACGATCAATGTCTTCGGGCGTTGAATCCAGCTCCATAAATAAGCTGATCTGGGGGGTGGTGGAGAGCTGTGCAATCAGGCCTTGTGCGTTTTGCAGTAATACATACATACCTGCCGGTAAGCAGAGTGCGATGCCTATAACCAGAATATTCAATATGCCGGCAACGGGTGAAGTAAACATGCGGCGTAATGCACTACGCAAAATAATCAGATCTTGATTGAGAGTATGCATCATTCTGTACCTGACTTTTCGGTCTTGTTCGAGTGGGGCGTGCGTGAGGTTAATGGATCCTGTCCTAGATTTTCAGATTCATCTATCGTCGGGTTAGTCATTATCGCGCCGTGCTTAAGTGAGATAACTCGGGCGTGGTTGTTACGCAATACGCTGATGTCGTGAGTGGAAATAAGCAAAGTAACGCCGACTTGGTGGAATGACCTGAAAATATTCATAATTTCTTGTGAATATTCGGCATCCAGATTGCCGGTAGGTTCATCGGCAAGCAGAATAGTGGGGCGATTGACAATTGCGCGTGCAATGCAAAGGCGTTGCTGCTCGCCACCTGAAAGTGCGATGGGGTTCGATTTCTCACGACTAAGTAATCCGACCTTATCCAGTGCAGCGCGTACTCGTTTACCGCTTTCACGGTGGTCAAATCCGCAAATTTGAAGCGGTAGTAATACATTGTCAAACACGTTACGATCAAACAGTAATTTGTGATCCTGAAAAATCATACCCAGATTGCGCCGCAGATAAGGCAATGCTGCACGTTTGAGTGAACTTACGTTCTGGTTATTGACCAGCACACTACCGCTGTCGGGGCGCTCAATAGCGGCGATGAGTTTAAGTAATGTGCTTTTGCCCGCACCAGAATGGCCGGTAAGAAAAGCCATTTCACCTTTTTTGAGTTCAAATGAGATATGTTTTAGTGCATCGAAACCGCCTGGATAACGCTTGGATACCTGATTGAATGTAATCATTCGGGCAAGCCCAGCAAGGCGTAAACAAATTCCTCGGCAACAAAAGGACGTAAATCATCAAGAGATTCCCCTACACCGATGAAGCGAACGGGAATAGGGTGTGCCTTGGCGATGGCTGCAATAACACCACCTTTTGCAGTGCCATCAAGTTTAGTCAAAATCAAACCTGTTACGCCTAGTGCCTGATCAAAGGCCTTTACCTGACTGAGTGCATTTTGGCCGGTGTTGGAATCAAGTACCAGCAGAATTTCGTGCGGCGCATCCGGTAATGCCTTGGCAATAACGCGCTTTACCTTCTTTATTTCTTCCATTAAATGCGCTTGTGTCGTTAATCTGCCCGCGGTGTCAGCCAGCACTACGTCAATTTTGCGTGCCTGAGCCGCATGTACAGCATCGAAAATGACCGCAGCCGCATCGCCGCTCTGCTGTGCAATGACCGTCACATTATTACGCTCACCCCATGTCATCAGTTGTTCGCGAGCTGCCGCACGGAATGTATCACCCGCCGCAAGCAGCACTGACAACCCCTGTGATTGCAGATATTTTGCCAGCTTGCCTATGGATGTCGTCTTGCCTGCGCCATTGACGCCGACCATCATAATGACAAATGGCTTGTGCGTCCCGGCATCAAGAGGTGTGGCTAACGGTTTTAACAGTTTGATCAAACAGTGAGCAAGGCCAGTTTTGAGTTCTGAGGCCTCCGAAAGGCGATTTTCCTTGACGTGACGTCGCAAATCGGCAAGTAGTGCCTTGCTTGCATCCATGCCGACATCCGATGTGATCAGGATGGTTTCGAGTTCCTCGTACAAGTCTTCATCAATTTTTCCTCCCCCGCTGAATAAATCGGTAAGTTGGCTGCCAGTGCGAGATAACCCGGTTTTAAGGCGTTCAAGCCAGCTTCGCGTGGGTTTTTCGGCGGCACTATTGGTCGCTTTTTCGGGAGTGGTATTTTCTGGAGTATTCTTTTTTAGAAAACTAAACATTTAGGATTCGTTCCGGACAGGGGAGTTGGGGCATAATACGCACTAATCAGCCACACCGTAACTGTGTGGCTGTTGCCGTTATTTTATGCTGAATATTTGTTTTGGGGCTAGGAATTATGAGGAAATATCTTCTTTGTATCGTGTTACTTGCGGTATGGGTACAGCAGACTGCCTATGCGGAGGTATTTGAACAGACGCTCGCCAATGGACTGAAAGTTTTAGTAAAGGAAGATCACCGTGCGCCAGTAGTTGTGCAACAGATTTGGTACAAAACTGGAAGCATGGACGAAATGAGTGGCAAAACCGGTGTGGCGCATGTGCTGGAACACCTGATGTTCAAAGGCACCAAGCGTGTGCCTGCGGGTGAGTTTTCTCGGCGGATTGCCGCAGCGGGCGGACGTGAAAACGCATTTACCAGCTACGATTACACGGCCTATTTTCAGCAATTGCATAAGTCTCAACTGTCGCTGGCTATGAAGCTGGAGTCAGACCGGATGCATAACCTGAATTTTTCCGCAGCCGAATTTGCCAAGGAGGTAAAGGTGGTGATGGAAGAGCGACGGATGCGTACTGACGATGATCCGCATTCCTTGCTGCAGGAAAAAATGATGTCCGTCGTTTTTCAGGAGCATCCATACCAGCATCCGGTGATCGGTTGGATGAGTGATCTGGAAGCGCTTACGGTAGACGATGCTCAGTCCTGGTATCGACGCTGGTATGCGCCCAATAATGCGACATTGGTGATAGCCGGTGATGTTAGCGCCAAGGAAGTCTTTGCATTGGCAAGGCGTTATTACGGCAAGGTGCCGAAATTTGTACAGCCCGCTCGCAGAAACTTTATTGAACCGGCTCAGGTTGGCATTAAAAGATTGGTGGTTAAGGCGCCTGCTGAATTACCTCAGTTGGTAATGAGTTACCACGCGCCGACTATTGCTGACCCCATGAAGGACTGGGAACCCTATGCACTGGAGATATTGGCCGGTGTGCTGGATGGGAATGAATCTGCGCGACTCAACAAGCATTTGGTGCGTGAACAGCAAATAGCCAGTGCAATCGGTGTCGGGTATGACTCGGCATCGCGTGGCCCAAGCCTGTTTATCATGGAAATAACCCCCAGTACAGGCAGGAGCGTTGCAGATGCAGAGAATGCCTTGCGTCAGGAGATTTCGTTGCTCATCAAGGATGGTGTGAATGAAGACGAACTGCAACGCGTCAAGGCGCAGGTAATGGCTGGCGAGGTTTACAAACTTGATTCCCTGTTTTATCAGGCGATGCAGATTGGGCAGATGGAAAGTATCGGTTTGGGTCACAAGGCAATTCCAGTAATGTTGGAGCATCTACAATCCGTGACGGCAGATCAGGTACGTCAAGTCGCGCAAAAGTACCTGCAGGATGACAATCTGACCGTGGCCGTACTCGATCCTCAACCGTTATCGGGTAAGCCCAAACATCAAGTATCAGGAGATGCACATGTTCATTAGTCGGGAAAATTCAGCAGGTGTATCATTGGCGGGTGTGAATAAAGGTCTTTCGGCATGGGGGGCAATCGCCGCTGTCATACTGTGTTGTGTAACAAATATCGCTTTTGCAACTCCCGCTATTCAGCATTGGCAAAGCACCGGCGGAGCACGGGTGTTGTTTGTTGAAAATCATGACATTCCGATGCTGGATGTGGCTGTCAGTCTTCCGGCAGGCAGTAGTTTTGATGCGGTTGAAAAATCCGGCGTGGCGGGAATGACCCATCACTTGCTGGATTTGGGTTCGGAAGGCTTAAACGAGGATGAGATTTCGCGTGGAATGGCAGACATTGGCGCACAATTGGGCGGCAGTTTTGATCAGGATAGGGCAAGCGTATTCCTGCGTACCTTGAGCAACGCGCCTGAGAGGGAGAAGGCGTTGAGCATCATGGCGCGCGTGTTGCAGAATCCGGTATTTCCGGCATCGGTCCTTGAGCGGGAAAAGACGCGACTGGTCGCCGCATTAAAGGAAGCCGAGACCAAGCCGGAGAGCATTGCTGACAAGGCCTTTCAGAAGGCGATATTCGGTACGCATCCCTATGCCTTGCAAGTGTCTGGTGACGTTGCCACGGTAGAAGCGATTACGGTAGATGATCTGAAAGCTTTTTATCGCGCACATTACAGTGTGAATCATGCGGTGGTTGCCATCATGGGGGATGTGAACCGTGCTCAGGCCGAAGTGATTGCGCAACAGCTTACCGGCGGTTTGCCAGCAGCGGAGCGGCAACTTTCGCTCCCCCCTGTCGCCATGCATATACCGGCTATCGAGCAGCGAATTGTTCATCCTGCCAGTCAGAGTCATATCCTGATTGGTGTACCGGGTATGTCGCGTAGCGACCCGGATTACTTTCCGCTGTACGTCGGAAATTACATATTGGGTGGAGGAGGATTTGTGTCTCGCCTGATGAATGAGGTGCGTGAAAAGCGTGGCATGGCATACAGTGTTTACAGCTACTTCATACCGCTCAAACAGCCCGGTGCCTTTCAGATAGGTCTGCAAACCAAGAAAGAGCAGGCTGATGAAGCGCTGAAGCTGGTGCGTCACACTCTGGCTGAGTTTGTTGCCAAAGGGCCAAGTAAAAAGGAATTGTTGGCGGCCAAGCAAAATATCATCGGCGGTTTTCCATTGCGTATCGACAGCAATCGCAAGATACTGGAATACCTGAGTGTCATCGGATTTTATGATCTGCCGTTAACTTATCTGGATGATTTCACCGACAAAGTTGAGAGAGTTACGGTTAGCCAGATTCATGATGCATTTGTGCGTCACATTGATCCAGAGCATATGGCAACAGTCATTGTCGGTGCGCCAGAAGATACGGGAAGTGCCGTTGGGAGTGGAAAATAAATAAGCTAAGAATAGGCGGCGGTGAATTAAGGAGCCGCATCATCACCTTTCCTGATGCGGAAGGTTTACGCCCGACACCGGGGCGTGTACGAGAGACGTTATTCAACTGGTTGGGGCAAACTCTCTATGGCAAGACATGTCTGGATTTGTTTGCCGGTAGCGGGGCGTTGGGGTTCGAGGCGGCATCGCGCGGAGCCGAGCGGGTGGTGATGGTAGAAAAAAGCATGCCGGTATATCGTGCCTTGCAGGATAATTTTAGAAAATTAGGATGTTCTAATATATCCTTGCGCCATCAGGATGGGCTAGAATTCATCCTGCGAGACACTCAGCGCTACGATGTGATTTTTTTGGATCCGCCCTTTGCCAGCGATTACTTGTCACGGTTATTTGAAATTCTGCCGCAACATTTAACCGAAGACGGTAAGGTTTATGTGGAGTCAGGTCAGCCTATCGAGGTGCCGCCTTCATGGCAGCTTTTGAAGTCGGGCAGGGCGGGGCAGGTTTTTTATCAATTACTGGGAGGCTGCAATGATTAAAGTAGTCTATCCGGGTACGTTTGATCCGATTACCAGCGGTCATGAGGATGTGGTGCGCAGGGCGGCGGGCTTGTTTGACGAGATCATCGTGGCTGTAGCCAAGAGTCGCGCCAATACCTTGTTTTCGCTGGAAGAACGTGTCGATATGGCGCGTGAGGTATTTGAAGGTTACGATAATGTTCGCGTGGAAGGCTTTGACGGTTTGCTGATGAGTTTCGTGCAATCGAAAAATTCACGGGTTGTATTGCGCGGTTTGCGAGCGGCTTCCGATTTTGAATACGAGTTTCAACTTGCGGGCATGAACCGGAATTTATATCCCGAAATGGAAACTTTGTTTTTGACTCCGGCTGAACAGTACACTTTCATATCGGCTACGATGGTGCGTGAGGTCGCACGTTTTGGCGGAGATGTCGGTAAGTTTGTTTCACCCAGTGTGGTGACTAGATTGCAGCAAAAAAATAATTTAATTTGATTTCAAGAGGAGAAGACACATGGCACTGATGATTACCGATGAATGTATTAATTGTGATGTATGCGAGCCGGAGTGCCCGAATGACGCAATTTCGCAAGGTGATGACATTTATGAAATTGATCCCGACAAATGCACCGAATGCGTAGGGCACTACGATACGCCGCAGTGTGTGGAAGTTTGCCCGGTCGATTGCATACCCAAGGATCCGGCTCATGAGGAATCCAATGCACAGTTGCAAGCCAAATATGAAAGATTGATGGCTGCAAAAGGTTGATTCCTGTTATGGCTGGGCAGGCGATTTTTTGATCGAAAGTATTGCAAACTTGCTTGTCGGTAGTAGGCAAAACCGCGCTGAATTAAGCGCGGTTTTTTTTCGGTCTGCTTACCGGATAGATCGGGATTTTTCGCTCAGGTTTTCTGAATAGCGTTACTTCCAGATACCAACGATAGGATCCACATCGTAAGTTAAACCCAGCGGGGGCAGATCATAGAGTTCAAGCAGGGTACGCAATACGCTGTAGTGATCTATGGGCTGCTTGCTGGTACCTGTTTTTATCATCGGCCCGACAAAGATTGTGGCAATTTGATTGGTTCCCATGAAATCGTCTTCATCCCAGGTCAGGATTAATAGACTGTTATGTGCGAATGCCCATTCCACATATGGCCCGATATTCGTTTTCAACCATTCATCCGCCGCATGGAAGCTGCCGTCGTGCATGTTGTTTTTCTGATTGGGAATAACAAACGATACGGTAGGTAACTCAGAAAAGTCTTTGGGGAAATGGCTGAACGGTTGATTAACTTCAGGGGGCAAGCGCGTGTCCTGCCAGTACACGACCGGATTATGTTTGCGTTGATAGTCGCCCGAATAGCAGACTTTGTCGCCGACAGCGGGTAATGACTCGGCGTAACTGGTAAAGCTTAGTTTCTTGTCTATCAGCAAGGTAGCTAGATTGTCAGTGCTGAATTGATGACGGCAGGAATTCTTTGATACATTTTGCGTGGAGCCGGAAAACAAAGCCAGATAATTCGGCAGGCTGGGATGAACAGCGGCATAGGATTTGGTAAACAACATGCCGCGTCGCGCTAATTCATGAATATACGAAGATTTCTTGGACTGCTTCATTATCTGATCGAAGCTGCGATTTTCCTCGATCACCACGACGACATGATCAGGGCGAGGCGTTGCTTCAACGACACTCGACAATACGAGCAGGGTGCAAATGACGGTGCGGCGTAAAATTCTTTGCATCAGGTGGTGGTTTTCATCATGAACTTGTCGTGACTTTATCATCATGAAAAAGAAATTGTCTATAAATTGTTGAAACTGAGCTATCACCTGTCAAAGCCGCAGGGTTAGCGCGGTCAGATGCCGACGACTAAAGTCATCAAACCCGTACCCGGCTAAACGCGCACTACAAACAAGGTGGAACATGATTCTGTTGTTCCACTATTGCCGTATTCGCAAGATTAAAGTTGGTTGTTTAAACCTGGAAAAATCATTGTCCACGAAAATCACGAACACATTCAAAATGTATATTGCGATTACATTCCGCACCGGATGGGTGACTCGCAAACTGTTTACAAGTCTTTGTTTATTTTTGTACTTTTAGTAGATGAAATCAGGTTTTAAGGATTAAAGAGTACTTTGTCTTGTGCTATGCATCAAGCTGAAATGAAAAACCACCGACCGGGAGAAGTGGTCGGTGGTCAAGGGGATTTATCTTCTTAAAACTCGGCCCATTCGCCATCCTTATCCTGAATTTGCGGCTTGGTTTTGTCAGGCAACGCTTTTGTGGTTTTTACAGCCTTGCGAGTAGCGGGATGGGCAGCATGGGTTGCGGGACGTATAGCCGGTGTGGTGCGTGCGACGACTCTTGAAAGGTTGTCCATCTTGAATGTACCTACCGACGCGGACAGGTTCTGCGCCTGTTCTTCGAGCGATTCGGCTGCCGCTGCCGCTTCTTCCACCAGAGCTGCATTCTGCTGCGTGACTTCATCCATCTGCGTAATCGCAGTGTTGATTTGTTCTATGCCCTGGCTCTGTTCGGCAGAAGCCGCCGTGATCTCGGACATGATGTCGGTCACGCGTTTGATGGCGGTGACGATCTCTTCCATGGTCTGGCCGGCCTGAGCGACCAGTTTGCTGCCGCCCTCTACTTTATCAACGGAATCGCCGATCAACGTCTTGATTTCCTTCGCCGCGGCGGCGGAGCGTTGTGCCAGATTCCTCACTTCGCCTGCGACCACCGCAAAACCGCGGCCTTGTTCGCCCGCTCTGGCCGCTTCAACAGCGGCATTCAAGGCGAGAATGTTGGTCTGGAACGCGATGCCGTCGATTACCGAGATGATGTCCACGATCTTGCGCGACGAGTCATTGATCGACTGCATCGTCGTAACAACCTGACTGACCACTGCACCACCCTTGCCCGCCACATCGGATGCACCGATGGCCAGTTGATTGGCCTGTCTGGCATTCTCGGCATTCTGCTTGACCGTCGAGGTCAGTTCTTCCATGCTGCTGGCGGTTTCTTCGAGCGAGCTTGCCTGTTCCTCGGTGCGTTGCGACAGATCGCTATTACCAGCGGCGATTTCCTTCGAGGCGGTGTTGATCGTATCGGTCGCATCCTTGATCTGGCCGACCAGTTCCTTGAGGTTTTCCACCGTACCGTTCACACCCACCTTGACTTGACCGAAGGCACCGGGGTAGTCCTTGGTTATAGTCTCGGTCAGATCACCTTTAGCCAACAGGTTGGCGACGCGTAACACGTCGTTCAGGCCGGTGTCGGTGACAGTGGACAACTGGTTGAGCAACTCGGACAGTTCTTTGGTGTAGCCCTGCTTGCCGTTCATGTCCATCTTGACACTGAAATCGCCCCGGTTGGCGGCGGCATCGACTATATTTTTAATTTCATTAACGATCTTGGTCAGTGCATCGACGGTGTTGTTCACGCCGTTCTTGGTCTGACCGAATACGCCCGCGTAGTCAGCGGTGATGCGCTGTGACAGGTCGCCGTTAGCCAGTGCCGTGGCAACACGGGTAACGTCGTTCAGCCCCGTTTCGGAGACATTGGACAGGCTGTTTAACAGATCGGACAACTCCTTGGTATAACCTTGCTTGCCGTTTAAATTCATCTTGACGCTGAAATCGCCCCGGATCGCGGCGGCTTCGACGATAGCCTTGATCTCCCCCACGATGCTGCGCAGGCTGTCCTGCATGGTTTTTAGCGAATACAGCAGGCTGCTGGTGTCGCCGGGTTTTACAGCCAGATCAATGGACAGATCACCCTGTGCGATTTTGCCTACCGCATGAGCCGCATAGTCCGGTTCGCCGCCCAGTTGCTTCATCAGGTTGCGCGTAATCATGATGCCGATTACTACGCCGGCCAGAATCGCAATCAGCGCCAGCGTAATGATGATCATTAAGGCAGATTGCACGGCAGTGTGCGCATTTCTTCCAATCTCGTTCAGACGTTCGGTTTGCAGATCGGTCAGCTTGGCGATAGCATCGGTATAGACGCGCTGCTCGGTTCGTATGCGGCTTAGCAGCAGCACCTTGGCCTCTTCCTGGCGACCAGTCTTGATCAGTTTGATGAATTCCTCCTGCGAGCCGATATAGGCATTACGCGCATCATCCACAGCTTTCAGGGCTGCCATGCCCTTTTCGGACTTGATCGATGTGTGCAGTTTGTCGAGATTTTCCTTGATGATGGCACGCTCCTTTTCGACGCGCTCTATTTCGGTATTGATCTTGTCCGGTGCGGTCTCCAGCAACGCGTTGCGCATCGCGCGAGCGATTACATTGATGCTCTCGGTCATGTGGTTCGCCTGGACGACCTTTGGGAATTCGTCGTTGACAATGTCATCCAGTTCGGTCTGTATACTGCGCATGTTGGTGATGCCGAGTACCGCGATGATGATCAGCAACATGATCACCGCACCAAATCCAAAACTGAGTCGTTTCCCTACTGTCATGTTAGCCATGGTGTTTCTCCTTTTATGCGAAATATTATGCGGCGACCGAGTTGACCAGATCCATGTCGCGGCCGGTCATCAGTTTTTCGATGTCGATTACGATAATCATGCGATCATCTATCGTGCCGAGTCCGGTAATGTATTGGGTATCCATCGTGGAGCTGAATTCCGGGGAAGGCTTGATCTGATCAGCCGTCAGTGCAATCACATCGGACACCCCGTCTACCACTATGCCCACCACGCGACTTGCGACATTGAGAATGATGACGACGGTGGTCGAGTTATAGGTCACGTTACCCAGATTGAATTTGATGCGCATGTCGATAATCGGCACGATGATGCCGCGCAGATTGATGACACCTTTGATGAATTCGGGCGAATTGGCGATGGTGGTGACTGCATCGTAGCCTCTGATCTCCTGCACCTTGAGGATGTCGATGCCGTATTCTTCGCTGCCCAATGTGAAAGTCAGCAACTCGCGATTATGAGCGGCTGTTTCGTTTACTTGCATGATGTTCTCCTTTCGGTTAGGGGACAATAATGTCAATGCAGTATAGCGACTCTGTGTGAATGTTGTAAGTCAATTGGGGTGCAAGGATGCCAAGAGTAGTTCAATATTTCAGGGGCTTATGCAGTATCGGTTCAATCTGAAACCGCAAACAGTACCGCCTAAGTTCTCTGGCAACTTTTACAATAGAAGCTCGAACGTTGCCCCTGCTTGATTTGGCTGATGGGTGTAGCGCAGTGGCGGCAAGGTTCTGCGGTTCGTGCGTATACCCAATGTTGTTGTTGGAAGTAACCGGGGGTGCCCGATGCGTTAAGGAAGTCGCGTAGTGTGCTCCCGCCAGCGAGTATCGCATTGTTCAGAGTGAGTTTAATGGCATCGACCAGTCTGGCACAACGCGGCTGGCTCAGTTTTCCGGCCTTGAGTAGCGGATGGATGCCGGCCATAAAGAGTGCTTCGCTGGCATAAATGTTGCCCACGCCGACGACAATATGGTTGTCCATGATGGCTTGCTTAATGCTGATGTTACGTCCCCGCGTGACCTGATAGAGGTGCTTCGCATCGAAGCACGGCTGGCCTGTATAACCCTCCTCCAGTGGTTCAGGGCCGAGCTTTGCAAGGAGGAAATGGCTGTGTATATCGCCTTCATGCCACAGTACCGCACCGAAACGGCGAGGATCACGCAGTCGCATCAGCTTACCGCTACTCAGGATTAAATCGAAATGATCGTGTTTCTCTGCCGGTGTTCCGGCTGGCAGGATGCGCAGGCTGCCGGACATACCCAGATGCAGGATCAGCGTGCCTTTGCCGCAATCGAACAGCAGGTATTTGGCACGGCGCTTTACAGTAGAGATAGTCAGGCCCGCCAGTAGCTCAGGCAGATTATCAGGGATAGGCCAACGCAGCCTGGCGTTACGAATGACGACACCGGTTATGGTGGCCTGTTCAAGATGTGGTGCCAGTCCGCTTCGTGTGGTTTCAACTTCGGGTAGTTCAGGCACGACGGCGCTTCCACCATATATACCCGCCCACTCCGGCTAACAGTAGCGGCAAGCCGATCAAGACGCTGATGCCGATGACGGTGAGTTGGGTTTTGCTGAGTGTGATGTTGCTGTCCTTTGCAGCGCGAGGTTGCAGTGTGATCAGTTTTTCTTCGCCGGATAGCCAGTTCACCATGTTCACCCCCAGATCAATGTTGCCGCCATTGCCCGCGTAGCTGTTGGCAAGGAATGCGCCGTTGCCGACCACCACGATGCGTTGATCGACCTCGTTGATGTTGCGACTGATGGCGAGAGCTATGACCGCAGGCCCCGGTGTGTCGCGTTGCTTGTTGAAGTTCGTATTTTTACTGTCGATGCGCGTCGTGTCGCGGCTGATCCAACCGCGTGAAGCGACTTCTACCAGTACATGATGTTCCCAATCACTGCCTTCGTCCCAGGCCAGCGGACGGGCACCGGGAAAGGCGGTAATCAGGTTAAAACTGCCGGTAATGGCATGGGGCGGGTAGCTGGCGCCCAGCGACCAGGTGGCGGGTGCGTTCATTTCAGCGGCGGCGGGGTCGATCACGATGCCGGGTGCAAGAGCCAGATCGAGTTTTTCAGCCAGACGCTCCAGTCCGAACAGCGGGCCGGCGTCCATCAGCCAGAGTACATTGCCGCCGCGATCGACATACTGCAACAACTTGTCTACTTCACCCGACATCAGTTCGACTTGTGGCTGGGTGATGACCAGCAGTCTGGTGTTATCGGGTACGTCCTGTGCGATAGCCAGGTTAAGACTGTTTATCTTGAAACCGTTTTGTATCAGTTTTGCGCCGAACAGCGTTCCTAGGTCATGATTGGCGATGCCGTCGAGTTTGCGTTCGCCGTGACCGGTCAGATACATCACGGTTTGATCGCGGGTGTGTCCAAGGCGCAGCAGTGCGCTGGTGATGGTCTGTTCGTTAATCAGGGTCAGGTGTTCACTACGCCCGGCGTACTCGATAATCATTTCGCCGTTGAGTTGAACGCGGGCTTCGCGAGTCTTCTCAGGTTCTTCTTCAGGGTTGATAAAGACCAGATGAATGTCGGGTTTATATCGCTGGTACAGTGATAAAACATCCCGGATGATTTTGCGTATGTCGCCCAGACGAGGATCTTGCAGGGTGGCATAAACAGTGACGTTGACCGGGCCGTTTAACTGTTTGAGAACATCGACGCTGCCGGATTCCAGGCTGTTGAGGGCGTTGAACGTCATGTCGTGCTGCATGGGATGTTGGTTGACCAGATAGTTCAGGCCGATTGCGGCACCTGACAGCAGCAATACAAAAATCAGGTTGCGCAGGGAGTGGGCGTAAAGGAATTTTTTTAGCATGACTTATCCATATACGCGGTTATTGTGCAGACGTTTCATTGTCAGCAGCAGGAAGAATGCGGTAAACAGCACGAAGAAAGCAATATCGCGACTATCGATCAGTCCGGAGTTGAAATTCTGGAAATGATAGAAGGGCGAGAACAGATGCCAGGGTGAATCGGGTGCTGATGCGCCTATGTCCGCCAGCCAGAGACCGACCAGTAAAATAAGCGCGCCTATCGCGGCAATAACAGGTTGTGAGGTGAGCGAAGAAACATACAGCCCGAGAGATGCATAGCTGGCCGTCAGTAGTATCAGGCCGAGCAGGTTGCTGATCAGCAGGCCTTGATCAAGCGAGGTGCCCAAGGCCATCGTGCAGCTCATCAACGGCAGGGTGGAAATCAGTAGCAGCAGGAATGTCATAAGTCCCGTGAATTTACCCAGCACAATATGGTATTCGCTAAGCGGGGATGATAGCAGCAGCGCCAGTGTCTGGTTGCGCCTCTCTTCGGCAATCAATCTCATCGTGAACATGGGCACCAGCATCATCAATAACAATGCGGCGGTGTAGAACAGTGGACCTGCCACCGTTTGTGTCACGCCGGGCGGGTTGGCCAGTTGTGCCAGTTGCGGCTGCGCCTCCAGAAATTCTTCCAGTCGTGCCAGAAAGAACCACGCAAAAACAAATTGCAGTACGGCCAGTACGAGCCAGGTCGAAGGCATTGAAAACAGGCTGCGCAATTCGCGCATGGCAAGCAACCGTATCATGATGGTTCTCCTTTAGCCGGTTGTGAGCTGTTTGTGGTCGATGTCGTGCCGGTAATATTGACAAAAATGTCCTCAAGCGTAGCTTGCAGCGGTGTGAGTTGTTCGAGTTGCCAGCCTTGCTGTGCGGCCAAGGAAAGCAAGGCATCGCTTGCATGGCTATCCGGTTCGTGTAGTACGCGAAACCGGGTGGGAGAAAGTACCTCTACCGAGGTGATGCCAGTAATGGCTTCCAGTTCGCATAAGGCAGGCGGGTTGCGAAGGCTGATGGTGAAGCCGGAAATTTGCCCGTGGTGTTGCATCCTATCGCTGGAATCGCTGTAGATAAGTTCGCCTTGTTTCATGATTTCGACCCGGTCGCATACGCTTTCAACTTCGCTCAACAGGTGGGTGGAAAGAATCACGCTGCTGGTATTGCCCAGTTCGCGGATCAGATTGCGGATGTCGCGGATTTGTGTAGGGTCCAGCCCGACAGTGGGTTCGTCAAGTACGATTACAGCGGGACTGTGTATGATGGCCTGAGCTATGCCTACGCGTTGTTGATAGCCCTTCGACAGAGTGGAAATGATTTTATTTCCCACGGCCTCCAGCCCGCAGCGCTGCCGTGTTCGAATCAGTGCCTGTGCCGCTTCCGCAGGTTTCATGCCGTGCAGACGGGCAGCAAAAATCAGGTAATCATTCACGCATAACTCGCGGTATAGCGGAGGTAATTCGGGCAGATAGCCGATTTGCCTCTTGGCTTTGGCTGGATGTTGTCGCAAATTAATGCCGCAGATGTCGATGTCGCCGCTGCTCGGCAACAGGCAGCCGGTCAGCATTTGCAACGTAGTGCTTTTCCCAGCGCCGTTGTGACCGAGCAAGCCTAGCACTTCGCCGCGTTTTAATTCCAGCGAAATATCGTGGATTACCTGTTGCTTTCCGAAGCTGCGAGTCAGGTTGCGGGCAGCGAGTGTGATTTCTGAACTTGAATTCGACAAGGTAAGTGGTAGTGGTGGTTGTGGACTGGGCTAAATATAACCTAATATGTGCGCTCACATCAAAAGCTGTATTGTTATGGATATGTTTAAATACTTAATCGTCGGTAGTTTGCTTCTTTCAGGGTGTGCCAATCAGCACGGATCTACCGAAACGCTAACCCCGGTGTCAGTGGTGCAGGAATCGGAGCGGAAACCGGCAGCGGAGCCGGTGCAAGAAGTCGAATCGCCCCCCTTATTGCCCAACGTTGAGTTAACCGAAGAATTGCTATACGAGTTGATTCTGTCGGAAATTGCCAATCAGCGCGGACACAAGGCACTGGCGGTGGAAACCAGTTCGGATGCGGCATTGAAGACGCATGATCCGCGGCTGGCCAGACGAGCAGCGCAACTGGCACTGGAGCAGGGGGATATGAATGCCTCTGTTGATGCCTTCCGCTTTTGGCAGGAAACCGAACCGAATTCTATTTTGGCGACACGTATGCTGTCTTCCTTGTTGTTGCGAGGCGGAAGGCTGGAGGAAGCGCGCGTCGAACTGGTCAAGGTGCTTGAGACGGAATCGTCGAACGCCGGTCTGATTTACATGCAAATATACCCGATGCTTGTGCCTTATCCCGATAAGCCGGTGGCATTGAAACTGATGCGTGACCTTGCCGCGCTTAATCCGGGTGTGGCTGAAGCCCACTGGGTGGTTGCGCAATTGGCCAGTGAAGCGGGTGATGAGCCGCTTGCGCTGAAAGAAGTGCGCGAGGCACGAGTCCTGAAGCCGGAGTGGGAATTACCCGTGTCATTGGAGTCCCGGTTATTGCGTGTAAAGGAGCCGCAGCAGAGTCTGGGAATACTGCAACGATATTTAACTGTCAATCCGGAGGCAAGCCGGATTCGTTTGCAATATGCCCGTTCGTTGCTGGAACAGAAACAATATCAGCCCGCGCGTGAACAATTTCAACGGCTGTCACAGGAAAGCCCGGAAAATGTCGAGCTGGCATTTGCCGTTGCGCTTATCTCCTTGCAGCTGAATGATTATGCCAGTGCGGAGGATATGCTCAGGAAATCGCTCGATAAGGGTGGCAAGAGCCGGAATGATGTGGAGTATTTTCTGGGGCAATTGAGCGAAGCCAAGGAGAATGAGGATGAGGCACTTGCGCATTATCGCGAAGTGAATGACGGCGAATATTTGTTTACCGCGCAAACCCGAATAATTTATTTGCTGAACAAGCGCGGAAAGAAGGATGAAGCGAGGCAATTCTTGCAGCAGATCAAGGTGGATACGAATCAGCAGCGCGTTCAATTGGTATTGATGGAGGCGCAGTTGTTGCGCGAGGCGTCACAATTTGCCGAGGCTTATCGGGTACTGCAGCTGGGGTTGGAAAAGCTGCCCAATCATGCGGATTTATTGTACGAAGCGGCGATGATGGCCGACAAGTTAGGACACATCGAGGCATCCGAGCGTTATTTGCGCAAGTTGATCAAGGTAAAGCCCGACAATGCTCACGCCTATAACGCGTTGGGATACGGCTTTCTGGTGCGCAATGTGCGTATTGCCGAAGGACTTGCGCTAGTCGTGAAAGCATTTGAGTTGGCTCCCGATGATGTGGCCATTATGGATAGCGTGGGTTGGGGTTATTTCCGTAGCGGCAAGTTGAAGGAAAGTCTGGATATGTTGCGGCGTGCCTATAAGGCCAATCAGGATCCGGAAATTGCCGCCCATCTAGGTGAAGTGCTGTGGGTGCATGGTGATAAGGATGAGGCTAGAGTGCTATTGCAGGATAGTCTCAAGGCCAATCCGGGCAATGAAATTCTTGAAACGCTGATGAAGCGATTGATGCCCTGATTTCAATCATACACAGGCCGGAGTAGATGTATGCTCCGGTTTCGATGCAATCAACAATCCGATTTTCGGTTCGCGTAAATTAATTTAAGAGGCTCCCTTGCGGCCACGTTTATTGCTGGTATTTTTCTTATTTGCATTGGGTGGATGTGCTGTTCAGCCAGTGGCACCTGTTGTGCAACCGGTGCAGCCTGAGTTGTCCGCGTTTGCGATGAACGGTCGTATCTCGATCAAGCAGCGGGATCGGCGTGATTCGGCGGGTTTGCGCTGGAGTCATCTAGCACAAACCGACGAAATTCTATTGCTTACCCCGCTCGGTCAAACAGCAGCGCGGATTTATCGTAATGAAAAACAGGCTACATTGGAAGACGGCGACCGGCTATATCAGGATCAGGATGTCGAATCGTTGATGACGCAGGTATTGGGTTGGCGTTTGCAACTCGACAGTCTGCATCATTGGGTGCTGGGTATTGCCACGGAAAAAGACGGGCAGATAGAACGCGATAGTGCGGGACGACTCGCCGTGTTGCATCAGGATGGCTGGGAAGTGCGCTATTTGCGTTATGCGGACGATAAGCCGGACAGTTTGCCGACGCGCTTGCAGTTAACTCGCGAAAACTTACAGGTATTGTTGTTGATAGACGAATGGGAATGGAAATGAGCATGGGGAGTGGTAAGTGGTAAGTGATAAGTGGGAAGGGGGAGCGACGCTGTCCTGTCCTGCGCCGGCCAAACTGAATTTGTTTCTTCATGTCACGGGCCGGCGTGCGGATGGCTATCATCTGTTGCAAACCCTGTTCCGTTTCGTCGATCTTAACGATACGCTGCATTTTGGTTTGCGTAACGATGGTGAAGTGCATCGCGTCAATGTTATTGAAGGCGTACCCGCTGAACAGGATTTATGTGTGCGCGCCGCTCGTTTATTGCAAAAAGAGAGCGGTTGTACGCTGGGCGTGGATATTGAAATTGAAAAACGTATTCCGATGGGCGGCGGTCTGGGCGGCGGGAGTTCGGATGCGGCCACTACGCTGATCGCGCTTAATCGTATGTGGGAATTGGGTTTGTCTCGTGAGCGTCTGATGGAGCTGGGGTTGCAACTGGGCGCGGATGTGCCGGTTTTTGTGTTTGGCGAGAACGCTTTCGCCGAAGGCGTCGGTGAGAAATTGCAGGCCTATTCCCTGCCTGATGCCTGGTATGTGGTGTTATTTCCGCCCGTTCATGTACCGACTGCAAAAATATTTTCACATTCGGAATTGACACGCGATTCAGTTTCGATAATAATTCGCGCCCTCTCGACACAGCAACGTCGAAACGACCTTCAATCAGTGGTATGTAAGCTTTACCCGATTGTCGGAAGTTATATAGCCGAGTTAGGCAAATATGGGAAAGCGCTGATGACAGGTTCGGGAGCATGTGTGTTTGCCGAGTTTGATAATCAGAGCCAGGCCGAAACAGTGCTGAAACAGTTGCCGGTCGAAATGAGCGGTATTGTAGTAAAAGGATTATCAAGGCATCCGTTGCAGGATTGGGTGCTTGAATGAGTTATTGGGGAGTCGCCAAGTGGTAAGGCACCGGATTTTGATTCCGGCATTCGTAGGTTCGATCCCTACCTCCCCAGCCAAAATCAGGGCACGTATGTGCCCTTTCGCATTATTCTTGAAGGGGTTCACGTGTCCTACGATCAGTTGATGGTGTTCACCGGCAATGCCAATCCTAAGTTGGCCGAGTCGGTTGCTCAGCACCTGGGCATTACGCTGGGTCGTGCTAATGTTGGCCGTTTTTCCGACGGCGAAGTCATGGTCGAACTTCTTGAAAACGTTCGCGGCAAGGACGTATTCGTTTTGCAGTCTACCTGTGCTCCGACCAATGACAGCCTGATGGAAGTCATGGTGATGGTCGATGCGCTGAAACGCGCTTCTGCCGGACGTATCACCGCCGCGATGCCGTACTTCGGCTACGCCCGTCAGGATAGGCGCCCGCGTTCAGCACGTGTCGCGATTACCGCCAAGGTAGTGGCCGACATGCTCACCGGCGCGGGTGTTGATCGTTTGTTGACCATGGATTTGCACTCCGATCAGATTCAGGGTTTTTTCGATATTCCGGTAGATAATATTTACGCCAGTCCGATTTTGCTGGCAGATGTATGGCGTCAGCATTATCCCAATTTGATCGTCGTTTCCCCCGATGTGGGCGGTGTGGTTCGTGCTCGCGCACTGGCTAAACAATTGGATGCCGATCTGGCGATTATCGACAAACGTCGTCCCAAGCCCAATGTCGCCAAGGTGATGAATATCATCGGTGAAGTGCATGGGCGCACCTGCTTGATCATGGATGATCTGGTCGATACGGCCAATACGCTGTGCGAAGCTGCAAAGGCGTTGAAGGAAAAAGGCGCTGCACGCGTACTGGCCTATTGTACCCATCCCGTTTTGTCCGGTCCGGCCCTTGAGCGCATCGAAAATTCGGCTTTAGATGAACTGGTTGTTACCGACACAATCCCGCTGTCCGAAGCCGCGCGTCAATGCAGCCGCATCCGTCAATTGAGCACCGCAGAGTTGATGGCGGAGACGATACGTCGCATCAACAATGAAGAGTCGGTTAGTTCCCTGTTTACTGAATAAGCAGTAAGGTTTTACTGAATAAGTCGTAATGAATTAGCGGTAACCATGTTGGTTGTCGCATTTAAAGGATCATCTGGTCGCGGATGATTCCAATTTTGGAGAAGTGAATAAATGAAAACGAAATTTGAAGCCACTACACGCACAGCGCAAGGTACGGGTGCGAGCCGCCGTCTGCGTAAAGCCGGTCGTCTGCCAGGTATCCTTTATGGTTCAGGCGATGCAGTTCTGATCGAAATGGATCACAACGAGATTTTTTACAAGTTGAAAGCGGAAGAATTTCACGCTTCCATCTTGACTATGACGCTGGATGGTAAAGAAGAAACCGTGCAATTGCGCGCTTTCGTGAATCACCCGTTCCGCGCTCAAGTTCAACACGTCGATTTCCAGCGTGTGGATATGGGCCACAAGATTCATATCAAAGTGCCGTTACACTTCATCAATGGCGATACCGCTCCTTGCGTCAAGCTCGGTGGTGGCAAGATCAGTCATGTAATGATTGATGCCGACATTACCTGCCTGCCAGCCGATCTGCCAGCGTTCATCGAAGTGGATCTGGGCGCGTTGGAAATGGGCCATTCCGTACATTTGCAGGATTTGAAACTGCCTAAAGGCGTTGAACTTTCAGCTCACGGTTCTCACACAGGTGAAGCTGTTGTCGCCACAGTACATGTGCCACGCGGTGCAGTAGAAGCAGCAGCAACGGCTGAATAAGCACCAAGTCAAGAAGATACCTTTGAAACCCGCCCTTGCTGATCCCGGCATGGCGGGTTTTTTATTTTGAATGATGAACCCTATACGTTTAATTGTCGGTCTGGGAAATCCCGGACGTGAATACGAAACCACACGCCACAATGTCGGATTCTGGTGGGTGGACGAATTGGCTCGTGCCGATGGGCTGAACTTCAGAACCGAGTCCAAATTTCACGGGCAGGCGGTGCGTGGTCATTTGCATGGCCACGAAGTGTGGCTGCTCAAGCCGCAGACCTTTATGAATCTGAGTGGACGAGCCGTTGCCGCCGTGGCGCAGTTCTACAAAATCAGCCCCGAAGAAATTCTGGTGGTGCACGACGAACTGGATTTGCAACCCGGTACGGCACGCCTGAAAAAAGGCGGCGGTCACGGTGGGCACAACGGTCTGAAAGACATCATCGCGCAACTGGGCACCAAGGACTTCTGGCGCCTGCGCCTAGGCATCGGACACCCCGGTGATCGCACACAGGTTTCCAACTATGTACTGAACGATCCGCGTCGCGAAGAACGCGAATTGATCGACGATGCCATGAACAAGGCGCAAATCGTCGCGCATCTGGTTATCGAAGGCAAACTGGAAGCCGCGATGCTGAAATTGCATAGCCAGTGAGTCGTGGCGTGCAGCGGCACGACGCAGCTAAAGCAATATCCTACCGCTAGTCTCTTCATCTGGTTACTCATGCCTTCCTGCACTTTCCGCAAAATGCCCGTAGCGGCATTCATGCCATATAATCACTCATCGCTCATATAACAAAATAATAACGATGCTTGAAGATATAAAGAAAACCCTCTGGGCAACCGCCGACAAGCTGCGCGCCAATATCGACGCCGCAGAATACAAACACCTCGTTCTGGGTCTGATCTTTGTTAAATACGTTTCCGATACCTTTGCCGCCCGTCGTGCCGAATTGGAGCGTCGTTTCGCAGATGAAAATGATGATTATTGCCTGCCGGATTGCACGCCTGAATTACTGAAATCGGAACTGGAAGATCGCGATTATTACACCGAAGTCAACGTGTTCTGGGTGCCGGAATCCGCCCGCTGGGAAACGCTGCGAGCCGCCGCTAAACAGCCCGACATAGGCAAGCGCATAGACGAAGCGCTGGTCGTCATTGAAACAGAAAACCCCAAGCTCAAAGGTATACTGGATAAACGCTATGCGCGTGCTCAATTGCCCGATGGCAAACTGGGCGAGTTGGTTGATCTCGTCTCTACTATCGGCTTTGGCACCACAGCCGGACAAGCCCGCGACGTACTGGGGCAGGTCTATGAATACTTCCTCGGCCAATTCGCCAGTGCCGAGGGCAAGCGTGGCGGACAGTTCTACACCCCCGCCAGCATCGTCAAAACCCTGGTGGCCGTTCTCGCCCCGCATCACGGTAAAGTCTACGACCCCTGCTGTGGTTCCGGTGGCATGTTTGTGCAGTCGGAGAAGTTCATCGAAGCACACGGCGGCAAGCTCGGGGACGTTGCCATTTTTGGACAGGAATCCAACCCGACCACATGGAGACTAGCCGCGATGAATCTCGCGATTCGCGGCATCGACTTCAACCTCGGACGCGAACCCGCCGACACCTTTACCAAAAACCAACACCCTGACCTGCGTGCCGATTTCATCCTGGCAAATCCACCATTCAATATCTCGGACTGATGGCACGGCAGCCTGACTGGCGACCCGCGCTGGGAGTTCGGCGATCCACCCGCAGGAAATGCCAACTATGCGTGGCTGCAACACATGCTGTATCACCTCAAACCCACCGGACGGGCAGGGATTGTGCTGGCGAATGGTTCCATGAGTTCAAGCCAAAACAGCGAAGGCGAAATACGCCGTGCGATGGTAGATGCTGATGTGGTGGAGGTAATGATCGCCTTGCCCGGACAGCTATTCTTCAACACCCAGATACCCGCCTGCTTGTGGTTTCTTACCAAGCAAAAGAGCAACCGCAAGGGCGAAGTGCTGTTCATAGATGCCCGCAAGCTAGGCACCATGATTAGCCGGGTGCAGACCGAGTTTGCTGATGAGGTGATAGAACGTATTGCAGGCACAGTCGCTGCATGGCGCGGCGACGTTCCCCCTCTCCCCGTGGGAGAGGGCCGGGGCATCCGTCCGACTGGCATTTGCATCAAAGGCGACGTTCTCCCTCTCCCCGTGGGAGAGGGCCGGGGTGAGGGAGAAAGTAAAGTTGAGGGAGAAAGTAAAGAAAAGTCATCATATAAACTCCCCTTGCCCGAAGATCTGCTTGAGTTCGCTCGCCAACTAAGGCAACACAGTACCGATGCCGAACAAAGATTATGGTTTATGTTGCGTGACCGTCGTATGGCTGACGCGAAGTTCCGCCGCCAACACCCAGTGCATCCGTACATTCTGGATTTTTATTGTCATGGTCTGAAGTTGGCAATAGAACTTGATGGCGGTCAGCACAACACCGACGAAGGTCGTGCCCATGACGAACGGCGCAGTCGCTTCCTTGCTGATCAGGGCATTCAAGTTTTGCGTTTTTGGAACAATGATGTATTGCAACAACCAGAATCTGTTTTGCAAGTAATCTTCAATGCGGTGAAGGGAAACTCACCCTCACCCCAGCCCTCTCCCAGTGGGAGAGGGAGCGTGGATGCCGAACCATTCCCCTCGCCCTCAGGGAGAGGGGCTAGGGGTGAGGGTGAGAACCGAGGTGAGGGAATACCCTATGCCGACATCCCCGGCTACTGCCGCAGTGTGACGCTGGCAGAGATTGCCGAACACGGTCATGTCCTTACTCCCGGTCGATACGTCGGAGCGGAAGCGGTTGAGAATGATGATGTAGCCTTTGCTGACAAGATGCAGGCGCTCACCGAGAAGCTGGGTGAGCAGATGGCGAAGGGGGCGGAGCTAGATCAGTTGATACGGCAGAAATTGGGAGGGTTGGGGTATGACTTCTGAGTGGTTACCGTTTACGGAGCTTCTATCTACTATTGTAGATAACAGGGGGCGGACATGCCCTGTGGGTGAAATCGGGATTCCTCTGATTGCCACAAACTGCATTGACCGAAGCAACCTGTATCCGTCTTACAACACCACTCGGTTCGTGTCGGAAGAGACATACAAAACGTGGTTTAGGGGCCACCCATTACCCGGCGATATTTTATTCGTCTGCAAAGGAAGTCCGGGAAGGACAAATTGGGTTCCAGACCCAGTAGACTTTTGCATTGCACAGGACATGGTTGCTGTTCGAGCAGACTCCAAGAAGGTCTATCCGAAATACCTATTTGCCGCATTACGGTCGCCTGTAGTGCAGTCGCAAATTGACAACATGCACGTTGGCACGATGATTCCCCATTTCAAAAAGGGAGACTTTAACCAACTCAAAATTCCGGTCCCCTCTACGGAATACCAGCACATTATTGGCGACTTTTACTTTACCTTGTCAGAACGCATCGCCCTCCTGCGCGACACCAACGCCACGCTGGAAGCTATCGCGCAGGCACTGTTCAAGTCGTGGTTCGTGGACTTCGATCCGGTACACGCCAAGCAACAAGGCATCGCACCGGAAGGAATGGACGAGGCCACGGCTGCGCTGTTTCCTGATGGGTTTGAAGAATCGGAACTGGGGTTGGTACCGAGGGGGTGGAAGGTTGGGGTGTTGGGCGATATTGCAATGACTGTGAGAAGTCAAGTTCAGCTATTAAAACTTCACTCTGAATTGCACTATGTTGGACTAGAACATATTCCCCGAAAATCGCTAAGTCTTTCTGATTGGGGAAATGCCGAAGGGCTGGAAAGTACAAAAGCTGCATTTGCCAAAGGCGACATATTGTTCGGAAAGCTGCGCCCTTATTTCCATAAAGTTGTGGTAGCTCCATTTGACGGAGTCTGCTCAACAGATATTCTGGTTTGCCAAGCAAAAAATCACGCTTATTACGGTCTCACTGTGATGCAACTTTTTAGCAAAACACTAATTGATTATGCAGAAAGGCTGTCAAACGGAGCGAAAATGCCCCGTGTAAATTGGAAAGATTTGGCGAACTATCCTATCTGCATACCGCCAGAAGCTTTGGCGTCAAATTACAGTGAAATCATTGCGCCAATAATTTCGCGCATGACTGAGAATGTTCATAAAGCCCAAACCCTCGCCGCCCTCCGCGACACCCTGCTTCCCCGCCTGATCTCCGGCCAGTTGCGTCTGCCAGAAGTTGTATAGGAGAACGCCTCATGAAGCGCACCAGAAATAACGTAAATAAGTCCCTGCTCTCACTGGAGTTGGGTTGAGGGGCAATTAGTTACAAGCTGCCCACGGTTTTATTGTGTATAAAAATCACGGTTTTCTATATGCATCACTGGTAATATGTATAAAAATCGCAATTCCCTATACATGTCCTTCTCGCCGGAGTTTTAACGATGCCCTCTATTCCGCCACTTGAAAAGCTAAACGCCGGACGTTTCGATACTCCTGCTATTCTTAAAAAGCTGGCCAGTAGTAGTCGGCAATTGGCTGAACTCAAGGGCATTGCAGCGTCTATCCCCAATCAGGGCATCCTTATCAATACGCTGGGTCTGCAAGAAGCCAAGGACAGTTCCGAGATCGAAAATATCGTCACCACGCACGACGAATTATTCAGGGATGATGTGTTGCCAGAGGCATTTGCCAGCCCGGCTGCAAAAGAGGTTTTGCGTTATCGGCAAGCCTTGCGGTTGGGATTTAATCTGGTCAGGCAGACTGGTTTGATTACCGCCAATCATATTGTCGAAATTCAGTCGGAACTGGAGCAGAATAATGCTGGTTTCCGCAAATTGCCGGGAACTGCACTCAAGAGCGGAAGCGGCGAAACAGTCTATACCCCGCCACAGGAGCCCGCCGAGATCGTGGCGTTGATGCGTGATCTGGAACGGTTTATTAACGACGCAGATTTATTCTCGGCTGACCCACTCATCAAGATGGCTTTGATGCATCACCAGTTTGAGAGTATCCATCCTTTCTACGATGGCAATGGTCGCACAGGGCGCATTCTGAATGTGCTGTATCTGGTCAAGGAAGGCTTGCTGGACGTGCCGGTGCTTTATCTGAGCAGCCATATTGTGCGTACCAAGGCAGACTATTACAGGCTGTTGCAAACGGTGCGTGATGACGATGCATGGGAAGAATGGGTACTCTACATGCTGGAAGCCGTGGAGCAGACGGCGGGGCAGACCATTGCCACCATACACGCCATCAAGACCGCTCTGTTCGACTACAAGCACCGCATACGCGCCGGTTTCAAGTTCTACAGCCAAGACCTAATCAACAACCTGTTCACGCACCCTTATACCAAGATTGAATTTGTGCAGCGTGATCTGAAAGTATCGCGTTTGACAGCGACCAAATACATGGATGCGTTGGCTGAAGGTGGATTTGTGCAAAAGCAAAAGCTAGGCCGGAGTAACTACTACATCAACGTTGGGCTTAATGATATTTTGGGTAAGACGAAATGACTGAAGACCAACTGGAGCAGGAAACGTTAGGCTGGCTAAATGATGTTGGCTACACGGTATTGCATGGCGTGGATATTGCTCCCGATGGCGATAACCCTGAGCGCACCGATTATCGGCAGGTCGTATTGCAGGAACGATTGAGAAATGCGGTCGATAAGCTCAATCCCGCTATTCCAGTCGCTGCGCGTGAAGACGCGATCAAGCAGGTGTTGGATTTGGGCATTCCGGTTCTGTTCTCGGCCAATCGTCGTTTTCATCAATTGCTGGTTACCGGTGTTCCTGTTCAATACCAGAAGGATGGCGAGACACGCGGTGATTTTGTTCGGCTGATTGACTGGAATTCTCACTCTCCCGACGGGCGAGGGGGCGATTTGAATGAGTGGCTGGCGATCAACCAGTTCTCGATCAAAGGCCCCCACCATACTCGCCGCCCCGACATCATCCTGTTCGTTAATGGTCTGCCGCTGGTGTTGCTGGAGCTGAAAAATCCCGCCGATGAGAATGCGGATATTTGGAAAGCCTTCGATCAGATACAGACCTACAAGGAACAAATTCCTGATGTATTCCAGTACAGCGAAATACTGGTCATATCTGACGGCAGCGAAGCGCGTCTTGGCGGGCTTTCCAGTAATGCGGAACGCTTCATGCAGTGGCGTACCATAGATGGCGTGGCGCTTGACCCGTTGGGGCAATTTAACGAACTGGAAACGCTGGTGTGCGGCCTGCTGGCTCCTGTTTATCTGCTGGATTATCTGCGCTACTTTGTGCTGTTCGAGGATGACGGTACGCTGATTAAGAAAATTGCCGGGTATCACCAGTTTCATGCGGTGCGTGCCGCCATCAATCAGGTAGTCGCTTCCTCGCGTCCCGGTGGTTCGCATAAAGGCGGCGTGGTTTGGCATACGCAGGGTTCCGGTAAGAGCATCACGATGACCTGCTTTGCCGCCAGAGTGATGCAGGAAGCAGCGATGGAGAATCCTACTATCGTTGTTATCACCGACCGTAACGATCTCGACGGACAATTGTTCGGCGTGTTCTCGCTGGCTCAGGACTTGTTGCGTGAACAACCGGTGCAGGTGGAAACCCGTCAGGACTTGCGTGCCAAGCTGGGCAATCGTCCTTCCGGCGGCATCGTATTCGCCACCATACAGAAATTCATGCCGGGGGAAGATGAAGATACTTTCCCTGTGCTTTCAGACCGCAGCAACATTGTCGTCATCGCCGACGAGGCGCACCGTACACAGTATGGCTTTGAGGCAAAATTAAAGACGTATAAGCCCCCCGGAAATAGCGCCAATGACGAACAATTGATGGCTGCCGAACCAACGGCCAGCTATCAGGTGGGTTATGCGCAACATCTGCGTGACGCATTGCCCAATGCCACCTTTGTCGCCTTTACCGGCACGCCGGTATCGTCGGAAGACAGGGATACGCGTTCGGTGTTCGGCGAGTACATCAGCATTTATGACATGCAACAGGCCAGGGAAGACGGCGCAACGGTTGCCATCTACTTTGAGTCACGCCTTGCCAAGCTGTCATTGATTTCAGATGAACTGAGCCAGATAGATGCCGAGGTGGATGAACTGGCGGAAGACGAAGAAGAAAATCAGCAGGCGGTGTTGAAAAGTCGCTGGGCGGCACTTGAGAAAGTCGTCGGTGCGGAACCGCGAGTGGCGAGTGTGGCGGCTGATCTGGCGTCTCATTTCGAGGAACGCAACAAGGCGCAAGCAGGCAAGGCCATGGTGGTTGCCATGAGCCGTGAGATTTGCGTTCATCTTTACAACGAAATTATCAAGCTGCGCCCTGACTGGCACGATGCTGATCCAGAAAAAGGTGCAATCAAAATCGTCATGACTGGCTCAGCCAGCGACAAGGCCTTGCTGCGGCCACATATCTACAGCGGTCAAATCAAGAAGCGCTTGGAAAAACGCTTTAAAGATCCCGCCGATCCGCTGCAATTGGTTATCGTCAGGGATATGTGGCTGACCGGATTCGATGCGCCCTGTGTGCATACGCTGTATGTCGATAAGCCGATGAAAGGGCATAACCTGATGCAGGCCATCGCACGGGTGAATCGCGTATTCAAGGATAAACAAGGCGGCTTGGTCGTGGACTACATCGGCATTGCCAACGAGCTACGCAGTGCATTGAAGGAGTACACCAATAGCAGTGGCAGAGGCAGGCCAACGGTCAATGTTGCCGAAGCGTATGCGGTGCTGGAAGAAAAGCTGGATATTTTGCGCGGCATGTTGCATGGCTACGATTACAGTGATTTTCTTGGCGCGGGTCACAAACGATTAGCCGGAGCGGCGAATCATGTACTTGGCGAGAAAGACGGCAAGAAGCGGTTTGCCGATGTGGCTCTGGCGATGAGCAAGGCATTTACGCTGTGCTGCACATTGGACGAGGCCAAGGCAGTTCGTGAGGAAGTGGCCTTCTTTCAGGCTGTAAAAGTTATCCTGACCAAGCGGGATATTAGCCAGAAGAAACGAACCGATGAAGAGCGCGAACTGGCAATCCGGCAGATTATCAATTCCGCTGTCGTGTCCGAAGATGTTGTAGATATTTTTGATGCCGTGGGTCTGGATAAACCCAATATCGGCATATTGGACGATGCGTTCCTGGCGGATGTGCGTAACTTGCCGGAACGTAACCTTGCCATCGAACTGCTTGAGCGTCTGCTGGAAGGAGAAATCAGGAGCCGGTTTGCCGGTAACGTAGTGCAAAACAAAAAGTTTTCGGACATGCTCAGCAACGTTATCAAACGTTACCAGAATCGCGCCATCGAGACCGCACAGGTCATGGAAGAACTCATCGCAATGGCAAAGAACTTTCGTGCCGTTGCCGAGCGCGGTGCTGAACTGGGGTTAAGCGAAGATGAAATTCGCTTCTATGATGTGTTGGCAAATAATGAATCAGCCGTTCGAGAGCTGAGTGATGAAACCTTGAAGAAAATTGCCCATGAACTGACGGAGAACCTGCGCAAAAATCTATCCGTGGATTGGTCAGAACGTGAGAGCGTCCGCGCCAAGCTGCGGCTGATGGTCAAGCGCATACTGCGTAAGTACAAATACCCGCCCGACCAGGAAAAAGCAGCCGTAGAGTTGGTGTTGCAGCAGGCAGAGGCGCTGGGAGAGGCTTGGTTTTGATTATGGAAACCAATTCGAGGATGAAGTGAGGTTTTAAGTTTATTCGCCTTGAAACAAAACCCGCACAAAATCCCGACACGCAGGATACGACTGTCGGTTGCAGAAAGCCTTTGGAGGAGGGCTTCCGTGAAGGTTATAATCGCCACAATTCCAATACAAAACCAGTACAAAATCATTGTTTGAGTACTCCGGTTTTGCTGTATTGATTCATCCACTATTACACATCACCAACAGCTTATGCGCGGATCAGGCACTTCGACTAGCCGACATTCGGCTCTATGGTGCAATTGATTATTAAGGAAAATTTATGAGTTTGAAATGCGGAATCGTAGGCCTGCCCAATGTCGGCAAATCCACCCTGTTTAATGCGCTGACCAAGGCGGGTATCGCGGCGGAGAATTATCCCTTCTGCACTATCGAGCCTAACGTTGGCATCGTCGAAGTGCCTGATCCGCGCATGGCCGAACTGGCCAAGATCGTCAAGCCGCAGCGCATGCAGCCTGCTATCGTTGAATTCGTCGACATCGCCGGTCTGGTCGCAGGCGCATCCAAGGGTGAAGGGCTGGGGAATCAGTTTCTTGCCAATATTCGTGAGACCGATGCCATCGTCAATGTGGTGCGTTGCTTTGATGATGAAAACGTGGTGCATGTGAACGGCCGCGTCGATCCGATTTCCGACATCGAAACCATCATTACCGAACTGGCGCTAGCCGATCTGGCTGCGGTTGAACGCACCATGCACCGCGATGGAAAAAAAGCCAAGTCGGGTGACAAGGATGCGCAGAAACTGGTCGCCGTGCTGGAAAAACTGTTGCCGCACCTGAATGAAGGCAAACCGGCACGCACTTTCGGTCTGTCGGATGACGAAAAGGAAATCATCAAGCCTATGTGTCTGTTGACCGTCAAGCCCGCGATGTATGTCGGCAATGTGCTGGAAGACGGGTTTGAGAACAATCCCTATCTGGATCGTTTGCGTGAGCATGCCGAGAAGGAAGGCGCACCTGTCGTTGCATTGTGCGCCAAGATTGAAGCAGAGCTGGCCGATCTGGATGATGCCGACAAGCAGGAGTTTCTCGCCGACCTCGGGCTGGACGAACCGGGCCTTAATCGTCTGATACGCACCGGATACCAGTTACTGGGCCTGCAAACCTACTTCACCGCTGGCGTAAAAGAAGTACGCGCCTGGACCATCCACAAGGGCGATACAGCACCGCAGGCAGCAGGCGTGATACACACCGACTTTGAACGCGGCTTCATCCGCGCCCAAACCATCTCCTACGACGATTTCATTGCTTGCGGTGGTGAAGCCGGTGCCAAGGAAAAGGGCAAGATGCGCGTCGAAGGCAAGGATTACGTGGTACATGACGGCGATGTGATGAATTTCCTGTTTAACGTCTAATTTATTTTGCCTATCCAGCCTTCTCCAAGCACGTCAAACATTGATAAAATAGTCAATAAAATCAATATGTAATACGTCCATCCTTATCTAGGGTGGACTATTGATGTCCATGATTATTCCGGGTACGATTCTGGGTATGCCATAAACCCGGACATAATTAAACCGGGTATGGCTCTTACTCGGAGAATATCAATGATTACAAGTACACCATCCTCTTCTAAGCCCAAGCGGGATAGAATTACTACTGACACACAGTGCCGAAAAGCAAAACCTGAAAGTTCAACATACAAACAGCCCGTTGAAAAAGGGTTGTATTTTGAAGTAAAGCCTAGCGGGGTTAAGACTTGGCTATATAGGTTTGAAATTGAGGTTAATGGTGTTCGCAAAGAAAGTATCTTTACTATCGGTCAGTATGGAATCGCTCCGGCTGGTGAAACACCAGAGCAGGCCAAAATCCGCAATGGTGGAGGAGTATTCACCTTGGCTGAGGCGAGGGAGGAGCGTGCCAAGGCTCGTGCGTTTGTTAAGCAAGGTATAAGTCCTGTAAGAAACCGCGAGGTCGGTAAGCTGAAAAGTCAGTTTGAGTCATCAGACGTGTTCGATGCGTTCGCAGAGGACTGGGTAAAAAGAAAAGGTTGGGAAGAGATTACCAAGAAACGGCGGCTGGATATGCTGACGAGAGTTGTCTTTCCTCATATCGGCAAACTCCCCTTGCGGCAAATTTCTCCAGCCCAAATACTGGATGTGCTGACCAAATCTGCTAAGAACAATGGTATTACCGTCAAGGATGAGGCCAAGCGAACACTCTGGGGTATCTTCGAGATGGCAATGGAAACGGAGCGCGTTGATAGCAATCCTGTTCGGCAGTGGCGCGGCGTTTTGCCAGCCAATAAGACACAGCACAAACGAGCGTTGACTAAAGAAGAGATTGGACATCTTTTGCGCGACATAGCCGGTTATGAACGCAATTTCCAAACTGTCGGAGCCCTCACCCTTATGTGGCTTACTCTGTGCCGCCCCAATGAGGTAATCGGTGCACGCTGGTGCGAGATCAATTTTGATGCAGCAACTTGGTTGATTCCTGCCGAGCGCATGAAAAAACGTAAGGAGCACAAGGTGCCATTGCCGAGACAGGCTGTAGAACTCCTGCGCCGACTTAAAGAGATTAACGGCCATCGGGAGTATGTGTTCCCTAATCGAGATGATCGCACCAAGCCCATGACCGATGCAACATTGCGCCAAGCTCTCAAGTATCTCGGCTGGGCAACTAAATTCAGCCCCCATGCTACTCGCACAACTGGAAGTACAAGGCTGCATGAAATGGGATTTACTTCAGACTGGATTGAAAGACAGCTTGCTCATGTCGATCAAAACAATGTTCGTCGAACGTACAATCATGCCGACTATTTCGATGACCGGACGAAGATGATGCAATGCTGGGCGAATTATCTTGATGAGCAGCAAGAAGGTGCAAAAATTCTGCCGTTGAGCAAAGCTGCGTGATTTGTACCATCAAAATTTACTGATCGGAATCTGTGGTGGTAAGCAGCCTGTATGGAAAATGCTGCCATCTGGTCAGTGATATGGGTTATTTGTCGTAGCAGATTTTTTGAGTTTGTCGAATAACCACTTGAATATAAAAGGTTAGTTGCGTAAATGAGTGCGACTGGATAGAATGCTATCCATCATTGCCAATGAGGGGGAGTTTGTTGCTGTTCTATGAGCAGGCAACACAGTGATACGGATTTGTTAGCCAGTTTGTGGTTAGCAGAGTTAAACGTCTCACCCTCTTTGGAGTTTTAAAATGGCTTTAAAATCTTTCACTGTACCCAGCAATGCCGTAACAAAACATAAACCGGCTCTGATCAAAAAATCTGGTCACACACGCGTCAAATCTCCTCAAATCCCTCTTGATATGCCCGGTTGGTACTCAACCGGCAACGTAATGGCTGTAACGGGCTGGTCGCACAGCACGCTCTATAACCGCATCAAGGAAGGAAAATTTCCCCCGCCAAATAAAAGTGGTGCTTTGAACTTCTGGGATACCGCTACCGTCCGTGATGCTTTGGGGTTATGAAGATCATGGGAGTGGCTATGAGTGAAATTGAAATTCGTCTTAATAAAGAAACTATGCTCAGTGGGCATGTACTAACGCTTTCCCCCTCTTATGTTCTGTTATTGGGGGGGATCGCTGAAGCGTTGGTATATAGTCAGATAGAATTTTTGACGATTGACAAAAAAAATAATGGAGGAAGAAAGCCTGTGCGAATCAGTTATAGCAGGCTTGAATCTACTCATTTTCCATTTTATGGGCGTCGTTGGATTATCAATATAATTGCCAGGCTGGAGACGTTGGGTGTTATTGCGGTCACAAGGACAGGCCGAGTAAATCTTATCGAGATACGTGAGGCGACTTATGACCAAGACCCGCCATCAATTTTTGATGGTGAAGCAGCAAGTGCCTTGATGGATGAACTTTCTAACACAACGTCTGGTTTTGCATCAATGCAGGTGTCTGTGCGATTAGCATGCAAAGTCGGTGTAACTGAGGCGATTGTGCTTCAGCAAATTCATATTCGACATCATGGAAAAGATGGTTCGTATTGGGTAATAAGATCGTTAGAGCAATGGCATAGCAACGTCTTTATGTTTTTGGGGCTTTCTACAGTGAAGCGCATATTTTCACATCTAAAAATGTTAGGTTTGATATTTGTGGAGAAACATCTTGGGGAAGATGGAGTCGTGAATTGTTACCGCGTAAATTACATACGACTTGCCGAACTTTTGGAAATTGATGTGCCAAAATCTGTTCCTCCTGCTTCAAAAAAATGGTCTGATTATTCCAAGGGAGGCAAGTGGGTTGACCAGTGTTTTCCAGTCAAACCGGCAAAGAAAAATGCTGCCAGCCTCGATCTTTGTATCAAAAATTCATTAGGGGGGTGAGAAAGTCCACCGGGAGCATATCAATAATTCACTGATCGAATGTTATTTGTGCATTAGTTGGGGTATCAATTATTCACCTCCACTGATTAAGATCATTTAATAAAAACGTTATAGGGTTGTGTGAAGAGTTAGCCGCAACTTTTACAGCGCAACCCCAAAAAAACCAGACGAGAGTACCGTGCTGTTGATTTGTTTGGGGAGGATGTGAAATGAAAGATGGCACGTATTCTGGTAAATCTAACATGGCCACCTCCCGCACATGGCGTATCAATTACGCTCGCATATCACTGTGCACAAATCGAGCACAACTTGCACCGATTGAAGAAACACAACAACTCCATGAATATATGGATTTAATAGATATTCTGACTCACCTGAACATTGCACAACACAACCAGTTTTCGATTCCCGCCAACGCGCTAGTACGCCAGTAAAACCCAGCCAATTTCATTGACATCACGTAGTTGGCGAAGACGATAAGTTCATGTTCTTTCAAGGAGGATACGGACATGGACAAAGCAATTGGCATTCGCCTGATTGAAGCAGTAACGGCATACCGACACACACCGCATCACCCAAACCCGATTCTGCAAGACAACAAATGGCTGGCTGCAAGCTGCCTGCAAAAGAGCATCCGCCGGGGGTTAGTTGAACCCGCGCTATCAGCGGCAATCGAGCTGCACCGCATTGACCCAGAGTACAGCTTCAGCCGTCTGGGCGTGATCGCTTACGAGGACATCGGCCTCGCCAATCCTGACCTGTGCGCAGAAGTGCTACTCGCAAAACGTAAGGCCATCAGAAAACGCGTGGGCGATGAGCGGTTGCTGGCTTACTTGGTTCAGCAGTGCGCTGAATCCACCAAAGACCGCACCGCCACTGATCTGTTGTGCCTCAGCGTCTATGACCCCCACGTCGATCAACTTGAACACCAATGTCGCATTTCAACGCCAACGCAACTGGCAGACATGGCACTTGATGACTCCCATCCCTTAGCGGTTCGCTCATCTGCCTGTAAATGCCTCGCCGGATACAGTAAGTTTGCCAATGGGCGGTACGAGGTATTGAGCGCACCGCGCATGACGTACCTGATGGACGTGTGCGAAACATTGGGCGTGTCGCCGACAATTCAGTATCTGGTGCAGGCCGGTCATAACAAAACCAGCTACATAAACACCATGCTGCCGCTGCTGCATCAGATCATCAGCAACAGCCCAACCCTTAGCGTGGCGGAAAGCAATATCGCTACACCACTCATCGGCGGCATCCCCGCCGCGACATTCGACAAATACACACAGGTCGGGAAGCAAGCGATGGCCTATTTCGCCAAGGCGTGCGCTCCTGTCCGACAATTCTTCGAGCGTCATCCGACGATCAAGCCTGTGGCGGCGTTGGGGATGTTGCTCTTCCACATCGAGGGCAGCTTGTTAAACCGTTCGATCAACTTCGCGGGACGTGCTGACATTCTGAATGAAATCGAATTCGCTGAAATGGCTTCCGTCGGCATTCACGACGCACTGCTTGTCGCTGAACTGCGTGAGCTGGTGCGACACAACATGCCAGCACTCAACGCTGCGCGTCGCAAAATCTTGGGTGTGGCGAAATGATGTCCGGCATGATGCAGGCCGGTTTCAAGCCGCGACTGCCGGGGGTGTTCCCAACTTCTGATAACACCCTAATATCAAACCCTACAAATGACCAATATCAGCTCGTAAACCAGCCAGAAACAACGCTGCTCGATGAACGTGATAGTCATGTAATTCAGTACCTGAAAGCATCGCTATCCGACAACAGCCTCCGCGCCTACCGCGCCGACATCGAGCATTTTGTAGCGTGGGGCGGATGCGTACCAACCACACCGGAGAGCGTTGCCCGTTACCTTGCAGAGCATGGCGGCAAGCTGTCCAACGCCACGCTGTCGCGCCGACTGGTTAGCATCAGCAAAGCGCATACCAGTCAGAACTACAGCTCACCCACCAAGTCGGAGTTGGTGAAAGCAACGCTGAAAGGCATCCGGCGTGCGCATGGCACAACCCAGCGTCAAGCCAGCCCGATTTTGAAAGCGGACATCGTGGAGATGGCTGAAAACTTGTCCGGCATGATAGGCGCACGTGATCGGGCATTGTTGCTGGTCGGGTTTGCGGGTGCGTTTCGTCGCTCCGAGCTGGTTGCCCTGCAATGCGCTGATATTGAGTTTGTAAATCAAGGCATGGTGTTGCATATACGAAAATCAAAGACAGACCAAGAGGGAACTGGGCGCAAGGTTGCCATTCCCTACGCACGAGGCAAGCATTGTCCTGTCCTGTCGCTCAAGGCATGGCTGGAGCTGGCACAGATCACGGAAGGCTCTATATTCCGATCCGTGAACCGACACGGGCAGATCAGCAACGCAGCCCTGTCATCGGAGGCCGTCGCGGTCATCGTCAAGAAACTGGCTGCCACTATCGGCCTTGATCCTCAAAGCTATGCAGGCCATTCGTTACGGGCAGGCCTCGTCACATCCGCCGCACAGGCCGGAGTCAGTAGCTGGAAAATCCGCCAGCAGACAGGGCATAAATCCGAGGCCATGCTGAGCCGCTACATTCGGGATGCGAACATCTTCACCGACAACGCTGCCGGAGGTGTCCTGTGAGTGAAGTCATGCACTACGCGAACCTGTCTGACATCGAATTGCTCGGCAGACTCATCGGGGTGCGCGAATCCCGACGGCTGTACAGGGGATCGCTGCAACCGTTGTTCTCAGGCCAGCAGCACGAAAAATGTAGCATCGCAAAAGAACTGGTGCAACGCCTACTGCGCGAGGAGATGAAATATGGCGACGCGCTCAGTTCGCCCCATGCTGTGCGCGACTTCCTGCGCCTGACACTGAACGGGCGGCAGCACGAGGTGTTTATAGCCATTTTCGTTGATGCCCAGCACCGGGTGATTGCCAGCGAAGAGATGTTCCGAGGCACGCTAACGCAAACCAGCGTGTATCCCCGCGAGATTGTGAAAGCAGCACTCCGCCTGAACGCTGCCGCAGTTCTGTTTGCCCACAACCACCCCAGCGGAGTTTCTGAACCCAGTCAGTCCGACCGGATGCTGACCGATGCACTGAAGCAGGCTCTGGCACTTGTGGACGTAAAAGTTCTTGACCATTTTATTTTGGCGGGAACGTCAATCTTGAGTTTCGCGGAACAAGGTTTACTGTGAGCAGGACATCGTTTTATGAGGGAACAATGCAATTGCACGGAGGTCTGGATGGTAAAAGATAACTATTGAAATCAATTGCATAGAGAATTATCGCGTTCGTAAAACGACGGGAAATAATGTTGGCGAACACCTTCCCGCCTGACCAAAAAATCAACCCGTTAAAGGAGTAAAAAAATGGCTAATGAAAATGCTAACCGGACAATCTACGCCCGCATCTATCGCAAACTGTTCGAGGTCATACCCGACCTGCTGACTATCGAGGAGGCGGGAAAATCGGAGGTGGAGGGATTTATGAAGTTGAATCTCGATGTGCTGCACAAGCGGAGCAGCCGGATCATCATTGCCCTCAGTCATTACTACCGCCACCCATCGGGGGACATGATTCCTGACCCTGACATGGAGCTGGTGGTGTATCCCGGCAAGGAAATCGCGGAAGCACTGTCGTATCAAGATGCGTTTGGCTATCGCCGCGTGTATGGCGACGATAACGCGACGGAGGACATCAAGGCCAAGAAGGAGTTAAACACTTTCCTCGATCAATGGCTGTCCAACCTGATTGAGCAAGGCCACAGCATCAAAGCTGAGCCGGAAGCCGATAATGAGTAAAATTTTAACTGGGACGTATGTTATTTTCCCATTCCACTAATCATATGTAGCACCTAAATACATTTCGCTGATTTGATAACGTCAGTTACCGCTTGTTTGCTGCTATTATTTGACAATCGGTGTAATTGCGCGGGCAATAATTGGGATGCAACCTTAGTCGGACTCTATAGCGATTTCGGAATACAGCAAAGTCTGTGCATATCCAATGTGTATTCAAACGAAAATTTAGGGGCTACAAAGGATGTTGGGATTAACGCTACGCGAAGAATTTCGGGGAAAACGCCTCAAAGGGACAGCGATTGAGCTGTCTAACGAAACAAATACTGGCGCGACACAAATCGCGGCTCGTGAGTTTTTGGAGATCACCTATCCCACCCATGATTTGCTAAAAGGCATTGAGGCCGTTGGTCCGAACCAAGGTCGCCCAGTGGTAGTGATCGGCGAACGCGGGCTTGGTAAGTCTCACTTAATGGCTGCGCTCTACCATGCAGTCAACGACCCCGCCTCTACTGGTGATTGGCTCAAGTCTTGGGCATCTACTCTTGGCGACGCTAAAGTGGGTGAAATAGCCCTCCGAAGTGGAATGCAGGTTATCGGTGATAGCCTGCACAAGCAGCGTTATAAATTCCTTTGGGATTTGCTATTTGAACGTCACCCTCACGGCACTTACATCAAGGGCAAGTGGGAAGGCATGGGGGAATCGAAGACTGACATACCCTCAGACCAGCTCATAATTGAACTGCTTCGCAACAGCCCCACGATGTTGTTGCTGGACGAATTCCAAACTTGGTTCGATGGTCTTACCAACACGAAGCAGTACCCGTGGAAGCAATGGGCATTTAACTTTATTCAGATTCTGTCTGAAATTGCCAAGGATCACCCCGAGCTGTTAGTGCTCGTAATTTCGGTTCGAAATGGCAGCAGCGATGCCTATCAACAGGTGCATCGAGTTAATCCTATCGCCATTGACTTCAAGGCGGGTGGCAATGCAGAACGTATCCAGCTAGATCGTCGGCGTATGTTGCTACATCGTTTGTTCGATAATCGCTTACAGATACCGTCTTCCAGTATTGATTCGCTAGTGAACCAGCACGTTGCTGAATTCTTCCGCCTGTTGGAAGTACCTGCATCGGAGCAAGAACGCAAGCGTAAAGAATTCAGTGAGTCATGGCCTTTCGCGCCCCATTTGTTGCGTCTGCTGGAAGAGCAAGTATTGATTGCAACCGATGCCCAAGAAACCCGGGACATGATTCGCATCTTGGCAAACTTATTCAAGAGTCGAGGTGACGCGGCTCCGATTTTGACCGCTGCCGATTTCCGGTTGGATGACGATGCTTCTGGCATTGGTGCATTGTTGGACTCCGTTTCAAACGAGCACCACCGCACCCTACGGGAAAAAGCCCAGCACAACGTTATCTCAGTAACGGATGCGGTTCCGCACGCCAACGAATCAGTTCCACACCTTCAAGAGATCATCGGCGCGCTCTGGTTACGTTCTATTGCAGTTGGCAACCAAGCAGGTGCAGAACCTGCCACCCTGCAAGCCGACATTACCCGTGACAAAGCGGTTGATGACAACGGCTTTCAGGTTGAGCTCGCCACCATCATTGAAAACAGTTTTAATATCCATCAAGACGGAAACAGATTAGTGTTCCGCGAAGAGGAAAATCCGCAAGCTAAACTCATGGCTTGTGCGCGTAACGACAGGCTATTTTCTGATGGCTCTGACTTGGTTCAGCTCGCCAAAGAAACGCGCTACGTTATAGGTGGTACAGAAGAAGTAGCTAAGACAACCCGCATCATTGCGCTTCCAAAAAACTGGCTAACCGATCCTTGGACTTCGCTAGACGAAGCCGAGCACCCAGACAGATGGGATGACCGCTTGCCTATTCTCGTATTGCCTGAAGAGCCGGACAGACTCAATGAGCGTCTCGGCGTATGGCTAAAAGATCATCTTCAGAAACGCCGCAACACAGTGCGCTTCCTGTTGCCGCGTGCAGATTCATCGAATGCGTTCCAAGACCGCGACCTACTTATTCTTGCCCGTGCCGCAATGAAGGCTAACGAGTGGAGTAGCCAAAGCCCAGAATACAAAAAGCTACACACCAAATATCAAGGTGAGCTGCGCGACATATTGAAGAAAAGGTTTGATCGTTTTGCTGTCCTATACCGCTGGAACTTTACCGATCCTAAGCAGTGCCAGTTCAATGTGGAGAGCCTGAAGAAACAAGGCGCGCAAATTCCAGAGGCTATTGAAGAGGCGTTGTTAAATGACCTGTTCGTGCCAGAAGACTTTGAAGAATTGGTGCTTGCCGCTGCTACGGAAAGCACCTCAGTAGGAAAGCTCCTAAAAGAGTTGCAAGAACCTCGTCCAGCAGGTCAAGACTGCATTCCTTGGTTGGGTGAAACCGCGATGAAGGAACGTATCCTGCGCCTGTGTGCGCGTGGAAAAATTGCCATCAACTCCCGGGGTATGGAGTACCTGCAAGCACAAGCGGGTGAGGATGAAGAATCTGCATGGCGTCGCCTCCGCCCTAAACTTTCGGATACTGGACGCAGGCTCGATGAAGTGTTCTTGTTGCAACCATCTGCCGTGCCCGCCACGGGTGGCAGCGCAACAAGCCCAACAGATTCAGGTGGAACATTATTCCCTCCAACCAGCCCACCATATCAACCTACGCCTCCAATTGGCGGGGAGCCAACTGATTCGGGTGCAATCACACCCGGCAGCATATTTGGCACTTGCAGCACTACAGATACCAAGCCACGTAAGACGCTGAACAATCCACCGACATCACCGCTCAACCTTATCGGCAAGCTGGAAGGCTGGGGAATTGGGCCAGCTACACCCATCACTGAGGTCTCGATCAAAGTATCGGCAGCAACAGGTGCGCAACTTAAAGAGCTAATTAAAAAGCTGCCAGACGGGATGACCTTCGAGCTCAGTCTTGAGAAGGAAGATAACTAATGAGTATTGATGCAGCGGTTCTTCAAAGCCTAACCACGGCGACACACGAAGACGCATGGCGCGTCATTATCAACAAAGCATTGGAGATTGCCTCAAAACCACTAGCCGCAGGCAATGCACCTAGTGAAGTCACCAAGCGGGACCGAGAAATCGGAGAGCTGGATTTATTTCTGTCCTCCAGCGGATGGGATTTGTGGCAGTCATTCGGCAGTGCGGTTGAGCGCAATTCGGATCGTCTCGTGCGCTGGTGGAACGAACCCTACAGTGCCAAAGCGATATTGATATTGGATGGATTATCACTACGTGAACTGCCTTGGCTTATTCAGGGCGCGGAACAACGTGGCTTCAAGCTGCATGGTGTTACCGCCAATGCCTCCGAGCTTCCTCCTGAAACGAATGAATTCGCCCGAGCCCTAGGTTTTAACAGTCGCAGCCAACTACAAAACAATGGTGGCGGCTTAGCTCACAAGCTGCAACCCGCCTATACCGAATGTGTGGATATGCCGTGGAAAGATTGTGAAGGCTTAGTCACTGCTGCGCCCAACTGTGTGTTCTGGCATCACTGGCCTGATAGCAAGTTGCACCAAGGGTCGGGTGCTGGTCAGGGGTTGGATACGCTGACACGAGATGTGGCAGGACAACTAGGTAGCGATGATTTCTGGTCGTTTGTTGAGAAACTCGCAACTGGAAGAAGGCTTGTCATTACCTCCGACCACGGTTATGCCGCTACGGGATTTTTCCATGATGCAGATGGCGATGTTGGGCGTTACCTCAAACAAACCTTTGCCAGTGGGCGCAGTAAATCCGGCAATTTGGATGCGGGCCCCTTCGTGCCTCCCGTAGCACTACAGGTCAACAGCCCTCATGGAAAATACCTGTTGGCAATGGGACGCAGAAAATGGGCAAGCCAAGGTGGATACCCAACTTTAACGCACGGCGGTCTTTCTTTACTTGAAGTGTTGTCACCTTTTGTAGAAATAAGCAAGTGAGTGGCACTTGCGTACTTTTTGGAGCAATAGCTAATGGCACAAGCTGATTTATTGGTTGACCTGCTTAAAACCGCGACTAGCGGAGATCAACTTGCGTTCCGGAAAGCGGCTGAAGGTCTGATCCAGGAAGAAAAACAAAAGGGACATCGATTGCTGGCGGAACGGCTGACAAAAGCTTTGCTAACTAGCGCAGTTCAATCTGTGCGACCTCCTGTCGCAAGATCAAACGGTAGCAGTACAAGTAAAGATAAAGATTTGTTCTACGAAATTACGCCGGAGCGAAATCTGAGCAGCCTAGTGCTGCCTGAGAAAATCAGGAATCAGGTACAAGAACTTGTCGAAGAGCAGCATCGTGCAGAATTGCTGCATGCCCATAATCTCCGGGCAAGAAACCGAATTTTGCTCGCTGGCCCGCCGGGAAATGGCAAAACAACTTTGGCTGAGGCACTGGCGTTTGAGCTGATGTACCCACTCATCGTTATTCGCTATGAAACCTTGGTTGGAAGCTATCTTGGCGAAACCTCCAGCCGATTGAAGAGCGTGCTGGATTATGCAAGAACGCAGCGTTGCGTTTTGTTCTTTGATGAGTTCGAAACTCTGGGAAAAGAACGCGGTGACACCCATGAAACGGGAGAGATAAAACGCGTCGTCAGTACATTGCTGTTGCAGCTGGACGAAATGCCTGACTACGTGGTTGTGGTCGCAGCCAGTAATCATCCTGAGCTTCTGGATAGAGCCGTCTGGCGACGCTTCCAATTGCGTATTGAACTGCCAACTCCTACCCGCGAACAACTGACGCAATACATCACTTCGATTGGTCAGCGATGCAATGTTAATTTTGGGTATGAGCCAGCAACTTTGGCAAAATATCTGCTCGGACTGAATTTTGCGGAAACTGAAGAGTTCTGTCTTGGCGTAGTTCGCCGCGCTGTGCTCGACATGAAAACAGAAAATGCCCAGCAAGTAACCAAGCTCAAGCTAGAGCAATGGAAATCCCGATTGAAGCCGACCGCAGATGACAATGCGGCAACTGCCAAAGAAGGGGCTAATCGCTGATGGAAAATTCTCTTCCGCTTCTGGTATTCCCGCAGGCAAAAATCATAGCTCCACCGAAAGGCAATGGCTTTCCATCAAGCCAGCCTCATGTTCCCGGACACGAGAAACAGGTGGTTCGTCTCGGCGCGCAACTGACGACCCTAAAGCAGGAGTTTGACCGCTACAAAGCCAATATTAGTGTTTCAGCAGCTGGGCTAGAACCTGAAACCGTTCTGGTAATTGAAATAGCGGGCAGCGTTAACGATTTCCGACAGGCCGTAGAAGCCATTGGTCTGGAATGGATGGGCGAATGGGATATTGACGATATTCCTCCTGATGAAGATTTCTTCGAGCGCAATACCAAAGGGGAGCCGACAGGCAAAACCGTAAAGGGACGAATATTCCTGTCGCTTGGCAATGAAGCCGGGATGCGGGAAATATTGTCGCTATGGGAGCAATGGAAGAACAACCAGGCTCTTCCGACTGGCAAAACCAAGTGGCGCGATGTGTTCAACCAGATGGTACAAATCCGTCGCTGGGGTATCGAAGAAACATTGCGCGAGACGGGCATGTTAGATCGCTGGCGGGATTTGCTTGATCCCATCAATCCGGGGCCGCCGATCCACTGTCAGATTGAGCTGTTTTATCGCAAATCAGGAGAGAGGCGTGCGCAAGCTGAGCGCAACGTAACTGCGTTGCTACAAGCTGCCGGCGGCCGGGCGTTGGGCAGTTTTATCGACATGCCGGAAATTTCATTTCACGCGGTAAAGGCTGAGTTACCGGCAGAGCGTATCCAACAGTTATTGATAAATCTCGATTCCGACACTCACGACACGGACATCCAGCTCTTCAAATTTCATGGCGTTATGTATTTTCGTCCTACTGGACAAAGTCTTGCTGCAACAGAAGCTGGCGACGGCGTTGAAACTGAAATTTCCGAGGGGGTGGTTGAGCTACCGCCGGTTGCGGCCATTCTCGATGGCGCGCCTAATTTGCAGCATCATGCGCTAAAGGGCCGTTTGTTGTTTGATGACCCGGATAATCTTTCCGCGCAGTATCAGCCGGGTGAGAAAAAGCACGGCACAGCAATGGCGTCTTTGGTCGTGCACGGTGAGATGGTGGATGGACATTCAGACCCATTGCCGCGCTTGGTTTATGTACTGCCCATCATGCAGCCAGATCCCCACTCTGATCCAAGGAATCGGAGCGAACACGTTCCCGACGAGGTTTTCTTTGAGGATCGCATCGCACGCGCGGTTAGGCGGATGTTTGAGGGTGAAGGTGCTGTACCTGCACAAGCTCCCGGTGTTTGTGTAATCAATTTGGCTATCGGTGATCCGGCACGTCCTTTTATTCACACGCCCAGCCCTTGGGCGAGGCTGCTGGACTGGCTTTCGTGGAAATACCGGGTGCTTTTCTGCGTGAGCGCAGGAAACTATCCTGAAAGCATTGATATAGGCATGTCTGTGCCTGACTTTCAGGCTTTGACCGAAGAACAGCAGGTCGAACATATATTGAAATGCATTCAGGCTCAGTTGTCTGGGCGACGAATCTTGTCTCCCGCAGAGTCCATCAATGCCATCTCGGTGGGCGCAACGCATTCTGATAACAGCGGAGATTATCATCTAGGACAGCGTACAGACTTGTTGCCCGGCGAATCTCTATTTAGCCCAGTCGCACGGCTTGGTCACGGATTCCGTCGCTCCGTCAAGCCGGAGATACTATTTCCCGGTGGTCGGCAGCTGTATCGCACGCCCGTATTGGATAGCCATACCTTGTATCACTTGGATGGCTCGCTCGGTGCACCCGGACATAAAGTCGCTTGGGATAGCAGTCAGGCCGGAAATTTGTCGCACACCGTTCATACGCGAGGCACCAGCAATGCAACAGCCTTGGCTACTCGCAGTGCAGCGCGCATTTATGAAGTGCTTGATGTACTCCGCACAGAGCAAGGGGAGGACATTCCGCAAGGGCTGATTTCTGTACTCATAAAGGCGTTGTTGGTACATGGTGCGAAGCAGGACGAGGACGCTTGCAAGGCAATCACTGCCGCACTAAAAACACCCGAAAACTCACGCAAGATCAAAGAGGTGATGGCTCGATATCTCGGCTACGGCTCGGTTGAAATTGAACGAGTGTTGACGTGTACTGAGCAGCGTGCCACGGTGCTGGGGTGTAGCGAAATTCGTGAGAATGAAATTCACGAGTATCGGCTTCCGCTACCTCCGGGCCTTTCCGGCAGTCAGGTGTGGCGTCGAATGGTGGTGACATTGGCTTGGTTCAGTCCTGTCAATCCAGATCACCGTAACTTCCGCGAAGCAAAACTTGAGCTTTCTCCGGTCGAAGGCTGGGGTGATTTGCCTCTTAAGTTAGCTCGCCAAGATGCAGACCACAACCAAGTGTTGCGCGGCACAGTGCAGCACGAGGTGGTTGAAGGTTCCAAACAGATCGCCGCATATCAGGATGGCGACAGTATTTTGTTGCAGGTCGCTTGCAAAAAGGATGCAACGACAAGCCTTGACGACGCCATCCCTTACGGCCTTGCGGTCACCTTAGAGGTGGCCGAAGGCATCCAGATTCCAATTTACGAACAAATCCGCACCAGACTCCAACCGCAAGTGGCAGTCGGTGTGGCTGGGGGAACACCTTAAATGGCTACAAAAAAAGAACAGTTAGCGATAGAAGTCGCTAAGGCAGTGGGAGCAGGTAAAGCGGTTGCGATGGAGACCGTGGATTTCAACGATCCCAATCGCCCAAAAACTTGTCTGGAAGTTGATTTCCCCATCCTCCCCGTCAATCAAGTCGCCATCATTGAAGGCAATGCGGGCAAACCAATTTATCAAATGTCGAAGTGGTGGGCACGCCGCCGCTCCAGTGTGTTCCGCTCGATGCTGATTGCTGCCGCAACCAAAGCCCCCGAAGACAAATCCCATGCTGCAAAACTTGTATGGGATAACTACTACGCCAACCACCAAAAAAAAGGCGCATTCAAGCACCTGAAGGTTGCTGACATTTTCATGGGGGGCGGCACCACGCTGGTGGAAGGCTCTCGACTTGGAATGCAGATGGTTGGCAATGACCTGAATCCTGTTGCATGGTTTGTGGTGAAGCAAGAATTAGCGAATGTTGATCTCGATGAAGTCAAACGACTGCTGGCTGATATTGAGGCAGAGGTTAAGCCACAGATCATGCCTTTCTACTACTGTGATGGACCAAATGGCGAAAAGGGAAAGTGGACACACCTCCCGACCAAGCAAGTAATGAAGGCGGATTTCGATCCTCTCAAATTAACCCAAGAGCAACGCAAAGAATATAGCTACGAAGGCCCTGAGATTATTTACACCTTCTGGGCTAAACATGGTCCATGTCAGGTCACGGGCTGTGGTCATCGCACGCCGATTATGACCAGCCCCGTAGTGGCGGTAAAAACATTGACAGTGAAAAGCTGGGAACACACCTGCGGCAAATGCGGTAATGATTTTCACGTTGAAGATGTACCCGCACGCATGGCACCTGATGTGCCGCTATATGTTGCACCTGATGAGTATCCGTATTCAGTGCTTGACCTCAAACGAGGTGTCATTTGTCCTTATTGCCAGCACACTGCGATGGTCAAACTGGGCAAGGGTAAAAACAAGAAAGTTGAGATGACGCTATTGGTTCATCCTCAATGGCTGGAAGGTAGTCCGAAAAGCAATAAACAGGGACAGCCATTTGGTGGCTCAGCTCAGGACGATGCAATATCAACCACACTGTGGAATCAAGAACGAGCCGGAAAAATTCGCTTATTGGAAGTTAGAGGCATACTTCCCGATACCGTAACGTGCCCCGAAACAGAAGTCACCTTCAGTACTGGCAAGGAAGGCGGAACTGTCCCTAAAAAATCGAGCTATGCCTGTGGTGCTTGTGGAACAGTACAGGACGTACTGACAACAGTGAAGGCATCAGGCAAAACTGGGCCTATGGCAAGCTATGCGATTCAAGGCTTTGCCCCAAAAGAAAGCGAATCTGGTGGAGCATATAATGGACGTTTCTTTGCTCCCTTTGACACAAAACTTGCTACGCAATATGACCAAGCTCAATTGGAATGGGACTTGCGCAAAGATACCGATCTTGCTGAATACTGGCCCCGTTCGGAATTGCCTTATGGATTTATGACCCACCACTTGCAGGGCGGCGTTCCTAATCATGGATTCACGCACTGGTGGACTATGTTTAATCCCCGCCAATTGCTCGTTCATACACAATTGCTCAAAGCTATCGTCACTCTCAAAGGTTACTCGTGGGAGTCACGGGAGTATGTGCTCGGAGCATTCCAGCAGTACCTTCGCAATCAAAGCCTCTTCACTCTCTGGAATGTGAAGGCAGACAAGCTGGAGCCAATGTTTGCGAACAACAACTACCACCCGAAATCTACTGTGGTTGAAAATTGTGTATTTGCGAATTTGGGTAGAGGCAACTGGGCATCTTGTGTTGAGGGTGTTATTGAGGGGCAAATTTGGGCTAAAAATCCGTGGGATACAGTCAGTGTCGAGGCCTTGACGCGAAAAGATACCGCGTTAGGTGCACTATGTTCTGGAAAAAGTGAAAAAGCGAGTCCAAACGATCCTGTTGGGCACGTGGATGTTTACCAAGGCTCATCAACCGAGTTGACTCAGCTTGATGCAGAATCCCTTGATCTTGTAATAACTGATCCTCCTTTTGGTGGGCTACTCCATTACTCAGAACTGTCTGACTTTTTCTATGTCTGGCTTCGTCTTGTTCTAAAAACAAAATACCCTAATATCTTTGGCCCAGATTTCACGCCTAAAGCTATGGAGGTTGTAGCAAACCGAGCACGAGAACCCGAAGATGCAGATGGTTTTTATCAACGCTTACTCACACAGTGCTGGCGTGAGGCTCATCGCCTACTGAAACCAGCGGGCATCCTTGCCTTCACTTTTCATCACAGCGAAGATGAACCGTGGGTTGCGGTATTAGAATCACTGTTCGATGCGGGATACTACCTCGAAGCCACATACCCCATCCGCTCGGATGAAACAAAGGGCGACGGCGAGTTTGGCTCTAAAACTATCGAATACGACATCATTCACGTCTGCCGAAAACGCACCGAAGAGCCTAAAGCAGTGAGCTGGGGGCGGATGCGCCGCGAGGTGATGGCGGATGTACGCCAACTGCAAACGATGTTGGAAAACCATGCCAAGGAAGGGTTGCCCGCAGCGGATATTCAAGTGATCCGGCGCGGCAAGGCGTTGGAGTATTTCTCTCGTCACTACGGCAAAGTCTATGTGGACGAAGGGCGCACCATTTCGGTTAGGGATGCGCTGGTTGGTATCAATCAACTGATCGACGAGGATGCTGACAAAGGTAAAGAACCGCCTCCGGTGAATGCCGAACCGATGTCTCGAATTTTTCTACGGACATTTAGCGGTAAAACTGACATAGCCCGCGACCAGTTGCAAAAGTTCCTCAAAGGGTCAATCACCACACCTGATGATTTCGTGCAACGTGGCTGGTGCGCTGAAAAGAACAAAGTATTCACGCTGGTTAATCCCCTCGACTTTGCGCGTGATTGGCAGGGCAAGCACAAGAATAAACTCACTGCCGATTTAGATCAGGCTTTAGTGCTTGTCGGTGCGTGTTTTGATGGCAGTGGTATCAATGCTGCCGATACGCTAAAGAACGATAACTTTAAGCCGCACGTTGCACTGAAGTCGCTGCTGGAATGGTTGCACAAACATGCGGCAGAGCAGACCACGCGCAATGCCGCTTCGCGCGCTGTCTCTATCTACAACAATTGGGCTGCTACACAAAAAGCAAAACCACAGCAAGCCTCACTGTTTGAGGACTATGACCTATGAAGCAATTACGCGATTCGGTTTGGCAGCGGCAAGGCACGAGTTGGATATGGGACGCTGAGGCACTGTCACAGGTTTGCACCCCCTCTGAGGTGTGGAGCTTACGGCAGTTTTTGCAAGCCAAGGGGAATTGGTCGGAAGACTTACCCAGCAACAATGGCAGGACGTTAGTGGTGGCAGGATTAGATGGCGTGCTGGATTTACTTGCCCCCGAAGATGCAGAAACATGGCTTAGGGAAGAGTTAAAACTCGCTGTTTTGTCCTATCAGGAGTTTTGGGGAAGTGATGCTTCGTTGATCTTCTGGTTGCCCAATGGTGCAGGTCGCATTTCCACCAAGCCAGCTACCGACGCGGTGATTTGGCGATGTGCAGCTCCACACTCGGAGAAGCAGCTTGATTTTGGTCGCTTGCTATGGGGTGAGGCACGAGAATATCCGCAAGAGATTTTGCTGCGTGAAGGTGGTAAAGCTGCGGGTCTGTACCATTTGCGGATTACTTGAGGCTGATGCGTGAATACTGATTTTCGATTTCAGCCCGGGGAGCGGATTACCCATAGCGAGTTTGGTCAAGGTGTTGTTCTTGATGCTCCGCTCGAAGGCTATCTGCGAGTATTTTTTGGCGTAGGTGAACGCCGCGTTCCTGTTACCTCAATCAGCCGTCAGCAATCTCGCACTGAACGCATTTTGCGTACTGTTGAAGGTACTGCCGACCGCGCACGCAAGGCATGGCTTTCATACGAAGCACACGCACTGCCCGTGATGGAAAGTGCTTCGGCACTGACCTCTGCCAAGATTGATTTGCTGCCCCACCAAGTGGTGCTGACACACCGTATTGCAACCGCCTCGCCTCGCCGCTACTTGATCGCCGATGAGGTCGGGTTAGGCAAGACTATTGAGACCGCACTGATATTGCGTGAGCTTGCCAGCCGTGGTGAATTAAACCGTGCGCTGATGGTTGTACCAGCAGGCTTGGTAAACAATTGGCATCGTGAATTGAACGAGGTGTTCAACCTCAATTTTGAGGTGTTTGGTTCTGAAGGGGACATTACCGACCGCAAGACCAATGCCTTCGCCAAGCACGACAGACTCATTGCCAGTATAGACACCTTAAAACGTCCGGCGCGTATTAAAAGGCTGCTAGATGCACCTCGTTGGGATTTGGTGGTGTTTGATGAGGCGCAACATTTAACCGCCTACCGCACGGGCGGTAAGGTTAGAAAAACCGAGAACTACAAGCTGGTCGAGGCAATGAAAGATCATGCGCGTGATCTACTGCTTTTGTCTGCCACGCCGCACCAAGGTAATCATTTTCAGTTTTGGATGCTGATTCAGTTATTGAATCCCACGCTGTTTGGCAGCCCAGAAGAAATGTTGGAACACCGCCACCGCTTAAATACAGTGATGTTCCGCCGCACCAAGGCTGATGCTTGCCAGCCAGATGGTTCTGCTTTATTCGCCCGCCGTTGGGTGCATACCGAATCGTTCTTGATGGGTGATGAAGAGCGCAAGTTTTACGAAAAGCTGCGCGAGTATTTGGAAGATGGTTTTGATCTGGCACGCCGCCAAGGTGGTCAAGGACGTGCGCTAGGTTTCTTAATGGCAATTTTTCAGAAGATTGCAGCATCGAGTTTCGCGGCAGTGCGCCGGACACTCAAACGTCGTCTGCTAATGTTAACCCTGCATGAGGCTTTTCTGCGCGATAAAGACCTCGACATCGAAGGGCGTGAGCGGCTGACAGATGAGGCGCGAGAGCTCATACATGAAGAGTTCAAGCTATCCCGCGATAGTATTGGTCGCAGCGAAGTAGATAGAGTGCTCGCCGACTTGAAGTATAGGCTGGTAAAGAAGCTGGACGAGGAAGCACTAGAGATGGCTTCTGACCCCTATGGTAGCGAGTATTCAGCGAGTCATGCCGAAGAGGCTGCATCGGCGGTGGTGGAGCTACACCTACCCGAAGAACGTATGCGGATCGGCGAGCTGCTGGCGACATTCCCACAGCAACGTGAAACGAAAGCGCAGAAGCTGCTGGATGGTCTAGGTATTTTGTGGCAACAAAATCCGAATGAAAAAATAGTCATCTTCGCTACCTACCTTGGTACGGTAGATTTAATCGCCCGTGAAATCGAGCAGGTATTCCCCGGGCAGGGGGTGGCTGTTTTACGCGGTGGCGATCACGGTGCGAAATTGGCAGCAGAACGCCGCTTCCGTCAAAAAGATGGCCCACGCGTGCTCGTATGTACAGCGGCTGGGCGCGAAGGGATCAACCTGCAATTCGCACGTATCCTGTTCAATTTTGACCTGCCGTGGAATCCGATGGATATGGAGCAACGCATCGGGCGCATACATCGCTACGGGCAGAGCCACACAGCGCAGGTTTATAACCTCGTGCTATCGGACACCATTGAGGGACGCATTTTCCTGCTGCTGGATGAGAAACTGACAGAGATTGCGCGAACGGTTGGCAAGGTAGATGAGCAAGGGAATGTGGCTGAAGATTTGCGCGCCCAAATTCTGGGGCAATTATCTGAGCGGCTTAACTACGACCGCCTGTATCAGGAGGCACTATCTGATCCTGAGCTGAAACGAACGAAGGTCGAGCTGGAAGCAGCTCTATCGAATTCGCGCGAAGCTCGGCAGGTAGTATTCGACCTATTCCAAGATCTCGAAGGATTTAGCTTAGATGATTACAAGCCCTTCTCAGACGTGACTTCAAGCATGGATAGGTTGGTGCGTTTCATGGCTGATGCCGTGACAGACCGCCAGCAACGTATGGTCAAGGTTGATGATGCGACCTATGATCTTACCAATGCCGAAGGGATGCGCCGTACACGTTTTACCTTGAACCGCGACACTGCCACCAGCGATGACAAGCTCGCATTGATGGGGTTGGATCACCCTCTTGTGCAGGAAGAACTAGGACGCTGGCGTAGCGTGCCACCGGAAGATTTGGGCATTGCTGTAACAGGTGATGTAGAAGAGCCCGTGCTGCTGTCTTTCTGGTTGGTTGAAGCATCGGGTAGCAACGGTGAGCGGCGTGTCGTGGTGCAGCCGATTGCGGTTAAACAGGACGGTACTCGAGTACCCGCAGTAGAACGACAAAGTGATCGTTATCTGCACGCACCGACAACCAAGCCAACATTTTCGTCTGAACAACGCCTAGAGATATTCTCGCGAGCGGTTGAGCCAACCTTGCAACGTGAGCTAAAGCATAAAGGGACTGCAAATGGTGATGGGAGTTACTCTGCGGAGTTGATTGGGTATGTGGAAATTTTGGGGGCGTGATGCGGGACGAATATTCAATCGAACAACGTGCGGCTCAGATTTTTGATACTCGAACAAAGGAGTATTTTTCCGAAGTTTTGAGCTGCTACGCGGCAGGAAATTATCGCTCGTCGGTCGTGATGCTCTGGTCGGTGGCAGTGTGCGATCTCCTCTTTAAGCTACAGAACCTAGTTGATCTTTATGGTGATGAGAAAGCAAAAGGCATTTTGACTACCATTGGCAAGCAGCAGCAGGACAATGAACGCTCCCCACTATGGGAAACGAAGCTCGTTGAAATGGTTGCTGAACAAACACAGCTACTTGATATTGCCGAACGAGAAAATCTCCTGCACCTGCAAAAACAACGTCATTTAGCAGCTCACCCTGTGGTGACAGCTAACTTCCAATTACATAGACCTAACCGTGAAACAGCACGAGCACTGATTCGCAATACTCTTGATGGTTTGCTAACAAAAGCTCCAATACTTTCCAAGAAAATTGCCAGCGAATTAGTTGAGGACATCGAGAGAGAGTCTGAAATCCTGATTGACGACAAAAAGCTTAAGGCTTACTTAGAAAGCAAGTACTTCAGTCGCTTCAATTCCGAAGTTGAAAAGGCCGTGTTTAAAGCACTATGGAAGTTGATATTTAGAAACACAGATGAGCGCAGTGAGAAAAATCGTTCAATCAATTACAGAGCATTGCGTCTTTTATACTTGAGGAACCCCGATCAATTTAGGGGGCTGGTGGGGGCAGAGAAAGACTACTTCAGCACTATCGCATCCACTGGTGATCCGGTCGTATGCTTAATTCATTTTTTATCAAGTGAACCTAAACTATACGAGTTTCTTGCCGAGCATGCAAAAACCGTTATTCAGCATGTATCCGAAAATTCCCCTATCGCCAAGTGTCTCGCATGGTTCATTTTGGGTGATCTGAATGCACATGCTTCGATGCTTGAGGCATGGATTTCAACAGAACGATTCACTAAGCTAGACCATGCCACATGGGAGGCTATCTTCGACATTTCCGACTCAATTGAATGGACCAAGCAGGTAGTTCATTTGGCGAATACATACTATGTTGCTAGTCCAAATTACGATAATGCAGATTGGCGATTTAGTGAGGTGGTTAGACCCTTATTGAAATACTACGACACTGCTGATTGTCTCGAAATCATTGAAGGAATTCAGGGTAATGGCCAGACTTGGGAACGAGGTCGGGCATATACAGACCATCGAGATTTGCGATCAAGGCTGTTAGAACTCGATCCAGCCGCAGATTTAGCTAGTTACAAAGTGTTTATCCGATATTTGGATCGTGAAGCATAAGGGCGTATTTCTAATCTGTGTCTTTTCGAGAAAGAATAGGCAGCTAAGCCTTTTCAACCTAACGTAAAGGACGCAATCCAAAGACGGGGGCGCGGGTGGATGTGCCGGAGAAATACGTACCGCACTTCAAAGCCGGGAAAGAGCTAAGGGAACGAATACTCAACGGAAATTAACCCTTACCATCAAACCGTGGCGGCAACCGCGCCAATGCGGGAATACCAAGCCTATGAGACAATACAAGCAGGACTATTTAAGAAGGCAGCACTGGAATGAAGAATCAGATCTGTAGTGGAAAATTAACCGGGTATAAATCTGGGTGTGAAAGTGATGTTGATGGTGTATGGCTCAATGGTAACAAGGGCTACAGCCATCAATTGCGGTTTAACGTCTAATTCCGTTCTGTAAAAATTCAGGAAGCGCCGATTTAATTCGTTCACGGTTTGGTAGGCTCAAAGCGAACGGTTTAAATTTGCGCATCAATAAGTTAAGTCTGTTTTGTTATCCCGATTACCTGTGAATCCGGTTAAATGAATACTCGAACCTGGCAATTATTGCGTTTGCTCGCGGACGGCAAGTTCCATTCCGGTGAGGCGTTGGGGCGGGAGCTGGGGATATGCCGCGCGACGGTGTTCAATACGCTGGAGGCAGTGGGTGAGCAGGGCGTGGTGTTGCAGCGCGTGCGCGGACGCGGTTACCGGCTGGCTCAACCCTGGGAGTGTCTGGATGCGGTGGAAATCGGTCAGCATTTGGCAGAGCATGCCGCACGTTTTCATATCGAGATATTGCAACAGGCCGCGTCCAGTAATACCGAGTTGCTGCGCCGCGCCAGTCAGGGGGCACGCAGCGGCAGTGTGCTGGCGGTGGAATTGCAGACGGCAGGACGGGGACGTATCGGGCGTATCTGGCATTCCGGTTTGGGCAATGCGCTGACGTTTTCATTGTTGTGGCGATTTGATTGCGGATTGAATGCATTGTCGGGCTTGAGTCTGGCGGTCGGGCTGGCTATCCGTCGCGCGTTAAGCCGTTTTGACGCGCAGGGGGTGGGGCTGAAGTGGCCGAACGATATTCTGGCCAGATATAACGACGATGTCTGGGGAAAACTGGGCGGTGTGCTGATCGAGGCGCAGGGCGATATGTACGGGCCGAGTGCGGTCGTGATCGGCATCGGCCTCAATTGCAGCCTGCCGCTGATCGTCAGGCAGGCGATAGCTCAGCCTGCGGTCGCGTTGAATAATATCTGTTCGCAGCCCCCCGCACGTAATCGGCTCCTGGCGGCCGTGTTGCAGGAGCTGGCAATAGTGCTGGAAGAATTTGCCCGTAGAGGGTTTGCTTCTATGCGTAGCGAGTGGGAACAATGCCATGCGCAGCAGGATGTGCCGGTGCAAATGCATATGCCGGATGGTTCACTGATAAGCGGTGTCGTGCGCGGCGTATGTGACGATGGGCAGTTATGTATGGAAACGACGCGTGGCATCCGATATTTCAATTCCGGTGAAGTGGGTGTGCGGCATGAATAGGCTATTGATTGATGCGGGCAATACTCAGATAAAACTGGCGGTGGCGGATGAAGGCGGGTGGCGGTTATTAGCTAGTTTGCCAACTGCGCAGGCGGGAGAGTTAAGCCGATATCTGGCTGAATTTGAACAGGAGGCGGGTGATGTCCGTCAGGTCTGGGTGAGCAATGTCGCCGGAACGGAAGTCACCCGACTGGTAGAATCGTTATGCGCATTGCGGCATTGGCCGGTGCAATTTATCACGTCACAGGCGGTGCAGGGCGGGGTGCGTAATGGCTATGCCGATCCGGTGCAACTGGGTTGCGATCGTTGGGCCGCACTCATTGCCGCCCGGCACAGGATCAAATCGGCGTGTCTGGTGGTGAATTGCGGCACGGCAACTACGATAGATGCATTGTCCGGTAATGGCGAATTTCTGGGGGGCTTGATCTTGCCGGGCGTAACGTTGATGCAACGCAGTCTGACAAACGCAACCGCGGCTTTGCAAATGGCGCAAGGCGCCTATGCAGCGTTCCCGCAGAATACCGCCGATGCGCTGTTGAGTGGCGCGATACAGGCCAGTTGCGGTGCCATACAACGCCAATATAGCCTGTTGGCTGATGTCGCCGCACCGGTATTGTTGAGTGGTGGCGCGGCGCATATGTTGCTTCCTCATTTGCTTAAGATGGAAATGACCGGATATGAAGTTTCGCCCGACGCATGTTTCAAGTTAAACTTGCCGGTACAAATGATGGATAATCTGGTGTTGCAGGGATTGTTGTTAATCGCACAGGGAGCAGGAGAAGCATGAAAATATTATTAGGGCTGTTAATCGCAGCGAATCTGATTTTGTTTGGCGTGATGAAATCGGGTGTGCTGGACGACGGACAGGCGAATCAGGTGGTGCTTCCCCTGAATGAACAGAAAATTACCCTGCTGGACATGAGCAAATCTGCTGAAGAAGGGAAACTGGAGTCCTTGGTGCCTGCTTCAGGGGTGGTAGCGGTTCCTCCGGTTGAAGTGGCGGCTTCGGCACCGTTGGTTGCGGCTCCGCAGGTAGCCAAGGCTGAAACGATGTCCTGTTTTGAATGGGGCGAATTTTCTGGCACGGAGCTTGATCGTGTACATGCCATGCTGAAAAAGTTGCAACTGGGTGACAAGATGACCCAGCGAGATACCGCACCTGCGATCGGCTATTGGGTTTATATCCCGCCGCTTAATAACAAGGCCGAAGTCAATCAGAAAGTCGTGCAACTCAAGGCCTTGGGTGTGACCGAATATTTCGTGGTACAGGATCCGGGCGAGTGGTTTAACGCCATATCTCTCGGTGTGTTCAAGACCCGCGAGTCGGCTCAAAATCATCTGGATGGTCTGCGCGCTCAAAAAGTCATCTCGGCCCAACTGGGTGAGCGAGCCGGCAAGGTGAAGTCAACGACGTTTGTTTTTACCGGACTGAATGCCGTAACCAGTCAGAAATTAGCCGACTTACAGAAAAATTTCCCTGTAAACACGCTAAAGAATACGACTTGCCATTGACACCAAGGCCCGAAGTCTGGAGAATGCCGGCCTCTTCGGTGATATAGCTCAGTTGGTTAGAGCACAGCACTCATAACGCTGGGGTCGGTGGTTCAAATCCACCTATCACCACCAAAATTCATTTCAGGGAAACCTGAATATAAAAACCCGCACAGCTAATCGCTCTGCGGGTTTTTTGTATTCTTCTTGCCTATAGCCGTTGGTTGCTATCCAGTGTACATTGTTGGTATCAGGAATGATTGCGCCACCTGAGACCAATAACGGGGGCAATAACCGACGTGGTAGTGATGAAGCCAAAAGCGGAGGTAAAGCCAATTAAATTCACGGATGGCATCGGTTTGTTTCTTTTGGTTCGGTCAACTATTAGCCGCAATTAATTGTTTGAAATTTACGTGATTTTTAAAATATGTGCCATGTCAGACACTCCCTTACATCCAGATAGGCAAAGTAAAATTCAAGCGTTACTTGATGAATACCTTGAGATGTATTCATCACGTGATGATTTGCTGACGACTCACTTCAGTGAGAATTTCAGTGGTTACACGGGCAGCGGCGATTTTTTGGTCAAGGACCTGGCAGAATGGATAAAAATCACCCGGCAGGATTTTGCTCAGGTTCCCGGAAAAATTCGTTTGGAAATTTTGGATACGTCGTTACAGGATTTAAACGATCACGTCGTGGTGGCGACCGTGTTTTTTCATATTCATTTGCCAGTTATCAATCAAATTCTGGCGGGCGAGGTTGCCAGACTGGTTCTTATTTTCCGTCTAGAAGGTGAGGACTGGAAAATTGTCCACAGCGGCATTTCCATACCCTATCGATATTCTGCGCAGGAAAACGAAGTTTATCCGCTTAAAAGTTTAAAAGAGCAAAATAGTGCCTTGACAGCACTGGTTGAACAGCGCACACAGGCTCTTAATAAAAGTGAGGCGCTTTATCGTCAGCTTACCGAGGACACATTAGATGTTCACTGGAAAACGGACGCCAATCTCTACATTACCTATATCAGCCCATCAGACGAGCATCTGCGAGGTTTTAAGGCAGAAGAAGTGGTGGGTCATCACGTTTTTGAAATGTTCACAGATGAAGGTATTGCCGTCGTCAAAAATGCAGTAAAGCAGAGAATGGCATCTAAAGAGCCAAGCAAGCACTTGGGTTTTACGCGTTTTGAGGTGGAACATCGCTGTAAGGATGGTCGATTGATATGGGGTGAGGTTTTTTCAAAACCCGATTGCAATGCGCAAGGCGAAATTATTGGTTACCACGGTGTTACTCGTGAAATTACAAAACGCAAACAAACTGAGCTGTCTTTGGCGCGATCAGAGACAAAGTTCCGCACACTATTTGATACCACTGCTGACGCGGTACTGATGATGAATGAAAAAGGTTTCTTTGATTGCAATCAAGCCGCCTTGAGGTTATTTGGATTGCAGTCTCGTGATGCCCTTTGTAAATACAATCTGACTGATTTATCTCCGCCTATACAGCCGTGTAGTTCAGATTCAAAAACACTTTCTGAGCGGTATATTGCTGCGGCCAAGAAAAATGGCAGCGCACGTTTTGAGTGGGTACATAAACGCCCTGATTCGGGTGAAACATTCATAGGCGATGTATTGTTAAGTTCCATGATGTTGGATGGCGAGTTGATACTTCAAGCAACTATACGCGACATCACAATGCAAAAACATATTGAGGCTAGGGTTGGTTTTCTGGCTAATCATGATCGTCTGACGGAGTTGCCTAATCGTGAATTATTTTATGACCGGTTTTCACAGGCTATAGGACAAGCCAGAAGGCAAAATGAAGGCATAGCCTTGCTCTTTCTTGATTTGGACGGATTTAAGGCGATTAATGACACGTATGGTCATGAAGCCGGTGACATTGTATTGAAAGTGGTAGGGAAAAGATTGCTGGCGTGTGTCCGGAATGTGGATACGGTAGCCCGTATAGGCGGCGATGAATTTTCGGTGATTTTAAGTTCGGTACAGGATCCGGCGGATGCAGTAACTGTTGCTCAAAAAATCATCCATCAAATTGCTGAAGTCATACCGCTGAATGCGACGACTACCTGTACGGTCGGCATCAGCATTGGTATTTCCCTCTACCCTGACAACGGCACCGAACTTGATATTTTGATGGGTGCAGCCGATGACGCCATGTATGAGAGCAAAGCCGCTGGAAAAAACACGTATACCGTTTCAAAAATCAAAGATGATCAATATGCACCACGTATACCCTGGATAAGCCAAGAGGAAATTCCGTTGCTAGGCGTAGAAGTCTTTGATGAACAGGATTTTAAAATGGTCAATATGTTAAATGGACTGAATGACGCGCTCAAACGCTTTGAATCAATAGAGAAGCAACTTCAGTTGCTGGAGGAATTAGTCAGTTTTACGGATTACCACTTCAAGACAGAAGAACGACTCATGCGTGAATACGGCTACCCTGAATACATAGCGCATCAAAAAGAGCATAACGATTTCCTTCATGATATTAATTATCAGAAAGAACGATTTATTCAAGGTGGCGACCTGGTTTTATTGCAAAAAATAAAAGATTGGCTTGCAACACACGTAGTGAATTCAGATAAAAAACTCGCAGATTTCATACGGAAATAAAAGGTTGCGAATAGTCTGATCCGATTGATTCTATTTGGATTATTCTGGTAAATCAATTCAAAACCAACCTGAATCTCACACAGCAGCAAATCATGGTGTGGACACGATCGATTTTAACGGGATCAAAGGAGTCAGCTGCCTTTGATGATGTTTGTTTACATCTCCGGCTTGAATACCATCAATCCATACACAATCACCATCGCCGGGAATGCCAGCATTCCCAGTTGTTCCCAGCGCCTTGCGTACAGCCAATATCGCTCAGGTAAATTGGTGTGCTTGTCCGCTGCGTGTCTGGCCATGTGGGCCATTTGGATTTGTATCCATACCACCGGCAGCCAACAGATTCCGGCAAACACGAATAGCGCGTAGGTGGATAGCAGCCAGGTGTCGGTTAGCGGCTAGCCAGCGAGAATCGGATCAGTTGCAGGTCACGCGGACGCACCACCTGCTCCGCTTATGAAGTTCCGATAGCTACGCGGTTTGCGTCCCAGCAGGGCGGCGAATTTTGATGCGGAGGCGGTGTTGCCTGCGGCGAGCATGGCATAGGTGTCGCTGCACATCGGGCTGGATGGGATATGGTCGCCAACCTTTGCGATCAGCCGTACCAGTACGGCGGGCAGGGCGATGTGCCATGCCGGACTATGCTGCATTTGTTGGCGATAGCTGTCGAGCATGCCGCGCATGGTGGTGGCTTCGGCCCCCACGGCATTGATAGTCTGGCTGCTTGCCTGCGGATCAGTCAGCCAGTTTTCGACGGCCTGACAGAGGTCGTCGATATGCACAGGTTGCAAGGTCTGTATGCCGCCCATAGGTAGAATCTGAACAGGTAGTCTGGCCATATTTCTGAATATTTTCGCGCTGTCGCCATCACTGCCGTAGATTACCGAAGGCCGCTGGCAGAGCCAGCGCAGGCTTTCCGGCAGTTCATGCAGTGCCTGTTCTGTGACTAATCGAGTTGCGAAGTAGGGCACGTTGATGCCGCTATCCACGCCGAGCGCGGAAAGGTGGACGATGCGCTTGACGCCGGATTCCGCGCAGGCGGCAAACAGTGCCATCGGCGTGTCGGTGTGCAGCTTCTGCATCGGATTGTCGCGACTGTCACGCAGTAAACCGACGGCATTGATGACCACATTGATACCCTGTAGTCGCGGCAGCCAGACCTCCTTGTTCGTGTCATTGCGAAAGTCTACGGCGATGTCGTCAGCTTCGCCGGGGCGACGCACGGCGCGGATGACGGTATGCCCGGCGTTACGCAGTTGTTTGGTCAGATGCCTGCCGACAAAACCTGTTGCTCCGCATAGTAATATTTTCATGATGGTTGCACCTTGTTTGATAGTTTCAGGGCGTTGGACGTGACGCTACGCCATACGTTGCGGCTGACGAAGATTACAGTCAGGAATAGGCCTGCCAGCGTCAGTATCAGCGTCATGCGTATCGCTTCCACCCAATCCTGTGTCTCCGTGGTGTTGCCAAAAATCAGCACCAGCATCAACGAGCCGCTATAGGCCAGCACATCGGCGCTGCGCAACCAGAATTCGGCACCGGTTTCGGAGTGGCAAAGTTCAACGATGACGGCGCGAGTGGTGCGCCGCAAGTACAGCATGGCGAGTGTGACCAGTGCAATGGTGAAAAGCAGCATGGTGATAAAAAGTTGGAATTCCATGATTTGATACTCCCGGCAGGTTAACGTGAAACTCGCGTAGCGAGACCTTGTCCCCCTCGCCCTCCGGGAGAGGGAAGGGGTGAGGGAAACGGGCATGGCAAGTTTCATTATCAGGGGAGGCACACTTGCCATGCCCGTTAGATTGAGCATTGGTTGTTGCGGCAGCGGCGGTTATTGGCGCGCCGTGCGGCGCAGTTTCCCCATAATTTGAACAGCAAGGGCGCACCTGTCCACGCGAACAATTGGCGGTGACGTGCTATCCACGGATAGGTCAGTTCTGCCAGCGGTCGGGTGTATCGGCTGCCCCACAGCGTGGCGAGGAGGGGCATATCTACGGTGCGATAGAGCCGTTCAAAGGCGGCGACACCCTTGAGCCATTTTCCTTCGGCAGTCTGTATATGCAGGCATTCCATCATTGCTGCACGCGTGATGCCCTCTTCTCGATACGGTGCATCGTCGAAATCGGTAGCTGAACAATCAATCAGATTCAGATGCTGTCCGGTATCGTGAATCTTGATGATCTGCATCTCGTTGTGGCATAGGCTGCATGAAGCGTCATAGAAAACCTGCGTAGTCATAATGCCTCCATTAATTACATTAATTTCTGTCAAGACGGAAATGTGTTGGTAAAAAAACCGGGAAAAATATTCCCGTTTCAAAAAAACTACTTCGATGCCAGCAAATTTTGTATCTTCGCGCCCAGTTTCATGACCTTCATAAGCGTCGCTGGATCAAGCTTCAGCATCTGATCGCCCCATGAAGACAGGGATTCCATTAGCGCCAGCGTTTCTGCGATGCGTTTTTGTACCTCGGCCTCTTCCTTCGACAAATCCTCACTGGCAAGACAATCGCGCAATACCGTAATGGTCGGATCGAACTCACGTTGCTTGCGCTCGCTGACCACGGTGCGGAACAATTCCCAGACATCGGTCGAGGTCGAAAAATGATCGCGTCGGTCGCCCATCACATGCACCATCTGTATCAGTTTCCAGTTCTGCAATTCACGGATGCTATTGCTGACATTGGAGCGTGCGACTTCCAGCGTCTCGGCGATTTCATCGGCCGCCATCGGCTTACCCGCCAGATACAGCAAGGCGTGGATTTGCGAGACGGTGCGGTTCACTCCCCATTTGGAGCCCATTTCACCCCAATGAAGTACGAAGCGCTGTGCGATAGGATTAAGTTTCATGGCTGCATAATATCGCAACAGAAATTTCTGTCAATACAGAAATAAATGTATTGCGTTATAGAAGAAACGAAGATTAGAATCTGGCAATGTATGTTCTTGCATTTTTTCCGACCTTCGATTAACTCATCCCAGCCTGCCATATATTGAAAAACATCAGGGATGATGCGAGGTGCATGGCAGGATTATCCTGTGTAATCGGATAGCTAATCAGGTATCGGATAGCTAATCAGGTAAGGAAAATGACATGGAGTACCGTTTGCCTTTTAGCGTGAAGATGACGCTTAAACAAAATGATCATGTGATTAGTGAGCATGTTGCCGAAACCGACAACGACTTGCGTTACCCTGTCGAAATGGATACTGGAGTAGGTTGGGTCGAAGTGGAAGAGCTTTATCTGCGCATGGCAAACAGGAATACCGACTATCAGACCGAGACCTTCAAGGTGTGCAACAGTTTTGAAAAGTGGGGGGCATGGCAACAGGAGGTCGTGTATATCAAGGTAACGTTACATCGCCTGACGAAGGATGAGACTGAAGTTCGGGTCGATGATCGTGGCGAGTGGTTCAGGGAATGGGATAGCTACTCGAATTACATTAATCATCCGCCACGCTGGTACTGGATAGGTATGGTGCTCAGTGCGTTGTGGATCGTGGTCTATCTGTTGATCTACCCGTCCATTCCGCTGATGAATACGCATTGGCAAGGTCTGGGTGTGCCGGGCGGTTGCACGCCGTGGACAGTCATCTGTGAGATGCAGCAGGATGAGGCCGCGTTGAATCAGGTACGAGGCGTGTATTTGGACAGAATAAGACTAAGTTCGGTGGATGAATTGCTGGCAGATAGTGAGATGAGTGAATTTATCTCCAGGGCGGGCAGGGTGCTGTTCGCGGATAATTGCTCGGCTTGTCACGGCAAGGAGGGCAAGGGTATCAGCAAAATTCCGGAAATGGCACCCGTGCTGACGGATAGTAGTTGGTTGCATGGTGCGGATGTAAAGGCAATACAGGCCTGTATCCGTAATCCGATGGTGCATCCTTACGCATTGGCAAAACCTGTGGAAGAAGTAAACACCAAAATTTTAGCCTTGTATGTTTATCTCTTGAGGCACTAACACCTTGGTCATTTTTGAACGACAAACGGCATCGGAGTAAATCATGAACAATATCGCATCGAAATGGCTTACGGGTTTAGTCTGGCTGTTTGCCGGAATTACGCTTGCACATGCAACAGACCGTATGCCCCCCGTTTTACCTTTGCCCACTCCTGCGGTGACGCGCATGATTATTCCCGACGCGCATCAACCGGTACGTTTGCAAAAAGTGGATGTCAAAACGGAGGTGCTGGGTACGGTTGCGCATACCCGTATCGAGATGACATTTTTAAACCCGAATCTGCGCGTGCTGGAAGGTGAATTGCAGTTTCCGTTGCTGGACGGGCAAACGGTGAGCGGATTTGCGCTGGACATTAACGGTGAATTGCGTCCGGCAGTTCCGGTTGAAAAAGCCAGGGGACAACAGGTTTTTGAAGAGGTAATCCGCGCTCGTATCGATCCTGCGCTGCTGGAAAAAACGCAGGGAAATAATTACAAATTGCGCGTCTACCCGCTGCCTGCACAGGGAACGCGTCGGGTGGTGCTGGAACTCGACGAGGTATTGTCTGCCAATAACGGGAAGCATGGATACAGTACGTACAGGTTGCCGCTGCAATTTGCCGGAGCGGTCGGGCAGTTGGATGTGTCGGTGCATAACCCTGCGGTGCCGGAAAAATATTCCGCCTTGGCGGTTAAAGCCAGGCTGGGGGCTGAAAAGATCAAGGTTGATTACGCCAGCCTCAAAGAAGAAAGGAGTGGCTCCCGGATCCGTTTTTCACGCAAAAACTATACAGGAAAGGGAGTGCTGGAAATTGCGTTCCCAGATAGTCCATTTCCGCTGATGGTTACCGGAACGTTTGCGGATGAGAGCTATTTCTATGCCGAAGTTTCTCCCCCTTTAAGTAAACCAACTCCTCGTCCTGCACCAAAACAATTGGGACTGGTTTGGGACGCTTCCGGTTCGGGCGCATTGCGTGATCACGGGCGGGAATTCGCGTTGCTGGATGCGTATTTCAAAACACTGGCAGATGTGAATGTGGTGCTGGTGATAGCACGAGATCGCGCTGAGGCACCGCAAACTTTTGCGGTTAAAAAGGGCGATTGGCAGGCCTTGCGCACGGTGCTGGAAACAGTCGCCTATGACGGTGCGACCGAGGCATCCGCGCTCTCGCCTCCTGCATCAACCGAACTTAATCTGCTGTTTTCGGATGGCTTATGCAATTATGGGGCAGGCAAATTGGCAGCGGGCAATGTGCCGTTCTATGCGGTAAATGCGGCGATTAGCGCCAATCTGCCGCACCTGCGTGCGGCTGCCGAAAATACCGGCGGACAGATGTTGGACTTGTTGAGTATTTCGCCTGATAACGCTGTGCACGAACTAACGCATCAGTCCCCGCATCTGGCGGGCATGCGCAGCAACGAAGCCAAAGAGTTGGTCAGCGCGTATTCCGAAGGCGGTCGCTTGAAAATCGCCGGCATCCTCACTGAACCGCACGCGACGGTCGAACTCGACTGGGTAGACGCACAGGGTCAACATCAGCCGCAGCAAATCCGCATTCAGAATGATGTCGTTGCATCGCTGGCCGCGTATCGCTGGGCAACATTGCAGTTAGCGCAACTGGAAACCGATTATGCCGCCAATCGTGCCGCGATTCGTCGTCTGGGAACGCGTTTCGGCAGGGTGACGCGGGAAACTTCGTTGATTGTGCTGGACAGGGTCGAGGATTATGTTCGTTACGAGATTGTTCCGCCCGAGTCCTTGCGAGCCGAATACGACAAACAACTGGCATTGCAAGTGTCGAAATCTAGCGATGAGCGCAGTAAACATCTAGACGAAGTGGCCGAGAAATTTGCACAAAGGCAGGCGTGGTGGGAAAAGTCATTCCCGAAAGGGAAGAAACCCCTTGATCCCGAATCCAGATTAAAAGCCGATAGCGACTCGCGATTTGGGGTGGGTGCTCTTGCCGTACCTGTTACCGCATCGGCCATGCCGGCACCGATAAGGATGGAAGCGGGACAGATGGTAAGGCTGGCAGCGGCTCCCGAATTACAGGCGGAAAGGCAATCGAATGAAGTAAGCGCAAATTCCACCTCCTCGGTCGCTATTCAGCTTAAAAAATGGCAAGCGGATGAGCCTTATGCACGCCGCTTGCGAGAGGCATTGCCGGATGACATGTACCGAATCTATCTGGATGAACGTGCTTCCTATTTGAACAGCACGGCCTTTTATCTGGATGCGGCGGATATTTTTCTTGAACGCGGGCAGCAAAAATTGGGCTTGCGCATCCTGTCTAATCTGGCAGAAATGAATCTGGAGAATCGTCATATCCTGCGTATTCTGGCTTATCGTCTGTTACAGGCAAAGCAGACCGCACTGGCGTTGCCGATGTTGCAGCGGGTGTTGGAATTGAGTCCCGAGGAACCGCAATCCTGGCGTGATCTGGGGCTGGCCTATGCCGAAGACGGGCAATATCAGCAGGCGGTGGATAAACTGTGGGAGGTGGTCACTCACCCCTGGCATGGGCGTTTTCCCGACGTCGAGTTGATTGCGTTAGCGGAACTTAACGCTATCGTGGCTAAAGCGGGCCAGCAGGTCGATACCAGTCGCATGGATAAACGTTTGCGGCGCAACCTGCCGCTGGACATGCGCGCCGTGCTGAGCTGGGATGCCGATAACACCGATATAGACCTATGGGTCACTGATCCCAATGACGAGAAAGTTTATTATGCACATCCACTCAGCTATCAAGGCGGAAAAATTTCACGCGACTTCACCGGAGGCTATGGGCCGGAAGAATTCGCGCTGCGAACTGCCAAGCCGGGAAAATACCGGGTGCAGGCGCAATTCTATGGTAATCGGCAACAGATGGTCGCGGGAGCAACCACGTTGATGCTGCGCTTGTCGTCTGGTTTTGGTATGCCGAAGCAGAAGGATGAAAACATCATTCTGCGTTTGAGCGGACAGGGTTCGATAGTGGATGTGGGGACGTTTGAGGTGAAATGAGGTTTCATCTGTGTTGGGTTACGCGATGAAGCCGCTCTTGTTCCCGGGGGGTTCTGCGTGAGGATTTTTAATCCAAACTTGAGTCCTTATCGTCCGATATAGTAACGATTGACGATACTACTGCGATCAGTTAGCATCAATGCGTCAAGTCAATTCTGACCAAGCCACCAAACTAACGCCGTGATGGCGCTGTGAAAGGAAACTACAACATGATCAAATCATTTGCTGACAAGGCTACGGCTGCGGTGTTTGACGGACTGTTTGTTCGCAAACTTCCGCTTGAGATTCAGGGAATAGCCCGGCGAAAACTCAAGCTCATTGATGCCACGAGCAAAGTCGAAGAATTACGCATCCCGCCCGGCAACCGACTCGAACCGCTAACTGGCAATCGGGCTGGGCAATGGAGCATCCGTATCAACGACCAATGGCGTATCTGTTTCAGATGGCAAGACGGACATGCCGAAGATGTGGAAATCGTCGATTATCACTAGCACTAGGAGAATGAAATGAGTATTCAACGCGAAGAATTGAACAACATGAAGTGGGGCAACGTCGTCACCGGCGAAAGGCTTGCGCCCGTGCATCCCGGTGAAATTCTGTTGCATGACTTCATCGAACCCATGGGGCTGACTCGCTACAAGGTTGCAAAATTTACCAGCGTCCCCCAGCGCCGCATTGATGAAATCTGCACCGGAAAACGCGCCGTCACCGCCGACACCGCCATGCGCCTTGGCCGCTTGTTCGGCATGTCCCCGCAAACATGGATGAACCTGCAAACACAGTACGATCTGGAAATCGCCGAAAACGAATTGGGTGACAAGATCGACCAAGAGGTTATGCCGATAGCGGCGTAGCGTATCGGTGTATGCGCCGCAAATTAATGGCGAATCAATGGGGTCAGACTCGATTGATAATTTTGGCTTGAGTGATTCCGGTGAATATATGGTTGGTTCCAGACTGCCGAGTGTTATCGGCGGTGCATTCGACCTCACGCTCACAGCAGGGGATGCAATCACCTTTGATGGATTGCCCGGCATGGCGGTGTCCATCGGCGGCGGTCTCATCGGCATGAATGTGACATCAAACATGATAGGCATCATCGCCAGCATGTCAGGAACCGGTACGGCATCCAATTACCATTTCGGTGTGCCGCAATTTGCAACAGTGACTTTCCCTGCGGCAACGATAGACCAAATTTATACCTTTGATAGCAGCACCGTATTACCAAAAACCACCATCCCCTACGGTAATGTCGCCTTGCCCAGCATTATCAATGCCATGGTGGATCAAGCCAGCGGTACCGTTAAACTTTCTATCTTCAGTGAGCCGCCCGGTCAGTTTGTCGGCACAATTGAAGTATTTGTCGTCTACCCCGATGGCACGAAAGAATTTGTTAAAACCCTGGATGGCAACTTCACAGGCGATATTGCCGTCACGCCGCCGGATCATATCAACGCAGATGGAACGCACTGGAAAGATGCGATAGCCAGTGTTTCCTGGCAAGTGGTACGCGTCATTCCTACCGACGTGTTAACCAGCTCGGGCAAACTCAGCGGCGGTGAACCCATCGAATTTGCGGGCAACACCGCGCGCATCAATGCCAAACCTGACATGGCCGTGGTACTTACTCGCACCGGCATCGACATGTACCGACAGGATAAATTGGTCGGACACACCTCCTTGCTGACCGACAATAATCAATCGCTCAATCTGGATTACCTGACCGGCAGCAAAGTCCAGCCCGTGGTGTTCTCGGATGACTTGAGCAGCATCTTCGTTGGCGGCAATGGGGTGGTGTACGTGATTGATGCAATGACATTCAAACTCATCAATACCATCAAGATACCGGCAGGTGCCAATATCTCCAGCCTTGCGGCTACCGGTCATCTGCTGTTTATCGGCGAAGGCCAACGCGGAGCAAGCAACCGCCTGCTGGTGATGGACATTCGTTCAGGCAGTGCGGGCTACGGCAAGTATATTTCCCTTAAAAACACGGGTATCGAAACCATCCCTTACGGCGTCGCGGGCATGGTCGTGGGCCCTGATGGCAGAACGCTGGTCGTCTCCGCGCCGATTAATCCGAACAGCGTCTATCTGGGCGACCCCAACAAACGGGGCGATGTGCGGGTGTTTGATTTGTCCAGTTTGAACCTGCTTAGCGGAGAAATAGACCACGTCATCGTCGCAGGCGGTTCAGGCAAGTCACCGCAAACCATCACCGCGACCAAGGATGCCGACCGTTATCTGGTCGCCAACATCGCCGATTATGACCATGGACTATCCACGCTCGTGCTTAACCGCGACAGTAACGGCAAAATCACCTCTGCCAACATGAGCGCGATAGACATGAGTCAGCCCGGCAGTGCGGTGCGTATCGACCGACTGGACATCCAACGGGCGCAAAGTGCGGTATTGGTCACGGTTGACGGCATCGAATACGCCATCGTCTCCGACGACAACTACCACTTCCTCGACCCGTACTGGAAGGCGATGTACGAAGCGCCGAACTTCCTGTTCACACCCAATGGCCCACCTATCGCAACAGGCGGCAGTGTCAGCGCCAAGAAAGTCGCCGTGGGCGGTAAGTTGGGTATTGTCAAAGACCCGTTTGGCGCAGCCCAATATCTGGGAGCCACCCTGCCGCTGGATGGTTACGGCATCGTTAATCTGGGTGTATCCGAAGACGGTAAGGTACTGATCGGTCAGCTCAAGGGCAGTAGCAGTGGCGATATCTTCGACCTGCAAACCAAACCCAACCAAAGCCATGCCTGGGATGTGAAGGCACTGATTAGCGCCGCACTGGGGATGTCGGATGCTGATCGAATGAGCAAGCACATCAAGCTGGATGCAGGAGTAGAGCAGTTGATTCAGGACGGTACTGCATCGGTGGCGGGGACGTTCTTTGATGCGCAGCTTGGCGTGTATCACGCCGAAGGTAACTACGGTGACGTGATTGGCGTTAATTTAAAAGAACTTGTCGGTAAACAATATGTTGGTACGATGAATGTCAAAATCGACAATTTCTCCATTGAACCATACAACATAAAGTGGCTTACTGAATCCACCAATAACGCAGTAGGTGGGGCTAGCAGCATTTCTCCATTGCAATTGGTGCTGGATAAGAACAAGGCAAGTAAACCTATTTATTCTCGAACTACCGTGAATGGTACTGATAAAGCCGACTTCATTGACACGGGTGTTTTATTTTTTGCGCCGCAGATTAATGGTGCTGATTTAATCAAGCTGCGCAACGGCGAAACCTTGGGTGAAGAATCCATCGCATTTGCCTTCAGCTACAAAGTGAATGGCGAAGACAAGCACGGTATCATCAACGTCACCGCCAAGGACTATGCCAACGCAAGCAATATCTTCTTTGGTGATAGACCGCTGGATAATCCGGGGTATTCCAAGTTTGCCTTGAGCGGCAGTGTGGGCGCAGGAAGCGGAAACACCAACGATGTGCTGGATGTTTATCGGGTGGAACAGCGGTTGAAGTATTTGGGATTTCCGGCGATGCACACAGGTAATTCATCTTTAACGAACAACACCCTCAAGAAATTTGTGGTGGATGGTAATTTTGCGGATCAAGAGCGACAAGCGCTCAAGTTGTTCGAAAAAGTGGTGCGTTATGAAAGTACCGGGGTAAACACAACTTTCAATAACGATCTCAACGGCGCGGACGGCAAGATCGAAGCGGATCAATCTGTCGGCACTCAAGGTGGTATCACCACCGGCTGGCTCAATGCCTACAACGCCCCGCACTGGATGCAGTTGTTTAGTAGTACCAATCCTGCTGGTACTACATTCAAGAGCCGCGACCCCACTAGGCTGCCGGGTTGGGAAAACAGTCAGACCGGTTCTTCATATACCAACGTGGAAAATTTCGGCACCAGCTGGTTGTACGACCTGATGCGGGCAAAGGAATATGCACCTGCATCGCTCAAGCAAACGACTTCGCTATTTAACGGCTCGGTGGATGCCAATTACGGCTTCACCCCCAAATGGACGCGGCCACCAATTATTGCAGGCCAACATGCTACCCACGATCTCGGCATGGCATTCGATCTGGGCGTGTCGAACTACATTGATAAGAATAATGCGCAGCTAAGCAATGAGACGTTGCTCACCGCAATCAGTAACCTCACCAACGGGACATGGAGTATCGCCAACGCAATCGCCTATACCCAGCACATACTGCCTGGTGGTGCGACCGGGTTGCCCAACATTCAATCGCCCGCTAGGGCGAGAAACGACCAAGTTTCCGCAATACGCGACTTCCTCTCGCTGTATGCGATGACCAAGAGCGATGGTGTAACCGCCGAACTCCAAGCAAAGGTCGTCAACACCACGGCAGCCAGCTTGTTCGGTGACATGATTACGGGTGTGCATATCGGCAGCGGTGTGAGTTACCAGAAGAAGGTTAATGGGGTTTTGCAGACCATGGTTAATCCTTTGACTGGTCTGAGCGAGCCAGTAATGGTTACCCAGAACCCTTACCGCAACATCAGAGAAATACTGCACAAGCTGGGAATCAGTGCTACCCCCATCTCGGCTCACCACAACCATTTCCATATTTACCTGAAGCCGCCTACACCAGAGAACATCACGGCAAACCTGCTGGCCGATGCAGCGGGTGCAGACACTGCGACGTCGCAGGCCACAGACCCGCAGGCGCTGCTCGATTACGCGCAAACCCTTATTGAAGGAGAAGAACTCATGTTCACCATGGATGTCCACTATGTACCCGCTTATGATCCCCCCATCGTGCTAGCGCAGGCCGCAGCGGGTAGCACGACCCCACCCGCCGACTTTATCCTGAACCATTGCACGGAAACCTATCATACGATCGATCCAAGGTCGGCTTTTCGTGTGGTCGATCCTGCCGGGATGCTCGGTGTTTTTTTTGCGAGCATCGGCAGTAAGATTGACCTTGCTGCTATCAAAATCACGCTGCTGCAAGGCACTCAGCATGGAAAGATCACGACCGAGGTTGATAACACGGGGCTCACTTTTTACGGCTACGACCCCGCGCCCGGATATCTGGGCGACGATCAAGCCAAATTCATGGCCGAGTTTGAATATGATGGCAAACACTACAGAACCATGATCATCATGCAGATCAAGGTGCTGGAAACCGTAGATGAAAGATCACCAAGCTGCCCCGATCCCGTCATGATCAAGGCGCCCAAACCCGCCACGGGTGATTCCGGCTATAGCTCGGGCTACAACCTGGCTGCTGTATCCGTCACCTTCGCCGACCTCCCCGGTGCCGCAGTCGGCCAAACCGTTGGTGCCGCCATCACCCTCGACACCAATGCTGCCGGTTACAACTGGTTCATCGACAACACGCCAAGCCAGAACGAAGAATGGCTGCCCACCAGCAACCCACTACGAGTGGGTCGCGAAGGCAGGGTCGGCGGCAGAAGGCAAGATGGATATGCTCTCTGTCCTGCTGCATGAATACGGTCATGCGTTAGGGATAGATCACAGCGCCAACCCGAACGACTACATGGCGACGACGTTGACTGCCGGGGTTCGTCGTCTGCCCAGCGCCGATGAATTGGCGTTGATGCAGGAATTGATCGGTCAGGCCAAGGATGGTTTGGCAAGCAACAACACACAGGACAATACTCCGAACCCATTCCCTACCATCCCGCTAGGTGGTATGAGTTTGGCGTTTGCGGGCTTGTTGCGCGGCAGTCGTTATGGTGGTTTGAGCATTTCACCGGTTCCAGGCACCTTGGTCACCGAATACGCAACTGCCGCCAATGCCTCATTTGTTTCGGTAGATTCAGACAGTGGCTGGAATACCAAAGGTAGCGTGGATGTCTCTGCTGGGGCAGCGACGTTGAACGAGGTATCCGGCTCCAGACTCGATTGAATCAGGTGTTTATGGTCAATGACAAGGATCGTTATCTGAGCTTTACGCTGTCAGGGAATCCTCTGTCTAACTCGCTCCCCTTAGGGAACCCTCACCCCAACCCTGGTGAAACAACTAGCCATTTGACTAGGCTGCCAAACAACGCCAGCCAAGTCGCTGGTTATCTCCCGCTTGCGGGCGAGGGAGCAAACGGCGCGCTTCGCACGTCCCAACCCCATGATGCATTTGAAGTTGCGTTGCTCGATGCCAATACGGGTTTGTCGTTGTTGGGCAGTACCGGCCTCACCCGTAGCGATGCCTTCCTCAACCTGCAAGCCGATGGGGCGGAGTATGCCGCGCAAGGGGTGACGCGTACCGACAATCCCGATGGTAGCCGCACTTACCGGGTTGATCTGTCCGGGATTGCCGCTGGCACGGCGGTTAATCTGTCGTTTGATCTGTTGGGTTTCGGTCAGAATAACAGCCATGTCACCGTGAACGATATTCGCGTGAGCGGTTTACCGCAGTTGATTGACGAGTCGGCTGTGATGTTAGAGGACGGTAGCTTGTTGTTCGATCCGTTTGCGCAGGCCGATAGTCAACTCAGGCCGCTGCTGGTGTCGCATCTAGTAGATGCCCCGCTGCATGGCGCGGTCGCGGTGAATGCCGATGGCACGTTTAGCTACACACCGGTTGCGAACTATTTCGGTAGCGATAGCTTCAGCTATCGCTTGAGCGATGGCCCACTCGATTCCAATCTGGCAACCGTGAACATCACGCTCACAGCAGTTAACGACGCGCCTGTGGTCGCCGATTTTGTGATGACAGCAATTGAGGACACGCCGCTGGTGATCGCATTGGGCAACTATGCGACGGATGTGGATTCGCCAGTTTTAACACCACAGATCGTCACCGGCCCGGCGCATGGCGTGCTCACCCAGAACGCGGATGGCAGCTATGGCTATGCGCCGGATGCGAACTATAACGGAGTGGATAGCTTCACCTATCAAGTTAGCGATGGCGCATTGAACTCGAACATTGCGACGGTTTCGCTGACTATTATTTCGGTGAACGATGCTCCGCTGGGAACCAGCACCACGGTAACGACATTGGAAGACACCACCTATGTCTTTGGGCTTGGCGATTTTGGGTATAGCGATGCAATTGATGGCGCTGTGGGAGCGCAGGTTTCCAGCCTGCCAGTGGACAGGATGTCCGCGCTCCTTGGGTTAAAGTACGGGGCCGTCTCCATTTTATAAATCAGTGCTTCTTTAGGTCTGTGATGATATTAAATTTTGATAATCGTTTTATACACGACTTGCCGGGCGGTGAGGTGGGGGCATCTTCTCGTCAGACTCCGGGCATGTGTTGGGCATCGGTTTTGCCTACGCCGGTCAGGCATCCGTCGTTGCTGGCTTATTCGCCGGAAGTCGCTGCTTTGTTGAATCTGTCTGATACGCAGGTGCAGTCGGCGGAGTTTTTGGCCGCGTTTTCCGGTAACGGTTTATTGCCGGGTATGGCGGCGTACTCGGCTTGTTATGGCGGTCACCAGTTCGGGCGATGGGCCGGTCAGTTGGGGGATGGTCGCGCTATCGGGTTGGGCGAGGTGGTCAATCAAGCCGGGGAGCGTTGGGAGTTGCAGCTCAAGGGTGCAGGCCCCACGCCCTATTCGCGCCGCGCGGATGGTCGTGCGGTGTTGCGTTCCTCGCTCAGGGAATTTTTGTGCAGCGAGGCGATGCATCATCTTGGCGTACCAACGACGCGCGCCTTGTGTCTGATAGGCACAGGCGAGGCGGTAATGCGCGATATGTTGTACAGCGGCGATTCGCGGCCTGAGCCGGGCGCGATTGTTTGCCGTGTTGCGCCGTCATTCATTCGTTTCGGCAATTTTGAAATACTGGCATCGCGGGGCGAACGGAAGTTGTTGCGGCAACTGGTTAACTTCACCATGGATAGGGATTTCCCGCAGCTTGCTGAGGCCGATCGCTTTGCCAACTGGTTCAGCTTGATCTGCGAAAGAACTGCAACGTTAGTGGTGGAGTGGTTACGTGTCGGCTTTGTGCATGGCGTGATGAATACCGACAATATGTCTATCCTCGGCCTGACCATAGACTACGGGCCGTATGGCTGGATAGATAACTGGGACCCCGGCTGGACACCGAATACCACCGATGAGGCGGGGCGGCGTTATTGTTTCGGACAACAGCCGGTCATCGCACGCTGGAATCTTGAACGACTGGCTGATGCGCTTGAAGTCGTTGCGCCTTCTCGTGAGGTACTCGAAGCAGGGCTGATGCATTTTGATGCTACTTATCAAGCCGGATTGTCAGCGATGTTGGCCGCGAAGTTCGGCCTGTTGACTTGGCAGGATCAGGATGGCGAACTGGTGGAGGATGTATTTGAAGTGATGAAGCGCGCCGAAATCGATATGACCGAATTCTTCAGAAGTCTGGCAAATGTCGATCAGAACGATCCCAAGCTGGAAACCTTGCAAGCGGCTTTTTACCGGCAGGCGCTCTATCTCGAACATGGCCCGGCGATACAGCAATGGCTACAGCGTTATGCGGCTCGAGTTGGTGAGCAAGCCGAAAGTCAGGAAGCACGCCGCAGTCGTATGAATCAGGTCAATCCCCGCTTCGTGTTGCGTAACTATCTGGCGCAACAAGCCATCGAAGCGGCGGAGCGCGGTGACCTCGGCATGATCGCCCGACTCATGGATGCAGCGCGTCACCCTTATGATGAAAGCATTGATCCTGAATTAACCGCCAAGCGCCCGGACTGGGCGCTTAACAAGGCAGGCTGCTCGATGTTGTCGTGTAGTTCGTGAGGGGGAGCTTTGGTAACCGCCAACTGCTCAGTAGGGTATGGGCGGATAAAAGAAGACGATGGTTTTCGAGCTCATTTATCGTCTTATTTTCTAATGCTCTATCCCCATCAATTGCAGTATCCGCAAATTGGAGGCGGATAGTTTGTCATTCATGGAACGCAGGAAGGCGCGATCCATGCGGATGCAGACTTCTTTAGAGAAACATTCCAGACGTTCCTTGGTAATTTCCAGCGCAACGACTTCGCCTTGCGCGGCAACGCTGGCGCCCCGGATCGGGTTTCCCTTGTACAAACAGGCATTCTCGCCGATGCAGTCACCGGCAGAAACGATGTTGAGCAGACGGTTTTTCTTGGTAACCGCTACGCTGCCTTTCAGCAGGACGAAGAACGAAAAGCCGTGCTCGCCTTCGGTGATGAACTGTTCATGATGGGCAAAGGTACGCAAATGTGAGGCGCGCAGTACTTCCCAGATTTCTACCGTCAGAAAATCCTTGAAAAACACACAGCGGCTCATTAGTTCAAACATGCTTTTTTCATCGAGCTGCGGTTCCAGCAGATTGTTTCCCGATGCCGCATATAAGTCGCTGAGAAACTCGCGCCAGTCCTGATAGCGGTCTGTCAGATGTTTTTGTAGCGCGCGGTCGGTGATGCGTATCAATTCCTTGGGTAAATCGACGCGATGAATATCGATCGGGATATGCGGGTAATTGATGATCTGGTTCATCGCCGAATAATTGTCGGTCGCGTAAAAGGTGTTGAATCCGCACAGCATGCGATAAAGCACGGCTCCCAGTGAATAGATGTCGGATTGGTGATTCAACGGTGCGCCGGATGCCTGTTCGGGTGACATATAACTCAGGCTGCCGGCCCCGGCTATCTGTGTTGTATCTGCGTCAAATCGCAACGCGCAACCGAAGTCGGTTAATTTTACCTGTCCATCCACTCGCAATATCAGGTTGGCCGGTTTTACGTCGCGATGAATCACACCCATCTGGAAGGCGTAACTGAGTGCTTCGGCAGCCTGCCGGATGACGTCGATCACCGTATCAACGGGAAGCAGGCTGTTCGGGTGTGAATACTTTTCGAGCGATTCGCCTTCCACGTACTCCATGACGATGTAGGTATTTTTCGGGTCGCTGAGGTTGGACTCGATGATGGAAACGATATTAGGATGCTTCAGTTTGTCGGATAGCGAGGCTTCGACGGCAAACATCTTGTGCTGAACGCCGATGCTGCATTCCGGGCGGATGCGCTTGATGGCGACTTCGCGCATGGTATTTGTGTCTATGGCCAGATAGACATTGCTGGTTGCTCCACGACCCAGCATGCGGATTATTTTGTAGTTTTTAATATTCTCCGTAGAGGAGGGCGAGGTTACGGATAGCTGGTCGGTTTTTTCAGTCTGACTGATTTTATCGGTCTTCTCGATCTTGTCAGTTTTTTCTATGGGTGCTTCGGCCATGACATTCTTTCATAGTGCGAAATCAGTTTACTCTGGGATTATGCCGTAGAACACAATCATGCGCGAGAGCATTGGTGTGCAGAAGTTTTAAGGCGGCAAGCGATGAATGGGCTGGAACCAGTGTTGCATTTGAATAGTGGCAGTTTTTCACTGTATTAATTCCTTAATAAAAATCTCATCTGGATGCAATATTGGCTTTGTACATTAGCAAAAGTGCATATTGAATTTTCAATGCGCAATTTGTTGATGTTTAAAGCCAGAATGACAGGGAGTGTTTCAGATGACTATCCGACACCGCATTACTTTACTTATTGCCTTATCCATTGCAGCTATCTTTACTATAGGGGGTTATTCAATCTATCAGGCAAGGTTGAATGCCACCGAGGTGAAAAAAGTGACCGAAGGGGTTGTACCCAGTGCGCTGGCTACAGCGGATCTTGTGTCGCAGGTTAAGGAGGTGCAGTTGATTACGGTGGCGCTGGTGACGGCCCCCGATAGTACGCTCGCTGCTCAGGCCAATGGGAAGTTGATAGCCAGTAAACAGGCACTTCAGCAAAGCGTTGATTTCCAATTGGGGCATGCGAACGATAAGGTTCAGCAAGGTCTGGTCGAGCAGGCGAAGGATAATCTAGCCGAATATTTTGCTGCCATTGATGAGACGGTCAATTTCAAACTGGCAGGACAAACTGAGATTGCGGACGCGACTTACTATGGCAGTGGGGTTGTATTGCAGCGTGAGTTACAACAGATAGTTGAAACATTGCGTATCGAAAAAAGCCGTGAGAAGGATGGCGCCATTTCAGCGCTGAATGAAAATCTGTCTAAAACGGCGACCGCGGTAACGGGTTTATCGTTGATTATTATCGTGGTGCTCGGTGGATTCGGTATTGTTTTATATCGGCAAATTATTTCACCCATCACTCAGATGCAGGAAATGACAAGCAAGATTGCCAGCAGTCAGGATTTTAGTCATCAGGTGCCGGTGCAGCGTATGGATGAAATTGGCCGGTCTATCGTTGCATTCAATATGATGATAGGCAAGATTCAGGAAAGTTCGCTACTGTTAAAGCAGAAAACCACGGATATACAGACCATGTTGCAAAACATGCCGCAAGGTATTCTGACCGTTACGCAGGGCAACAAGGTGCATCACGAATACTCAGCCTATCTGGAATCCATTTTTGAGACTCAATCCATTGCGGGACAAAGCATGTTGGATATGGTGTTTTCGAAAACCAATCTGGGCTCCGATGCCCTGTCGCAGATAGATGCGGTTGTGGCGGCGTGTATCGGCGAGGATGTGATGAACTTCGATTTCAACCAGCATTTGCTGGTCGGCGAAATTGAAAAAACCATGCCTGATGGACGGATCAAGATACTTGATCTTGCCTGGTCGCCTATCGCCGATGAGGCGGATAACATCGTTCGCCTGATGTTGTGTGTACGTGATGTGACCGAGCTCAAGAAGCTGGCTGCCGAAGCGAATAAACAAAAACGCGAGTTGGAAATCATCGGTGAGATTCTGGCTATTTCGCAGGAAAAATTTCATGAATTCATCAGTGTTTCTCATCAGTTTGTAGAAGAAAATGAATCGCTGGTTCGTGAAAATTCGAGGTTGGATACGGAGGTAGTTACCAGACTGTTCCGTAATATGCATACCATCAAGGGCAATGCGCGTACCTATGGATTGCATCATTTGACCAATATGGTTCATGAGGCCGAACAGACCTATGTGGAATTACGCAAACCACGTCCTGACATCGCATGGGATCAAGGTACGCTGCTGGCGGAACTGTGCCGGGTGAAAGAGGCGCTTGAGCATTACGCAAAAATCAACGAAGTGAGTCTGGGCAGAAAAGGGCCGGGACGACAAGGCGGAATTGAGCATTTCCTTATGGTAGACAAGATTCAGCTACAGGAAACGATATTGCGTCTTGAAATGGCCAACACCAGTAATTTGCATGAATTGCTGGCGGTTCATGATGCCGTGCGCAGAACCTTGCGCCTGTTGGGAACCGAGCGAATAGTCGAAACGCTGGAAGGGGTATTTGGCTCGTTGCCTTCACTGGCGATGGAGCTGGGCAAACTTCCTCCGGTGATTGACATTCAGGATAACGGCTACGTGGTTCGCAGCCAGATCGGCGGCGTACTGAAAAATGTGTTCATGCATCTACTCAGAAACTCCATGGATCACGGTCTGGAAAGCCCGGATGAGCGCAAGCTGCAAAACAAACCCTTGGCCGGAACCCTACATCTGCATCTGGATGTTGCGGACAGTATGCTGCAACTCAGGCTGAGTGATGACGGGCGCGGGCTGGCACTAGCACAGATACGCGATTTGGCTATCGAACGCGGGTTGATCGCGGCTGAAGAGTCGCTTAATGATGAAGAAGTTGCTAACTTGATCTTCCGTCCTGGGTTCACTACTGCCAAAACCGTGACGGAAGTATCGGGGAGGGGTGTCGGTATGGATGCCGTGCAGAATTTCGTGAAACGTGAGGGCGGCACGATACAGATTCGTTTTCTTGACAGCGAAGTTGGAGCGGATTTCCGTCCATTCGAAACCATCGTGTGTCTACCGGAAGTTTGTTCTGAGAAGGTCGATGATTTTCACTTTCATCCTCAAGATGCTTTCGTTGAAGCTTTTGACGAATTCAATTCCCGCCAGACAGATTTATCCAAGCGCGCATAGGTAGGCATAATGATTTATGAATCACTTGTGGGGGCGTTGTCGGGGGTAATTTTGGGTGCGGTCGTTACCTTTGCGATAGTCCGGCATCGCAGCACCCGGCGTGAGCAGCGTCTTCAATCGGGTTTTAATGACCGAAGCGAGGAACTGAATGCAATTAACGCCGATTTGAGTGCAGAACTCGCCAAGTGCAATACCGACAGGAATGCGGTCGAATTTCAGAACAGGGCGTTGCAGGCGGAGGTTGCCGCGTTGAACACCACGCTCGGTCAATTGAACACGCGCATCGACGCGATGCAAAACGATATTGAAAGTCAGCGGCAACATTCAATAACCGTGCAGGAATCGTTTAAAACAGCGCTTTTATCGCAGATGAAAGCGATAGCCGATGAGGCGGAGCGTCTCAAAAAAGTAGCGTTAACCTTTGATCATTGGCATCAGGATATGAATTCACTGATGGAGCAAAATACCCTCATGCGAGTTAAGAATCAGGAATTTGCGGCTATCGTCAAGCATGTGATTCTGGTGGCGCTGAATGCCTCCATCGAAGCGGCGCGTGCCGGTGAATGGGGGCGTGGTTTTGCGGTTGTTGCCGAGCAGGTGAACTCACTGGCTGTTCGTTCCGAGGCGCTGTCGGTCGAATATGGGCATAGCTTGCGCAAGAATGATTTGATTACCACCGCGACATTTCAGGATATACAGGCCAGCGGGAAGATGATGATGGCGGCCTTTAGTGCGATGGATGCCAAGATCAGCCAATTACGCACGACTCTGCATTAGGCGGCCGCTGTGATAAGTGAACAGGCCAAGCAAAGCATTGATTATATTTTTGAAAAGTCTGCCCGGAAGTCTCTTCTGCGTAGTGCGGATGATCGTTGCGAAATTGAAATTTTGCCGTCGAGGATGACTAAGGAAATCCTCGAGGAAGATATTTTTGTGCTGACGATTTCATCTTTCATCTTCAGGGTCTTGACAGTTTTTCATGTGGGCAGGGATACGGTTACACGGGAATATTTTCATGTTGACTCTGCAAACAGAGCGTTTGAGGAGGTCTTTTCGGAACTATGCAACCTTTGTAGCGGTGCGATGAATCATGAATTGTTGCGCTATTTTCCGCATTTGGGCATGTCGACCCCGTATAGGTTGAGCGGTCATAGCTTGCCCTATTTAATGGAGCTGAATCCGGGCTATCTGTCTCGCCATGCCATAACTATCAATGATTCCGTGCGCCTGCAAGCGACTATTTGTGTTTGTAATTATGCCCCGCTTGATTTTGTCGTCGATAAAGCCGAGGTTGTAGAAATGTCGGGCGAACTGGAAATGTTTTAATTCGGAGCAATATAAATGAGCGAAACAATGACGAGTAATCTCTCCAGCAAGGTGCTGGTGCTTGATGACAGTGACGAGCATGCACTGGCGATCAAGGAGTTTTGTGATGAGAACAATCTTATCGCCCTCAAGGTACGCAAGAATCGGCTGATGTCCGTGTTGCAGTCCAACATCGATCTCGGGGCGATTTTGTATTCCGATAACTACGGCGGATCGACCAGAGAAAATGCCGAAATCGCGATAAAGATACATACATTCCGTCCTGAGTTGCCGATCATTATTCGTCGCGAAAAGCTGGCGACACTTGATGATATGCCTGAAATCGTGCAATCCGTATTCTGTGCTGCCTATGTCATTAGCGATATGGGCGCATTACGCAAGGTGATAGACGAATACATCTTCAGTCTGGTTTATCCCAATGCGCTGGTACGGGGTATTTCGGAGATTACCGAAACGGTGCTTGCCAGTCAGTTCAAGATGTTGAGCATATCCTGGAGCACGCCTTACATCGTGCGGGATCGTGTAATTTTTGGTGAAGTATTCAGCCTGATTCCGCTGGAGAGCAATTGGTGTCGGGGTTATATGATGTTGCAAACCGAGGAAGAGCCAATACTGGAAGCGCTGGGACTTTTTAGTGCTGACGATGCCAGCACCAACTTCAGATCAGTGAATAGCTTGCTAGGCGAGATAACTAATTTGATTTGGGGTTCATTCAAAAATCGCTACATCGGCGATGCCTCAGCCACCTCCGGCAACCTGATACAGGTTCCATTAGTTGTTAACCACAGACACAAATACATCTCTTTCGGCACCGAAAATCCGCAGCTATGTTTTCTGTATACGCTGGTAGATGAAACAACGGGGCGCACAGTGAAGCTATATCAACGCTTCATTTTCAATCTTCACTGGTCGCCGGACGATTTCAAGGAGATTCAGCATGACACGGAAGAACTTGTTGAGTCTGGCGAGTTGGAATTATTTTAATTATTGATAAGGAAATGAAATGGCAAAAATTCTTGTAGTAGACGATTCCAGCACCGTGCGAGACGAAGTCGCCGGTTTTTTGAAAAAAAACTCTCTCGATGTCGCAACCGCCGTAGATGGTAAGGACGGCTTGTCCAAGATCAAGGCAGACCCAGGTATCAAACTGGTACTTTGTGATATCAATATGCCGAATATGGATGGTTTGACGATGGCCGAAAAGGTCAGGGGCGAGCTGGGTAACAGTGCTGTTCACATCATCATGCTGACTACCGAAAGCAGCCCGAACATGAAAGAGCGCGGCAAGGCAGCAGGCATCAAGGGGTGGATAGTTAAACCGTTCAAGGGAGATGCCGTGCTTGGCACTATCCAGAAGTTGGCTTCTTAACGGGGGGGGGAGCCCGGACATTTCTGTGAATAAATTTGGGATGCGCTGATTAACCCAAATTTTCCGTTAGCACCGTCATTTCCGCGCAGGTGGGAATCCAGCAAGATAAATACTCCGCGTAGCGGACAAAACCTCAATGTTGGCCCGTTGCACGGGAACTTTTTGATTAACTGGATTCCCGCCTGCGCCGGAATGACAAAACAGAATAAATCAGCGTTACTTTAGGTTTTAAAATTTGATATTGAAGGAAGGTAATATTATGAATAAGGGCACAGTTAAGTGGTTCAGCGACTCCAAGGGTTTTGGTTTTATTTCGCCCGATGATGGCAGCGCAGATATTTTTGCGCATTTTTCGGCAATAAATGAAAGCGGTTTTAAATCACTTAAAGAAGGACAAAAAGTGACGTTTGAAGTTACCGACGGTAAAAAGGGCAAGCAAGCATCAAATATTCAGTCAGCGGCATAAGCTTTCGGAAATTCAACTCTCCCCTCTCTCACGTGCGGGAGAGGGCGCGCACCGGAACATGAGGTTTTTATAGTTTTTCCCCTGTCTAATAAGTTAACGGTAGGATGTGGTGAGCCTGCGAACCGGATCAATCACTAACGATGCGATTCCTTCGTCACCACATCCCACGCGGCTTATTTCAGGCTTTTCACGTTAAGGCACAGTTGCTAGCCGTGTCCGATGAATTAAGTACCGACCGTAAAAGCGCTTGGATTCAGAACATCAAAAGAGGTATTCTTTAGTATTCACAGGGCAAATTGAGGTTACGATGTTTATTGCAATGAACAGATTCAAAATCAAATCCGGCAACGAACAAGA
>JBBRAJ010000007.1:0-160310 GCA_038206935.1 Burkholderiales bacterium
TCTGAGTAGGGTTTTTTAGCGGGAAATTTAAGCCAAGAAATCATCGCACGATTCCCTGTCTGTTTTCACACACCTTTGCGGAACGGCTAGCCTTTTCTTTGGTTACTTTCTTTTGGCGAAGCAAAAGAAAGTAACTTGCTGCCGGGCAACCCCCGGCGGTTTTGACTTTGATTTTAAATCTCAAAAAAATGTTGGGCTTCGCTGCGCAATGTGTCAACACCAAGGTTTTGTCCGCTTCGCGGGCTGTTCTTATTGCTGGATTCCCGCCTACGCGGGAATGACGGTGCAAACGGAGATGTGCATCAAACACACTACAACCCCAACTCCCCCCACATCCCATCCACCTTCGCCTTCACATCCGCATCCATCTCTATCGTCGTCCCCCACTCCCTCTGCGTCTCCCCCTGCCACTTATTAGTCGCATCCAACCCCATCTTGCCACCCAAACCACTCACAGGCGATGCAAAATCCAGGTAATCAATTGGCGTATTCTCTACCAGCAAGGTATCGCGCACCGGATCCATGCGGGTAGTAATCGCCCAGATCACCTCCTGCCAGTTACGAATGTCGATGTCGTCATCGACGACGATGATGAACTTGGTGTACATGAACTGGCGCAGGAAACTCCAGATACCGAACATCACCCGCTTGGCGTGGCCGGCATATTGCTTCTTAATGCTTACACAGGCCATGCGATAGCTGCACCCCTCTGGCGGCAGGTAGAAATCGACGATTTCGGGGAATTGCTTTTGCAATAGCGGTACGAATACCTCGTTCAACGCCACGCCCAACATCGCCGGTTCATCGGGCGGTTTGCCGGTGTAGGTGGAGTGGTAAAGCGCATCGCGGCGCAGGGTGATGCGTTCTATGGTGAACACCGGGAACTTATCCTGTTCGTTGTAGTAGCCGGTATGGTCGCCGTAAGGGCCTTCCATTGCCATTTCATCGGGATGTATCACGCCTTCAAGTACGATTTCGGCGGAGGCGGGAACCTGTAAGTCGCTGCCCAGACACTTCACCAGTTCGGTCTTTGAACCTCTTAGAAGCCCGGCAAACTGGTATTCGGAAAGGCTGTCGGGAACCGGCGTGACCGCGCCGAGTATTGTGGCCGGATCGGCACCGATTACCACGGCGACCGGGAACGGGATGCCCGGATGTTTCTGGCAGTGATCGCGAAAATCCAGCGCACCGCCGCGATGCGCCAGCCAGCGCATGATAACTTTGTTCGGGCCAAGTACCTGCTGGCGGTAGATGCCCAGATTCTGACGCGACTTTTCAGGGCCACGCGTCACCACCAGCCCCCAGGTGATCAGCGGTGCGACATCGCCCGGCCAGCAATGCTGAATCGGCAATTTTGCCAAATCCACATCCGCGCCTTCCCAGACCACATCCTGACAAGGCGCACTCGACAACACCTTGGGCGACATATTCATCACCTGTTTCAGCACCGGCCACTTATCCCATGCATCCTTGAAGCCCTTGGGCGGCTCGGGTTCCTTCAGATAAGCCAGCAACTTGCCCACTTCGCGCAAAGCGGAAACCGATTCTTCGCCCATACCCAGAGCCACACGGCGTGGCGTACCAAACAGGTTGGCGAGTACCGGCATGCTGTGCCCGAGCACATTCTCGAACAGTATCGCCGGGCCTTGCGCACGCAATACGCGGTCGCAAATTTCGGTCATTTCCAGATGGGTGGAAACGGGCGCGCTGATGCGCTTGAGTTCACCGATCTTTTCCAGTTGCGCGATAAAGTCGCGTAAGTCTTTATATTTCATGTAATTAATTCACAGAAGAAGCATATGGCAAGAAAGGCTTAATAATATTTCTCTTCGCCTTCAGGACGATTCTTGAAACGTTTATGCAACCAGAAATATTGTTCCGGCATTTCCAGTATGCGCTGTTCGATAAACTCATTCATGCGTCGGGCATCGGCCACCGCATCGCCAGATGGATAGTTTTCCCATGCGGGATAAAAAGTCAGCACGTAACCATCCGGGAGGGTTCGCGTGATACTGGGCACCACTTTCGCGCCGGTCATCTGCGCGATGCGCGACACGGATGTCATCGTCGCCGCCTGCACGCCAAAAAATGGCACAAACACGCCATCCTTAACCCCCTGATCCTGATCAGGCGGATAGATAAACGGCATATTTTCACGCATGCCTTTGATGATAGGACGCAAACCCTGCTGGCGGGAATAGAGATACTGATTGCGAAAACGCGCACGTTTTTCCAGCAATAACTCGGTCATGTAGCGACTCTTCTGATTGGCATACATGCAAACCGTATCGGTATGCTGCGCGATCCACTGACCGCCTGCATCCATGCCGACAAAGTGCGGTGTAAGCAGAATAGCTGGATGCCCATGTATCGCCTCAAAATGTTCAATGCCTTCGACACGAATCAGGCCGCGGATACGTTCGGCACTCGACCACCACAGGATGCTGCGCTCAATAAGTCCGCGCACAAACATCTTGAAATGATCACGCAACAGCTTGCTGCGCTCCGTCTCGCTCTTTTCAGGAAAACACAGTTTTAAATTGATTTCACCGACCCTGCGGCGCTCGGCAGCCAGCAAATAAAGTAACGAGCCTATCCCGTTACCAATCGCGACAATAACGCGAAACGGCAAAAAGTGAATCAACCACAATACAAAAACACCAAAACGCATCAACATCACAATTCCCTGACCGGAGGCTCTACACCTTGCGGCACTTTATAACGGTTATAACTCCACAAATACTGCGAGGGAAACTGACGTATCAAGCGTTCCAGAGCCGTATTGATTTGTTGCGGGACTGAATGCGAAAAATCCAGCGACAATGGCTCTATATGAATCACATATCCCCGCGCCTGTCTTTCCGCTGTCACCAACAGCACTTCGGCTCCACTGGCTTCAGCCAACCTGCCCGCCAACGTCATGGTGTAAGCAGAACGACCGAAAAAATCCACCCATTCACCATCGCCACCACTAGGCACCTGATCAGGTAGCAAACCAATTGCCCCCCCTTTTTTGAGCGCCTTATACAACAAACGCACGCCACTCATATCCGCCTTGGCCAGTTTAACCTGACCCCGGGCCCGCCCCATGCACATTACCTCTTCCAACCACGCCAACCGAGGTGGTCGATACAACGCCGTCAAAGGTAAATCTCTGCCTATATAGAGCGAGGTAATCTCGAAGCACCCCAGATGCGGTGTCAAAAACAGAATACCCTTGCCGCTTGCCCGTGCAGTTTCGAGATGCTCAGTGCCTCGACATTCAACCACCGCAGCCAGTACCTCACCGTATCTGCGCCCCCATATCCAAGGTAATTCCGCAATACTCTTGCCTGCTTCAACAATAGCTTCATCCAGCAGTAGATGATCGACTTCGCCATCTGTTGAATAACCCGCCTGCTTCAGATTTTCCCGGATACGTTCGGCATATTTTGCAGACATTGCATAGGTAAGCCGACCGAATAGCGCCCCCAATTTATGAAGTACGCATAGGGGCAGCAAGGAAAACAAACGAAAGAAGGTTCTGAATAATAAGGTTGTCATGGGTGACAATGCTACCAAGTTTTGCGCAATTTGATAGAATGCACGTCCTTTAAATTAATTTGATAATCAAGCGGGGAGTCATGAGCGAATTTTTGTTTACATCCGAATCAGTATCCGAAGGCCATCCTGACAAGGTTTCAGACCAAATATCTGATGCCATTCTGGACGCAATTCTAGCGCAAGATCCCTACGCGCGGGTAGCGGCTGAAACGCTGACCAACACCGGACTGGTAGTTCTGGCTGGTGAAATCACCACGACAGCCAATGTCGATTACATTCAGGTTGCACGCAACACCATTAAGCGCATCGGCTATGACAACACCGATTACGGCATCGATTACAAGGGTTGCGCCGTACTGGTCGCTTATGACAAACAAAGCCCGGACATTGCTCAAGGTGTCGATCGCGCTTCCGACGACTTTCTAAATCAAGGTGCCGGCGATCAGGGTCTGATGTTCGGTTATGCCTGCGACGAAACACCTACCTTGATGCCGCTGGCAATTTATCTGTCGCATCTGGTTGTACAGCGTCAGGCGCAATTGCGTCACGACGGTCGCTTGCCCTGGTTGCGTCCTGATGCCAAGTCACAGGTAACCATCCGTTATATCGACGGCAAGCCGCACTGCATCGACACCGTGGTCCTATCCACTCAGCACGCACCCGAAATGTCACTGAAGGATATTCGTGAAGCCGCTATCGAAGAAATCATCAAGCCGATGCTGCCGGAAGAGCTGATCAAGGGCAACATCAACTATCTGGTTAACCCGACAGGTCGCTTCGTTGTTGGCGGCCCACAAGGTGACTGTGGTTTGACTGGTCGCAAAATCATCGTTGACACCTACGGTGGTGCAGCGCCTCACGGCGGTGGCGCATTCTCCGGCAAGGATCCATCCAAGGTAGATCGTTCAGCCGCTTATGCCGGTCGTTATGTGGCGAAAAATATCGTTGCCGCCGGCTTGGCCAGTAAGTGCCTGGTACAAGTTTCCTACGCGATTGGCGTTGCCAAGCCGACCAGCGTGATGATCGACACCTATGGAACCGGCAAGATAGCCGATGACAAATTGACCGAGCTGGTGATGCGTCATTTCGATTTGCGTCCAAAAGGCATCGTAAACATGCTCAACCTGCTGCGCCCTATCTATGAGAAGACTGCCGCTTACGGTCACTTTGGTCGCGAAGAGCCGGAATTCACATGGGAAAGTATCGACAAGGCCGCTGTACTACGTGCAGATGCCGATCTGTAATCCGTCGCAAAAGTTAATGTCTTGAGTATCCTCAAGCACTAACTGGAATATCACCATAAAAGTCCGTACCCGAATCCCGTGTACGGACTTTTATATTAGAATTCTTTTTTTGTTATACGAAATGAGCCATCCATGCTTAAACGGATACCGACCGAAAAGCTTAAACTTGGCATGTATATTCATGAGCTGGCTGGCTCCTGGATGGATCACCCCTTTTGGAAAAATGCATTTTTGCTTGACGACCCCAAAGACCTCAAGACGATTCTATCTACCCAACTTAAAAGTGTATGGATAGATACTGCCAAGGGCATTGATATTGATGACGGCGACACAGAGGAAGTCGTTGCGGCAAAGGTTGATGCCAGCCTGGCTCGTGCAAACATGCCCGTCTACAAGACTCAACATATCAATACTGCAGAAGAAGTCAGTCAGGCTTCAATCATCTGCTCCAAATCCAAAGAAGCCGTCTCATCCATGTTCCGTGAAGCACGCATGGGCAACGCGTTGAATGCGAACGATGCATTACCTATCGTCGAAGAAATTTCCCTGTCCGTGATGCGCAATCCCGGCGCATTAATCAGCCTGGCGAGACTCAAGAAGAAGGATGATTACACCTATATGCACTCGGTAGCCGTGTGTGCACTGATGGTATCCCTGTCACGACAACTCGGACTGAATGACGATCAGACCCGCAAAGCCGGGCTGGCAGGACTATTGCACGACATCGGCAAGATGATGATTTCGCCCGCAATTCTCAACAAACCGGGCAAACTGACCGACGAGGAGTTTGCTGCGATGAAGAGCCACCCTGCCGAGGGACACAAAATTTTGCTGCAAGGCAGCGACATCTGCGACGAGGCGCTTGATGTCTGTCTGCATCACCATGAGAAGATTGACGGCAGCGGCTACCCTAATCAACTGTCAAATGACCAGATCAGCCTTTATGCCAAAATGGGCGCGGTTTGCGATGTCTATGATGCCATCACCTCTGAGCGTCCATACAAAAAAGGCTGGGAACCGGCCGAATCGCTACGCAAGATGGCCGAATGGAGTAAGGGCCATTATGACCAGCGCATATTCGAGGCCTTTGTACGCTCTGTCGGCATATACCCCGTCGGATCGCTGGTTAAACTCAAGTCCAACCGTCTGGCCGTGATCATCGAACAATCCGAAAAATCCCTGCTTACCCCCATCGTGACGGTATTTTTTTCCATTAGTTTGGATGCTCGCATCCCGCTGGAAACACTGGACTTATCCAAACCGGGATGCACCGACCGTATTACCTCGCACGAAAATCCTGTTAAATGGAAAATTCACGACATTCTTGAACTTTGGAGTGGAATGACTCACCTCGACTGGTAAGTCGCTTAGCCAAAGTCTCATTTTAAGTTATAATCCGCACCCCCCGAGAGGTGCTGCAGCGGTTTTTACGCCCGTCAGGCTCGGGATATTTTTGTTTCAACGGCACCTATTCATTAACATCAATCAATGAATGGAGCACCTATGAACGCAACCACAAAAGAATTTACCGACTACATCGTCGCCGATATATCTCTGGCTGACTGGGGCCGCAAGGAACTGTCAATCGCCGAAATCGAAATGCCCGGCCTGATGGCTATCCGTAACGAATTCGCTGCCAGCCAGCCGCTCAAGGGCGCACGCATCACCGGCTCGCTGCACATGACCATTCAGACCGGCGTGTTGATCGAAACATTGACCGCACTGGGCGCTGAAGTACGTTGGGCTTCCTGCAACATCTATTCCACACAGGATCACGCCGCTGCGGCTATCGCTGCGACAGGCACGCCGGTATTCGCCGTCAAGGGCGAATCGCTGGCCGACTACTGGGACTACACACACCGCATCTTCGAATGGACTGATGGCGGTCTGTCCAACATGATTCTGGACGATGGCGGCGATGCGACTCTGTTGCTGCATCTGGGCGCACGTGCTGAAAAAGACGCTTCCCTGCTGAACAACCCAGGCTCTGAAGAAGAAATTTGCCTGTTCAACTCGATCAAGGCAAAACTGGCTGTTGACAATACCTGGTACTCCACACGTCTGGCTGCGATCAAGGGCGTTACCGAAGAAACCACCACTGGCGTACATCGTCTGTATCAGATGCACGAGCGCGGCGAATTGAAATTCCCGGCTATCAACGTGAACGATTCTGTTACCAAGTCCAAGTTCGACAATCTGTATGGCTGCCGCGAATCACTGGTAGATGGTATCAAACGCGCTACTGACGTGATGATCGCAGGTAAGATCGCCGTTATCGCCGGTTACGGCGACGTGGGTAAGGGCTCTGCTCAAGCCATGCGTGCCTTGTCGGCACAAGTTTGGGTAACCGAGATTGACCCTATCTGCGCGCTGCAAGCCGCAATGGAAGGCTATCGCGTTGTAACCATGGACTACGCCTGTGAACATGGCGACATTTTCGTTACCACCACCGGCAACTTCCATGTCATCACTCACGACCACATGGCAAAGATGAAAAATCAGGCCATCGTTTGTAACATCGGTCACTTCGACAACGAAATCGATGTTGCTTCACTGAAGCAATACAAGTGGACCAACGTCAAGCCTCAGGTTGATCTGGTACATTTCCCAGATGGCAAGGCTATTCTGTTGCTGGCCGAAGGTCGTCTGGTGAATCTGGGTTGCGGTACAGGTCATCCGTCTTACGTGATGTCCTCTTCGTTCGCAAACCAGACCATCGCGCAGATCGAACTGTACACCCGCACCAGCGACTACCCAATTGGCGTATACACCTTGCCCAAGCATCTGGACGAAAAAGTGGCACGTCTGCAACTGACCACACTGAATGCCCAGTTAAGCGAACTGACTGACGTACAAGCCGCTTACATCGGCGTACCGAAGGAAGGCCCCTACAAGGCTGACCACTACCGCTACTAAGCAATAAAGCACCCAATGGCCGCCTCTCTGGAAATTCACCGGTGAGGCGGCTTTTGCCATGTTGATACCGGGAAAATATTGACCCGAAATATTGACCAGGAAATATTGATGAAACTGTTACTGATCTGGGTTTTAAATGCACTGGCATTGATCGCCGTGGCGAATTACGTCCCCGGCATTCATGTCGATGGATTCATGGCCGCACTGGTCGCCGCCTTCTTCCTCGGTCTGGTCAATACACTAATCCGCCCCTTGCTATTGCTGCTTACCATGCCGGTCACCATGCTCACACTGGGTTTATTCATATTTGTAATCAATGGGCTATTATTCTGGCTGGTCGGTTCGATATTGCGCGGATTCATCGTAGACAACTTTTGGCATGGCGTACTGGGCGCATTACTCTATAGCTTGTTTTCCTGGGCGCTGTCCGCAGCGGCTACACAATTAATGAGAAAATAATGAGCAAACCACTTTTTAGTTTTGAATTTTTTCCGCCACAAACCACTGAAGGAGTTGAAAAACTCGGCAACACGCGCAAGCAACTTGCCGCACTGAAACCCGAATTCTTTTCAGTCACCTTCGGTGCTGGTGGCTCCACACGCGACCGCACGCTGGAAACCGTGACGCAAATCAAGGCCGAAGGCTACGAAGCTGCACCACATCTGTCATGCGTCGGTTCGACTCGCGAAAATATCCGCGCCATCCTGAAGACCTATCAGGATGCTGGCATCAAGCGCATTGTCGCCTTGCGCGGCGATCTGCCTTCCGGCATGGCGACGGCGGGCGAATTCCAGTATGCGAACGAACTGGTGGAATTCATCCGCGCCGAGACGGGTGACCACTTTCACCTCGAAGTGGCGGCCTATCCCGAGTTTCACCCGCAAGCCAAATCGGCACGCGATGACATCCTGAACTTCAAGCGCAAGATCGACGCCGGAGCGAACTCGGCGATCACGCAATATTTCTACAACGCCGACAGCTACTTCCATTTCGTCGATGAATGCAACAAACTGGACATCACCGCTCCCATCGTACCGGGCATCATGCCCATCGTGCGTTTTTCGCAACTGGCACGCTTCTCCGATGCCTGCGGCGCAGAAATCCCACGCTGGATGCGCAAAACCATGGAAGGTTACGGCGACGACAACGCATCGGTACAAGCCTTTGGTCAGGACGTAGTTACCGCCATGTGCGAAAGACTGATCGCTGGCGGCGTACCCGGACTGCATTTTTACACGTTAAATCAGGCCGCACCCTGCCTGGCACTTTGCGAACGATTGGGATTAGGTAAATGAGTATGTTGCGTGCACCCGAATTATTATTACCCGCTGGCACACTAGACAAAATGCGTGCCGCCTACGCCTTTGGCGCAGATGCGGTCTATGCAGGGCAACCGCGCTATAGCTTGCGTGCGCGCAACAACGAATTCCGTCTCGAAGAACTGCAAACCGGCATACAGGAAGCGCATGCGCTCGGCAAAAAGCTGTTCGTCGCCAGCAACCTGATGCCGCACAACGCCAAGGTCAAGACCTACATGGCCGACATGGAACCCGTCATCGCCATGAAGCCCGACGCGCTGATTATGGCCGACCCCGGACTGATCGCGATGGTGCGCGAACGCTGGCCGGAAATCGACGTACACCTGTCTGTACAGGCGAACACCGTCAACTACGCGGCGGTCAAATTCTGGAAATCGCTGGGACTAACACGCGTCATTCTTTCTCGCGAACTGTCGCTGGATGAGATCGAGGAAATCCGCCAATTGTGCCCGGATATTGAACTGGAAGTATTCATCCACGGCGCACTGTGTATTGCCTACTCGGGACGCTGCTTATTGTCCGGCTACTTCAATCACCGCGACGCCAATCAGGGCACTTGCACCAACTCCTGCCGCTGGGATTACAAGATCGACAATGCCGAGGAAAACGGCACCGGCGACATCCAGCCAGTTGCACCTGAAAAAATTGACTTCGACTTCGATAAGGCCTTGAGTCAAAGCGCCCTGTCTGATTGCGGCGACCAGCCACGCCACCCGATGGCTGACCGTGTCTATGTCATCTCGCGCCACGACCATCCCGATGAATTGATGCCGGTCATGGAAGACGAACACGGCACCTACATCATGAATTCCAAAGACCTGCGCGCCGTGGAACATGTCGAGCGCCTGACGAAGATCGGTATCGACTCACTCAAGGTCGAGGGTCGCACCAAGTCCATCTATTATGTCGCTCGTACCGCCCAAGTCTACCGTCAGGCCATCGACGATGCGGTCGCCAATCGCCCGTTCAACTTGAGCCTGCTCGGCGCACTCGACGCATTGGCGAATCGCGGCTACACCGACGGTTTCTATGAGCGCCATCACACCCATGAACAGCAAAACTACATGCGCGGTCATTCAGAAAGCACACGCCAGCAATATGTTGGTGACATTATCAGTTGTGCTGACGGCTATGCCGAAATCGATGTAAAGAACAAATTTCTGGTTGGCGACAGACTGGAAATCATCCACCCGTCCGGCAACCACATCATCGACCTGTCCGAGATGAAAAACCACAAAGGCCAGCCCATCACCGTCGCCTCAGGCAGTGGCCACAAGGTACAGATACCGTTGCAAGGCAATTTGAGCGGCGGAATGATCGCAAGGTTTTTATAAGCCACCACCGTTAGCCGTTCGCCCTGAGCTTGTCGAAGGGTGAATCTCAACGGAGTAAAACATCATGAGCTTCTGGGTTTATATCTTACGTTGTGCCGATGACTCATATTACACTGGGCATACTGACAATCTGGAAATACGCATTGGGGAACATCAAAGTGGCCTCTGCGATAGCTATACAAAAACAAGATTGCCCGTTGAATTACTTTTTAGTCAAAAGTTTCCAACCCGCGAAGAAGCATTGTCAGCCGAACAACAAATCAAGGTGTGGAGCCGCAAGAAGAAAGAAGCAATGATGCATAACGATTGGAAGGAAGTCAGTCGTTTAGCAAAAGGATATGACAGAAACGGCGCACTCGTTCATCCTTCGACAAGCTCAGGACGAACGGTAGATAAGCAACCGTTACCTCATGAAGTAGATAGCTCCATTTTGAATTCAAGGCCCGAGTAATGACAGGTTTAGTAAAAATTTGAAAATCAAGCTCATTTCCATTGACCACCTTCCAGATGATTTTATTTAGTAAAAATAAAAATCTGGGAATTCTAAACATTATTGCATCCACCATAACAAAATGATCCTCACTACCCTCACCCAGTCCCACCGCTACGCGCAACTCCATCCACTATTCCCGCTGGCTTTCGAGTTTATGCGCAATACCGACCTTTATGCACTCAAACCGGGGCGTTATCCAATTGCAGGCGATGATCTTTTCGCGATAGTTGAGCATGTGCCGGGACGCACGCGTGAGATGGCGCGACTGGAATGTCATCGTCGTTATATCGACATCCAGTTGATTCTGGACGGTGTAGACGAGATGGGATGGAAGCCGTTGGCGGATTGTTATAACCCGGTCAGCGAGTACAGCGCCGAGAAGGATATACAGTTCTTCCACGATGCGCCAGCCTCATGGATCGCCACACCGCCCGATGCGTTCTGCATCTTTTTTCCCGATGATGCGCATGCCCCCTTGGTCAGCTCGGGGGAAGTGCGGAAAGTAATTTTCAAGATAGCCGCAACACCTTCCACGCTATAACGTGTTACCGAGATACACGCGCTGCTGTCGGTTATAATCGCGCCTGCGATTAACACTTACCGACAGGATTCCAACATGGCAAACAAGCAATTCATCCAGACTCCCGATGCACCCGCCGCTATAGGCACCTATTCGCAAGCGATCAAGGTCGACAATACCGTGTACCTGTCCGGGCAGATAGGCCTCGATCCCACCAACATGCAGATGGTTGAAGGTATAGACGAGCAGATTCATCGCGTATTCAGGAATCTGAGTGCCGTGGCAAATGCATCCGGCGGCGACCTGAACGATCTGGTCAAGCTGAATGTCTATCTGATCGACCTCAAGAACTTCGCCAAGGTCAACGAAATCATGGCCGGCTATTTCCAGCAACCATACCCTGCCCGCGCTGCCGTGGGCGTATCCGCACTGCCACGCGGTGCGCTGGTTGAAATGGACGGAGTTCTGGTTGTTCAGGGTTAAATGTTTCCCCCTCTAAAACCTTACTTATCCTCAATAATGAATTAGCGGCGGGCGCAAATTGACAGCACCCATGAAAATCCCGCCCGCCACCCTGTCCAAACTTGCCAAGCTGGGCATACACCATCGCGCTGATTTGCTGTTGCATCTCCCCCTGCGCTATGAGGACGAAACGCATCTCGCGCCCATAGCCACGGTACAGCCCGGTGAAAATGTGCAGGTGCAGGGTGTCATTACCCATTCGGAAATCACCTTTCGTCCGCGTCGTACACTGGTTTGTCGCTTGCAGGACGCGGACGGCGAGCTGTATTTGCGCTTTCTGAATTTCTATCCCAGCCTGCAAAAGCAGCTTGCCGTAGACAAGCAGATACGCGCCGTCGGCGAGGTGCGCATGGGTTATTTCGGGCTGGAGATGGTGCATCCGAAATGCCGTAGCGTGAATGACGAAACCCCGTTGCAAACCAGCCTCACACCGGTTTACCCAGCCACGGCGGGCATTACGCAAACCACGTTGCGCAAGCTGATTGCCAACGCGCTTGAAGTACTGCAAATACCCGACCCGCTGCCTGAACCAATCCGCGACCAATTGAGACTGATGGATTTCCCGGATAGCCTGCGTTTGTTGCATAACCCCACCCCGGATATCCCGGCCAACTGTCTGGAAGATCGCAGTCACGCAGCCTGGCGGCGCATCAAGTTTGATGAACTGCTCGCACAGCAACTGTCGATGCGTGTGCATCACCAGGAACGCAGCAAACGAACGGCTCACCCGCTAGTCCCACGAGGCCATTACGCCGCTGGCTTGCTCAAGAATCTGCCGTTTGCTCTGACCCGTGCACAACAAAAAGTACTAGCCGAAATCACTGAAGATTTACTGCATCCGCACCCGATGCAACGCCTGCTGCTGGGCGATGTCGGCAGCGGCAAGACCATCGTCGCCGCACTCGCCGCCTTGCAGGCTATCGAAAACGGCTATCAGGTCGCCCTGATGTCGCCGACCGAAATTCTGGCTGAGCAACATTATTTGAAATTATCTGACTGGCTGAAGCCCTTAGGCATAGTACCCGTCTGGCTGTCCGGCAGCTTGAAGAAAAAAGACAAGAAACTCGCAGCGGAAAAAATTGCGTCAGGCGAAACCAGTCTGGCTATCGGTACCCATGCACTATTTCAGGAACAGATCAACTTTCATAATCTGGGGCTGGCTATCGTCGATGAGCAGCACAAGTTTGGCGTACAACAACGACTAGCACTGCATGCTAAGGGCAAGCGCACTGATGACAATCTAAAATCCGACCAGCGAAATATCGAACCCCATCAATTGATGATGAGCGCGACACCGATTCCGCGCACGCTGGCAATGAGTTATTACGCCGATCTGGACGTATCTGTGATCGACGAATTGCCGCTTGGCAGAACACCGATCATCACCAAACTGATCAGCGACTCGCGCCGGGATGAGGTATTTGAACGGGTACGCGCCGCCTGCATGTCCGGTCAGCAGGCCTACTGGGTGTGTCCATTGATCGACGAATCCGAAGTGCTGCAACTGCAAAATGCACTCGAAACCCATCAATTACTGACCGAAACTTTCCCGGAATTACGCATCGGACTGGTACACGGCAAGATGGAAAGTGCTGAAAAGGTGCGTGTCATGGCGGAATTCAAGGCGGGCACACTGCAATTACTGGTTGCCACTACGGTGATCGAGGTCGGAGTGGATGTCCCCAACGCCAGCCTGATGGTCATCGACCATGCCGAACGCATGGGGCTGGCGCAATTACACCAATTGCGCGGACGCGTAGGACGCGGTTCAGCACAAAGTTTGTGCATTCTGCTGTATCAAAAACCGCTGTCCGAACTGGCCAGAGCACGACTGAAAATCATCTTCGAAAATACCGACGGTTTCGAGATTGCCCGACAGGATCTGCAATTGCGCGGGCCGGGCGAATTGCTGGGCGCAAGACAAAGCGGTGTGGCAATGCTACGCTTTGCCGATATTGAACAAGACGAAGACTTATTAATTCAGGCTAGGGAAATTGCTGATTTGTTGTTACGGGATCATGCTGAAGCGGCGCGTACCTATTTGCGGCGCTGGATGGCAAACAAACATGACTATTTACACGTTTAAAGACACATACTGGAACAATTCTGCGATCGGTGCCGATGCCGCACTGGTTCCGTGGCTGCGCGATCACGGCTCACTGACACAGCGCATCCAACAACGTTGCGGGCAATTTGCCGTGCATAACGTGAATAGCGGACTGGATCGCATCGCACTGGATGAATCAGCGTTATTGGGCATCGCGCCGCGACAGCTCGCCTGGTCGCGCGAAGTATTCCTGTATGCCGACCAGCAAGCCGTGGTATTCGCTCACAGCGCCTGTGCCGACAAACATTTGAGCGGTTCATGGCAGGCTTTACGCACACTGGGCAACAAGCCACTGGGCGCGTTACTCTTCTCGCACCCGCTGGTTTCACGCCAACCGCTGCATTTCAAATCGTTACATCCGCATCACCCGCTCTATCGCAATGCGACTGCACTACTGCCTGATGCTCCCCAGAGACTTTGGGCGCGCCGCTCGCTGTTTTATCTGCACAACGCCCCGCTACTGGTAACGGAAGTCTTTCTACCCGGAATTTTAAAGCTTGAACCATGAACCTGACTGAACGCCTCTCGCTGTACGCACAGCTCACCCGCCTGACTCGCCCCATCGGTATTCTGTTATTGCTATGGCCGACACTCTGGGGCGTATGGATAGCCAGCTCGGGAGCACCTGCCTGGCATATCGCGCTGATATTCATACTGGGTACGGTACTGATGCGCTCCGCCGGCTGTGCGATCAATGACTATGCCGACCGTGATATCGACAAACACGTCAAGCGTACCAAGGAACGTCCAATTACCAGTGGTCGCATCACCCCGCGCGAAGCACTGTGGGTGGCAGTCACACTTGCGATACTGGCCTTACTGCTAATCCTGCCGCTAAACACGCTGACCAAACTACTGTCCGTTCCGGCGGTATTTCTGGCTGGCAGCTACCCGTTTACCAAGCGCTTCCTCGCCATCCCCCAAGCCTATCTGGGCATCGCATTCGGCTTCGGCATTCCGATGGCTTTCGCCGCGACACTAGATACCGTGCCTCCCGTCGCCTGGTTGCTACTGCTCGCCAATGTATTCTGGGCGATAGCCTATGACACCGAGTACGCGATGGTAGACCGAGATGATGACATCCATCTCGGCATCCATTCTTCGGCCTTGTTGTTCGGGAAATTCGACGTGGCGGCGGTGATGAGTTGCTATACAGCCACACTCGCCTTATTGGCTATCGCGGGCCGAATGAGTAATCTGGGAACGATGTATTACCTGAGCCTGCTAGTCGCAGCGGGTATCGCGCTCTATCACTACAGCCTGATCAGAAACCGCCGTCGCGAGGATTGCTTCAAGGCTTTCCTACACAACACCTGGTTTGGCGCATCGGTATTTGCGGGCATCGTTCTGGATTACCTCGCCAAACACTGACAAACGTTGAAATCCATTGCACCGATACGGCGAGTGACCCAACACGTAAATTCCAAGCATGTTGCCCCCCAATTAAGGGGGACCTATCCCTATCAGATTACTTCCTGCATATCGATTCCCAATTCCATTGCCACACCTTGCCCATAAGCCGGGTCAGCCTTACAAAAGTGCTGTAATTGGCGCAACTGAATAGGCTTCGGCACGTCTTTCATCGCGCCGACCAGATTATCAATCAACTGACGCTTCTGATCCGCATTCATCAAACGATACAGATTGCCTGCCTGCGTGTAATCGTCGTTGCCGTCGCGATGATTATAACGATCCGCGTCGCCGGAAATTTTCAACGGCGGCTCCTGATATTTGACTGCGTCAACAGGCCCATCAAAACTGTTCGGCTGGTAATTGACCGAACCAGCAAAATTGCCGTCAAAACGCGTTTGTCCGTCACGGTGATAGTGATGCACCGGACAATGCGGCTTATTCACCTCCAGAGCAGCATAGTTCACGCCGATACGGTAACGATGTGCATCCGGGTAGGACAAAATTCTCGCCTGTAACATCTTGTCTGGCGAAGCCCCCATTCCGCGCGGCAAATTCCCCGGCTCAAAAGCAGCCTGTTCAACCTCGGCAAAATAATTTTTCGGGTTGCGATTCAGTTCCAGCACACCGACCTCTACCAAGGGATAGTCTTGATGCGGCCAGACTTTGGTCACATCAAAAGGATGAATAGCATAGGTCTCGGCTTCCTGCTCCGGCATGATTTGCACCATCACGCGCCATTGGGGGAAGTCGCCCTTTTCAATAGCCGCAAACAAATCACGGCGGTGATAATCGAGGTCTTCCCCGGCGATTTTATTCGCCTCGTCCTGGGTCAGCGTCTGAATACCCTGCATGGTTTTGAAATGCCACTTCACCCAGTAACGTTCACCCTTGTCATTCCACAAACTGAAGGTATGCGAACCGTAACCGTTCATGTTGCGCAGCGTGGCAGGAATACCGCGATCAGAAAACAGCGTGGTAATTTGATGCATGGATTCCGGCGACAAACTCCAGAAATCCCATTGCATGGTGTTGTCTCGCATCCCGGTTTGCGGAGCGCGTTTTTGTGAATGAATAAAATCGGAAAACTTGAGCGGGTCGCGTATAAAAAATACCGGCGTGTTGTTGCCCACCATATCCCAATTGCCATCTTCGGTATAAAACTTCACCGCAAATCCACGCGGATCACGAGCCGTATCCGGCGAACCTAACTCGCCTGCCACCGTTGAGAACCGCGCAAAAGTTTCACAACTGTTACCAACCTTGGCAAATAGGCTGGCGCAGGTATAGTTTGAAATATCACCCGTGACAGTAAATTTCCCATAAGCGCCTGCCCCCTTGGCATGTACCACCCGCTCCGGCACCCGTTCGCGATTAAAGTGTGCCATCTTTTCCATCAATTGATAATCGGCCATCAACACCGGACCACGCGGGCCGGCGGTAAGACTGTTTTGATTGTCGCCTATGCCATTTCCGGCGGCAGTAGTCATTACGGGACAGTTGCTCATGATTTTCTCCTGTTTGGTAGGTTAATGATTCTTTTGCCACAGCCGCAATATAGGCCTGCCCATTCCATATATCCAATTGATTGTCTAAACCCGCATGATTTACAATATAAATCAACCTGAGGCAATCATGACACTTAATGAACTACGCTATATCGTCGCCGTCGCACAGGAACTCAACTTCCGAAGCGCCGCAGAAAAGTCTTTCATCAGTCAGCCGGCGCTGTCGCTGGCGATACAAAAGCTGGAACAGGAGCTGATGCTTAAAATATTTGAGCGTAACAAAAACAACATCACGCTCACGCCGGTTGGCAAGGCCATCGTCGAACAGGCGCAGCGCGTTCTGGAGGAAGCCGATCGCATCCGCGAAATTGCGGCACAGGGGAAAAATCAACTCACCACACCGCTACGTATCGGCATCATTTACAGCATCGGCCCTTATCTGCTGCCCGAATTGATACCCGAGCTAAAAAAGATTGCACCTCACATGCCGCTGGAAGTTGAGGAGAACATCACTGCCAATCTGGAAACCGGACTGCGCAACGGTCGGCTTGATGTCATTATCATTGCATTGCCGTTCGGCGATACCAGCATCCAGACCTGTCCCTTATACGATGAAGTGTTTGAAGTCGTTGTTAACACGGAACACCCTTGGGCAGAGCGTCTCGACATCAATGCCCGAGAGTTAGCCAACGAAAAAGTATTGCTGCTTGATAATGGTCATTGTTTCAGTAATCAGGTAGCAGAAGCCTGCCCGGAGTTAAGCCGCAAGGGCGCGGAAATCCAACAAGGCACCTCGCTGGAAACCATCCGCAACATGGTAGCTTCCGGCTTGGGCATCACTGTCTTACCCGCGTCGGCAAACAGCACACGCTATCGCAGCCCGCTGCTCAAGATCATCCCTTTTACCCATCCCGCTCCTTCAAGGCGTGTAGCCCTTGCATGGCGCAATAGCTATGCTCGAACTCAGGTCATTGATGCACTTGCGACTGCCATCCGCGCAGCCGATATCAGCGGGTTGAAAATCCTTTGAAAAACCATTCAGATCAACCCTACCGCAGCAATCCATTCTTGCGCATCAGTTACAGCCTGATAGCACCGCTGTATGATCTGGTGATTGAACGTCCGATGCTGGAGGCACGTAAACAGTCGCTAAGTGCATTACCTGCACACACAGCCGCACACGTTCTATTGAGCGGCATCGGCACGGGATTGGACCTGCCTTGGCTACCCGTTTTACACCACTACACCGCGCTCGATTTCAATGCAGCAATGCTGGCGCGTGCGCGTGCGCGCAGCGACGGCTTAAATCTGGACTGGGTGTTAGGCGATAGCATGGCGCTGCCTTTTGAATCATCGCATTTCGACCATGTCGTACTGCACCTGATTACCGCCGTCGTTCCCCACCCCGAAAAATGCCTTTCCGAAGCCGCTCGCGTCCTCAAACCCGGCGGCACTGTCATACTATTTGATAAATTCCTGCGCCCCGAACAATCCGCGCCGTTACGTCGCGCACTCAACCCACTGTCCCGCCGTATTGCTACACGAATGGATGTAATTTTCGAAGATGCATTACATGGAACGCCTGAACTGGAAGTAATCAGCGATATACCCATGCTGCTTGGAGGATGGTTTCGCAGCATCGTGTTGCGCAAAAAATGAGACGCATTTTTGTCGGGAAGCGCATTTAATTACCCTCATAAAACATCATGCCGCAACGACATTAAATCGTTGCGGCATGATAAAGCTAATAACTATTAACGATTAGCGGGTTCGTAACGACTGTCATCCTGTCTATATCGCTGATCCTGACGACGCGTTCCGTCATAACGTTGCGCTGACTGATCTTCGATCAAACTGATTCCGACACGAACCGTATCGCCGGGTTGATAGGGCAAGGTAGTCGTAACATCACGCCCGTTGTAACGATAGGTCACGTTATAGCCCTTAATGACTTCTCGACTATCCGATTCGTCATGGCAACGCTCAACCTGTTCGGTGCGCGGCTGATCAGGATTTGCAACACGATCACCAATCAATACACCCGCCACACCGCCGACTGCCGTCGCAGCTTTATTTCCCGAACCGCCCCCGACCTGACTGCCAAGCAATGCGCCGGCGATGCCGCCGACGATCCCGCCCGTCGCCGAACGATTGCTGTCTGGATTAGAGACGCGATCACCCACGACCGCGCCCGCCACGGCACCTGCGCCAGTCGCTACCGTACTGCCTTGTCCACCGCCGACCTGACTACCCAATAGTCCGCCAGCCACACCTCCGACCACCGCACCGGTCATGGAACGTTCCTTGGGACTCACCTGCACGGTTTCCATACGACACACACGACGCGGTTCACTAACGCGCTCGTAAATTGGTGTACTGGAAATTACCCGCGCCGTATCGACAAAATCAGCTGCATAAACCGAACCAGTCATGGAAACAATGCTCAACGCCAACAAACTCTTTTTCATTCTCAATGCTCCTTAAAAAATGTCCGTCTGTACGGAACGGCAATAAGACTAAGCATACTGCGAAGCGTTCAAACATAAATGTTTCAAATTGTAATTGAGAACAGACAAGCCGCCTGCTGCATTGAAAAATTGCAGCATCAAATTATGTCGAACAAGTAGGACACGCTCAATCCGCCCAATTGAAACATTACAATAAAGAGAAAAAGCGCCCATTCGGCACGCCTGGAAAATCTGAGCATATTTTCATATTCGTATTGCAGTTGTGCGTTCACAAACCCTCCTCCTGTTTACTGAATATAGCCATAACTTCATTCATCAACGATAAACAGGGTTTGTTACAAACTGAAAAATATCCAGTTAATTATATATGTCGCTTGCTTATCCCGCAGCCGGTACCCAAAGACTTTCTTCTGCGTAATACATCTGCAATCAACGCGCGGTAATGTGCCGTATGAATTAAACGGGAGCTTAGTATGAATAACGACATTCAAGTTCTGGACAATATTGCATGCCTGAAGCTATCGGGGCATTTCGACTTCGAGATGCACGATCTCTTCAAGAAAACCTATACCCCGCTGATCAACGACGCGTCAATAAGCGAGATTGAGATTGACTTGAGTCGCGTCGAATATCTCGGCAGTGCGGCACTGAGCATGCTGATACTGTTAAAGGAACATACCCGCGAAACCGACAAGACAATTACCTTATTAAACCCTTCCGGTCTGGTTTCGCATGTACTTGAGATCGCCAACTTCAATCAGATATTTCCAATCAAACATACCTGATTCAAGCCAAGCTTAATAAGCTAGCCATCTATACAACCCGGCCTTATTGGAAGAATTCTGACAATGCAGCCGCATTTATCCTCAAACTCCAATGAATATCCGATCCCCGAAGGTGAGGTATTGGTATCAAAAACCGATCTCAAGGGGATTATCAACTATTGCAATCAAACCTTAATCGAGGTTAGCGGTTATTGCCGGGACGAGCTGATTCTGCAACCGCATAAATTGCTGCGCCATGAGGATGTGCCGCAACAGGTTTTTGCCGATCTATGGAAGACTATACAAGCCAACAAGCCATGGCGAGGCGTAATAAAAAATCGCCGAAAGCATGGTGATTATTACTGGGTTGAAGCCAACATCACCCCTCTACTCGACAATGGCAATACCACAGGCTATGTTTCATTCAGCTATCAGGCCAGTCCAGAGCAAATCAGGGATTTTTCGTCGGCGAATGAATCAATGCGGGCTGGAACATCTCGTCTGCGGATCAACAATGGAAAAATTATTCGGGTAGAGAATCCCTTGCTGCGCTGGTTAAATGCCAGCAGCCTGAAATTCAGGCTGATGGCCTTCATGTCGATATTGGTCAGCGCATTGATCGTGACCGGTATTTTCAACCGGTATGAAGCGTCAAAAATCCATGCATTATCCATACACAGCCTCGAAATTACTCGTCTGGAAGCCTACGCACTCGACACGGCTCGCATTGCAGAACTGGATTTCAAGGAGCAGGTACATCTATGGCAAAACCACCTGTTTGAAACGCGCGATGCGGCATTATTTGAACATAACCTCCGGAATTACGAACAACAAGGGCAGGATTTCAAAAATCGGCTTAATCTGTTAAAAAACTTCATGCAACAAATTGATTTGCCGATAGATTCTATCAATCGAGTACTAGACGCACACTCGCTACTGACGAACCGTTTGCAACATGCGCTGGACTCATCTTCCTTCCCTAAACGAAACACTCCTCCCTCTATAAGCCGCGACTTCAAAAATGCAGACTTGCCTACACTTGCGCTCCTCGAAATAGTCGTTTCAACCATCCAACACTCCCAGCAGGAGCGGCTACAGGAATTAAATGACAATCTGGAAAAATCACACCGGAAAGAAAATCTGCGCGCATTTGTCATGCTGCTGGCAACCACACTGGCAGGACTTTTTCTTTCAATGCCTTTAATAATCAGCATCATGAAGCCCGTCAATTCCACCACAAGCCGTTTGAAGAAGGTCGTGAAACTGCAACAACATTTTCTGCAAATAATATTCAAGCTTGAACAGTATCGTGATCGTCTGGATGAAGAGCAGCGTCTCGCCCATTTCATCATGGGGCGTATAACTGAAATGAACAGCCAGCTTGCCCGCGACATACAGCTTTATACAAAACCCGCCGAGCATCTCAGCGGTGACGTACTTATTGCATCAAACACGCCGGCCGATGTCGTACATATACTACTGGCAGATGCCATCGGTCACGGATTGGCCGCTGCCATCAATGTGCTGCCGCTGTGTCGTACTTTTTATACCTTGACGGGGCGCGGGTTTGGCATAGACATGATTGCCGCCGAGTTGAATACCCTGGTTAAACAACTGATGCCGCCGGATCGTTTTGTTTCGGCTACGCTTATTTCAATCAACCGGCAGACAAGGAAGATTGCCGTATGGAACGGCGGCATACCTGCCTTAAAATTATTCAGTCGCGATGGACAGCTATTACATAGCTGGAACTCACACAACTTGCCGCTCGGCATACTTCCCGATGAATGTTTTAAAGCACAACCGGAAATAATTCGCTTTGAACAGGATTGTCAACTCTGCCTGTTCTCTGACGGGCTGATCGAAGCCACCTCTCCCGAGGGCAGACAATTTGGAATTGAATCTATCATCGAATTGTTCGGCAACACCTTGCCTGAAGCACGTCTAGGGGCATTAATTTCAAGATTGGAACGACATCTGGCAGGCAATCCTGCTCATGACGATATTTCACTGGCAATTGTTGATATTTCTTCTACTTCAGCTCAGACAAGACCAATCGCGGGCGAAAATACGACTGTTACAGAGAAAAAAAGAGGGAACTGGCGTATGTCTATTTGTCTGGAAGCGCAGGAGTTAAAGCACCTCGACATAATTCCATTTCTAACACAAATTATTTCCCGAGTTCATCCTAGCGAAAAACATAATGCCGCGCTGTTCATGATCTTGTCAGAACTATTCAATTGCGCATTCAATCAGGGACTGCTGGGACTTAGCCCCAGTCTAGGCTTAGGCTCAGATGCATTTACCAGCCATCTTGAATTGCGCGAAAAACGTTTGAATGCATTAATCGGCGGTGAAATTGAGATAGCCATCGAGAGCATGCCGACTGAAGATCATGGGATCATCAAAATATATGTCAGGAATAGCAAAGGCCGTTTCAATACTGACTTGATTCAGGATATCGCTACCATTTCTGATAACTGGAAAGACATAGAGATAACCAAAGCGTTGGCATCCAAGCTGGACTATGCGGACTGTGGAAATGGAATTACGGCGTACTATCGTTGCAATTAACCTTAAAACTTCATTTCATCCACGAAAAACACGAAGAGACGGGATGCAATTGCATTATCCTTTTGAATTTGTACGTGATTATTGCTGACAAATGCTTTATCCAGAATTTAATATACTCAGGACGTACCGGGAGTGTCGTCACAGTGATAATTGCGTTGATTAAAGTACAAACAGTTTCCCGGTATCTTTTTTGCCTTCTTTTTCGACTCGGTCGCGGCGACAGATAGTTCCAGCGCAGAAGAAAACATGTCGGGTTTAACGAATACGGCACCTATTGAAAGAGCGGTAATACTATGAAATTCCTTTTCGCCTTTACGATTTTCAGTTACATATCCACCATTTTCGAGATCACGGGTACTGAAGAATGATTTGATTTTTTCCTCAAAAAGCTTGAGGCCTCTTTCACACCTGACTTGCCAATCTTCACTCTGAAAAATCACCATGAAATCATCCCCCCCGATATGCCCCAGAAAGTCCAGCTCTGGTTCGATAATTTCCTGCAAAATATTGGCAGTCAATTGAATTACATTATCTCCCATGCTGTATCCGTAAACATCGTTAAACGGCTTGAAATGATCCAAGTCGCAGTAGCAGACGCAAAAATTTCTCCCCGCCTCGATCATATGATTGATCTGCTCGTTGATCGGAACATTTCCTGGCAGCCCGGTCAAGGGATTCGCATAACGCGCCGCCTTGATCTGCATATTGGTAATTTCACGCATCAAATCATGCCCGGTTCCCAGCCCCAGATATTTACCATTATCGACAACGATATAGCCGTTGGTCAGGTGGCGATTATCTCCCTCGGCCATCATGAAGCTTAAATCCTGAATCTTGATATTCTTATCCACGATCAGCGGATTGTGATCCATGAATTTCGTGCAAGATTTTTTTCCGTACAACTCATGCTGATAAGGTCTTCCCAACCGCTCAATCAAAACGTATCGCGGAATCAGGCCGATAGGGCAATTATCATTATCGACCACCGCAACCGCATGGGGAAACGGCTCATTCTCGACGATACTCAGAACATCGTTATTGGTCGCCTCAAAAGACACCGCCGGTATTGTCAACAATATCCGGCTGCCAACCACATTATGGCTGGTCAATTTCTTGCGCGCACTGGAAGAGTTCAACAGCAACGGACGAACTACATTGGCTGGAATAACCGCCGAAGGGTGCAAGGATGGACGACCGATATAATAACCCTGCCCCATTTGCACACCCAATCCCTGCACGATCGCCATTTCATCCTGGGTCTCGATACCATCAGCCAGCACATCGGTATGAACCTTGTCAGCAATGGATAATACCGAACGCACAAATTGCGCCTTGACCGGATCATGATCAATATTCTGAATAAAATGCCGATCAATCTTGACATAATTGGGTCGCAATTCCGACCAGCGCTTCATTCCCGAATACCACTCACCTAAATCGCTAATCGCAATCTGAAATCCATTTGCACGATAGGCGCGCAGTGTTTCACACAAGGCAGCCCAATCGACTATCTCATGCCCGAAGTCATTATCAGACAGCTCAATAACGATACGTTCCGCCGCCAACTCAAAGGTGGGCAGGCAACGAACGGGAGCCTGGGGCATACGAAAGTTATTATGCAAAATAGCATCGGGACTGATTTTGACGAAAAGAACGCCATGTAGACTCTGGCGATGAAACGCGGATACGATAGTAGACCAGCACAGCATTTCCATTTCAAAAGCCACACCAAATTCACGCGAAACCTTGAGTAATTTTTCCGGCGCATGAAGCAGGCTGTCGGAAGGACCGCGTATTGATCCCTCATAGCCAATCAATTCGGCATTACGCAAATCAATGATGGGTTGAAACAACGGGGTAACGCGCTGATCTCCGATAACGTTGTAAAGCATCTTGAGCATATCGAAGGAACTGGTTGCCATAGTCTGCTTGATTTGCTCAGGCTCAAGAGCAACATTCTCGACAACCTTATCCGTTTCAGCTGCGGCCATGAATATAATCCTGTTGCAATAAACGAATTACATCACTATTGCAATGAGCGAGCAGAAGTTGGATGTCCTTCATATCAGCGCACCAAGCAATACTGACACACCCAAGCCACTCATCAGTGTCGCAAAAATTATCAGTGACAACACCGATAGCTCCCTAATTTTAAATGGGCTATCAAATTGGCTAATCTCGGATTGCAATGCGTCATCCTCATCCATCTCGGATTTACTGATATGTTCGGCGCTTTTCACTTGTATTTTTCCTTTCAATTCAATTGATTAAAAAATATCTCTGAATTCCTCATACGGCGAGTTGCCTGCATATACTGAGAGCAATATTCAGCTTAACCGGCAAACATTGCAAACGTATGAACATTTAATTACAAAACAACAGATGCACTACTCCATGCCAATTTTCAAATATTTCAGGCAAAAAAAAACCCGCCTGAGCGGGTTTTTCATCTGGATACCTAGCCAAATTACTTCAGCTTGGTTTCCTTGTACATTACATGCTTACGTGCAACCGGATCGTATTTCTTCATCTCGATCTTGCTGGGCGTTGTGCGCTTGTTTTTGTCGGTAGTATAAAAATGTCCAGTACCTGCACTGGATTCAAGTTTGATTTTTTCACGCATTTCTTATGCTCCTTAGATTTTTTCGCCGCGTGCGCGCATTTCAAACAAAACAGCTTCAATGCCATTCTTGTCAATTGTACGCAATGCAGCATTAGTCAGGCGCATGCTGACCCAGCGATTTTCAGATTCAACCCAAAAGCGACGGCGTTGCAGATTAGGCAAGAAACGACGCTTGGTTCTATTGTTCGCATGTGAAACATTGTTCCCACTCATCGGGCCTTTGCCCGTCACTTGACATACACGTGCCATGCTTCTACTCCAACCAATTTTCAAAGAGGGCGAATTCTACAGTCTGATTCGCAAACATACAACTTGTATTTTATTTTTCCGACACGCGCCGCAATTATTTCCCAATCTGTCGCATTCTTAGCACGATTGAACTTGTATCATTAGGCTAATAATCGCCGCAAACTCACGAATGGGTACAATCATGCTTGAATTAAACATGAACGATGAGCTAGCCTCCGCACAAAAAAATCTGCGGCAGGTTGAAAAACTATTACAAAAAAATAAATTGCTTGAAACCCTGACGCACAAAAAAAGCCAAGCCGAATTGCGTGTTCAACTGGATGAACTCAGTTCTCTAGCTATCTCCCATATACTGGAGGCACTTCCGCCCGATGACCGGGAAGTTATTTGGCAGCTTATTGCCGATGAGCGCAAATACGAAATTCAGCAGCTTATCCCGGACTATGCCCGCACGGAAAGTCCCAGCGAAACCCAACCACACAAACAAGAGATGAAAATCCGGGCATTCGGTTTGCAAAAGGGCCGCTTGCAACAGATACCTATCAATAATCGCGATGATCTTGCTCAAGCAAAACCGATCTGGATTGATTTCATCGCACCCGATGAAGATCAAATAGCCTGGACCAGAGAACTGTTTGACGTAGAGTTACCCAACCCCAGCGAATTGACCGATCTCGAAACCAGTGCACGCTTCTATATCGAAAATAGTGGTGCCATGCACCTGCATTCTGATTTTTTACTTGACCGGGAGGACGACTCACGTAACGTGGCCGTGGCGTTCATTCTGCATAAAGGAACCTTATTTTCAGTATGTAGCGAGGAACTGCCGGTATTCCGACTCCAGCGTCTGCGTGCACGCACCCAGGCAAACTATGTGTCAGAAGACAAGGATGTGTTACTGGATCTTTATGCGGCAGACGTTGAGTATTCGGCCAATGCACTGGAAGATGTTTATGCCAAACTCGGCTCGGTAGGCCAAAAAGTGCTCCGATCCCACATAACCGATGATGAGGCTGCGGATATACTCGCATCAATCGCCGCAGAAGAGGATTTGAACGGTCGAATACGCAGAAACGTGCTGGATACCCGACGAGCACTTTCCTTTCTGATGCGTTCCAAATCCCTGTCAGAAAGTCAACACGAAGATGTCCATGATATTTTGCGCGACATTGAGTCACTGGATGGACATACGGCATTTTTGTTCAACAAGATCAACTTCCTGATGGACTCCATCGACAGCTCGATCAACATAAATCAAAACAAGGATATTAAAAGACTGACCGTTATCAGCGTGGTGTTCATGCCGCTCAATGTACTGGCCGGAATAGGAGGGATGTCTGAATATTCAATGATGACCAGTAATATTCCGTGGCCGATCGCCTACGCTGGCTTTACCTTCTGCCTAGTCATTGTCGGATGGCTCACCTTTACCGGCTTGCGGCACTTTGAACAAAAAAAGACAAATTACGGACATACCGCAAGCAGAAATAACCATTGATCAATGAATTGCCAATTGTAATAATCCTGTCATAAAAGCCGCCTATTATAGGCACTGCCTCAAAGCGTAATTGTCATCACAGGGCATGCGCCGCAACAACTGGCCAAGTTAAATTTCAAAATGGAGATCAAATGAATAGCAAACTCAAGCAACTCGTAATCGGCCTGACAGCCGGAACAGCAATGGCCTTTGCCAGCGTAAGCTTCGCGACAGACATCACTGGCGCAGGTGCCACCTTCCCTTACCCGGTCTATGCAAAATGGGCAGAAGCCTACCAAGCATCTTCCGGCGTAAAGATGAACTATCAATCCATCGGCTCAGGCGGCGGCATCAAACAGATCAACGCTAAAACCGTGGATTTCGGCGCGTCTGACAAGCCATTGACACCCGAAGAGCTCGACAAATCCGGCCTGATGCAGTTCCCGACCATCATCGGTGGCGTTGTACCAGTTATTAATGTCAACGGTATCGACAGCGGCAAACTGAAACTGGATGGCACAACACTGGCCGACATCTATCTGGGCAAGATCACCAAGTGGAATGATCCTGCGATTGCTGCATTGAATAAAGATCTGAAACTGCCTGACGATCTGATCACCGTCGTACATCGCTCGGATGGTTCCGGCACCAGCTTCATCTTCACCAACTACCTATCCAAAGTTAGTGCCGACTGGAAGGCTAATGTAGGTGAAGGTACCGCTGTTTCCTGGAAAGCCGGCACCGGCGGTAAGGGCAACGAAGGCGTTGCTTCCTACGTACAACGCATCAAGGGCGCGATCGGTTATGTAGAATATGCTTACGCATTGCAAAACAAGATGAATGCCGTACAGATGAAGAATAAATCCGGCAACTACGTTGCAGCCGATGAAGCCAGCTTCAAAGCCGCCGCCGCAGGAGCCGACTGGGTCAAGGCTCCAGGTTTTTACGAAATTCTGACCGATGAAGCTGGCAAGGGAACATGGCCTATCAGCGGTGCGACCTTCATCCTGATGCACAAGAATCAAGACAAACCAGAATCTGCTCTGGCTGTATTGAAATTCTTTGACTGGGCATACACCAACGGTGACAAATTGGCTGCCGATCTGGACTATGTAACGCTGCCTGATGACGTGAAGAAATTAATTCGCGGCGCATGGAAAACACAGATCAAAAATGCAAATGGTAAGGCAATCTGGAAATAAGCAATCGGTTTGTGGCTGACATAGCACAACCCTAAGCTATAATCTCGGGGGGCTGCTGCCCCCCGTGATTTTTTGCAAATAATTATCTGCTCATCCAACCCTAAGCTAACAATTATGTCGATGTTTTCATATGAAGCACGCCTTAAAAGGCAAGCCATCTTCGATGTGCTATTTCGAAATGTGACACGCATTGCCGCCTTTGGCGTATTGGCACTGCTCGTGGCTATCATTGTTTCGCTTGTAAAAGGCAGCATGCCTGCCATTGACGCTTTTGGCTTCGGCTTTCTGACCAGTCCCGAATGGGATCCGGTCAACGATCAATTTGGTGCGCTGATTCCCATCGTTGGCACACTCGTTACTTCTGCCATTGCCCTGCTTATCGCCATCCCGGTAAGTTTCGGCATTGCCCTGTTTCTGACAGAACTTTCACCTCGTATCCTGCGTCGTCCGCTCGGCGTCGCCATTGAACTGCTCGCAGGCATTCCCAGCATCATTTACGGCATGTGGGGTTTATTTGTCTTTGCCCCGCTGTTTGCGGACTATGTCGAGCCATGGCTTAATAAAAATATCGGCACATTGCCATTCATCGGCCCGTTTTTTTCAGGCCCGCCTATGGGTATCGGCATACTGACAGCCAGCATTATCCTCGCCATCATGGTTATCCCGTTTATCGCTTCGGTAATGCGTGACGTATTCGATGTTGTTCCCGCATTACTCAAGGAATCCGCTTACGGACTTGGCGCCACCACCTGGGAGGTCATGCTCAATATCGTATTACCTTACACCAAGGTAGGTGTCGCTGGCGGCATTATGCTGGGCTTGGGTCGCGCACTTGGCGAAACGATGGCTGTCACCTTCGTAATTGGTAACTCCCACGAATTGAGCAAATCACTGCTCAATCCTGGCAACAGCATTTCCTCAGCACTGGCAAATGAATTCACCGAAGCAGATGGCGTTTTATATACCGCCTCGCTGATTGAACTGGGCCTGATTCTGTTCTTTATCACTTTTGTTGTGTTATCAATCGCTCGCTACATGCTCTACAAACTGGGCAAGCGCGAAGGAAAGGCATCGTAACCATCATGTTGAATCTATACACACGACGTCGCCTAGCCAATGCAATCGGGCTGACCATCTCCGTGCTGGCCATGTCATTCGGCTTATTCTGGCTCTGCTGGATTCTATGGACCTTGCTGGCTCAGGGACTCCCCTCCCTCACATCGCAGGTATTCACACAAATGACGCCCCCGCCCGGCAGTGACGGCGGTTTGCTGAATGCCATTTTCGGCACACTGATGATGACAGTAATCGGCACCGCGATTGGCACACCCATAGGCATTCTGGCGGGTACCTATCTGGCCGAATTCGGCGAACGCGGCTGGCTGGCACCGATCACACGCTTCATTAACGACATTCTGCTGTCAGCCCCTTCCATTGTTATTGGTCTGTTTGTCTACGAAATATATGTTGTGCAAGTTCACCATTTCTCAGGCTGGGCAGGAACACTCGCACTTGCCATCATCGTCATTCCGATTGTGATCCGCACCACGGAAAACATGTTACGCCTGATACCCAATACCCTGCGCGAAGCCGCAGCCGCACTGGGTGCACCGCAATGGAAAATCATCAGCTTCGTTACCCTGCGTGCGGCCCGCGCTGGCATCATCACCGGCGTGATGCTGGCCATTGCACGTATCAGTGGCGAAACGGCTCCATTACTGTTTACCGCCTTGAACAACCAATTCTGGAACGGCGACATGGACAAACCGATGGCCAACCTTCCCGTTGTTATTTTCCAGTTTGCAATGAGTCCCTACGAGGACTGGCAAAGTTTAGCCTGGGCGGGTGCACTACTGATCACATTCAGTGTACTGACACTCAACATACTGGCTCGTATCCTGTTCCGACAAAGCGCATCCACTCATTAACAAGGCTTGCAAATGAACACTGAAAATTCCACTACTACCAAAATTGTCGTAAAAGACCTCAATTTCTTTTACGGAAAATATCGTGCGCTCAAGGACATTGATCTGGAAATAGCTGAAAAAAAGGTTACCGCCTTTATCGGCCCATCCGGCTGCGGAAAATCCACGCTACTGCGTACTTTCAACCGCATGTATCAACTGTATCCACAGCAAACAGCAACCGGCTCCATCATTCTTGACGGAAATAACATTCTCGACAAAAAGCAGGATCTGAACAAACTGCGCGCCAAGATCGGCATGGTATTCCAGAAGCCGACTCCGTTTCCGATGTCCATTTATGACAACATCGCTTTCGGTGTCAAGCTCTACCAGAACTTGAACAAGAACGACATGGACGAGCGTATCGAATGGGCATTGCGCAAGGCTGCGCTCTGGACCGAGGTCAAAGATAAGCTCAAGCAAAGCGGCATGGGGCTATCCGGCGGTCAGCAACAACGTCTGTGTATTGCCCGTGCGATTGCCGTCAAGCCTGAAGTACTGCTACTTGACGAGCCGACCTCGGCGCTCGACCCGATTTCCACCGCACACATTGAAAAGCTGATCGACGAATTGAAAGAGGATTTCACCATCGTCATCGTTACTCACAACATGCAACAAGCGGCTCGAGTTTCCGATTACACCGCCTATATGTATCTGGGTGATCTGATTGAATTTGGCGATACCAGCACGGTATTCACCAATCCCAAACGTAAAGAAACTGAAGACTACATTACCGGAAGGTTTGGGTAATCAGCCCGGAAAAATCCGTAAAAGCGCCACCCGATTGATGTTCTTTGGCTATCGGCAATACTCATTCTGTTAGAATATCCGGTATTGCCATGTGCCAAACAACCCAATCTCTGATAAACCATGACTATAGTCGCAGTTTTCAACCAGAAAGGTGGCGTAGGAAAAACAACGACCGCTATTAATCTATCCGCCGCGCTGGCACGCCGAGGACGTAAGCCGGTCGGAATTGACCTCGATCCGCAAGCGCAGTTTGGTGCAATTGCCGGCATTAGCGCCCGCTCAAGTGACGAAAGCGTTTTCAGTGTATTCCAGCGCAATCGCCCGTTACGTGAAATGATTCAAAAATCATCCAGCGGCATTGGCATCATTCCCTCACATGCAGAACTCTCCAAGGTAGATGCGCTTTACGGCAAGGGCTATAACGCGATCAACAAACTGAACGTCAGCTTTCAGACAGAAAAAGATTCCGATGAAATCGACAAGCCGTGGATAATCGACTGCTGCCCCATGGTTGGCGTCCTGTCTCTGAATGCAATATTCGCCAGCGACGGCATCATCGTTCCCATCTCAGCGGATCATCTGTCACTCAAAGGCGCTCTCCAAATCCAGAAAACACTCAAGGCGCTCGAACAGGTATTGCGTCGACGTGTCGAACGCCGTTATCTGCTCACCCGTTTTGACTCACGCAGACGTATGGCGAAAGCAATCCTGCAACTGGCAAAAACCGAGTTCGGCGATGATGTATGCGAAACGTATATATCCGAGAATGTCAGTCTGGCAGAAAGCCCTGCCTTGAATAAAACCATATTTGAGCACGCACCAAGTAGCGTGGGCGCGCAGAACTACGATGCATTGCTGGATGAACTACTGGCAGACGGTTTTATAAAATAAACGACATTCATTACTTATCATTGCCATTCGTTATCAGCGTCAATATCTCATCAATATCTGCTGACTGAAAAACCCGTATGTCGCGCTCGATGGTTTTATATTCAATCACTTCACAATAGTGATACATCTGGCGCAGCTTACGCTCAGCATCCTGCAAATCCACACCTTGAATTTGCAGATTATCTACACGCTGCCCATTTCTGGTCATCACTGAAAAATTATACTTCAGCATGATTCCTGCATCCCCCCACACCCAATCAACCCTAACCCTTGCGACAATAGCAGTAAATGAACTGCTGCTCCGTGCCAAATGGGGTGTGATGAGTTTCCTTTTGGTGTTTCATCAACACGAACGCATCGCCAAATTGATCGTGCAATTCACCCGGCCTATAACGCATAACCGGCAATCCGCTACATTGCAGCGGGCCATCTTCGGCAAAGGTAGCAACAATGACATGTCCACCCGGCTTGACTGAATGCAGCACCGTGCGCACATATGCCGCACGGTCTGCCGAATCGGTCAGAAAATGAAAAACCGCACGGTCATGCCAAATATCAAAACTCTGTGCGGGCAATTCGACCTGAGTAATGTCCGCATTCAACCAACTTATCCGATCCGCAAAAGTTCCCAGCCGCTTCCGCGCCGTTTCCAGCGCCGCCGACGAAAGATCAAGTACCGTTAAATCAGAATACCCGGCATTTGCCAGATCATCAACCAAGGTCGAAGCCCCGCCACCCACGTCTATAATGGCCGCATCCTTTCCCATACCTGTAGCCGTAATCATGTCTATGGAAATATCCGCATGCGGCTGAAACCAACTCACAGCATCCGTCGCCTTGGTTGTATACACTTTTTCCCAATGCTCTCTAGCCTGCATGTTGCCCCCTTCTGCAAAATTAATTTCCAAACACACTAACAAGCGAAATATGCCACAGAATGAACCGGCATAAAACCCGCTTATCGCAGCACCCCGTAACAGAATCCATTAGCACAAGCTCAACAGTTTATCGTATTGCACCAACCGCTTATAATAAAAAGCTTAAATAGCGGAACTCATTCAAGGATTCATTACCTAATACCGCTTGAACACAAACAGAACTCTAGCCGTGCAACTCTCGGCATCCGCATACAAATCTGATTCATTTAAACCAACCGTAAAAGGATATAAACATGCGCAAACATAAACTTACCGCAATAAGCATCGGACTGGGCATTCTGCTAGCCAATACCGGCATCGCATTCGCCTCAAACAACAACGAACCCATACAACCTATCGCTGCCGTAAAACCCAAGAATGTCGCCGTAGTCGAACTGGGTAAAAAATTGTATTTCGATCCTCGTTTATCCAAATCCGGGTTTATCTCCTGCAATTCCTGCCACAATCTGTCCATGGGTGGCACCGACAATCTGAAAACCTCCATCGGTCACAACTGGAATCAAGGCCCGATCAATGCCCCGACCGTATTGAACTCCAGCATGAATATTGCTCAGTTCTGGGATGGCCGTGCTGCTGACCTGAAGGCACAAGCCGGCGGCCCCATCGCCAATCCAGGCGAAATGGCGTCTACACATGAACTCGCTATCGAAGTAATCCAGTCTATCCCCGGTTATGTTGCCGAATTCAAGAAAGCATTTGGTAACGAAACAGTTAACATCGACAGAGTCACCCAATCCATCGCCGCATTTGAAGAAACGCTGGTTACTCCAGATTCCCGTTTTGACAAATGGCTGAAAGGTGACAAGAAAGCATTGAACAAGGACGAACTCGCCGGCTATCAATTGTTCAAGAACAGCGGCTGTACCGCCTGCCACAACGGCCCCGCAGTTGGCGGCAACTCCTTTCAGAAATTCGGCATTGTTGATGAATATAAAACCGCCAGCAAAGCCGAAGGTCGCATAGCCGTAACCGGCAACGAAAATGATCGTTTCAACTTCAAGGTACCTACGCTACGCAACATCGAACTGACCTACCCCTACTTCCATGACGGCGGCGCGGCCACCCTCACCGAAGCTGTCGACACGATGGGCCGCGTTCAACTGGGCAAGACCTTTACCCGTGATGAAAATGGCAAGATTGTCGCATTCCTGAAGACGCTGACCGGCGTACAACCTTCGTTCAAGATGCCGATACTCCCCCCATCCACTGACGCAACCCCGCGCCCACAACCTTTCAACAAGTAACAAATCAGCAGGTCACGGAATCAACCCGTGGCCTGCTTAGCTCCCCCTGCCCGGCGAGCTCCGTGAAAAATATCACCGCGCAATAGACTTCACCGGCACGTCTGCGCCGAAACCAGCGGCGTCATACCACCTCACTCCAGAATTCCCAACTTCGCACGCCCTCTCAATACAACGAACCATCCTTGTGCGCAAACTGCCACTTTCCTTCGATAAAATCGGCTTGCAAATCGTCGTCGGGATAAACAACGGTATCGCCTGCGCTGCGATCGCCTATTTCGAGGTAGATTACCTCCTCATTTGAACAATTCAGTAACTGATGGGCATTACCGGTTCCGGCCTTGAAGCCTGCGCACATGCCAGGGGAAAGGAGCGTTTCGCCGGCATTGGTAACGAGCACCGGGTGACCTTGCAAAATGTAGATAAATTCGTCCTGACGTGAATGAGCATGCCGCAAGGCTGAACCGGAACCGGGTAATAAGCGCGTTTGATTGATGCCGAAGTTTGTCAGGCCGAATACATCGCCAAGAGCGCGCTTCTCCCGCCCCGCCATGCGCGAGGCAAACGGTTCGGGATAATTCGACGGTTTCGTCCGTGGCGCAACCTGTGTTGCAACCATTACGACAGGATAAGTGATGTCATTCATGAGAATCCCCGCTGTTTAAAACATTAAAGCATAGCCTGAGAAAATTATTTTCGCTGTCATTTCGGATACTTAACCCCCATGATTTTCACGAGCCCCCCCCTTTGTTTCCGTAATTCAAACATAAGTCAGCCATCACAGCCAACTTCCTCAACTTACAATTCCTGTTACAAATCAGAAAGCAACACCATCCAATCCCGTTACCTTGTTCACGCCACAGCCATAAGCTACACTGCGCCGGTCAAGTGAAAACCTAGGGTGGCTGTCATGTGGTTTCTGGGATTAATACTGGGATTGATATTGGGCAGTTTTTTCAACGGTGAAACATCCATCGTCATGGGTGTAACAGGTCTGGTAGCCGGACTGCTGTACAGTCAAAAACAAAAAATCCAGAACAAACCTTCCGATAGCCGTCTCGATCTATTGGAAAGACGCGTAAACCATCTCGAATCAGAACTCGCAGCCCTGCGGCAAAACAGCCCGACACATGCCTCATCGCCAATGCAAGAAGCTATTAAATCCCGCGAACCGGATGTTTGTCCGGTTACACCGGAATTAAGGCCGATAGCGCCTGAATTCATTCCACTTGAAATTCCGACTCAGCCCTCAGCAGACATACCTGAAGCGATACCTGCGCATGACGCTCCCGTTTCTCCTCACAGCAAAACCATAGTCGAACACAGTCCCAAACCCGCTCCGATGCTATTTGACAAGGCGCTGCAATGGCTGTTGACCGGCGAAAATGCGATTGCCCGCCTCGGCATCGTGGTGCTGTTTATCGGCATCGGATTTCTGGTGAAATATGCAGCAGAACATGCGCACTTTCCGGTGGAGTTTCGACTGGTGTCGGCAGTGCTGGTTGCTATCGTGCTGCTGGTGTTCGGCTGGCGGATGCGTAACAGTCACGCCACCTATGCGCTAATCCTGCAAGGCGGCGGGATCGGCATTCTGTATATTACAGTGTATGGCGCATATCAGGTCTGGCATCTGATACCTGGCATGCTGGCGTTCCCGCTGCTGTTCGGTATCGCGGTGTTGTCCACGCTGCTGGCGGTTTGGCAGAATTCGATGGTGCTCGCGGTATTCGGCGTGACCGGCGGGTTTCTGGCCCCGCTGCTCACCGCCACCGAGACCGGCAATCATGTCGCGCTGTTTGGTTATTACACGGTACTCAATCTAGGCATCTTCGCGACGGCATGGTTCCGGTCATGGCGAATACTGAATCTGCTGGGCTTCGTTTTTACCTTCGTCATCGCCTTGATCTGGGGTACGCAAAATTATCGGCCCGAATTATTTGCCAGCACCGAACCGTTTCTGATTTTGTTCTTCCTGCTGTATGTGGGCATCGCGCTGCTGTATGCGTTAAAACGCGCCCCGGACTTGAAAAACTATATTGATGGCGGATTAATCTTCGGCGTTCCGGTTGCCGGATTCGGCCTGCAAGCCGCGCTGGTCAGCGATTTTGAATACGGGCTGGCGATCAGCAGTCTGGTACTGGGTACGTTTTACATGGCACTGTCGCGCTTTATCCAGTTGCGCCGACGTGATGACTTGGGCTTGCTAGTGGAAGTGTTTCTGGCGCTGGGTATCATCTTCGCCTCTCTGTCGATTCCACTGGCGTTCGATGCGAAATGGACCTCGGCCGCGTGGGCGGTGGAAGGCGCGGGAATATTCTGGTTCGGCTGCCGGATGAACAAGATCCCGGCATGGCGCTTCGGGCTGTTACTGCAAGCCGGGGCGGGGACGGCATTCATGCTACACGTCTCGATCGAGACGATACCGCCACACCCGATCAATCATCTGTTGCTAGGCGCCTGGTTAATTGCACTGGCGGGCTTGTTTTGCTACCGGATTGCTTCGCAAAAAGTGACATTAAAACTGCTCGACTGGATCTCGCCACTGTTTTTCTGGGGCTTAGGATGGTGGCTGTATGGTGGGTTGAACAACATAGAGCAGTTCGCGACATTCGACCATCAGGCTACACTGGGTCTGCTATTCCTGACCGCGACCACCCTGCTGGGAAGTTGGCTTACACTACGCTGGAAATGGGTGCACGGCGTTTGGCTGGTTTGGGCGTTTACACCGGTACTGTATCTGGTGGCATTGTATGATATCGACATCCACGGTCATCCTTTCGCCCACTACGGCTGGCTGGCCTGGGCTCTTTCGTTAATAGCCCATTACCGGATGCTTTACCAACACGAAAGCAAGCAACTGCTGACTCGGCTTAATTACTTGCATACTGCGGCATTTCTATTGCTTGCCGCGCTGGGTGCATGGGAAATGCACTGGCTGTCCGGCGAATACGATTTACGACACAACGCGTGGTCGGTCGCCTCACTGATTATCGTGCCGCTTGGCTTGCTCCTCACCGTCAGCCGCGCTGCCCTTGAACGATTCTGGCCGTTAAACCAGCATCTCGATGCCTACCGTCAATATGGCGCGCTACCCATCGCGGGCGCATTATGGCTGTGGACGTTTTACGCAAATCTGACCCAAGACGGCAGCAGCCAGCCTCTACCTTATTTTCCGCTACTTAACGCCATTGATATCGGTCACGGACTGATCCTGATGTCGGTTGGATTGTGGCTAATGCAAATCCGAAACACCGCGCTATACAACCAGACCCTGGTTTTTCGCATAGGCGGTGCGGCACTGTTCGTCTGGCTGAATGCTATGCTGCTGCGCAGCATCCATCACTGGACAGGCGTGGGCTATTATTTCAACACCATGATGGACTCCACCCTTGTGCAAACCGCCCTTTCGTTGTTCTGGACGCTGCTGTCTATGGCACTGATGATAACGGCGGCAAGGCTTAACCGGCGTACACTCTGGCTGGTCGGTGCCACTCTGATGGGTGTAGTACTGATCAAATTATTGTTAATTGATCTGGAACAGAGCGGTACGCTGGAACGCATCTTCTCCTTTACCGGTGTCGGCCTGTTGATGCTGTTGATAGGCTATTACGCTCCCCCTCCCAAAAAAGGAATTGCCGCATGATACGAGACTGGTTTAGTTTATTGTTGATATGCCTGATACCCAATGCACTGGCACAAAACGAACCGAACGACAGCCCGGATGGCTATCGCTACCTGATGCAGGTGCACGTCGCACACGAAGGCGGGCAACACCGTTTAATGCTGCCTGCCGAGGTATATTTGCATGCGGAACAGGCGGGACTGGCCGATTTACGCCTATTCAACGGCAGTCGTGAAAGTCTGCCGTACGCCTTTTCCGGCGAACCGGCTGAGCCGCCGGCACAGCCCGGGCAACAAATGCTGAACTGGTTTGCACTTACCGACAACAATACGACAAATGCCCAAAACAACGGACATCTGTCTGTTCAACTCCAACCGGATGGCACCCTGAACGCCTCGCGCACTCTGTCACCGCCCCAGACAAGTCAAATTAGACAATACCTGATCGATGCCAGCACACTGCAACAACCGGCACAGGCGCTGGAAATAGAAGCGAACGATGGCAATGACAATCAATTGCGCCACCTGACAATAGCTGGCAGCGACGATCTCAATAGCTGGCACACGCTAACAGACCACGCACCCTGGCTGAATCTGCATTCTGGCGAAGTACAACTGACTCGCAAGCGAGTCGAATTTTCACCTTCGCGCTATAAATATTACCGTCTAAGCTGGGACGATCAACCTGCAAAGCTCGAAAAAGTAACCGTGGAAACCCTTGCTGCCACCACAACAGAGAAATTCTTGCAGCACACGCTGCAAATTCGGCAAAGCAAGCCGGAATCGGCGGATTATCAATTCGAATTACCGGCGGCACTGTATATAGAACGTTGGCGTCTGCTGTTACCACAGGCCGATTCAGTTGCCTCCGTACGTCTTTTTTCACGACGTAGCGAAAGCGACCCTTGGCTGGCGGCGACTTCGGCGACGTTTTACCGCATCAACCGTGACCAATCTGAAATCTCCTCCCCCGCCCTCCCGTTACTCAGCCTGCGTGATCGTTACTGGCGCATACATCTTGATCGATACAGCAGCGAGCTCCCCGCAACACTGCAACTGGAAATAGGCTGGCATCCGCATCAACTGGTATTTCTTGCTTCCGGCAGCGCCCCCTATACACTGGCCTTTGGCAAACACAAAGCCAAACCGGGCAGTTTTTCGCTTGCCACACTGCTGCCCGGTTACCGCAGCGGTGATGAACTGACATTACCGTTGGCAAATACAGGAAAACTGGTTAGCCGCGAACTATCCAACCATCCCGATTCATTCATGGAACGGCACGAACTGGATATTAAAACGCTGACACTCTGGGCAATTCTGATTCTCGGCGTCACGCTGTTGGGATGGATGGCATGGCACATTAAAAAAGGGCTGAATGAAGAGTGATTCCTGTTCGCGGAATTAATGACAGGTATCTGAAAAAACGTCAAAGCAGTATTTCGATACGCCGCCAACCAGTAGCGGTTAAAATAACGGCAAAGTCAAAATCAATCAGATAACAATCATCCATTCCTCGGCTTTTCTTGACTAAAGCAACTGAAAAACTAATGCATGAAAAAATTTAATAATTGGGTTGTTCCTGCAGGGTTATTAGCTTTTGTTCTAATTACTTTCGGATTACGTATCTTCCTTAATGAAAATCCGCCTTCGCTGAATGTTATAACGACTACGAATGATTCGCTCGCAATCAATGAACCGATACAGCCCCTCCCCGCCCCACGGGGCTTGGATACGGACAAGGTTGCTCTCGGTGAGATACTTTTTCATGAGCCCAGACTTTCAGTCGACAACACCATCAGTTGCGCCCATTGCCATAACTTGAATACGGCGGGGGTAGATGGGCAAACGCATTCCGTCGGTGTTGATGGAATGGAAGGAGAAGTCAATTCCCCGACCGTATTCAATTCCAGCCTGCACATCGCACAATTCTGGGATGGTCGTGCCGACACGCTTGAAGATCAAATTGACGGCCCGGTTCATAACCCCAAGGAAATGGGTTCAAATTGGCCCCAAATCATCAAAAAACTGAACGCCGACCGCGAATATGTTTCAGCTTTCAAAAAATCCTATCCCGAAGGAATCACCATACACTCAATCAAGGATGCCATTGCCACCTTTGAAAGCTCGCTGGTAACGATTAACTCTCCGTTCGATCGTTTCCTACTCGGCGAAAAAAATGCGATTAGTGAAAATGCCAAAGCCGGGTATCAGTTATTCAAGGACTACGGCTGTGTGGCCTGCCATCAGGGGGCCAATGCAGGCGGCAATATGTTTCAGGTTCTCGGCGTAATGCGTGATTACTTTGCCGATCGCGGAAATATCACCAAAGCCGATCTGGGACGTTTCAACGTAACCGGACTGGAACAGGACAAGCATGTATTCAGGGTTCCCTGCCTGCGACTGGTAACCCTGACTGCGCCCTATTTTCACGATGGCAGCGCAAAAACACTGCATGATGCCATTCATGTGATGGCCAAATATCAGTTGGGCAGGGAAATGCCCGACAAGGACGAAAAACTTATTGTCGAATTTCTGCATACACTGGTCGGCGAGTACAAGGGAAAAAGGCTGGCATCATGAGTAAGGAACGCCTGCAACCGATACTGATTATCCTAAGCCTGTGCGCCATACTGACGTTTCTATTCTTGCAAACACGCACAATTGACCCGAACAAACACAATCAGGTCATCAGCACCATACAGCAGTTGATGTATCAGGATTCGCTATTAAATATAGGCGTACTGAAATCCCGTGCTGGCAGTCTTCCACATTACGACCCGTTAACAACTGAAAAACACAGCATTTCCTACCTGATCGACGTACTAAAATCTTCCCGCTACGGCATTTATCAAAACACGGATGGCGCTACCGAAAAAGCCATAGACGAAACAGTCAGACTGTTGCGACGGAAGTTACAATTAATCGAACACTTCAAATCACATAACGCCATACTGCGTAACTCACGCATCTATCTGCCTCTGGCCATCGAGCAACACCGTCATGAATCAGGCGACAAATCACTGAATCATAACCTTGATGAAATGTTGCATCTGATTCTTCTGTACAACACCAATCCCGGCAAACCGGTAAAAGACCGTGCATTGAAATTGATCCAAAAAATGCAGGCCACGAATCAATATGACATCACCCTGCTTAAACACGCCGAAACCGTCATCAGCGAGCATGAAAAAATCATGATCATGGTTGATGAACTACTCAAACTACCAACCCGCCAGTCCATCGAAAATATATACACAAACTACAGCGAAAATTACGATCGTCAGCTTGAACGGGCCGAGATTTATCGTACCCTGATGTACGCAATGGCGGTTGTTCTGCTGCTCTATGTAATGTGGCTTTTCTTCAAATTGCGCAGCACCATGAACACGCTGGCGCATTCACTCAACGAAATTGACTTTCAGAAGTTTGCCATCGATCAACATGCCATTGTCGCAATCACCAACGCCAGAGGAATCATTACCTATGTCAATGATAAATTCTGCGAAATCAGCCAGTACAGCCGGGAGGAAACCATCGGAAAGACGCACCGCCTTATCAATTCCGGCTATCACCCCAGAGAATTTTTCCGGCAAATGTGGGGCACCATCAGCAAAGGCGAGGTATGGCATGGCGAGATTAACAATCACCGCAAGGACGGCAGCCTATATTGGGTAGATACCACCATCGTGCCGTTTATGGATGCGTCGGGAAAACCGGAACGTTATATAGCAATACGCACCGACATCACCGAACGCAAACGGGCGGACGACAGCCTGCGCATCGCCGCCACCGCGTTTGAATCGCAGGAATGCCTGATGATCACAGATGCCAATAGTGTGATTCTGCGGGTCAACCATGCGTTTACCGAGACAACCGGTTATTCCTCAGAAGAAATTGTCGGCCAGACACCGCGGTTGCTTAAATCAGGGCGGCACGATACCAACTTCTACCATGCCATGTGGGAGTCCCTCAACCGTAGCGGCACATGGCAGGGGGAAGTCTGGGACAGACGTAAAAACGGCGAGATATATCCCAAATGGCTAGCGATTACTGCTGTCAAGAGCGTTGACGGGCAGGTCAGCCATTATGTCGGTTCACATATCGACATTACCGAACGCAAGGCGGCAGAAGAAAAAATCAAACATCTGGCGTTCTACGATCCGCTTACCCAACTGCCCAACCGGCGGTTGCTGATGGATAGACTACAGCATGCACAAGCAGGCAGTTTACGCAGCGGCAAGCATGGAGCACTGTTATTCATTGATCTGGATAACTTCAAGACACTCAATGACACGCAGGGACACGACATCGGCGACCAGCTATTAAAACTTACAGCCCGACGCCTGGAGACCTGCGTGCGCGAAAATGATACGGTAGCCCGTCTGGGCGGTGATGAATTCGTGATTATGCTTGAGGGTCTCGATATACTGATGACAGAGGCCGCGAATCAGACAGAAATTATAGGCGAAAAGATTCTGACTTCACTCAATCAACTCTACCAGCTTGACACACGCGAATATCACAACACGGCCAGCATCGGCGCGACATTATTCTGCGCGCACCAGCAGACTATAGATGAACTGTTGAAGCAGGCCGACATCGCCATGTACCACTCCAAACAGGCGGGACGCAATACCCTGCGCTTCTTTGACCCGGAGATGCAGAACGCGGTCAATGCCCGCGCCGCGATCGAAACAGAATTACGCAAGGCGGTTACAAACCGGGAGTTTGAATTGCATTACCAGATCCAGGTAGACAATATGCGTCGCCCATTGGGTGCAGAAGCATTGATACGCTGGATACACCCCCAGCGCGGCCCCATATCTCCGTATCAATTTATTCCGGTAGCCGAAGAAACCGGGCTTATTCTGCCGATAGGTCAATGGGTGCTGGATACCGCCTGCGCGCAAATCAAGGCATGGCAGCAAAATACGCTTACCCGCGATCTGATTCTTGCCGTGAACGTCAGTGCCAGACAGTTCCGTCAGGCAGACTTTGTACACAAGGTGCAGGCCACCTTGCAACATTACGATATAAACCCCGGTCAGCTAAAACTGGAATTGACTGAAAGCATGATTGTGAATGACATCGAGGCCATTATCGCCACCATGAATGAACTGAAAAAAATCGGTGTCCGGTTTTCTCTGGATGATTTCGGTACCGGCTATTCATCACTGCAATACCTGAAAAGATTACCGCTGGATCAACTCAAAATAGACCGCTCCTTTGTCCGCGACATTGCCACCGATAACAGCGACAAGGCCATTGTCAGCACCATCATAGTCATGGCTCAGAGTCTGGGGCTCGATGTTATTGCCGAAGGAGTGGAAACCCAGGAACAGTTACAATTCCTGTTTGATTCAGGTTGCTCTCACTATCAGGGATTTATGTTCGGCAAACCAGTCGCGATAGAGCCGTTTGAGGCACTATTAAATAACTCGTTTGTCACCCTGCCGCATTGAAGGCGCGTTGATTCACTACTTGACCAAGGAAAACCGAAAGTCAATATGAAATTAAAATCCAGATTTTTCCTGCTGATGACAGCCATTTTTTTCGGCTATATGATTCTGACATGGATTTTTTCAAATCAGTTGATGCAAAGCATCAATCAAAAATGGGGAAATCAATTCGTTGAACGGCAGGTTTTGTTCGACAAGTATCGAACACTGTCGCCGCTGATACGGGAAATTTCACTCGCCCGTAAAATGGCTACGGATCCCGACATTATCAATATGGCGATGCATGAACACGATCCTGTGCTTAAGCAAAAAGGCATAGCCGCTCTGGAAAATTACCGTTTCAATTTTCGCGACCATAGTTATTTTGCCGCCATGGCCCTGACCGGAAATTACTATTTCAATGATGCAAAAAACCAGTATCAGGGAAAACAACTCCGATACGTGCTCTCTCCCAAAAATAACGACGATAAATGGTTTTATGCCACCCTTGCCGATGGCAAGGAATATCAGGTCAATCTTGATCCAGATACCCATCTCGGCGTAACCAAGGTATGGATTAATGTAATTATCAAGAATGCAGACAAAAAACTGGGCGTCATCGGCACCGGCATTGACCTTTCTGAATTTCTGAAAGAAACGGTCAGTATTGCGCAAAAGGGGGTGCACAACATGTTTATCGACAAAAGAATGGCGATACAACTACACGACGACCCGACACTGATCGACTACATGAGCATCGCAAAGGATGTCAACCAACAGATCAAAATCGATACGCTACTAAAGAACAGCGACGACATTGAACAACTTCGTCAAGTCATGCTGGAACTGGAGAAGAACCCCACACATCACAAAACCATTCAGGTTCAGTTTGAAGGAAGAAAACACCTGCTCGGCGTCGCGTACCTTCCCGAAATAGGCTGGTTTGATCTGACCCTGATAGACACCCGCAGCCTGACACTCATTGAAAACAGAATGCTCATTCCATTCATGTTCAGTATGGCATTACTGATAGCGCTCATTGCCATGGGGCAAGCCTTGCGGCGCTGGGTACTCAAGCCCATCTCCGAATTGCAGTCATCAACCAACAAAATTCAGCATGGCGATTATGATATTGATGCCGACTATCAGAGGGGCAGCGAAATCGAAGAATTGTCATGCTCATTTGCAGATATGGCCAAACGTGTCAGAGACACTAACAACGATCTGGAAAGCAAGGTTCGCGAGCGTACCGATGAATTGCATCGCATGACGGAATATGAACAATTTCGCAACCATACTCTGGAGTTGCTGGCCGGTCACAATACGCTACCACTCATTCTGGAATCGGTTGTCAGGGGTGTTGAACAACTTAACCCTGCGATGGTTTGCAGTATCTTATTGATGAGTCATGACGGAAAGCATCTGGGAAATGGCGTGGCGCCCAGCTTGCCTGACTTTTATAACCATGCCATTGATGGAGTGGAAATCGGAATGGGCGTAGGCTCATGCGGAACAGCTGCTTTTACGGGTGAACGGGTCATCGTTGAGAATATTGCAACGCACCCCTATTGGTCTCCCTACAAAGAACTCGCCGCCCAAGCCGGCCTTGGCGCATGCTGGTCACAGCCCATATTATCTTCTGCCGGAAAGGTACTCGGCACTTTTGCCATTTATCACCATGAAGCGCACACCCCGACTGCATCGGATATTTATCTTATCGAGCAATCTGCACGTCTGGTCAGCATAAGCATAGAGCGCAAAACCGCAGAAGAAGAAATTCAGAATCTGGCATTTTTCGATCCACTCACCGGCCTGCCTAATCGACGCTTATTACTCGACAGACTCAGCCATGCATTGGCATCCTGCGTACGTACCGGCCGGGAAGGTGCTCTGCTGTTTATTGATCTGGATAACTTCAAGACACTAAACGACACGCTGGGACATGACTTCGGTGATTTGCTGCTGAAACAGGTTGCCAACCGCCTGACTGCCTGTGTACGCGAGGGTGATACCGTTGCCCGACTCGGAGGCGATGAATTTGTTGTGATGATTGAGGACTTGAGTGAGCTGGAGCTTGGAGCGGCAGCACAAGTCGAAACAATAGGTGAAAAAATCATGAGTAGCCTCGGCCTGCATTATCAACTCGGCACACACCAATACCATAGCACGCCCAGCATAGGCATTACCCTGTTTAGCGAACAACAGCGAGACATGGAAGAACTCTTGAAACAGGCCGATATTGCCATGTATCAAGCCAAGAAATCAGGCCGGAATACCCTGCGCTTCTTCGATAGTAAAATGCAAAACGTTATCAACACCCGTGCCGAGTTAGAACGCGAGATGAGGGTGGCAATTGAACAACAGCAATTCCATCTTCATTATCAGGTGCAGATGGACAGTGCAAACAGCCCTATAGGGGCAGAAGCCCTGATTCGCTGGAAACATCCGGTGCGCGGTCTGGTGCCGCCGCTAGAATTCATTCCGCTGGCTGAAGAAACCGGTTTAATATTGCCAATAGGCGCATGGGTTATTGATGCAGCCTGTGCCCAGCTGCAAAGCTGGCAACAATCCCCGCTGACATCGGCTCTGGTTCTGGCGGTAAACGTAAGTGCCAAACAGTTCCGTCAATCCGATTTCGCAAATCAGGTACATGCTGCCGTAAATCGGCATACCATCAATCCCGAGCGACTCAAGCTGGAATTGACGGAAAGTCTGCTTTTGAACGATATGGAAGAAACCATTGCAAGCATGATAGTGCTCAAAAATATCGGTGTGCAGTTTTCCCTGGATGATTTTGGTACCGGCTACTCCTCTCTGCAATACCTTAAACAACTCCCCCTGGATCAACTCAAGATCGACCAGTCATTTGTGCGCGACCTGACTTCGGATAACAGTGATCGAGCCATAGTCCGCACGATCATCGCCATGGCAAAAAGCCTGAATCTGGATGTCATTGCCGAAGGGGTGGAAACCGAAGAGCAACGACTCATACTTCAAGACAAGGGTTGCGTGCATTACCAAGGCTATCTATTCAGCAAACCTGTCCCTATAGACGAGTTCAACAGACAACTGGAAATAACTTTTCCGAAAAAATTTAGCTGATTAAATCGCAGAAATGAACCTTACTTCCGAAAAGAAGCAAATCAGGCAACGTGTGCTGGCGGCGCGCAACCAGCTCTCGCCGGATCAACGTGCTCAACTCGATGCCGCGATTACCTTACGCTTGCTTCTGCTACCGGAATACCAGCGGGCCACCACCGTATTGGGCTACATGAATTTCGGCGGTGAATATGCCAGTGACCTATGGATAAAAAACGTGTTGAAAGACGGCAAGCGCCTGCTGCTGCCCAAGGTGAACCGCGATACCGATCTGCTCGATCTGTATCATATTGATGACCCGGATAAGCAATTAAATGCAGGTTTATGGGGAATACGCGAACCTGTTATTGAACACTGTAAAAGGCCAATCTCAATAAATGAGGTAGAATTCGCCCTATTGCCCGGAGTCGCGTTCAGCCGAAACGGTGCGCGACTGGGTTACGGAGGCGGATTTTACGACAAACTGCTGGCATTCGTACCACAGCGCCCCGCGCTGGTCACGGCAGCCTATGCGCTACAAATCGTGCAAGACATTCCTCAGGAAGCGACCGATGTGAAAGTCAGATGGATCGTAACTGAAACGGAAACGATCGTGTGCACGGAGTAAACAGGATACTGAATCCGGCCTATTAATTCTGAAGCCGAACAGGGTATTTGAAATAACAACGCAACAAAAGAGAGATTATAAAAATGGCATCTATACCAGATTATGACCCGCAGGAAACTCAGGAGTGGCTTGATGCCCTTGATTCCGTACTGAAAAATGAAGGCGCGGAACGCGCCCATTTTTTGCTGGATCAGTTAATAGACAAGGCGCGCAGTTCGGGCGCAGGCGTGCCATTCAGCGCGACCACTCCCTATTGCAACAGCATTGCGCTGGAAGATGAAGAACGTTCGAGCGGCAACAGGGAACTTGAGCACCGCATCCGTGCGCTGATGCGCTGGAACGCAATGGCACTGGTACTGAATGCTAATCGCGACTCGTCCGAGCTGGGCGGTCACATCGCCAGCTTTGCTTCGGCCGCAACGCTTTATGACGTCGCATTCAACCACTTTTTCCACGGCAAGACCGACAGCCATGGCGGCGATCTGGTGTATTTCCAGGGACATTCGTCTCCCGGCATTTACGCACGCGCCTATCTGGAAGGTCGCATCAGCGAAGAACAGATGTACAAATTCCGTCAGGAATCCGCCGGCGACGGGCTGTCGTCCTACCCGCACCCCTGGTTGATGCCGGACTTTTGGCAGTTCCCTACCGTTTCGATGGGGCTGGGCCCGTTGATGGCAATTTATCAGGCGCGTTTCATGCGCTATCTGCAACATCGCGGTCTGGTTCAGACCGAAGGTCGCAAGGTTTGGGCGTATCTGGGTGATGGCGAAACGGATGAACCGGAATCATTGGGCGCGATCTCGATGGCCGGACGCGAGAAACTCGACAACCTGATCTTCGTCATCAACTGCAACCTGCAACGTCTGGACGGCCCGGTACGCGGCAACGGCAAGATCATTCAGGAACTCGAAGGCGTGTTCCGTGGCGCAGGCTGGAATGTCATCAAAGTCGTCTGGGGCAGCAAGTGGGATCGTCTGTTCGCCAAGGACAAGAACGGCCTGCTGCAAAAACGCATGCAGGAAGTCGTCGACGGCGAATATCAGACCTACAAATCCAGGGATGGCGCATATGTACGCGAGCATTTCTTCGGCAAATACCCGGAATTGCTGGAAATGGTAGCCGATATGTCCGACGACGAAATCTGGCGTTTAAATCGCGGCGGTCACGATCCGCACAAGGTCTTTGCAGCCTATGCGGCTGCCACCAAGCACACCGGACAGCCGACCGTGATTCTGGCGAAAACCGTCAAGGGTTACGGCATGGGCGAAGCCGGCGAAGCACAAAACATCACCCACCAGCAGAAAAAGATGGCCGGACAGGTGCTGCTCAAGTTCCGCGACCGTTTCAATATTCCGCTGAACGATGCCGAAGTCGCCAGCCTGAATTTCTATCGTCCGCCCGAAGACAGCCTGGAGATGAAATACCTGAAAGAACGCACCGCCCAGATGGGTTCGGTTCCGGCTCGCAATCCAGCAACCGAGCCATTACAAATCCCGGAATTGAGCGCATTCGACACCTTGCTCAAAAGCACCGAAGGTCGCGAAATCTCGACTACGATGGCGTTTGTCAGATTGCTGGGCATACTGGTCAAAGACAAGCAGATTGGTCGTCAGATCGTGCCTATCGTACCCGATGAGTCGCGCACCTTCGGCATGGAAGGCATGTTCCGCCAACTCGGCATCTTCTCGCAGGTGGGTCAACTTTACACCCCGCAGGATGCTGACCAACTGATGTTCTACAAGGAAGACAAGACCGGTCAGATTTTGCAGGAAGGCATCAACGAAGCAGGCGGCATGGCCGACTGGATCGCGGCGGCCACTGCCTATGCCAGCCATGGCAAGGCGATGCTGCCGTTCTACATCTACTACTCGATGTTCGGCTTCCAACGCATCGGTGATCTGGCCTGGGCGGCGGGCGACATGCGCGCACGCGGCTTCCTGATCGGAGGTACCGCAGGACGCACCACGCTGAACGGCGAAGGCTTGCAACATGAAGACGGTCATAGTCATCTGATGTCGGCGACGATTCCGAATTGCATCTCCTACGACCCGACCTTCGCATACGAACTGGCAGTGATCGTCCATGACGGCATGCGCCGCATGTATGTCGAACAGCAAGACGTGTTCTACTACCTGACCGTAATGAATGAAAACTACGCCCATCCCGCCATGCCGGAGGGTGCTGAACAAGGCATCATCAAGGGCATGTACCTATTCAGTGAAGGGGGAAGTGAGAAGGGAGAAGGGAAGAACCTGAAAGTGCAATTGATGGGCAGCGGCACTATTTTGCGCGAAGTAATTGCGGCAGCCGAGTTGCTGGAGAAGGACTTCGGCGTTGCATCGGACATCTGGAGCGTAACCAGCTTTACCGAACTGCGTCGCGACGGTATCGACTGCGAACGCTGGAACATGTTGCATCCCGAAGATCAGCCACGCGCCAGCTATGTCGAGCAATGCATGGCAGGTCATGCCGGCCCGGTCATCGCCGCAACTGATTACATGCGCTCGTTTGCCGATCAGATTCGCGCCTTCCTGCCCAAGCATTACAAAGTACTGGGCACAGACGGATTCGGCCGTTCGGACACACGCAAGAACCTGCGTCAATTCTTCGAAGTGAATCGTTTCTACGTCGCGGTCGCCGCATTGAAAGCATTGGCCGATGAAGGCACGATCAGCGCGTCCGAAGTTAGCCGTGCGATTGCGCTTTACAACATCAATCCGGAAAAAGCCAATCCAACAACAGTTTAACTTAGCCGGATTCCGGTTAAGTGTTTGGTATTAGGAGAAACACAGTGGCAGAAATGAAAAAAGTATTAGTGCCTGACATCGGTGATTACAAGGGTGTCAGCGTCATCGAAGTAATGGTCAAGGTTGGCGACAGCGTTAATGCCGAAGATACCTTATTAACGCTCGAAACCGACAAGGCGGCGATGGATGTACCATCCCCCTATAGCGGCATCGTCAAGGAATTGCACGTCGAAATTGGCGACAAAATATCTGAAGGTTCGCTGATACTGGTCATGGAATGCGCTGACTCGTCAGCACCTGCAAAGAACGAGACGACTACAGCCAGTCCGACAGCACCTGTCGTGGCACCGGCCCCACAGCCGCTTGCTGCTCCAGCAGCTTCCGTCGCCACAAAATCAGCTGGAAGTGCGCATGCCAGTCCGGCAATACGCCGTTTTGCGCGTGAACTGGGTGTGGACATTACGCTGGTCAGCGGCAGCGGTGAGAAGGGTCGCGTTACCAAGGACGATGTACAACTTTACGTCAAGGCCGCATTGGCACAACCGCGCGGCGTAGCAGCAGCGGGCGGAAACGGTTTGCAGGTACTGGATATGCCTGCATTCGATTTTGCCAAGTTCGGCGCCATCGAGACCAAACCTCTGTCACGCATCCAGAAGATTTCCGGTGCCAATCTGCATCGCAACTGGGTGACGATTCCGCATGTCACGCAGTTCGACGAAGCCGACATCACCGACATGGAAGCCTTTCGCAAGCAACTGGGCACCGAATACGCCAAGCAGAATATCAAGATCACACCGCTGGCATTCATGCTCAAGGCCGTGGTCGCGGCGCTGCAACAGTTCCCCAAGTTCAATGCCTCACTGGATGGTGAGAATCTGATCCTCAAGCAATACTTCCATATCGGCGTTGCAGTCGATACTGCCGATGGACTGATGGTTCCGGTATTGCGCGATGTGGACAAGAAAGGCATCGTACAACTGGCGCAGGAACTGGCCGAAATCAGTGCCAAGGCCAGAGACAAAAAAATCACCGCTGCCGATATGCAAGGCGGTTGTTTCACGATTTCCAGCCTGGGCGGCATAGGTGGCACAGCTTTCACGCCGATTATCAATGCGCCTGAAGTAGCCATTCTGGGTGTGTCACGTTCAAGCATGAAGCCTGTGTATCAGGAGGGTGTCTTTGTGCCAAGGCTGATGCTGCCACTGTCAGTTTCCTACGACCATCGCGTCATCGACGGAGCGGCGGCGGCACGCTTTACCAGCTATCTGGCCAAGGTATTATCCGATATACGCAGGCTGGCGCTGTAACGTTGAAAGCTCCCCGTTCCTTAACGCTAAAACCGATAGGTATACTCGGCGGCACCTTTGACCCGATACATTACGGACATCTGCGTCTTGCCGAGGAAATGCGGGAACTGGCCGGATTAGAGCAGATACGCTTTATTCCGACCGGCAATCCACCTCATCGGGATACACCGCAAGTGACGGCACAGCATCGCAGTGCGATGGTGCAACTAGCCATTGCCGATCAGCCTGCGTTTGTGCTGGATGACCGAGAAGTCAAACGCCAAAATAAGTGCTATACGATACACACCCTGCGAGAGTTGCGTGCCGAACTGGGTGAAGAGCAACCGCTATGCCTGTTGATGGGCGGCGATGCTTTTTTGCAACTGCATACCTGGCATGAGTGGGAAGCATTACTGGATTTGACGCATATCGTCGTGGGCTACCGCCCCGGTTACACGCTGGAAAAGCGCATCCATGCAGCACCAGCCGAATTGCATAAGCATTATCAGCAGCGTTTATGCAATGTGGATTATTTATCGCAACACCCTGCGGGTGGCATTGCCGAACTGGCGATACCAAAACTGGAAATCTCTGCGACGCTGATCCGCAGCCGCGTCGCTGAAAATCGAACGATCCGCTATCTGTTGCCGGCAACCGTAGCAAACTATATTTATCAACATAATTTATACACACATGCTAACCACTGAAGAAAAAACCCAAGCCGTTGTCGCCGCACTGGAAGACATCAAAGCCAACGACATTACCGTCATAGATACCAGCAAACTGAGCTCATTGTTTGACCGCATGATTATCGCTTCCGCTAACTCAACCCGTCAGACCAAGGCACTTGCCGACAATGTCGTCGTCAAGCTCAAGGAACAAGGCGAGGTCGTTTATGGTCGCGAAGGCGAAGACAGCGGCGAATGGGTGCTGATTGACCTGGGCGAAGTGCTGGTACACATCATGCAACCCGCCACCCGCGAGTATTACAATCTCGAAGAATTGTGGAGCAAGGCTCAGGCTGCACGCCCCAAACTGGCAAAAGCGCCCGAGTAATCATGAAGCTGTATATCGTATCCGTCGGACACAAGATGCCCGACTGGATCACGACAGGTTTTAATGAATACACCAAGCGCATGCCGCGCGAAGCCAAAATAGAGCTGCTGGAAATCAAACCAGAACCGCGCAGCACGGGCAAAAGTACGCCGCAGATCATGGAGGCCGAAGCGCAACGCATCCTGAACGCATTACCGCAAAATTGCCGACGCATCGCACTGGATGAACATGGTGCAATGCCGACCACGAAACACCTTGCCAGTCAGATGAAAGACTGGATGGGCGCGGGTCAGGATATCGCATTTATCATCGGTGGCGCAGACGGCTTACACGAGTCGGTCAAACACGCCGCACAACAGTTGATGGCGCTGTCGGCGTTTACGCTGCCGCATGCATTTGTGCGCGTAATGCTCGCGGAACAACTGTATCGTGCCTACAGCCTGATGCAAAATCACCCCTATCATCGGGAATAAATATAATACTAGAGAAGGTGGAAGAGGGTAGGGAGAAGGGGAAAATCATTACGTTGCCGTTATCCTTTAGCAGCTAAGCTGCGTCCCCTTCCTCCTTTACCCTTCCCATAAAGGTTATCCATGAGCATCATACAACCACGTATATATCTGGCATCACAAAGTCCACGCCGTCGTGAATTACTGAAGCAGATAGGCGTCCATTTCGAGACACTATTACTGCGCTCCTCTATGGGGCGCCCCGTGGATGTCGATGAAACGCCACACCCGAACGAAATTCCTGATGAGTATGTGCAGCGACTCAGCCGCGAAAAGGCTTTGGCTGGATATGAGATAACACAACATCGCCATTTGCCTTCATTTCCGGTATTGGCAGCAGACACCACCGTTACGCTGGGCGGTAAAATATACGGCAAACCAGAACACGCTGAAGAAGCCGCCACGATGCTGCGCGAACTTTCAGGTCGCGAACATCAGGTCATGACTGCGGTCGCAATGACACTCGGAGAGCATGTTGAGGTATTGCTTTCCACCTCAACGGTGCGCTTCACGCAACTGGATGAGGCGCGCATACGCCACTATCTACAAACCGGCGAATACAAGGATAAGGCGGGCGGCTATGCCATTCAGGGACATGCGGCAGCTTTCATCGAACAATTAAACGGCAGCTACTCCGGTGTAATGGGTTTACCGCTGTTTGAAACTGTGCAGATGTTAAAGCATTTCGATTTCCCTGCACCGTAAACATGCAAAGCATTTACCAGATAGTGCTCTAGCCGCTTACAATACTGGAGTTGCCAAATAGACAAGAAATCATGAGCGAAGAAATACTGATCAACGTCACCCCGCAAGAGACCCGCGTTGCCGTCATGCAACTGGGCGTAGTTCAAGACCTGCACATAGAACGCAGCAGTCACCGAGGCATCGCCGGCAATGTTTATCTTGGTCGAGTCAAACGCGTATTACCCGGTATGCAATCCGCGTTTATCGACATCGGACTGGAGCGCTCCGCCTTTCTGCACGTTGCCGACATCTGGGAAAACAGCAATAACGAAGAACCCAAACCCATCGAAAAAATCCTGTTTGAAGGCCAGACTCTGCTGGTGCAGGTCATCAAGGAACCGATAGGCAGTAAAGGGGCGCGACTCACCACCCAACTGAGCTTTGCCGGTCGCCTGCTGGTATTTTTACCTCAGGAAACTCATATCGGCATCTCTCAACGCATCGAAGGAGCCGAACAACGCGATGCATTGCGCGCCAGACTCCAAACCGTAATGCCGGAGGAACATCAAGGCGGATACATCATCCGTACCGTTGCCGAAGCGTGTGATGATGCCAATTTTGCAATGGATATTGCCTACCTCGACAAACTGTGGGGCAATCTGCAAATCCAGTCCAAAACTGCCAGCGCACCGGAATTACTTTATCAGGAACTGGATATTAGTCTGCGGGTAATGCGCGACTTTGTAACCGTGGATACGGCACGAATACTGGTCGATTCACGCAGCACATTCAAGAAGATGCTGGCGTTCGCCGAAAGTTACAATCCCGATGCGGCCTTGAGACTCGAACATTATCAGGGCGTGCGTCCTCTGTTTGACATGTACGGCATCGAAGAAGAAATCGAGCGTGCCTTGTCCAAACGTGTAGATTTGAAATCCGGCGGTTATCTGATTATCGACCAAACCGAGGCGCTGACTACCGTGGATGTCAATACCGGTGGTTTTGTCGGGCTGCGCAACTTCGATGACACCATTTTCAAGACCAATCTGGAAGCCACACAGGTCATCGCACGACAACTGCGTTTACGCAATCTGGGCGGGATTATCATCTGTGATTTTATCGACATGGATAATGCCGAACATCGCAATGCAGTGCTTGAAGAGTTCAAGAAAGCACTGGCACGCGACCATACCCGCATCAATGTCAGCGGCTTCTCATCGCTGGGACTGGTGGAAATGACACGCAAGCGCACACGCGAAAGTCTTTCGCATGTACTGTGCGAGTCCTGCCCTACCTGCAAGGGACGCGGTGAAGTAAAGACGGCGCAAACCATGTGCTATGAAATTCTGCGTGAAATCGTCCGCGAAGCACGCCAGTTTGATGCACGCGAATACCGCATACTGGCATCGCAACAGGTCATCGACCTGTTTCTGGAAGAAGAATCCCAGGCACTGGCCCAACTCTCCGATTTCATCGGCAAGCCTATCTCAATGCTGGTCGAAACCCAATACAATCAAGAGCAATATGATGTCATCCTGATGTAAGGGTATTGCGTTAATGGGGGCGGTCTACTAGACTTCCGTTTCGCGTGATTTAGCAACGCGAAATAAAACCAATTATGATTCAGGGAGATATAATGTTAAAGAAGAAAATTCTGGTCGCGCTCGCGGCCGCCGTACTTTCCTCAGCCGCTTACGCTGACACACATGGTCACGATGTAGCTCGTGCAGAACATGGTGCTGAAGGCCCCGCTTGTACCGGTTTCGGCCCGCAAACTCCACGCGACATTGACAGCAAACATGGCGAAAATAAACTCGCCTTCTCACTGGCACCGGATTCCAAGGAAATGAATCTGTGCAACATCCACTTCCACGTCAATGCCGAACATAAAGCCAAGGATTTTTCCATTCATGCTGAAGGTGAACACGGTGCCGATGGTGGCTATCAATGCAATATGAGCAAGCACCTGAGCGCGGCTGAACTGGCTGCAACCGCAGAGCCTGTTTGCCCGAGCGAGCACGGCGCACTGAAACCAGGCGACACCATTGAAGTACACTGGGTGCATTCTTCTGCTCCGGTTATCCCTGGCCCAACACTGGGTGCCTGTTTATCTGATAACGTCAAGAATCCTGACCTGCGCGTAGAGTCTCAGGTATTCACGCTGGTAAACGATCCTAAGGCACTTGACTTCAATACACTGGATTACCATGGCAAGGTAATCAATGGCTACCAGCAGGCTGACGCAATTCCAAGCAATACCGGCAAGCCAGTTCTGTTCGCAGGTTCAACCACTGGCCCAAAATACAATGACCAAACCTGCTCACCACTGCAAGTAACCTGGAGCGTACGTCCTACTTGCGCAAAGCTCGACATCAACTCCGTCGCCAAGTGGTGCAAGGGTAATGCCTTCAAGGAAGACCATGCTCACGGCGTACGCAAACTGGTTGAAAATCCAGCACTGCTGTCCGAAATCAAGGACGACAAGAAGCACTAAATCAAAACGGTAATACGCCGTCAGATTGACCAAGCCGCCCCGAGCCGTTACGGCAAAGGGCGGCTTTCTTATTCAAGCCACGCAATCTCATCAGCAGCGTAGTTCAATCCCGGCCTGACAGCAGACTCTCCGGCTCCACCTTGCTCCCTGTAATGGCGACGACCTTGTGTCTGGATTGACTGCCCTGTTTTAATTCCACCTGACGCTGTGGCACACCAAACCGGCCTGCGATGTATTTCAGCAATGCGGCGTTAGCGCGACCTTCTACCGGCGGGGCAGCCAGCTTCAGTTTGAGTGCATCACCGTGCAGGCCGGTGATTTCACTTGTTTTCGCCCCCGGCTGCACATGCAGTGTCAGTATGATGACATCGCCGTTACGGCGAAACCACGGCTCATTCAAACTATTACCATCCGATCAGTCTGAAGGCGAAATGCTCCATCATGCCGACCGGCACAATCAGAACAAGCTGGCAGAGAATGAACAGCACTAATGATGACAAGTCGATATTGCCTACAGTAGGCACGATACGGCGCAACGGTTGCAGGAAGCGCCAGGTAATACTGTTCAACACCGATGAGATCGGCGTGTGGGGATTAATCCATGACAGGATGGCCTGGATGATGACCGCACCGAGCAATAAATAAACGCTGATCTTGAATAGTTTGACTGCGGCCAGTACCAGCAAGCCCAGCAATGGAAATCCATGAAGATCACCCAATACCCAGCCCAACGCAAACAAATAAAGCGTTTCGACTATTAACGCAAGCAGCAGGGTGGCGCTGTCGTAGCCCCACGCGGAAGGAATATAGCGGCGGGCACGCAATACGATGAAGTCAGTGAATACCATCACAAATTCACCGACCGGATTATGCAACGGCGCTCTCAACCATTGCAGGTGAAAACGTAACAACAAGATAGCCGCAAAGGATTGCAGCACGACATCAAGCAAAAAAACCACCGCTTCCTGCATCATAATTTTTTTCCTAACTCGTCACCCATTTCACGCGAACGCGCTGCCGCCGCCATGGCCGCCTCTACCAGATGATCTGCAACCCGATTTTCGGCCAGACTCATCAGAGCGCGTTCGGTCGTACCGTTTTTCGAGGTGACACGAGCGCGCAGCACGCCGACATCCTCGTCGCTCTGTGCCGCCAGTTTACTGCCACCAAGAAAGGTACCGATGCTTAACCGACGCGCCTCTTCGGCATTAAATCCGAGTTTGACCGCCGCCGTCTGCAAGGCCTCAATCAGGTAAAACACATAGGCCGGGCCGCTACCCGAAATTGCCGTCACTGCATCCATCATGCCCTCATCATGTAACCACAATATTTCACCTACCGCAGCAAGTATGCTTTGAGCCTGCTCGCGCTGCACTTCGCTCACCTCGGGCATCGCATAAAGTCCTGTCATACCGCTTTGTATCAAGGCCGGAGTATTGGGCATGGCACGCACAACCGATTGTTTACCGAGCCAGCTTGCCATATCCACCGCACGTATCCCGGCGGCTACCGAAATCAACAACTGGTCGCCCAGCAACGGAGCCAGTTGCAATGCCACTTCGCGCAACTGCTGAGGTTTGACAGCCAAAACGATGACCTGACTACCGGCAACACCTTGGGCAATCGTATCAAATGTGCGCACGTCGAAGTCACGCTCCAATCTCGCACGATTTTCCGGATTGATCTCTACGACATTAACCTGTGCGGCAATGCCACTCCGGTTCAATATGCCGCCTATGAGTGCGGTCGCCATATTGCCACCGCCTATAAAGCAAATATTCATTTTGTCACCTTTCCCTTATTCGGATAATCCCTGTTGCCAAAAATGGCAGAACCTATACGCACCATGGTTGCACCCTCTGCAATCGCCGCCGGAAAATCATGCGACATTCCGATTGACAAGGTATCCAACTGCAAACCGTTATCATTCAACTTGTCACGTAACTCATGCAATTGGGCGAAAGCCGCTCGTTGCTCCTCAACATCATCACTCGGTGCCGGTACCGCCATCAAGCCGCGTAAGCGAACATTGGGCAGCCCGGCAATTTCCTGCGCCAACGATAACGCGTCTGCCACCGCAACGCCACTCTTGCTATCCTCATCGCTGACATTCACCTGCAAACACAGTTGCAACGGTGGCTGATGAACAGGTCGCTGTGCCGATAAGCGTTCGGCAATCTTGAACCTGTCCACGCTGTGTACCCAGGCAAAGTGTTCGGCAATTGCACGCGTCTTGTTACTCTGTATCGGGCCGATAAAATGCCATTCGATATTCAAATCCTGCAAGGAAGCGATTTTAGCCAGGGCTTCCTGCACATAACTTTCGGCAAAACAACGCTGACCGGCCGCATATCCCTCACGTACTGCTTCAGCAGGAAACGTTTTGCTCACCGCCAGCAGGCAAATATCTTCCACGGGACGCCCCGCCGCCGCTGCGGCGTCGATCAAGTTTGAGCGTACGGCTTGCAAGTTGGAAGCTATTGTTGTCATAATCCGTCATCCGCTTTCTTTTTCATCCTATTCGTGCGGCTCCAGCCGCCAGACCTTATCGGGACATTATAATGGATATCACCGAACTGCTTGCCTTTGGCGTTAAGAACAAAGCCTCCGATCTTCATCTTTCTGCCGGTTTGCCGCCGATGATACGTGTACATGGCGACATGCGACGCATCAACCTTCCTCCTATGGAACACAAGGATGTGCATGCGATGGTGTATGACATCATGAATGACCAGCAGCGCAAGTTTTACGAGGAAAACAAGGAGGTCGATTTCTCCTTCGAGGTTCCGGGCCTGGCCCGTTTCCGTGTGAACGCTTTTATCCAGAATCGCGGTGCGGGCGCGGTTATGCGTACCATTCCGTCCAAGATTTTGTCGCTGGAAGATCTCAAGGCACCCAAGAGTTTCGAGACCATTTCAGACTATCCTCGCGGCATGGTGCTGGTCACCGGCCCGACCGGCTCCGGCAAATCTACCACACTGGCAGCGATGATCAATCATCGTAACGAACACGAGATGGGCCACATTCTGACGGTCGAAGACCCGATCGAATTCGTGCATGAAAGCAAGAAATGCCTGATTAACCAACGTGAAGTCGGGCGTGATACGCTGTCTTTCCAGAATGCGCTACGCTCTGCCCTGCGTGAAGACCCGGATATTATTCTGGTGGGTGAGATGCGCGATCTGGAAACCATCCGACTGGCGATGTCCGCCGCTGAAACCGGCCACCTGGTGTTCGGCACACTGCACACCAGTTCCGCCGCCAAGACCATCGACCGTATCATCGACGTATTCCCGGCAGATGAAAAGGAAATGGTGCGTGCGATGCTGTCCGAATCACTGCGCGCAGTTATCTCGCAAGCTCTGCTCAAAACCAAGGACGGCACAGGGCGCGTGGCCGCTCACGAGATCATGGTCTGTACCCCTGCGATCCGTAACCTGATCCGCGAAGCCAAGGTGCCGCAAATGTATTCCGCCATCCAGACCGGTCAAAGTCTCGGCATGCAAACACTCGATCAATGTCTGACCAAACTGGTTAAAGCTAACATCGTTACACCGGCTGAAGCACGCAGCAAGGCGATGAACAAAGACCTGTTCCCCGGATAATTATCGATAACCCGTAGGGGCGTATCGCCATACGCCCCTATTCGTTTTTTTAGCAGCAGCAAGTCATAAATATCAGGAGCATCACATGGAAAGAGATCAAGCCACCGAGCTGATACATAACCTGTTACGCGGCATGATCAGCAAGAAGGCATCGGACATGTTCATCACTGCCGGTTTTCCGCCTGCGTTCAAGATCAACGGCAAGATGACACCAGTATCGAATCAGCCGCTGACGCATCAGCACACCCGCGAACTGGCGCGCAGCATCATGAATGACCGCCAGACCACCGAATTTGAATCGACCCACGAAGCCAACTTTGCGATCAGCCCGCACGGCATCGGACGCTTCCGTGTAAACGTATTCCTGCAACAGCAAAATGTCGCGATGGTCATGCGTACCATCACTACCAAGATCCCCGACCTGGAAACGATGGGACTGCCGCCTGTACTGAAAGACATCGTGATGACCAAACGCGGTCTGGTGATACTGGTAGGCGCGACCGGCTCCGGCAAATCCACCACGCTGGCGGGAATGCTGGGCTACCGCAACAAGAACAGCTATGGTCACATCATCACCATCGAAGACCCGGTGGAGTATGTACACGAACATATCAACTGCATCGTTACACATCGCGAAGTCGGCGTTGATACCGAATCATGGGAAGCCGCGCTGAAAAATACCTTGCGTCAGGCACCGGATGTCATTCTGATCGGCGAGATACGCGATCGCGAGACCATGGAACATGCCGTCGCCTTTGCCGAAACCGGTCACCTGTGTATGGCGACATTGCATGCCAACAGCGCGAATCAGGCATTGGACCGCATCATCAACTTCTTCCCGGAAGAGCGTCGCGAACAATTGCTGATGGACTTGTCGCTGAACGTCAAGGCGCTGATCTCGCAACGCCTGATTCCCAAAATAGACGGAACAGGACGCTCTGCGGCGATGGAAATATTGCTGAATTCACCGTTGATTTCCGACCTGATCTTCAAGGGCGAGGTACACGCCATTAAGGGAGTAATGGCGAAGTCACGCGAACTGGGTATGCAGACCTTCGATCAGGCGCTGTTCGACCTGTTCGAATCCGGCTCCATCAGTTACGAGGAAGCACTGAAGAATGCCGACTCGGTAAACGACCTGCGCCTGAAGATCAAGCTGGAAAGCAAGCAAACCATGGACCGCGACCTTACCAGCAGTTCACACAAGCTCAGCATTACCTGATCTTCAGTTGGATCAACCAAGAAAAAACATCAGTCCACGAAAAACACGAATGTGGTTTTACGAGCATTCCACCTAACAGTGGGGTGCTCGTAAAAGAAACAAAGGCTTTTAATCAACGAGGCCGGTTGCTGCCCTGTACGATTTTGTACTCCAGCAAGCGGCACTCGATAGCACCATTGAATAGCGGTGTGCGCTTGGACGGTGACAAACGCATCTGCTTCAATATCGCTCGGTCGGCGGTAAACAAATAGGCCGTCCAGCCGCCAAACTTCTGCTTCAGTGCATCACCCAGCTTGGGATATAGCTCCGACAATTCTTCCAGTTCGCCCATGCGCTCGCCATAAGGCAGATTCGCAACCAGTATGCCGTGTTCTGCTGGTGCGGAAATCTCCAGAATATTGGCCTGTTTGAGACTCACGCAATCGGCGAGTCCGGCATCCTGCAAATTGCGCCACGCCGTTTTCATTGCATCGCCGTACAAATCGCTGCCATAGATTTCCAGCGGTACGGCAGGCTTTTGCGCGGCGATAGCCTGTTCGCGCATCGTTTGCCATTTCGTCGCATCAAAATTCAACAGTTTCTCGAACGCAAAACGACGTGCGATACCGGGCTGAATGTTCAACGACATCTGCACCGCTTCGATCAAAAAGGTGCCGCTGCCGCACATCGGATCAAGCAACGGCGTGCCGGGTTTCCAGCCGGACAAGCGCAGGATGCCAGCAGCCAGATTTTCGCGTATCGGCGCAATATTGGTGTGCTGACGAACGCCACGCTTGAACAGTGCATCGCCGGAGGTATCCAGATACAGCATCAGTTTTTCGTCTTCGATGAACACATGGATGCGCACATCGGGAGTCAGCGTGTCCACGCTGGGGCGCTCGTTACAATGCGCACGGAATCGGTCGCAAACGGCATCCTTGACCAGCAGGGTGATGAATTCCAGACTCTTGAGTGGGCAGCGTATCGCGGTTGTGTTTACCCGGATCGTATTAGTCACGTCAAACCAGCGCTGCCATTGCAGATCGAACACCGCCTTGTAGATGTCCTGTTCGGTACGATAACGCGTCTCCTTGACGCGCCACAGTATGCGGCTGGCGACACGACTTTCCAGATTGACGCGGTAACACAATTCCCAGTCGCCGGAAAATTGCACACCGCCTTCGGTGGCATGTACATTCGTCGCACCCATCGCCTCCAGATCATTGAGCAATACGGCTTCGAGGCCACGCGGGCAGGGGGCAAAAAAATCAGTCATGGTTTAAAAAGGCTTTACGGTAACGAGGATGACCACAGCGGTCAGGACCAGCACGGGAATTTCATTGAACCAGCGATAAAAAACATGTCCACGGACATTTTCATCGTTGGCAAAACGTTTGACCAGAATGCCGCAATAATGATGATAAACGTACAAACCCACGACAAGAGCGACCTTGGCGTGCAACCAGCCGCCGCTAAACCCATAGGCGAACCACAGCCACAACCCGGTACCTATCGCCAGCCACGCTATCGGCGTAACGAAGCGATACAACTTGCCTTCCATCAACTTCAGACGCGCGATCTCGGCGGGTTCAGTCGCCATGGCGTGATTAACAAAAATACGGGGGAGATAGAACAAACCTGCGAACCAGGAAACTACCATGATGATGTGAAACGCCTTCAGCCAAAGCATAATGAACAACCACTCAGAAATTTACAATGGTTGAATTATACGGGGAGCGCACCGGCTATGCACCAAGGAATCGCCTTGCAAACCAGAATACAAAGCCATCATGATGAGATAGGTCGTCAATAACGGACACCAATGACCTCATGCAGCCCATCTTTTTTCGTAAAATTGGCGTTCAAAAGCGGCTGATGATAAATTGCCCAAACGAGCCTGCGTATGCTGCCGCCGATAAAAAATTTCGATGTAATCTGTAATCGCCTGAATTGACCCAAGCATATTGGAATGGTCACTACACACTTGCACAAATAGGTGAACATTTCGGCGTAAGCTATACCACCGTGAGTCGAGCGGTAAAACAGGTGGAAGAGAAAAGGAAGAGATGAAAATGTCAAATGTAAGGACTGATCCCGAACCTTCTAATTCGATAGCCATGCATTTTAGATTCTTGGGTACATTATTATTAGTTTTTATGGCAAATGGATGCACAGCCACATTTAGCGATCCGCAGATTGTCGAATCCGCTGGATGGCATATATCTAAAGGGTATTGGGACAATGTGGAGCACGTTTGGATATCTGGGAATGAATTAAGTATTAGAATCAGGCCGCACAATTATGGAAAAAAAGGTGAGTGGGAGCCATTCTTTATTTCTAGCGTTCCAGACGAAGGGCGCTATTTCGTAATAACAGTTCAGATTCAAAAAATAGAGAACAGTTTAATACCGCCTGATACTGGAACAAAATTCAACCCTTTTATGACTTGGCTTGCTTTTCCAAATATCAAAAGAGAGCGTCCAATTGGATATATCAGACAGACATCAGGGCTTTGTGGCAATACCTTTTTATATTCAAAAAATAATCACATAGAGAAATCTTTGAATTATGCTGACGCTATACCTGAGAGTGACTTACTAGATTTGGCTGGAGTACCAGGAGAGCGAAATAATTGTTTTGATTTATTCTATCTTGGTGCACCGCCCTCGGTTGACTCGGAGTTCGTTGTAGAAATAAAGGGATTGGAAAAAGATGAGCAGCCAATTATCGTTCCAAAAATTCAATATAAAAAACATAGTGGAACAAACTTCCCCATAAATTTGGTGTATCCCGAACAATAAGGGAAGGGGGCAGCGCCGTAGCCCGGAAGCAGCGCAGCGGATTCCGGGAATGCGGCACTTCAAACATCCCGGATTTCATTACATTGCATCCGGGCTACACTCGCGGATATGTGTCAATTCAGCGACGGTTCCGCTCCCTTGGGGAACAATACCCACATCTGGCCGCTTTGTTTCATGCGGCCCGCCTGCGCACCGGCCTGATCACCGTAGCCCCAGAAAAAGTCGGCGCGTACCGCTCCACGGATTGCGCCACCGGTATCCTGTGCCAGCATCAATCGGTTAAGCGGCTGATTGGTATTCGGATAGGTGGTTGAAAGCAACACCGGGGCACCAAGTGGAATGGTGCGCGGGTCAATCGCGATGCTGTATTCATTAGTCAACGGAACACCCAATGCCCCCAGCGGTGCGCTCAGCGCATCGGGCAACTCGCGGAAAAATACATAACTGGGATTTTGTTCGAGCAGAGTCGCCAGCTTTTCGGGATTCTTCTCCGCCCAGCGTTTGATGCCCTGCATCGAGGCCTGTTCGAGTTTTAACTCGCCCATGTCTATCAGCTTCCTGCCGATGGAAACATAGGGATGACCGTTCTGATTCGCGTAACCTACCTTGACCAGACTGCCATCTTCCAGTTCGATACGACCGGAACCCTGAATTTGCAGAAAGAATAGATCAACCGAATTTTCCACCCAGAATAATTCACGGCCTTTCAATGCACCTTTGCCGGAATCAATCTCGGCGCGGTTGAAATAAGGCACAACGCGCCCTCCTTCCAGCCTGCCGCGCAAGCGCATGTCTTTCAGTTGCGGATATACCTCGCTCAGGTCTATCGTCAACAAATCATCCGGTGCCGCATAGAGCGGGTATTTGAAGCGTTCCGATTTAACACGCCGGCCAGCCAGTCTCGGTTCGTAATAACCGGTAACCAGCCCCTGCGAACTACCATCGGGATTAAACACCTGATAAGGGGTGAACGCGCCCTCAAAGAATTGACGCAACGTGTCGTTGTCCGTCGCAACCAGCTTATCGGCTTCAGCGCAAACATCCTGCCAGTTCGGCTTGTTTTTCAACGCACGGCAACTCTGCATGAAGGCCGCCCAACTGGGTTGCAAATCCATCTTCTGCCAGTCCGGCAACATTTCCCACTTGCTGACCGCAAACGGTGCGACGGGCTTTACAACCGGTGCTTCTACAACGGGTGGCACACAGGTGGGCACAACCACGGGCGGCATCACACAGGTGGGTAAGTTGGACGGCGGCGCAGGCGGTGTGGTGGTACAGGCGGCAAGCAAAGTCAACGACAGCAAAAGGCTGTGTCGCACAGATACACGTTTAGGAAGATTCATGGGATTCATCGGAGGGTTAATGCAAAACGCGCGGTACACTCAATAAAAATTCGGGGATTTCGACATTAAACTCGGCCCCCTCATCGGTACGCATCAGATAACTGCCACGCATGGTGCCCACCGCTGTGGCGAGTGCTGTACCGCTGGTATATTCAAAACTCTGATTCGGCATCAATCTGGGTTGCTCACCCACCACACCCTGACCACGCACTTCCTGCACATGATTATATGCATCGGTAATCACCCAGTGACGGCTGATGAGTCGGGCAGCTCGCTCGCCTAGGTTGGTAATGCTGATAGTGTAGGAAAACACGAAGCGGTCTCCCGCCTCGTCAGACTGTTCAGGCAGGTATTTCACCGATGTTTGTATGATGATGCCATGTTGTTCATATTTATTCATGCGCAGCATTTGAACCGATTTTAACGTGCTTCGCAAGGGACTAAGCGCGCTTTTATGCTAATCTGCACACCAGAAAGGTGATATACATGAATAGTTATTTGAAACGCATACTCAACGCCCGCGTTTACGACGTGGCGGTAGAAACTCCACTGGAAGAGGCCCCTAATCTTTCCAGACGAACCGGCAATACCATTTTGCTCAAACGTGAAGACATGCAGCCGGTATTTTCCTTCAAGCTGCGCGGTGCCTATAACAAGATGGCGCAGCTTACTCCCGGACAGCTCAAGCGCGGCGTAATTGCCGCATCGGCCGGCAATCACGCTCAGGGCGTAGCACTTTCAGCCACCAAACTTGGCTGCAAGGCCGTCATCGTGATGCCCACCACCACACCACGCATCAAAATTCAGGCGGTAACCAGCCGGGGTGCCGAAGTCGTTCTGTTTGGCGATTCGTATTCCGATGCCTATCAGCATGCACTGGAACTGGAACAGCAAAACGGCATGACCTTCGTCCATCCCTATGACGACCCTGATGTCATTGCCGGACAAGGCACCATAGGCATGGAAATATTGCGCCAGCACGGCAAACCGATACACGCCATATTCTGCGCAATCGGTGGCGGCGGACTTATTTCGGGTGTCGCCGCCTACATCAAGGCATTGCGTCCCGATATCAGAGTCATCGGCGTACAACCGGTCGACTCCAATGCAATGGCCCGCTCCATCACTGCCGGAGAACGTCTTACACTCGACCATGTCGGGCTGTTTGCCGACGGCGTGGCCGTCAAGCAGGTCGGCGTGGAAACCCTGCGCCTGTGCTGCGAACTGGTGGATGAAATCATTCTGGTCGATACCGACGCGATCTGCGCCGCGCTTAAGGATGTGTTTGAGGACACACGCTCCATACTGGAACCGGCAGGCGCGCTTTCCATCGCCGGAGCCAAACTGTATGCGGAACGCGAACAACTCAAGGGAGAAACTCTGGTTGCGGTCGCCAGCGGCGCAAACATGAATTTCGACCGCCTGCGTTTCGTTGCCGAACGCGCCGAAATCGGCGAACGGCGCGAAGCACTGCTCGCGGTCACCGTGCCCGAAGAACCGGGCAGCTTCCGCAAGTTCTGCTCACTGCTGGGTAAGCGCAACATCACCGAATTCAACTACCGCTTTGCCGACCCCAAGGCCGCGCAGGTCTATGTCGGCATCCAGATACGCGACCAGATCGAATCCACCGAACTGGTGGAAAAATTGCAGCAGCACAATTTACCCACGCTGGACCTGTCCGACAACGAAATGGCCAAGCTGCACCTGCGCCATCTGGTCGGCGGTCATGCCCCCGAAGTCAAGGACGAAATCCTGTTCCGCTTCGAATTCCCTGAACGCCCCGGTGCACTGATGCAATTTCTGAACAGCATGAACCACAACTGGAACATCAGCCTGTTCCACTACCGCAACCACGGTGCAGACTATGGTCGCGTCCTGATCGGTATGGAAGTCCCCCACCACGACAAGGAAGCGCTGGCAACCTTCCTCGACAATCTGGGCTACCACTACTGGGACGAAAGCGACAATCCGGCGTATCGATTGTTTCTGGGGTAAGACAAAAACACCTTGCTGGCATCAGCAAGGTGTTAATTCAAGCTGGAAGTGCCACTCCTTACGCTGTCTTCTGATAGCGATACCCATCAACCTGTCAGCAATGTCATAGTAGTAGTGGATCATCCCCCACCCTTCCTGCCACAGCTTGCCCCCTGAACCTTGCGCCCCTGATACTGACGCGGCAACTCAATAGCAATCGGCTGGCGTAGCGCGAGCGAGGCGCAAATTCATAGCGGAGTTTGCCGCTAACGCGGCTATTACCAGTAGTTCCTCGAAGTAATCGATCCCCCTGCGACATTTTGTCGCGCGACAATTTGCCACATTCCCGTGATGGCATTCCCTACCTAGAATACGCCCCGTTAAATAACAATAACGGGAACAGGGGATGGAAGCAAAATCACTATTTGTGCTTAGCGTACTTACGCTGGCGATCAATCAAGCAGTCTATGCCACAGACAACATGCTGCAGGAAGTGCAGGTGACATCAACCACGATTGATGATCGCTTTGATTCCAAGCGCGGCGAAGCCTCCAATATCAATAACATCAGCGGCAGGAAAGTCGATGATGAGCACGGCAAAAGCATCGTGGACATTCTCGAATCGGTTCCCGGTGTGACGGCTGAACTGCAAAGCGGCGACTCGGTAAAAATCATGTTGCGTGGTGTAGAAACACAACGTTATATGGGCGAGAAGCCGGGTGTGGCAATTGTGATTGACGGTGTACCGGTCAATGAACGTACCGGGCGTGTCAATATTGATCTGGACAACATCGACTCAATCAAGGTCATCAAGGGCGGTGCGTCCTATTTATTCGGCGAAGATGCCTTGTCCGGTGCGGTGATTATCACCACCAAGCGCGGTGCAAAAATGGCCGGGGTAACAACCTCCATCGAACGCGGGATTTTCAATTACAACAAGAATCTGGCACGGGTGGGATTTGCCAGGGGGGATTGGATAGGTCACATCCAGAACAGTACAGCCTATTCTGACGATTACTACGATCAAGGCCAGTATTACCGGGGATATTGGAACGGCAAGTTGCAATACCTGATTGATGACAGCAGCGATATTTCATTCGGATTTGAAAAATCCACGCGGCGCAAGGATAGTCACGGCACCGTTACCGGCGTGACCAACGCATGGCTGGACCCGCGCAGCACGGGCGGGGGTAAGGACTATGCCCGTATGTACGATGTGCATCTGGACAAGATGAATCTGAATTACACCAAGGATATCGGTGAGAATGGCAACCTGATGGTAGCGGTCTATCAATATCTGGATCACACCATCTACAAATCCAACCCCAGTGGCACGTTGCGCAATGCGAATGGAACTCCGCTATACGGAACGGTTGCCGCCAGTAACATGGCGTTATTCAAGGATGTGTATGCCAGCCTGAACGACGGTAATCAAGTACAAAAAGGCATCAAATCCGAATGGCGCAATGGCGGTGAAAAAGTCGGTTTGATGGCAGGTCTGGATCTACGTAGCGATAGCGATCATTCCACGACAACCACGCTGGTTACCTATACCGCCAGTGGTGCGCCAAGATCCGTACCGACGCTGGCAACCACAGCGGGAAGTATCTCTGCCGACAACATCGTAACCACCCGCACCAAGGGGGTATACGGCGAACTCAAATGGGAAGCCAGCAACCCGCTCACACTCACGCTGAATGCACGCTATGACGATATCGGCGCAGGTTTCGTCAGCCATCTTCCCGCTGCGGCAGGCAAGATTACCTCGGGTCAAAAAACCTTCCGCGTCTGGTCGGAACGTCTGGGTGCCAATTATGAATTGACCCCCAACCATGAGGTTTACAGCAACTTTTCCACGGGATTCCGCGTACCCACGGCGACTCAACTTTATGGCAGCACCATTACCCCGACCGGAGCCGTATTGTCGAATCCAAACCTGAACCCTGAGCACGCGTTTAATCAGGAAATCGGTCTGCGCACCAAGAGTGAATTATTTGGCATTGCGCTGGATAGCGATGTGGCGATTTATCAGATAGACCGCAAGGACTTTATTCTGAATACCGGTGGGCAATATCAAACCTCCCCCACCAGCATAGTCGAGCAGTACCAGAATATCGGCGGGGTCAGGAATCGCGGCATTGAGTTGGCAGTCAAATCCGATGCCAAACGCACTTGGTCAGGCGATATTGCCTACACCTATCTGGATGCGGTCTTTACCCGTAACGATACCTACTGGATGTCCATGGGGCCGCGCGGAACGCCACTTCCGTCGGTCTTGTACAACAATACCGGCCATGTTGTCCCGCGCTCCCCGAAACACAGGATCAATCTGAGCACGCATTATCGTGCGACGGATGCATGGACATTCACGGCAGAAGTAAATGCCCAATCAGGTATCTTTGCCGATGAGGTCAATAAGGTCTGGATCGGTGGGCGCACAGTTGCCAACCTGGCCAGCAATTACGACTTGAAGGCTGGAGACTATAAAGTGACTGCATTTGCTCGCATCGACAATCTGTTCAATCGTTACTACTACTCCACCATACGCGGCGGATCGGACAGCAATGGCGACGGCGTATACAACGCCAATGATCCCTCTATTACCGTCAATGCCGAACGCGTATGGACCGCTGGCCTGTCGGTTAAATTCTAGGCTAAGGCGAACATGAAAAAGATAACGATTTTCAGCACACTTTTTGTCATAGCCACGACCACATTTTCATCCTTACTCCATGCAGCCCCGGCAGTAGAGCCTATACAACATGACATTGCCGGCGGAGCGCACCTGCACAGGGAAAATTCCGGCAAGAGTTGGACCGACTTCCCGCTGTTAATGCTAAGCAAGCGTGACGACGGGCGCGAGCGTAACGCAGTCAGGCTTGTGCCGACGAATCTCAAGGCGAAGCTCATTGATGCCTATTCCAACGACCTGAAGGATAAAAACGGACATCGGCTATTACCGCTTGAATTAGCAGGGGCAAGGCTGGACAAACACGATGCGGGCGGTTTTCACTGGTTAACGGCGCGCGAAGAACAGCCGGGAAAAATCCTGGTCGCATCCACCGTGTATTACTTTAGTGATCGCGGCAGCAAAAATCCGACCGCCATGTTCATGCAGCAAAAAAACGAACTGGAAATTATTCCGCAACCCTTGCCACGCGAGCATTCCCGCTACCGCGCCAACGAAGACTGGAAATTTCTGGTGCGTTTCAACGGTCAGCCGCTGGCTAATCAGCCCATCAAGCTGCAAACCTCCAATGGCAGCAAGGTGCAATTACTGAGCGATGCGCAAGGCGTGCTCTCCTTGCATGTGCCCGATGATTTCAAGAGGGAGGATGCAACGACAGGCGGAACCCATCGGCACGGCAGGCCGGGAGCGGATTTTGTCCTAGCTACAACGCATAACGAAGCAGGAATATCCTACTTGACCGGATTTAGCAGCAGTTATGGGCCGGATGCATTCGATCAGCGCAGTCTGGTCTGGGGGCTGGGATTCACGTTTCTGGGCATGATGGGTGCCGCGCCGCTGCTGCGTCAGCGCAAGACATCTAGCTATCCCGCGACAGCGGCATCCAAAAAACTCACCGAAGAGGCATAGCATGCTCAAGAACCTGTTTCCCACTCTGGGACGTTTTCGTTTTACCGTGCAGATAATCATGCTGTTCGTCACCGTGTATGGCGGTGCTTTACTCGGTAGCTATACCGTGGATCGCATCTCACAGGCATTACCCGCGCTGTCTTGTGCCTATGACAAACAAACCGCAGATCACTGCATCCTGATCGTCACACAGCACCAGTTACATCACCGTATCGGCGAGGCGCTGTCCAAGGCACAGGAAATCACCTTCAAGGTTTTTATCCCGACGCTGATGTCAGTCGGTGTGTTTTTGATGTTTTTTGTGTTTCTCAACAAGGCATTCTGCGGCTGGGTCTGCCCTATGGGCACGGTGCAGGAACTGCTGTTCCGAATCGGGCGTCGGCTGGGGCGACCTCTGCATCAATTTGAACCGCATAACATCGGCCGGGTACGCACGGTCAAATGGCTGATGTTGCTGGTCTTGGTACTCGGATTGCCGCTACTGGCCGGAATGGGTGTGGCATCGAATGAACTGGGCGATCCCTATTGTCAGGTGTGCCCGTCGCGTCTGGCCACCACGCTGCTAACGGCGGATACCGAACAACTTGCACTACGCACTTCCACCGGCATCAATTTTTTCCTCGGCGCGGCCGGTAACGCACTGTTCGGCTTCATGATTGTTGTGGCACTGGCTACACGCCAACCGTTCTGCCGTATCTGTCCGCTACTATCGTGGAACGCGCTGTTTCAAGAACTTTCGCCCATGCGACTGGTAAAGAAACAATACGACAAGTGCGAAAAATGCGGCGTGTGCGAAAAAGCCTGTCCGATGGATATACATGAGATTGCACGCGAACATGGCAGCAAGGCATTCCATGAAGATTGCACATTGTGCGGACGTTGCGCGGAATATTGCCCGGATGACGACGTGATTCAAATCAAATTCTTCGACATCAAACTATTTGGCTCATCCCGTGACTATTACAAAAAGCGCATCAAAAAAGAGAGTCCTGAAGGCATGCCCAAGAGCGGCGTGATCTGGCTAAAACCCGTGAAAGCTGAAAAATAATGGACGCCTTCCTGAATCCGGCACTGTTTCCGCAAGAAACCACGCTGTTTGCGATCTGGCTGCTCGGTGTCTCGCTGGGTTTGACGGCTTGCACCGCCACCTGCCTGCCTTTCATGGGCACATGGATACTGGGCCGGGGCGGGTCGCAACTTCATGCCCTGCGCGACACGGGCTTGTTTGTAAGCGGACGGCTACTCGCCTACTCCATGCTGGGTGCCATCGCCGGAGGCGCGGGGGTCTGGTTATCCCGTATGCTGCAAAGCGAAATGGGCAATGCGGTAATCGGCTTGTCATCCATTGCGGCAGGCTTGTGGTTATTGAATTCCGGCAAGGAGCACGCCCCCTGCGGCATCTCGCGCCGTATTGGCGGAACCCCGCCGCTACTATTGGGGTTTTCACTCAGCCTAACACCCTGCGCTCCACTGGCTTCGTTGCTGGCCGTCTGCGCGGCGGCAGGCAGCATCAAACTCGGTATCGCAAATGGCATGGCCTTCGGTCTGGGTGCCGCGCTGACACCGTTGCTGATCCTGCTGCCGTTGCTCAGTCTGCTCGGCAAAAACCTACGCGAGAAGCGTGACTGGATTACGCGCTGGATACGTTGGGGAGCGGTTGCAGTACTGATCGCATTGGGCTTACGTAGATTGCTGCTGGCAATCTGAACGCCGGTCACCATCATGATGCAATCCGCAAACACATTACCACCCGTCGCCATGCACAAACGCATCAATATCGTCGCCTTGGTATCGCTGCTGCATGCCTTGCCGATGCTGGTTTGGTTGATGCAGGAAAAACCGGTAAACCAAGCGCTCAGCGAAATCACCGTGTCCATGTTGATGCCGGTGGCGGAAACCGTAGCCGCTCAACCCGCACTTGTGCCGCAACAACCCGTGCCACAACAAAAGAATGAACCCGCAAAACCGGTTACGCCAGCCCCGATGACAGAACAGCTTAACGATGCACTGCCTGCGCCGGTTACCGAAACCGCACAGAAAGCAATCGCACCGACAATAAGTACACAGTCGATCAACACAGCCGCTAACGCCCCGGCGAACTATCTGAGCAATCCGCGCCCCGCCTATCCGGTGGCCGCACGGCGCAGAGGTTATGAAGGGCGAGTCATTCTCAATATCGAAGTGCTGGCCGAAGGACGATGCGGCGAAATCAGCGTGTTTCAAAGCAGCGGCCATGAAATATTGGACAAGGCGGCCTTGAGTGCGGTGAAGGACTGGCGCTTCATCCCGGCCCGGATTGCCGGACAGCCTGTCACACAATGGTTGAAAGTACCCATTAATTTTTCTCTGGAAAGCGAAGACGCATGAACAATTTATTTTCTATCAATTCAACTATCGTGGCAGGAACGCTGACGTTGCTGATATTGTTGTCGATCACCACCTGGTCTATCGCCCTGTTCAAACTATGGCGACAGATTCAGATCAAGAAACATAACCAGTTTTTTCTGGGTGAATTCTGGTCGGCACGCGATTGGAACAAGGCCGAAGGTGTAGCATCACAAGGGATAGGCGATGTCGCGCAATTAGCGCAGGCCGGTTTCATCGAACTCAAGGCGTTGAAATCGGATCGTCAGGACTTAATGCACACCGGCGCACCACAGGAAATCCTGGAACGACAACTACGGCAACAACTTGAAAATATCAAACGCTACCACGAACGCGGTCTGGCCGAACTGGCTACGATAGGCTCCACCGCGCCTTTTGTCGGACTGTTCGGCACGGTATGGGGAATCATGCATGCACTACAAAACATCGGACTAAGCGGTGCGGCATCGCTGGATGTGGTGGCTGGCCCGATAGGCGAAGCATTAATCGCCACGGCTATCGGTATCGCCACCGCCTTACCGGCGGTACTCGCCTACAACTATTTTCTGCGCAATCTCAAGGTACGTATTAACGAACTGGAAAATTTCGCGCACGACTTCATGCGCCTGGCACTCAAACACAATTTCGCTCAAGCATAATTTCAAGGAGGAACAACCATGGCCGGTAACTTTTCAGATGGCGACATGATGAGTGAAATCAACGTCACTCCGCTGGTGGACGTAATGCTGGTATTGCTGGTGGTATTCATCATCACCGCCCCGCTGCTCACGCCTCAATCGCTAAAGATTACGTTACCGAAGACGAATGCCATCCAGCAAAACGACAAACCGCAAAGCATCAGTCTGGTGGTGGATGCACAAGGTAATGTGGCACTGGATCACGCCCATGTCAGCGATGAAGGCTTGGCCGAAGGACTGCGCCAGCACGCCACCGACCCGCAATTTCAATTACAGATCGAAGCAGATAGGACCGTACCTTACGGGCGTATCGCCGAAATAATGGCCTTGTCACAAAAATCCGGCGTAAACAGAATATCGTTCATCACGTTGGCGAAATAATTCTGCAAACCATGAGGCCGATCAGTTTGACTGGCTTATGACCACCCGATTCCTGCCTTCCCGTTTTGCCCGATACAAATTAGCATCAGCCTGATGCAGCAAAGCCGAAGCCACCATTTCCGTATCCGGGATCATAGAGACAACTCCGATGCTAATGGTAACAACCCCCAGCGGCAAATTCCCTTGATGCGGAATGTGCATATTCTCAATGGCAAGCCGTATCTTTTCAGCCACCTCACCAGCGGCCTGTGCTGACAGCCCCGGCAGGATTGCGACGAACTCCTCTCCGCCATACCTTGCAACCATATCCCCCGCTCGCTGCATAGCGGCAGTTAGTATCGCCGCAACTTGTTGAAGGCAGTGATCGCCGGCCTGATGCCCGTAGAGATCGTTGAACTCCTTAAAGTGATCAATATCGAGCATCAACAACGCCAAAGGCAGCTTTTCGCGAACGGCCCGTCGCCATTCCCTGTCCATATCCATATCAAATTTGCGCCGGTTTGAGATCCCGGTCAGTCCGTCAACTTCGCTCAGCAATTGCAATTTATAATTTGCCTCGGAAAGATCGGCGGTACGTTCGGCGATCTGTTTTTCCAGTTCATGATTGTATGAAGTAATAAACGATAAATTCCGCTCCTGACTTTTCTTGAGCGCTTGCTGTTCATTGACAAGCTCCTGCGTACGCTCCGCTACCAGCCTACGCAACGTTCTATTCCAGACAAGAATGACCATAAGCAGCGCAACGGCAACCGCAATCAAACTGCCTACAACCAGCCAGAACTGACTCTGCTTAAAGATACTTTGCTCTTTCGTTGCATTAATCCAACGGTTTTTGATTGTCTGACGTTCAGCGTCAGTAATCGCATTAAGCCCCTTCTGAAGTATGCCGTGTAATATCGGTTCGTTTAGTGGCGTGCCGATCGAAAGCCGGATGTCATACGACACCTCACCCGCCACGCGCAGATTCGTTATGCCCTTTTCAGAAATCAGATGAGAAGCTGTTGCAAGATCAATCACCGCCGCATCGGAACGCCCGAAAGACACGTTTAATAACGCCGTAAGGTCATCTGGCACGATATCGGGAATAAAGTGCAAACCCCGGTTATTCATATGCTCAGTAATGGCATAGCTTTTAACCAGGGAAACCTTCAGGCCGGAAAGTTCATATTCAAGCATCTGACCGGAATAATCTTTCCTGACGATAATCACGTTGGGTACGGAAACGTAAGCATCCGTCATGGAAAGGAATTTCGCCCGCTCAGGAGTGCTGGTCACAGCATTGACAATCTGGACTTCCCCGCCACGAACCTTTTGGAATATATCGTCTAGCGATGAAAATCGCCTCTGACTGAAATGTACGCCAAGCTTGGACTCGATCAGACGCACGTAATCATGCGCGAGTCCCGCTGGCTGATCTTGAGCGTCGATAAAAACGAACGGGGCATAACCCGTTTCAACCGCAAGCACGAGACGAGACTGATTATGTGTCAACCAGACCCGCTCATTCGCACTAAGTATCTCATTCTCGACTGTATTGCCAAAGGCGATGGCAGAAAATAGAAGATTCAAAACAATGCTGAACATTCCCACAATGCCTGTGAAACTCTTTTTCAATTCTGTTGGATGTATCATCTTAACTACCCACATCATCGTTTGGCACTCGAATAAAGCGCGAAACAAACCAATTTGCTCGCAACCTTACAACAAGCCCCTCTCAACAAGCCCTCCTCAACAAACAAAGGAATGAACGGTTGAATTATCCAGCGTTGCCTTACCCGTACACTATCTCCACATTTTCCACACCCAGCAAACCGCGCAATTCATTAAGCATGTCGTCATGCAGCGTGACTTTCCAGGATTCGCCCAGACGCAATTGGCAGGCGGCGATGTCGTTACGGTAGTGAATCATAACCTTGCATTCGCCTTCCTGCCACGGTTTGAGTATTTCCTTGAGCTTGGCGGCTTTGATTCCTGACTGGCAGCGCAGTAACAATTGGCTGGCGTAGCGTGAGCGAGCCTGCGCGAAATCGTAGAGAACCTCACCGCTGACGCGGATATTGCCGGAATATTCGTCTAGGCTGGCCTTGCCTTGCACGATCAGCAATTCATCTTCCTTGATCCACGGACGGCTGCGTTCGTATTCCTCGTTGAATACGGTCATCTCGATTTGCGCGTCGCCATCTTCCAGTGTGATGACGGCCATGCGTCCGCGCCGGGTCTGTTGCAGGCGCAACCCTGACACGATACCCGCCAGCGTCACGGGCACACCGCGCCGTGAGGCCTGGTTATAACCGCCCCCGCCGCTGGACTTGCCCACGAAAGACGGGGTCAGATCACCCAGTTTGACACGTATGAATTTCGCCAATTCCTGCTGATATTCCTGATAGGGATGACCGCCCAGATAGAAGCCCAGACTGATTTTTTCATAGCCCAGTTGTTCGCGCACCGTCCAGCGCGGCGTTTCGGCATTCTGTTCGATCAATATTTCATCGGCATCGTCTTCGCCAAACAGACTGTCCTGATTGATCGAACGCGCCTGCTGGTCTGCGCTCGCCAGTGCCGCATCCACGCAGGCCATCAGGCTGGCTCTATGATCGCTGATGGAGTCGAACGCGCCCGCCTTGATCAGCGCTTCGATCGTGCGACGATTGACCACGCGTTTGTCGATGCGACGGCAAAAGTCGAACATATCCTTGAACGGGCCGCGCTTGCGCGCTTCGACCATGCATTCGATTGCTGCCTTGCCGGTACCCTTGACCGCACCCAGACCATAGGCGATAGTCTTTTCATCAACCGGTTCGAAGCGATAACCGGATGAATTGACATCCGGCAAACGTATCTCCAACCCCTGTTGCAAGGCATCCTGATAGAAAAAGCTGACCTTTTCGGAATTATCCATCTCCGAGGTCATCGTCGAGGCCATGAAAGCCGCCGGATGATGACATTTGAGATAGGCGGTCTGGTAGGCAACCAGCGAATAGGCGGCGGCGTGCGATTTGTTAAAACCGTAGCCCGCAAACTTTTCCATCACGTCGAAGATTTCGTTGGCCTGATCGGCGCTGATGTCGTTCTTCGCCGCACCCGCCACGAAAATCTGGCGATGCTCGGCCATCTCCTCCGCCTTCTTCTTACCCATCGCACGACGCAACATATCCGCGCCGCCCAGACTATAGCCCGCCGCGATCTGCGCCGCCTGCATCACCTGCTCCTGATACACCATGATGCCGTAGGTATTCGCCAGCATCTTTTCCAGACAGGGGTGCGGATACTCGACCTTTTCCTTGCCGTGTTTACGGTTGATGAAGTCGGGGATGTAATCCATCGGACCGGGACGGTACAACGCATTCAACGCAATCAAGTCTTCGAGACAATCCGGCCTGGCCTTGACCAGCGTGTCCTTCATGCCACGCGATTCAAACTGGAACACGGCGGTGGTATTGCCCGGTTTGAATATCTTGTCGTAGGTCGGCACATCGTTGAGCGAAATGGCTTCGATGGTGAAGGGGGAGGAATCCGCTCCCGCGCCACACGCCCCCTTCTCGCGAAGCTGATTCACATACCTAACCGCCCAATCAATAATAGTCAGCGTACGCAAGCCCAAAAAGTCGAACTTCACCAGACCGATGGCCTCAACGTCGTCCTTGTCGTACTGGCTGACCACACTGGATTCCGCATCGGCGCAATACAGCGGACAAAAATCAGTCAGCTTGCCCGGCGCGATCAATACGCCGCCCGCATGCATGCCGATGTTGCGCGTCAGGTCTTCGAGACCCATCGCCAATTCCATCAACTCATCCACGCCCTCTTCTTCCTCGATGATAGCGTTTATCTCCGGCTCCATCTCGCGCGCCTTGGACAGCGACACCGGCTTCACACCTTCAATCGGAATAAGCTTGGAAAGGCGGTCGCACAGGCCGTAAGGGAAATCCAGCACCCGTCCGACGTCGCGTATCACACCCTTGGAGGCCATCGTGCCGAAGGTGGCGATCTGCGATACACACTCGGCGCCGTAATAATCCTTCACATAGTTAATAACCAGTTCGCGCCCGTCCTGACAGAAGTCCACGTCGAAGTCAGGCATGGATACCCGCTCGGGATTCAGGAATCGTTCGAACAGCAGGTCGTATCGCAACGGATCAAGGTCGGTAATCAGCAGACTGTACGCTACCAGCGAACCCGCACCCGAGCCACGACCGGGGCCGACCGGCACGCCATAGGGAAAATCAACCGAGCGATAGGCCTTGGCCCAGCGTATGAAGTCCGCCACGATCAGGAAGTAACCGGGGAAACCCATCTGGATAATGGTATTGGTCTCGAATTCCAGCCGCGCCATGTACTCGGGCAGCTTTGCAGCGCGTTCGGCTTCGTCGGGATAGAGTTGCGCCATACGGTCCATCAGCCCGCGCTCGGCTTCGCTACGCAGAAATTCGTCCAGACTCTCGCCATTCGGGGTGGGGAAATCCGGTAGACGCGGTTGCCCCAATACCAGCGTCAAATTGCAGCGCCGCGCAATTTCCACACTGTTCTGCAAGGCCTCCGGCAAATCGGCAAATAACTCGACCATCTCTGCCTGGGTCTTGAAATACTGCTGCGGCGTGAAGGTTTTCGCGCGGCGTTTGTCGTTGAGCACATAGCCTTCGGCGATGCACACCCGCGCCTCATGCGCCTTGAAATCGTCAGGCTTCTGAAATTGCACCGGATGGGTTGCTACCACCGGCAGATCAAGACTCGCAGCCAGTTGCAACGCGGCCTGAATGTACAGCTCTTCATCGGTAAATCCGGCGCGTTGCACTTCGATGTAGAAACGGTTCTCGAACAGCCTCGCCCACTCGACCGCCAGTTGCTTCGCCGCATCCTGATTGCCCGCCAGCAACGCGCAACCGACATCGCCCAGATGCGCACCGGACAAGGCGATCAGCCCCTCCGTCCCGCCCTGACCATCCCCATCCTGCCGGAACCATTCACGCCGTAACTCGGCGCGACCGCGATACTGATTGGTGAGAAAGGCGCGTGACAACAGTTCACACAGGCGCAAATACCCCACCCGGGTCTGGCATAGCAGCAACAGTCGGTGCGGGCGATCACGGTCGGCATCGTTGGTCACATAGACATCGCAACCCGCAACCGGCTTGATTCCCTTGCCACGCGCAGTCTTGTAAAACTTGATCAGCCCGAAAAAACTGTTCAGATCGGTCAGCGCCAGCGCAGGCATTTCATCAGTGTGCGCGGCAGCAACCGCTTCGCCTATGCGTACCGTCCCATCGGAAATGGAGTATTCGCTGTGCAGACGGAGATGAACAAAAGAAGGAGACGACATGATGTGAGTGCAAAAATATTCAGCGCTGATTTTACCACTGACCGCGCTGCAAAATTCGTGCGATTCTGAAAAGGGCAGACTACATAGTGCAGGTAATGCACTCTACGCCATTCCACCCTGAACGACCAACTGTTCAAACTCTGCCAATGACACGGGCTTTCCAAACAGATAGCCCTGAAAATTACGGCAATCGTGTTTAATCAGAAAATCCTTCTGCAGCTCTGTTTCGACCCCTTCCGCCATGACTTCGACACCCAGATTATTCGCCATAGCAATGATGGTTTGTATGATGATTTCGCCATCCTGATTATTAGCAATGCCCTGAACAAAACTCCGGTCAATTTTTAATTGATCAAGCGGTAAACGCTGAAGATTCCGCAACGAGGAATAACCCGTACCGAAGTCATCCATCGAAAATCTGACCCCTTTTGACTTCAACGCCGTCATCTTGGCTGCGATGCCATCCTCATTATCCAGCAGCATACTTTCGGTTATTTCAAGCTTGAGTTTGGCGGGATCTGCGCCGGTGGTTTCCAGACATGAAGCCACCTCGTCAACGAAATTCGGCGCTTTCACCTGCCTTGCACTGATATTCACCGCCAGAGTTAAATGACTGGTTTCCGGCTTCATCGCCCAACTTGCCAATTGCTGACAGGCACTAGCCAGCACCCATGAACCTAACGGCAAAATCTGCCCCGATTCTTCGGTGAGTGAAATGAAGTTATCAGGCAACACGAGCCCACGCTCAGTCGAAAACCAGCGCAACAATGCTTCTGCGCCGGTCACATAACCGTACTCATCAACCTGCGGCTGGTAAAAAAGCTGGAATTGTTTCTGTTCAAGAATGGCAGTACGAAGGTCATTTTCCAAACTGATCCGTGCCATTACCCGCTGCTGCATAACCGGATCATAGAAACGGAACGCATTTCGACCGGCTTTCTTGGCCTGATACATCGCCGTATCAGCCTGTTTCATCAATTCTTCCGTCGTCTGTTGATGACCGCAAAACAAGGCCGCGCCTATGCTAGGAGTGCTGTGATATTCACAAGAACCAAGCAAATAGGGATGATTAAGCACCGCAAGAACTTTTTCGGCAATAAATTCCGTTTGTTTGGCAGCCTCTATCGCATCATTACTCAGGTCCTCCAGCATCAGCACGAATTCATCGCCGCCCAGACGGGATACAGTATCGCCCTGCCGCACACAGGCCTCAAGCCGTTTTGCAACCTGTTGTAAAAGCACGTCCCCCATATCATGTCCGTGCGTGTCGTTCAGGTTTTTAAAATTATCCAAATCAATGAACAACAGCGCACCTTCTCTTCCGGTACGCACGCTTGCCGCCAGTGCATATTTGAGTCTATCCATCAGCAACCGCCGGTTGGGCAAACAAGTGAGCGGGTCGTAAAACGCCAGACTCCTGATTTCCTCCTCTGCGGCTTTGCGTTCTGTAATATCAATGCCAACGCCGATAATACCCGTGATGTTCTCCTGATCATCACGAAACTTGACCTTGGTTACTTCCAGCAAATGCGGTTTGCCATCAACAAAAGTAAGTGTTTCCTGTGACAAATGCGGATAATCCTGCTCCAGACATTCTCGATCTGACTTGATACAGGCTGCGGCGGCTTCCGGCTCCATTACTTCCGAGAGATGATTAGCGCAAAGAATCTCACTTTCAGACCTACCCATGGCGTTACAAAACGTCTTGTTGATGAACTGGTATTTTCCGTTTATATCCACCATCCAAATTGCGATGGGTGAATTGTCGAGAATAGTCTGCAATCTCGTCTCGCTAATACGCAGGCGTGCATGTGCGATTTCCAGTTTCGTATTTTTTTCACCCAATTCAACATTGATAGACTCAGCTCTTTGTTTGGCACGATTGAGTTCTACCGTTCTTTTTTCAATGGTATCTTCAAGCCCGGCGTTGATATCTTTGATTTCCTGAATTTTTTGTTCAATAGCTTCATTCATGCCCATAAAGCTTTGTGTGAGATCGCCCAATTCATCATCCCGCTGCAGTTCTTTTTGCAACCCAAGAAGTTCATCACTCAACGTATCGTTTTGCTTACCGTCCGCTACGGAACGAAAAATACGGCTAAGAACGGTCAGCGGGCGTGAAATGGAATTTGCCAGATACCATGAGAAAGGCAAAATCAGCAGCAGACTGGCCACCGCAATTACGCCCAGTGTCCGTATCATTTGGTAGGTATTTTTCCGTACAATTTCGCCGGAATGCAAGGTCGCAATTGTTCCAACATGCTGCTGACCGTCAAACAGCGGAATCAGACCTTGATAGAATTTTTCACCCTTGACACTTATTTCGTTGAATGCAGCATTTTGATGCTCAGGCGAGGGGAGAGGCAGGCCGCTCCAATCCGGTTTTTGGTAGGTTCCCAAGCTGCCGCGGCTGAAACCTCGCGGCGTAAATACATTGATTCTGATATTTATCAAGTGTGACAGATGCTCGACAAAATCCTGATCAAACGGCTGTACGCTAACAACAAAACCCAGTTGCCTGATTTCCTGCTTACCGGTTTGCGGGTTAAACATTTCACCCATAATCGGCACATAACTCTCGATGGATAGCATCCCGTCTATAACGGTGTAATGCATACTCTCCTGTTGCGGCAATTCCTTGTCAAACCAGAAATTCGTATTCGCAACGGAAGTCATTTTCTTCATATTATTCCGATTTAACTCCTCGCCCTCATTTAGACGGGCAACCTGGAAAAAGGGGTCAGAATAATTTTCAACAAAACCGACCATCTCGCTGCTGCCTTTTAATATTGCAAAGGAAATCAGATGCCCTGTCGCATCATAAATACCCACTCTGGAAAGTTTCGCGATTTGAGCAAGCTTGTGCGTATCCTTGACCAGTTTCTGATAGGTAACAAACAGCATCTCGCCGCGCGTATCCATCTGTGCATATTTCGACAAATACCAGAGGGTGGAACCCAGATTCTTCTGGGTCGCAAGCTGACGTGTCGCATTCAACTGATTTTTCCTGCTATCAATCAAATGATCGTTAATCACCTGTGATGCATTGCTTAACAACTCATTAGACTGTTGGAGATACTGCTGACTGATCACCCAGGAAACCGCCAGCGTAGAAGCAAGTGCCATCACGACGCTCATAATGGCGACGCTCAATAACAGTTTGTTTCTCAGGCGAGCTTTCCTCATAATGTCTATGTCATATTTGCATTAATTTGATAAGCACACACATTATTTAATACCTTTGGGCGTATAGGAAAGCCGTGTTTTATACATCACCGGTGCGGTAGTGATGTCGTAATCGTAGTCTTTGAAATTTGTCCGGTCTACCATGCCCAGCTTAATCAGAATGGTATGCGGTTTCCTGCTGATTCTTCCTTCCAGAAAATTCACGGCGGCATTGATAGTTACCCTTGCCTGACTAACGGCTTTAACATCGGTGGCAGCGCTAATTTCTCCCGAGCGTATGTACTTGATGAGTTCACGCGTCAAACCATAGGAAATAATCCTTATTTTTCCGTTTAACCCGGCCAATTTAACCGGCAATATCGCCGCCGGCGCGCAATCCGTACAGCCGAGGATATAGTCGAGCCTGTTTCCATGTTGCATTAACAATTGTTCAGCCAGTTGGGATTGTCCGATCAAGTCACTATCGCCATACTTTATATCGACAATATTGACCTTGATCGATGCCTTGCGTGCAACCTCACGGGTACCGTCCACCTCTCCCATCACCCAACCTGCATCCGCCGGCCCCGGCAACAACGCAATATTGATGCTCTTCAACCCGCGTTTTTTCGCATCCCGGATAACCCATTCCGTGGTATCTATCCCCATGCCTTTTAGCGATGAAGTCACCTTGATCGTCAAATCATCACTGGTACTGTCATTCGCCATCTCGAACACCGGAATACCCAACTTTCTGGCATGAGCAATTGAAGCATTGTTTCCCGTCTGGCTGATCGGTGAAATCACTATCGCATCGTACTTCGCTGCAATCGCCTCATCGGTTTTGCGCAACTGACCGACCAAATCGTCGTAACCCTCTGCCGGAAAAATATTGACCGCCACCCCCAGCCGTTGAGCTTCACTGATTAAGCCGTAGGTGCAATCTACCCAGTAAGGATCCTTGATGTGTGGAAACATGAACGCGATACGCCACGGTTTGCTGGCCGGTGCTGCCATCGAATAGGACTCGTTTACAACCTGCCCCGTTGCCAATGCATCATCGGCAGAACCATGCGGCTTAAGCGGCGGGTAAATGGAATAAACCGGAATAGGATCGAATTTATGCGGAAATGTCGCGTCGAGTGCGTCTGCGTGAACAACAGCCGGTGCTGTCAATAGCAGACTGATGAACATGATAAATAAAGCACCTATCACAAGATCGCTTGCTTCAAGTTGTGTTTTCAATTTTATTCCGCCTCGACTATGTGTTTACGCGTACTAAATCTTGAACTGCGATGAATGGCACGCCCTGTTAGCAGTGACGAATTACCCTTCCTTATTGCATTAGAGCCGGATTGGCCTCTAAACCATTCTCGGTGTACCACCGACATAATTTGTGCGCTCATCACATGCTGCGACTATACCTTGGGATCAAGGTAGTGGGGCAGAATAAACAGAGTATGGAGTAATTCATATATGCCGAAAGATATAGTTACATAAATCCCGGATAAATATTCGCTTTAAACTCAACTGAAAATATTAATAATTTCAGTCGGTTACATAAGCAATAATCACCAACAAAAAAGTTGGAGTTTTCATCACTTACCCCCTCTATTGCTTCCTGACTAAGCCGGCAAAGGCCAATTTATTAGCTTTCGAGCTGGGCGAGTGTATGATGAATATCAAGAGTTTGGCCTTGAGAGACGTTCTGATGACGATAAGGCAACACATATCGGTTCATTAAACATCCATGGCATAACTTTTCGGCGTTGTTGTCGATTACTGCCTTTAAGCACAGCGAACTCAGACGAAGTCCCGATCTCCCGCTGGACACCTTCATCAAGAAAAACGAACAACGGCTGGGGCATTTGCCGGGCGAGTTGCATTACACCCAAATTGACGAGATCATTGTCGAAAGTTTGCATAAATTTCTCAATGGACTGCAAACAAGATTGAACCGTATCGACGATGCGGCCTACAAAACTTTTTTTGCACTGAGTCCGGTAACCGGAGCAGGCAATCTACTTATACAGGAACAATAATTTATCATGACATTCTGCGCCGCAATCAAAATACAGGATGGGTTGGTCGGCATTTCAGACACACGTCTTACCTCTGGAACAGAGCGCACTACCGCACGCAAGGTTACCATCCATCAACACGGACGGCATTCGATGTTCCTGATGACTTCCGGCCTGCGCTCGGTGCGCGACAAGACTCTGACCTACTTTGAAGAAGTACTGGAAGAGCAGGACACCAGCTTCGATAAACTGTACAAGGCCGTCAATGCCTTTGCCGAACAATTGCGTCGCGTAGCCAATGAGGACAAGGAAGCACTCAAGGAAAGCGGGCTGGATTTCAACCTGTTTTCCATCATCGGCGGACAACTGGAAAAAGACAAGGAACACAAACTCTACATGCTTTACCCGCAGGGAAACTGGGTCGAAGTCGGCAAAGGCTCTCCCTATTTCCTGATCGGCGAATCCAGCTATGGAAAACCGATCATAGACCGGGTGTTACGCTACGAAACATCCATGGACATGGCGCTAAAGCTGGCTTATCTCGCCTTTGATTCAACCCGCATCAGTGCAGTTGATGTTGATTTTCCGATTGATGTGGTCCTGTACAAACGCGATTCCTACGACATAATCCAGCACCGTTTCGAGCGCGAAGACCTGGAACACTTACCCGAATGGTGGCAAGACCGCTTGCGTCAGTCCGTCGAAAGCATGCCGTCCGATTGGGCCAATATCGCACTGGATAAATTGCAAAATGCAAAATAATCCTTAAAACCTCATTTCATCCACGAAAGGGGGGGAGCAGGCAAGCCACGTAGCGGCGGATCGCAAATAAAACGCCGGGTTACATCAATTTGCCGAAACACCCTTCAGGTGAGATTAATAACCTTGGCATGCTTTTGAATTTTTTCGCGTTTTTAATGGATAATTTTTTCTCAATTTATGCTATTTGAAATAACTCATCGCACCCGCTATCACTACAGCCTGCCGGTCAGTCTGGAACCCTTTACACTCCGACTGCGCCCCCGTTCCGACGCGACGCAAAGCGTGCGCGACTTTCGCCTCAACATCACGCCCCAGCCAAACGGAATTAGCCATTGCATCGGGCTGGACGGCAATAACACTACAACAATCTGGTTTGACGGCCCCCATGAGAATCTGTTGTTTGAAGTGCATGCGCAGATTGAAACCCACTACCCTGATCCGTTCAACTTCATCATTACCTATCCCGATGCACTGACCCTCCCTCTCGCCTATCCTTCCGACCTGATCCCCGCCCTCACTCCCTATTTGATACGCGACGAGGACAGCCCTCAGGTTCATGCCCTGGCGCAGGAATTGATGCATACCGTCGATCACCGGACGATTCCGTTTCTAACCCTGCTGTCAGCGCAAATTTATCAGCGATTTGAATACCTGCTGCGAGAGCACGGCGACCCCTGGACACCGGCAGAAACCATGAACAGAGGCCAGGGCTCCTGCCGCGACGTTGCCATGTTGTTCATCGATGTCTGCCGCAAGGTCGGCATCGCTGCCCGCTTTGTCAGCGGTTATTGCATCGGCGACAAAGTCGCCGACAGCCACATGCATGCATGGGCCGAAGTATATCTGCCCGGTGCAGGCTGGCGAGGATTCGACCCCAGCCTCGGCCTGAGCGTTTCAGAAGATCACATCACCGTCGCCGCTGGTCGTCACCCTCTGGATGCGGCGCCCACCCACGGTCACTTCAGAGGTTTAGCTGCTTCCTCAATGGAGGTTGAAATACAGATAATCAGAGTGGATAAATCGTAGTCGGATTGGTGCGCATTATTTAAGATTCAGGTTGGACTGGAGTCCAACCTGCAGTACACATACAAGATTGAAAGCCACAAATGAACAAGATTGAAAATCCGGCCATCAACAAACTCATACAGGCTATCTTCCTGCCCGACATGCGGGAAACAGACTGGGCGCAGGCGCTAGTGGACAATCGAGTCTTTCTGCATATCGCCAATCCCGATCCGGAAATTCTTACCTCCCTTAAAGAACGATTTTCCCTTGATGAACTGCATATCAAGGACATCTGCAATCCCATACACCCGCCTTATTTCACTCATCTCGAAGAGGGGGCATTTCATCTCATCCTGCGTTTTCCCGCCGAACCCGAAGCCGATGAAAAACCCGGCCCGGCTACCAGTCTTTCCCTGCTAGCCGATGCCAGACTATGCGCATTAATCTGGCCGGACAAACGCCGCCACCACTTCAGCAATGCCGAACTTGTCGGTCTGGAAGTCGAAGAGTGCGTATGCAAAATCATCCATATTCTGGTTGATAGCCTGCTGAAGCGCGTCTACCTGTTACGAGAAAACATGGACGACCTTGAAGATGAATGTCTCGAAAATGTCGAAAATGCCGATCTCGGAAAACTAATGTTAATCCGCAAGGAACTCACCACGATAGCGCGACTGGCGCGCGCCAATGAAAGTGTTATCGGCAAACTGATGGATGAAAAAATCTACCGGGACAACTTGCGGCTGGAAGATGCGCATGAACACATGCAACGCGCCGCCGCGCTGGCTGAATCAAAAGCCGAACATGCATTATCCGTGATGCAAACCGTGCAATCGCTACTCAGCCAACGCCTCAACGAAATCATGCGCTTTCTCGCACTCATCACCGTCATTCTCACCCCGCTCAGCATCATCACCGGCATTTTCGGCATGAACTTCACCCGAATGGAAGTATTAAACTCTCCGCATGGTTTTCTGTTCACCATAACCGGCATGCTGCTGTTGATCGCGATTTTGGCGGCGTTTTTCAAGATCAGAAAGTGGTGGTGAGTCTTACTGCGCCAGCCTCTTCCTGAACAGCACCAGCGAGACATAGTAGCCAAACAAGGTATAGGCCGTCAGTGCGGCTATATGGGTTATCAAATGTTCCGGAATCAGGTTATTCAACAACGGACGGGCCAGATCGACGGCGTGAGTTAGCGGCAATATCGACGACACGGTTTGCAGCATCGCAGGGAGCTGATCGACGGGGAAGAATACGCCGCACAGCAATACCATAGGCGTGATCGCCAGCGTGAAGTAATACATGAAAAACTCAAAGCCCGGTGCCATCGCGGTGATGATCAGCGCCATAGCCGCGAAGCACAGCCCAACCAGCAGCGACAGCGGTATGATCCACAGTGACAAAGGCGAATGCGACAGGCCCAGCATCCAGATCACCAGCAATACCGAAACGCCGGACATCAGGCTCTTGCTGGCCGCCCAGGTGATTTCCGATAGCACAATGTCGTCCAGCGTAATCGGCGTATTCAGGATCGCGTCCCAGGTACGCTGCTCGTGCATGCGCGCAAAGCCGGAATACATGGCCTCGAAACTGGCGCTGTTCATGGTGCTGTAACACACGGTTCCCGCCGACAGAAACGCGATATAGGACATGCCCGCCACTTCCGGCAACATGCCGCCCAGCCCGTAACCCAGCCCCAGCATATAGATCACCGGATCGGCCAGATGTCCCAGTACCGACGGCCCGGCCATCTTGCGCCATACCAGATAGTGACGCATCCAGATCGGAACAAAGCGCAGGCTGAATTCCGGCAAAGCATAAAAATTCGTTTTCATAGCTGATCTCTATTATTCCCGCATCTCTCTGCCGGTCAATTTCAAAAATACATCTTCCAGATTGGCGGGACGATGAACGTAGCGCAATTCAGGATGTTGCTGTAATTCATGCAACAACGGATGCGCGTCCTTGACATAGCAGAACACCGACTCGCCGCTGATTTCAAAACGCTCGGCATGGCTAGCGGCGTGTCTCTGCCCCCAGTTGACCGCCTGTTCGCCGAACACCTCGACGACCTCCGGCTCTATATTGCCTGCGATTAACTCGGTCGGCGAACCGCTGCTGATGATGCGCCCGTTATCCATCACCGCGAGGCGATGACACAACCGCTCAGCCTCGTCCATGAAGTGTGTGGTCAGCACCAACGTCTTACCGCGCGCCGTCAGTTCGCGCAGCCGTTGCCAGATCAGATGCCGCGCCTGCGGATCCAGTCCGGTAGTCGGCTCATCCAGAAAGATCAGGTCCGGGTCGTTCACCAGCGCCCGCGCCAGCGTCAAGCGCCGTTTCATACCGCCGGACAACGCAGGCACTTTAACGTCCTTCTTGTTGGTCAGATTGGCAAATTCCAACAACTCCGGCAACCGCGCCTCAATTTGCGCATCCTTCATGCCGAAGTAGCGACCATAAACCATCAGGTTTTCGGATACGGTAAAGTCAGGATCAAGATTATCCAGTTGCGGCACGACACCGATGCGCAGCCGCGCCACTCGGGCATCCTGCGGTACGGCATGTCCCAGCAGATCAATCGTGCCGCCATCCGGCGCAATCAATCCCAGCATCAAGCGCAACGTCGTCGTCTTCCCAGCCCCGTTCGGCCCCAAGAGGCCAAAACATTCACCGCGCTTGATGTCCAGACTGATGCCGTCCACCACGCGCTGCCCTGCATAGTTCTTAAGCAGATTTTCGACTCGTAATACCACACTCATAAACGACACCCGTTAAATTCATTTAATACGATCTGCTTAAGTTGATTCAGCCTGCCGTGGAGAAAGTGCCCTGCTTCCGGCAACACAACGATGGGCAGATGTTGCGGGCGCGCCCAGTCGAACGCATCAGCGAGTGGGATCACCTCATCCTGTTCGCCATGTAACACCAGCGTGTTGTGCGGCACATGCGGCATAGCGAAACGCCCGACCGCCGGGCCGATCAGCACCAGTTTATGCGGCAGCGGATGCAGATGGGTAGCGGCTCGCGCCTGCACATAAGCACCAAATGAAAAGCCAGCCAGTATCAGCGGTATATCCGGCAACTGGTAACGCATGAATTCGACGGCAGCCAGCGCATCCTGCACCTCACCATTGCCTTCATCGAAAACGCCCTCGCTCTCGCCCACACCTCTGAAATTGAAACGCAATGCGGCAAAATCCAGTTCGGCAAAGGTCTTCGCCAATGTCGTGACGATCTTGTTTTCCATCGTCCCGCCCATAGTCGGCAGCGGGTGCGCCACGACCACCACAGCGCGAGGCTCGCCATCCGGCAGATGCACCATGCCCTCAAGGAGGCCGGATTCCCCGGTTATGGTAACTTTCTTTAGAGTAGGCATCGTTATTTTCCTGTCAGGAATTGAGTGACATTATCAGCGGGGTTTCGATAATTCGCTACCATCGAATAAGCTCGGGACAGATTCTTTCCAGCTTCTGAGACGTATGGAGTGTGCCGCCTCGGCTGCACTCTGGAAAGGCGGCCTCATGCCGCCGCACTCCAATAAACAGTTTATTCCATTCGGCATCGTGCTGCCGCACTCCATTTCTTGCACTCAGCGTTAAATTTTAAGCCGTTCAACCACGCGACCATTCTTCAAATGCTCTTCAATGATCTCGTCCAGATCGCTCTCATCCACATAGGTGTACCAGGTATCTTCCGGGTAAACCACGATCACCGGGCCATCGTCGCAGCGGTTCAGACATCCGGCAGAGTTGATGCGGATGTTGTTTTTGCGGTTCGAAATACCGAGTTCCTTGACCTTGTCTTTCACGTAGTCACGGGCCTTTTGTGCTCCGCGCTTGCCGCAGCAGTCTTCGCCATCATCGCGCTGATTGGTACAGAAAAATACATGTTTGTCGTAAAAGCTCATAGCAGGACTCCAAAGTTATTATACATAGCCGGAAATTATAGTCGCCGTATCCGCCACAGGTGAAACAACAGCAAGACCGGGAAAGTTATCATGATGGTCTGTGCCAGACCGTTGTAATTGAGCAGATGTCCATAATGCCAGTGGTAAATGGCTCTTGATGCAGAAGGTTCATTTCCGTCCTGTACGAAATTCACCATCACAAAATAACTGCCCGCCACCAGCGCGCAACCTATAATCAGCTGCAGACGAGTCATCCATAATGCCGCGACCAGCAGCAACATGCCCAGCACGATGCCCAACATTGCTTCGCTGTTAATCCACAACAACAAGGCCCAGGATTTCAGCAACAGAGCGGCAGCGATAAATTTTATCAACGCAACCATGAACAGCACCGCCAGCAACGCCATGATCACATCACGCGAGGAACGCAACAAAGTCAGCAGCAATCCTCCCAGCATCAGCAAATTCAGCATCACGGTGAGGGCTTCCCACCAGTCAAATGAAGTAGGCAAGGGCACGACGAACGGCTTGCGTACCGTCTCGGCGATGAAGACGTTACCCAGCATAGGCAAAGACGGATTGATTTGTCCGAACACCCAGAGCACCAACAACGCCAAACCATAATCCATTTCCCTGCCGTAATGAAAAAGCGCGCTACGTCTATGTATCGCAAATTCAAACAGCCGGGTCCATGAGGTAATGCTGACGGCAAGCAAAGCACCCGACAAAGTTCCTGTACTGTTAGTTAATACATCCAGATTGGAACTTGCACGGAGTGGCAAATACATTTGCAGATACTCCATACTCACCGACAGGGCTGCACCGCAACCAACCGCCAGCATTACGGTAACGGCAATACCAAACGAAGAACGAAACGTCAGCCCCAACAGCAGGCCGAAAGGAATATAGGCCAGCACATTTACGATTGAATCGAATGCAGTAAAGGTTAACGGCAAGGGCATGAGCAACACATCTTCAAAGTTCAAACCCTGCTCGCGCCAACCCGAAAACGGCGACAGACTGGCATAGACGATGAATAGCGCATACCCGATAGTCAGCAGCGTGCGCAGTCGTGCGTGCGTATGAGTCGTAAACAGCTCTTTCATGTCAGGCAATGAGTTATCTGGAAAACCCTGTGAGTTTAACCTATTCGGTGCAGCAACTTGAGAGCAATCCGCCACGATTCGTGCCGAATGCGCGATAATAGCGCCGCGAAAAGCCATAAGACCTTGCTAAAATGTTACATGCACTTCCTTCCCCCCATACCCCTCCGAATCCGTAAAAGACCAATAGCATGCATGATCAGCAAGAATCCAAGGTAGTCCGCCATCTGATGATTGCGCTGTTTGCGCTGGTAGCCGTATTCATCATTGGCACAGTGGGCTACCGTCTACTCAGCGATCCGACAAACACCTGGATAAATTGCTTTTACATGACGTTCATTACCATTTCGACCATCGGGTATAGCGAGGTAGTCGATGTGACTCATTACCAATACGGACGGCTTTTTACCGTATTTATCGGAATCTCCGGTATCGGTGTGCTGGGTTACGTGCTTTCCACATTCACCGCCTTCCTATTGGAAAGCGACCTTAATGATTCATGGCGGAGTAAAAAAATGCAGAAAAAAATCGATCATTTGAAAGATCATTACATCGTTTGCGGTGTCGGCCTGGTGGGTAGCAATGTGGCCCATGAGCTGAGCATGACCGGCCGCCCCTATGTTCTGATTGACGGTGACATGACTGTGATTCAACGCTATCTTGACACGCATCCTGAGCAACTGTTTCTGCTTGGCGATGCAACAGACAACGACATATTGCTGGCCGCAGGAATTTTGCGTGCCAAAGGAATTTTTGCGGTAGCGCATGATGACGGTGCCAATTTGGTTATCAGCCTGAGTGCGAAACAACTGAACCCGCAACTGCGCGTGGTGGCGCGATGCCATGATCTTAAAAATGCTGAAAAGACCCGTCTTGCCGGAGCGGATGAAATTGTTTCGCCGGATTACAGTGGCGGACTAAGTATCGTATCTGCCATGGTAAGGCCGAACGTGATGAATTTCCTCGACGGTATGCTCAAGAGCGACAGTAAAATGCGTATGGAAGAAATACTGATCCCGGAAAATCTGACGAACAAACCGTTGAGTACCTTGTACCACGCCAGCGAGGACTGCATCATGCTTGCCATACGCCGACAGGAGAAATGGTTCTTCAATCCTTCTTCCGCTTATCTGCTGCAAGGCAACGACATATTGATGTTCATGTCCACCCCGGATGGCCGTTCGCGACTGGAGCAATTGATAACAGAGTAATGAAAGAGGATTGATGCCGGATTAAAGTTGAGGCAAGATAGCGGCGCTCCCCCTTAAAGGCAGCTTATGAAAGCCTCTTTACTTCGCAATCCAACCCTACGGGAGATTTAATGAAACAACTCATCGCAGCAATAGCTTTGTCGGTCGTCATGTTTCCTGCCTTTGCACAAAAACCTTGCGAAGAACTGAAATCCGAAATTTCCGCAAAAATCGAGTCCAAAGGTATAAAAATCTATCAACTTGAAATCATCGCGCCAAACGAAGTAAAGGATCAAAGGGTCGTGGGAAGTTGCGACGGCGGATCCAAAAGAATCGTATATGCCAGAAAAGCCCCAGATACCCACAAAGGCCCAGATACCCCCAAAGACCCGAATACCGGGAAAGCCACCGATACCCCAAACTGAGTTTGACCGGGAACGTTAATACAGGGGCGTTAACACCATTGACGCCCCGAAAGAAACACCCATTCCGGTCGCATTAAAATTCCATGCTCATAAAGCGGCTTCATGATTGATGCGGTTCGTTCCTCACCACTCTCATGTCAAATCAAGTCTTCTGCTTGATCGCCAACACCGCCTGATTACGCAGGGTGCGCAACAACGAAAGTTGCTGCTGAGACATATCCAGACTGTTGGCCTTAGCCATGTCCGCATAGAACATGCCGATGGCCTTATCTTTGAGCATCACCGGCAACAACACAAAACACGGGGCGTGAATGATAGAGTTACGATACCAGGCAGGAATCTTATCGGTGATATTGGGTGCGTTGGTATTTTCGATGGCGATGTCCAGCCCCTTGCTGATCGACAAATGAAACACATCCGGTGAGTACCCCAACGGAAAATGAAAGTTCGGCAACAACATTTCGATACCCTCACCGAAACCAAATCGTGCCACCATTTCGCCGCGTGCATTATCGCGCACCATAATCAGAGCGCGATTGAATCCCATCCCGCGATACATGGTTTCCAGTATCATCTGCAAAATATCGTTTAGCTTGAATTCGCTGACCAGCGAAGTCGTTACATCTTGTATACCGGCACCTAACAGGGCCTCGGGATTATTCGGACGATTACGGGCATCAACACCTTGATTCTTGTCTGCGGCCGCAGCGTCATCCAGTTCGACCACCCCTTCCATGCCCTCTTTTACCTTAGGCTGTTCGATTATCGTCTGCGTCGTCGCACTCCACTGCCTTACCCGCTTGATTACCGGATTTTTTGTAGAACTGATACCCAGGACGCTGGCGCGGTTGGATAATTCAGTCAATCCCTTTTTCAGTGCCCCGGATAAGTCCTGTTCGGTCACTTTGCCGGTGTTTTCATAGCGATTCGCCAAATCCTGCAACAAGCGCGACTTTTCCTTAACATCTGTCGACGAGGATATTTCGCATAGTTCATGCGCAAGATTCACCATGACCGTCAGATTATCAATATCGCCATGTGCCTCCTGTATCTTGCCCGGCCCCAGTTTGCGCATTCCTGCAACCAGACGCGGCGGGAAGTTCCAGCTATGCGCTACAGCCAGCCCCAGATCGGTATAGGTCACGCCCAATACCTTGGAGGCGGCCTTATCCTCGCTTGAACCCTGTTCAATCAAACGGGCTATTTCCTGACTCTCGTCAAAGAAATAGTAAATAGCCAACATCCTGCCCAGATTATGAAACATCGAGCAGACCATAATTTCTTCGGCATCACGGAAGTTGTGCCCGACAGAGAGTTGAGCCGCGACCATGCCTGACAAAAACGAATGTACAACCTCGTCCTTGAGCTGGCTGGACTGGCTTTTGTTCTGCATGAACTCCATCAGTATCAGCGAGGAGGCAATGCTGCGTACCGTATCAAAACCCAGGATCACGACAGCCTTGGAAATGGTATTGATGGTGCCGCCAAAATGACCGTAGGAGGCTGAATTCACCAATTTCAGCAGCTTATTGGTAAGCGCAAAATCCTGGAGAATGCTACGTGCCAGCTTGCTGGCACTCGACGATTCGGAAGCTACGATCTGATTGATTTCAGAAATAATAGTCGAGATGGCCGGAAAATCCTTCTTGGTTCGCATCCGGCGCAACAGAAAATCGATTGTGCTGTTCTGATCGCTGCCCTGAGCAGAATCACCTGATACCGTTTTACCGAGATATTCATCCAAAGCCTTTTTCATCAATAAGGCACTGGGATAACGCTCTTCGGGCTTCCTGGCGATAGCCTTGAGTATGATGGATTCCAGATTTTCATCAATCCGGATATTCTGGCTGGACGGAGCAGAAACCCGTTCATGCGCCGCACGATTTAATATCTCAAACACGCCCTCGCCCTGAACGGCGAATTCGCCGGTAACCATTTCATACAACATGGTTCCGACCGCATAAATATCGGCCAGAAAGTCACCGATCTGACCATGTATGATTTCCGGCGCAACGTAACGGGGTGTCCCGGTAAAGGCCGTTTCATTACGATTCTGATCATTAGCGGCCTTGGCCAGACCAAAATCCATCACCATAGGCATGCCGTTACTGGCGATCATGATATTGGCCGGCTTGATATCCAGATGGGAAACGCCCTGCCCGTGCGCATAAGCCAGACCATCCAGAATACCGCAGGTAATTTCTGCCGCTCGCGTCAACGACAGCGATTTTTCTTTCTTTAGTAACTGAGCGAGAGTTTGTCCTTCAATATAGGCATAAACCAGATACGAAGCACTGTAATGCTCCCCGGAGTCGTGCAACGCGATGATGTTGGGATGCTGAAGCTTGCTGACGATGCGCGCCTCATTGGACAACTGTTCTTTTTTACTATTTGACTTATGTAATGTCTTGATCGCCACCTTACGGTCAAGCTGGGGGTCGTATGCAAGGTACACGGTTCCCTGCCCGCCCTTACCGAGCTCCTTCAAGATTTCAAAACGACCAATGAGATGTTTGGACATAACTAATCAGAATCAGGCATTATAGTTTTTCGATTTCCCGATTAATCATGTTGTGAGCGTATAGCGGGTGTAACACAAAATCAGTTCCTCTTAGCAATCGGCGGGATTTTACATCAGAGTAGCGGATTAATTTCGACTTTGTTTAGAGGATCCCTTTAATCAAAAAAACTTGCACCCGACTCTTGATTCACATCAACATCACCGTTACCGTATGAATCAACAAGCCAAACAGTCCGCCAACCAGCGTACCGTTAACGCGAATAAACTGTAAATCCCGGCCCAGATACAACTCCAGTTTATTGACCATAAATTTGTCATCCCAGCGGATAATCTCCTGTCGGATCAAATCACCGATCACGCCCTTATTGGCGTTGGCGGTCTGTATCAACGTAGTCTGAATCTGCTTATTCATCCAACTACGGATGCCTTCATTAGTAAGGAGATATTGTTCAAACTCGGTCACCAGATTTGCAATCTTGCCGGCGATCACCGAATCGGGGTGTGACAGATCAAGTACGATCCAGTCCCTGAATTGCTCCCAAAGTAATTCGATCTGTCTGCCAAAATCAGGATGACTCAGCATCGCATCCTTCTTCTGATGCACCCATTCCTGAATCTGCGGATCATGTTGCAGACGAGAAACATAGCGATTAACCTGTTCGTCAAACTCCTGATACAAGGCACTGGACTCATCCTCCGCTACCGCACGCAATTTATTCGCGACAGCCGTACGTATCGTCGGCACAAATGGCTCTATCATGCTCTGTACCCAGGCGTTATCGCTCCACCCCTTGATAAATGCGGAAATCTTGCCGACATTCTCCGGTTCTTCCAGAAACTCGGCGAAGCGGTGCAAACCGCCGTGCAATATCTTGCGGTGACTCTGATTACGGGTAACCATCTCAAGCGCACCGGCAATGAAACCGGAAAGGTCGAGTGCCTGTAACTTTTTGCGGGTCGCGTTAGCCAGATAGTCATGGATGCGCCGGTCATCCAGCACTTTTACACCATGCCCGACCGCTTGATTCAGGTAGCCCGCCATCCGTGCACTATTTTGTGGTTCTGCCAGCCATTCCGAGAAATGCTTCGCCGCATCGTACCGTTTGAGCCGCTGTTCGATAACCTCGGGACTTAGAAATTGTCCCACCACAAAATCGGCCAGACTGTTTGCAATACTGCGTTTATTTTTCGGGATGATGGCCGTATGCGGAATCGGCAAACCCAGCGGATGACGAAACAACGCCACCACCGCAAACCAGTCTGCCAGTGCGCCTATCATCGCCGCTTCGGCAAAGGCCGCCAAATAAGCCCATGCCGGATGCTGCCCCTCATATACCTTGCCGATGCAATACAAGCAGGCCGCCCCGCCCAGCAAACCCGCTGCTATCCATTTCATATTGGCAAGCTCACGCTGCCGCAATATGTTTTCCGCCTGTATGGCTCGTTGAGCAATATCCATCATTTCCGATTTTCCATAAATACCCGTTTCCAACAATTTCCAGCGGGCAAACCTTCACCCGGTCGGGTATCTTCTTTCCTATCTGACAAATCGTCAAGCCGCTAGCGCCTTTACTATTGCATACACACACTACTTACCCCCCCAATCATGGCATCATTTTGTACCGATCCAGTATTCGCGTTGGAATTGCTTTTGCTGTAATCGCTGATTTACTTGGCGGAAGAATGAAATTCGACTACCAACTGTATTTCACATGGAGCCAAAATATTTCTGTTTTTTCTGTAGCGGACACAGGCAACGTCGGGTTACCCCAAGTCGGACGAACCGGAACCCCATAAATGGTCCTTTTGCAATTTCAGCCCCGCTAAATATTACGATGCGATGAAATCAATTTACCCCTATTCCGGTTCAAGACCTATGCGGGTGCATCAATCGAAATAACGCGAACCAGTTTTTTGTTCACGAATTCCTGTATGCCCATGTCGGAAAGCTCTCGTCCATAACCGGAGTTCTTGATGCCGCCGAACGGCAAGTCCGGTGTCGAGCCTGTTGGATGATTGACGAACACCATGCCCGTGTCTATACGGCTCGCCACACGTTTGCCGCGCGCCACATCCCTGGTGAAGACCGCACCGCCCAATCCAAAATCAGAATCGTTGGCAAGCGCAACCGCCTCGTCCTCGTCCTTGACCCGAAAAAGCAGCGCAACCGGGCCGAATAATTCCTCTCTGAAAGCGGGATTGTCGGGCTGGATATTCGTCAGGATGGTCGGCTGCATGAATGCGCCAGGACGATCTATCCGGTTGCCGCCCATCACCAGCGTGGCGCCATTTGTGGTCGCTCGTTTAACTTGATCCAGCAGTTTTATCAGGGTGGCTTCCGAAGACAGCGGGGCGAGCGTCGTGGTTTCGTCCATCGGGTCTCCGGGTTTGAATTCCACCAGCGCTGCCCGAAGCTTTTCGAGAAATTGGTCGGCCAGTTCTTCAGCGATGATAAATCGCTTTGGTGCATCGCAACTCTGTCCCGCGTTGATCATCCTGCCCGACACCGCCCATTTGACGGTCTTGTCGAGGTCGGCATCATCCAGCACGATGAAAGCATCGCTACCGCCCAACTCCATCGTTGACTTCTTCAAATTTAGTCCTGCTCTCGCGGCAACTATTTTTCCGGCTTCCACACTGCCGGTCAGTGCCACGCCCCTGATCCGGAAATCGTCAATCACCCGGTTCACCTGCTCATACGAAATCCGCAAGTTGGAATAGGCACCCGCTGGCGCACCCGCCTCGCACCATAGTTTCTCAAAAGCGATAGCGCATTGCGGAACGCAGCCTGCGTGTTTGACCATGACAACATTGCCTGCCATCAGGTTAGGTCCGGCAAAGCGCGCGAGCTGATAGTAGGGAAAGTTCCAAGGCTGGACACCAAAAATCACACCTAGCGAACTGCTTTCGACCACGGCTTCGCCCATACTCGGCTTGAGGTGTTGTGGCGCGAGAAATTCCTCGGCGTTAATGGCGTAGTAGTCGAGGATGTCTGCGCTGAGCAATACTTCGTCCCGTGACTCATTGATGAGTTTGCCCATCTCAAGTGTTACCGTGCGGGCGAGTTCATCAATGTTCGAGCGCATGATGGCAGCCGCTTTCGCAACCACAATGGCGCGTTCGGCAAAAGTGGTGTGCCGCCAACTCTCAAAGCAGGTCGAAGCGGTTGCAAGTGCCGACTCAAGTTGCTTGTCGGTGAGTCCATCGAACGTCTTCAGAATTTCACCGTTGTACGGATTAACGCTTTGGTAAGTCATGTATCAAACCTCCTAATGGTACGCCCGCTCTGGATCATTTGCGTGCCGCAATCAGGAACGCTGGAAAGATCATCGGCGATGATGGCGAGTCTGGTCAGCCTGGGTAAGCCATGCAGCAATGCGTTCCATGCACCGTGCCGTCTTCATGACGATGGGGCGCGACGATATGGATGTTGTAACCCTCCGCCGGAGTTTTTGTCTGCTCCCCGGCAAGTGCAGGGCATGTCGCTACGATAGCCGCACTAAAATATTGCGATGAGATGAAACCAATTTTGCATGCTTATCTCCTTTAATTTTTTATAGCCTCAGTCAGCGTGTTTTTTCACCCACGCGACATATTGATCCATCCAGTCTTGCAGGAATTCTTTGCTGTCTGCACCGATGTTGCCAGCCTCATCGAACAAGCCGTCCTTTGTCTGGATGAATGCTTCGGGTTGTCCTAGCGTCGGCATATCCAGAGTCGCGAGAATATTGCGCAAATGCTGTTGCGCCATGGCTGTACCGCTAGCACCCGGCGAAACGCCCAGCACACCGGCGGGTTTTCCCGCCCAAGCACTTTGTCCATAGGGGCGCGAGGCATGGTCGATTGCGTTCTTGAGCACACCGGGAATGGAACGGTTGTATTCGGGCGTGACGAACAGAACGCCTTGCGCTACCGAAATTTCATTTTTGAGGCGTTTGACGGACTCGGCCTGATTCGCATCGTCGTCCTGGTTGTAAAGCGGCAAGTCGCCGATTAACACTTGCTTCAATGAAAACTCCGATGGTGCCAGCTTTGCAATGGCGCTTGCCAGCTTACGGTTGAATGAATCATGGCGAAGACTTCCGACGACAACGGCGATTTGATATTGGCTCATGACGATCTCCTATAGAAAACGACGGCCTACAGCACATGCATGAAGGCCACTAGGTCTTTCTTCTCCTGTTCATTCAGCTTCAATTCCAGAACCAGATTGAAAAACTCCACGGTGTCCTCCAGCGTCAGCAATCGATCATCGTGCAGATAGGGCGGCGAGTCCTTGATGCCGCGTAGCGGAAAGGTTTTGATCGGGCCATCCGCCGAGGCTGTGCGACCGTTGATCGTGACCTCCTTAAAGAATCGCTCCACCTTCAGGTTATGCATGGAATTGTCGGTGTAGTACGGCGGAGTGTGGCAAGTTGCGCACTGCCCCTTGCCGAAGAAGACTTGCTGGCCGCGCAGCTCGTTCTCGCTGGCTTTGGCAGGATCAAGCTTGCCGAAGACGTTGAGTTTGGGCGCGGGCGGGAAGTCGAGCAGTGCCTGAAACTCCGCCATGAACTGCACCTGACTGCCGCGTTCGAGCACATTGGTACCTTTACGCGCCGCATCAGCCGGGATGCCGTCGAAGTAGGCGGCACGCTGCTCGAATTCAGTGAAATCTTCCACGGTTTTGAGTGCCCGTTGCGAGCCGAACAGGCGCTGAATGTTCACACCGCGCAACGATGGCGTGTCGATCCGATGACGATATTCGTTGGGGCGAATGTCACCGACGGTATGGGTGGAGGCGTTGGTATGTCCGTTGGCATGACAGTCGAAGCAGGCCACACCCGGATGCGCCTTCAGGCTGCGGCGGTCTTCGGTGGCGTTGAATTGCTGCTGGGGAAACGGCGTGACCAGCAAGCGCAGTCCTTCGAGTTGCTTGGGATTGAGGATGTCCTTGAACAATTCGTTGAAGCTGTCTAGCGTTACCAGCTTATCTTGCGACACGTCGCCAAGATCGGGCCGCGTCGTCAGGTAAATCGGAGCCGGAAACTCGGGCAAAAAATAATCCGGCAAGTCGAAATCAAGGTCGAACCGAGTCAGGTCACGATCAGTCTGCTGCTTCGTTTCCTCGATCAAAAATTTGGGGAAGACCATGCCGCCTGCTTCATGATGGGGATGCGGCAGCGGCAGAAAACCGGCAGGCCAGAACTGCTTTTCCCTGATCTGCTCCGGCGACATGGCAGCAAGTTTCTCCCATGTCATGCTATGGGGTAGTTTGACACGCACACCGCTTTGCACCGGCTTACCACGCGACATGGTCGTTGATTGGGACGGACGGTCTGTCAGATCGTAGCGTTCCGCGAGCAAAGCCTGTTGGCGCTGCGCGAACTTCGGCTTCTCCACTTGCAGGCGTTTTGTCAGCGAGGAGAAGTCTTCATCGGCTGCCGAAGCTGACAGCGCGAAACAGATAGCCGCCATAGCGTGCAATGCGGACATAAGCCAGCGAATTCGAAACCAAACTGACATGGCGAACTCCTTACTGAATTACAAACAGGCGGAATATTCCCCGCCCTCCCGTCACAATTGCGCTATGCACAAACGCAAGAGTATGTCAGGCAGCCCGGATATTGGAAGCTTGCTTACCCTTGGCACCTTGAATCACTTCAAAGGAAATTTTTTGACCTTCCTTAAGTGACTTGAATCCGTCCATGTTGATTGCGGAAAAGTGCGCGAACAAATCATCGCTGCCGTCATCGGGAGTAATAAAACCAAAACCCTTTGCATCGTTAAACCATTTAACTGTACCGATTGCCATGTGATTACTTTCTTTAAACGTAAAAAATCTGAAACAAGCCGCGAATGTGGTGACGAAGGAACTGCATCGTGGGTGATTGATGCCGTTTGCAAGCTCACCACATCAACAGTTAACCTGTATTCATCATCAATGGCGGCACTTTTGCCATGCGCCGAAACAATACGTGGCGAACCCGTAGCGGGACTGTGCGGTAACAGACACAACAGAAAATTTGCAGATCAAAGTCGCGGCATCGATAGCTGACATGCCATGATGCTTCGCCGTTGTTTGTACATTTGTGGATTTGACATGGCAACAGCGACAATTCAATATGCCCGGCGATTGGTGTTGTAGCACAGGAATATTCGGGAAATCGGATAACTAATGAGGCTATGTTGCAGAATTACGCTGTTTTTCCACATCTGCTTGCAAACACGACCCATAAAAACCCTGCTACCCTTACGCCTGTTTTTTCAACTCCAAGGAAATCCCATGCGCAACATCGTTTTATACGGCACCGAAGAGCACAAATTTGTTTTGCTTAATGAAAGCGAACCCGGTGAAGAAGATGGTGTACGCTCTAATCAATATCTGGTTGTGCATGGTGATTGCGGTGTATTGCTTGATCCGGGTGGCTTCGGCGTAATGCCACGCGTACTGGCCGAAATGTTGCGCTACATCTCCCCCGACAAGCTGAAAGGCATCGTACTTTCCCATCAGGACCCTGACATTGTCGGCGGTATTTCGACCTGGCTGGAACTTTCCGATGCGCCGGTTTATGTATCGCGTATCTGGACGCGATTTCTACCGCATTACGGCATCACCGGCATGCATCGTTTTGTCGGCGTACCTGACGAAGGCATGCAATATCAGGTTTGCGATGATTTTGAGTTACAGCTGATTCCCGCGCATTTCCTGCATTCCGAAGGCCAAATCAATGTTTACGACCCGGTCTCAAAGGTGCTATTCACCGGCGACATCGGTGCCGCGATGCTGCCAGTGGAAAAAGATTACGCCTTTGTTGACGACTTTAACGCACACTTACCCTATATTGAAGAGTTCCATCGCCGCTACATGTGCTCCAACAAGGCCGCGCGCATCTGGGTAGAGGCGGTATCGAAACTGGACATCAAATTTATCGCCTCGCAACACGGGCCGGTTTATCGCGGTGAGGCGGTGCAGGACTTCCTGAACTGGTTCAAGGAGCTCGAATGCGGCATAGACCTGATGACCGGAAGTGGTGTATTCAGGGAAGGGAAATAGCATGGGCGGCATTATGTCGGTCGCCCCGCAGGGAATTGACGAACTACGCTATCAGGGCCTGGTGCGCTTTGCCGAGTTGCTGGAAAATCAAACTCGCACCCGGCTTTCTTCCAGCAATGTCAGCGAACTGGTACAGGCGGTTAATTCCGAGATGCAGAAGTCGATGCAAGACTGCATTGATCTACTGAAACTAAGCGATATAAGCAACACTATCCGCGACCAAATTACTCGCCAGCTAAACTCAGGAATTGCGCGTTCCTCCCGTTTGAACGAAACATTGACCTTGCTGCTTAACGAACATCAACGGCAATGGAATCAGAACGAGGAACACCTCAAACATCTGATGCTGGAGTTCGGCTCAACAATCGAAAATCTGGCCGGCACGCTGATCGAAAAAGATTTATTCGAGCGCCAGAGCAATGTGTTGCAAAACATCATCATCTCTCATGAAAAAATCGCACAGTGGAAACTGTTTGTGCAGGAAATTCTCGCCGGATTCCATACCGTATTCCCGTTCAATTTCTTCTTCATCGCCTTTGCCGAGGAAAACGGCCTATCCCTGTACCTGTACTTTCTCGGAAACTACAGCGATGAAGTAAAAATGCTGGTGCGTAAAAAACTGACCAGTGAAATGCTGGCGCAACTCAAGCTGCCTGATGATGCGGTGCTGGATATTGAAGAATTCCATATGCCAGCCGAAATACAATCCGGTTCCATAGACGAAATCAAGCTGATTACCGTTTCCGTTCCCGATCTGGAAGTCGTCAACCTAGCCGGGCTACTGGGTGTAGCCTACGGCTCGGTACAAAAACTGAACACTCAGGAAGCCAGTGTAGTCCGTTCGATACTCTCAGTAATGGTGATGGTAGTCGGTTCCAGCAAGGCATTGAGCCGCACAATGGCAGAGCTGGAATATTACTCTACACATGATCCGCTCACCGGGCTGTATAACCGCCGTTATTTCAACGAAATGCTGGAATATGAAGTCGGGCGTTCCGAGCGGCATGAACATGAATTTTCGATCCTGATGCTGGATCTGGATGATTTCAAGGACATCAACGACACCTATGGACACCCTTGCGGCGATGCCGTATTGATCGGCGTGGCCGAATCCATGCATAGCGCGATGCGCAAGGGTGATCTGGCTACCCGCATAGGCGGCGATGAGTTCGCCATCATATTGACCGAAACCAACAAGGTGGGCGGTATGGTCGTTGCCGAGAAGTTAAGATCGGAACTGCGCGACTTCACCTTTTCATCACCGGACGGAAAAAGTTTTCACATCACCACCTCGATCGGCCTGGTCACCTACCCCGTTGATGCGAACAACCTTTCCGACTTGATGTCGGGCGTAGACATCGGCCTGTATCGCGCCAAGAAATCCGGTAAGGATGCCGTTTGCAGCATTGATGCTGCCGTGGAAAAAATCCAGGAAACGCGTGTAATACGTGATCAGGCCGAAACTTTGCGCAGTTCCTTGCGCGAAGGCCGCATCATTCCCTTTTACCAGCCCATTATCGACTGCAAAACCGGCAAGGTCTTCGCCTATGAGACGCTGGCACGGCTGCGTGAACCCAATGGCGATACGATTTCGGCAGGAATGTTTATCGAAACGCTGGAAAAATACGGTTTGGGACGCGAGCTGGACAGGGTGATCATCAATACCGCACTGCATGCACTAAAAGAAAAAATCGACGCCGGCGACAATGAAACCAAATTATTCGTCAACCTGTCTGCGCAGGAAATACAGGGACGCGGCGTACTGGGCTTTGCAGAAAATCTCTGCAACGAGATAGGCATTCCGCCCAATCATCTGGTGTTCGAGATACTGGAGCGCGATGCCATCGGCGATATGACGCACATGAGAAAATTTCTCACCGACCTGAGAAAAAAGGGCTTCTCCTTTGCACTGGACGACTTCGGCAGCGGCTACAACTCATTTCATTATTTACGCGAACTGCGCTTTGATTTTGTCAAACTGGATGGTGCATTCGTACGCAACATTCTGAATTCAAAGATTGATTACGCGCTGGTTAAAAATCTGAGCCGCCTGTGTCAGGATCTGGGCATTCTGATGGTCGCCGAATTCATCGAATCGGAAGAAATCATGAATGAAATTCGATCCATGGGCATTGAATACGCGCAGGGTTATCATCTGGGTATGCCCAGACCAAACATGGGGTAAGTAAGGGAAACATTCCCCCATACGGGCACTTCATCCCGTCAGCCGAAAAAACTATAATCGCCCCCCCTAAACACTGACTGGAATCACCATGCGTTACTGGCTAATGAAATCTGAACCAAGCGATGTCAGCATCGATGACCTGGCCAACTTCCCCGAACAAAGCGTCGCCTGGTATGGAGTACGAAATTATCAGGCACGTAACTTCATGCGCGACCAGATGGAAATCGGCGATGGTGTGTTGTTTTATCATTCCAACTGCAAGCAACCCGGCATCGCCGGAATCGCACGTGTATCCAGCACCGCTTATCCAGATGCCAAGCAGTTTGAACCGGACAGCAAGTATTTCGATGCCAAGGCCACACAAGAACAGCCGCGCTGGTTTAATGTGGATGTGCAACTGGTCAAAAAAATCGCTCTGATTTCATTATCCGAATTACGCCTTCATCCCGAACTGGAACGCTTGCGCATTTTGCAGCGCGGCAACCGCTTGTCGATCACGCCGCTGGAGCCGGAGGAATGGCGATTCATCGTAAATAGTCTGGCACACGATTGATGGAATGGGCCGCTTACCTGCTGCTGGGTGCAATAGTCGGTCTGCTGGGCGGACTCTTCGGCATCGGCGGCGGCACGGTACTGGTGCCGGTATTACTCCTGCTATTCAATGCACAGCATTTTCCGCCAGATCACGTGCTGCATCTGGCACTGGGCACCTCGATAGCGACCATCATCTTTACCGCACTGGCCAGCCTGCATAAACACCATCAACACGGAGCGGTTAACTGGCAGGTGGTGCGTACCATCACGCCCGGCATTTTGCTCGGTACGGCGCTGGGCACCCTGCTTGCCGCGCGCATAGCTCCGCATTTTCTGGGGCTGATCTTTGCGATGTTTGTCTATTTCGCCGCGACACAAATCCTGCTCGACATCCGCCCGCCTGCTTCGCGTCAATTGCCGGGCAATAATGGTATCCGGCTGTTCGGTGTATTCGCCGGCGGGTTAAGCAGTCTGGTTTCCATAGGCGGCGGAACCGTGGTCATTCCGTTTCTGTTATGGGGCAATCTCGCCCTGCGCAATGCCATCGGCACCTCGGCAGCCATCAGCTTTCCCGTTGCAATCGGCGGCACGACCGGTTATATACTCACCGGCATCGGCACAGCAGGGCTACCCGCTCATAGTCTGGGCTTTGTCTATCTACCCGCTTTATTCGGCACCGCACTTGCCAGTGTCATTACTGCCCCACTGGGAGCCAGAGCGGCGCACAAGATGAACACCAGACTATTACGCAAACTTTTCGCCTTGCTGCTGTACCTGCTCGCAAGTAAATTACTGTTAACGGTATTAGGCTAAATCATGGTTTCCATACAGAACAAAGCAACTCATACCTTTGAAGACATTTCTTCCTGGTTGGCCACGCTGCCGGCCTCTATCACGCCTGATGGACAGGAGATTATCCGTCGTGCCTGCGAACTGGCCGAACCGCTTTACGCAGAGCAGGTGGAACTGACCGGCACACCGCTGATGCACCATGCTCTCGGAGCCACCAGCATATTGACCGGCATGAACATGGATGTCGAAACATTGGCTGCAACCATATTGCATGCGGTTCCCGAATACCTGACTGACTGGAAAATAAAACTCAAAGCCGAATTCGGCAGCAACATCACCGCACTGGTCGATGGCATTTCACGGTTGGAGCAGATACGGCAGTTCAGCGAGATCCGTCGCCCGGAGAAGAAGGACAAGGATGAACACGCGCGCCAGATCGAAAGCCTGCGCAAGATGCTGCTGGCCATGGTGGATGACATACGCGTAGTGCTGATTAAACTTGCAGAGCGCACCCAAACCCTGCGCAATCTGTCCAAAGCCAGCCCGGAACGACAAAAGCAGATTGCCTCCGAAACTCAGAGCCTGTTTGCCCCACTGGCCAATCGCCTGGGTGTATGGCAAATCAAATGGGAACTGGAAGATCTTTCCGTACGCTATCTGGATCCTGAACTGTATAAACGTATTGCCGGATTGCTGGATGAACGTCGGATGGACAGGGAAAATTACATTAGCGATGTGATCTCCCACTTAAAGCAGGAATTAAACAAGGCCGACATCAAGGGCGAAGTAAGCGGGCGCCCCAAGCATATCTACAGCATCATCAACAAGATGAAGCGCAAGCACATCAACTTCGACGAACTATACGATGTACGTGCCGTGCGCATACTGGTGGACGACGTACAGAGCTGCTATGCCGCACTGGGACTGGTACAGCATTTATGGCATCCCATCGCCAGCGAATTCGACGATTACATCGCCCACCCCAAGAGCAACAATTACCAGTCACTGCATACCGCCGTAATCGGCCCGCGCGGCCTGCCGCTCGAAATTCAAATACGCACCCATGACATGCATCATCATTCCGAACTGGGGGTGGCCGCACATTGGCGCTATAAGGAAGGCGGACAAAGCGATGCCGGGCTCAATGAAAAAATTGCCTGGCTGCGCCAGATTCTGGAATGGAAAGACGAACTCACCGAGCAGAGCGACTTTATCGAACAGCGTGAATTATTTCAGGATCAGGTTTACGTGCTCACACCGCTGGGCAAGGTCATCGCACTGCCACCGGGAGCGACCCCGGTGGATTTCGCCTACATTCTGCATACCGATCTGGGACACCGCACCCGTGGTGCCAAGGTGGACGGCAACATGGTTCCACTCAATTACCAACTTCGCAACGGTCAGCGCGTGGAAATCATCACCACCAAACAGGGTGGCCCGAGTCGCGACTGGATCAATCCCGAACTGGGTTATTTGCAGGGAGCGCGCGCCAGAGCCAAGGTGCGCGCCTGGTTCAAGAGTCAGAATCTCGATGAAAGCATCGCACTGGGCCGAACACAACTGGATCGCGACCTGCATCGGCTGGGGGTCACGTCTATCAATCAGGAAAAGCTGGCTCAGCGTCTGCATTACAACAAACTGGATGATTTGCTGGCAGCCATCGGACGTAACGAAATTACCCAGTTACGCATCGCACGAGCCATACAGGAAGAACTGCCGAACAAGGTGCTGGAAATAGCCAAACCCAACATCGCCAAACCGGCAACTGAAAAATCACATGCAACCGGTATCCTGATCGAAGGTGTCAACAATCTGGCTACCCGTGCCGCCAAATGCTGCAACCCGGTACCACCCGATGCCATCACGGCCTATATCACACGCGACCGGGGGATTACCATACACCGTCAGGATTGCGCCTTTGCGCAAAACATGACAAAAAATCGTCCCGACCGTCTGCTCATTGCGAAGTGGCACACCTGATCAATTCACTTTCAGGCCATGTCGATGCTGACTGTGTAATAATGTGAACGTGATAACACCAAGACATTGATAGACTTATCGCAATAATAAGCACGTCATAAGCGATATAGAGAACCGCATGGCAATCGAATCCTCCCAAACACGACAGATTTATTCTGCCAGTACGGCTTCCTTGATTACCAGCACGCTGCTTGCCGTCATTCTGGCCTTCTTACAGCGCAATGTAATCGACCCAGCCATCGTATCAGTCTGGCTTTCCGTCCTGGTTTTAGTGATGCTTGCCCGATTCGCGCTGATCATCGCATACAAGCGCACCACTGAAAATGTCGATCTGACCGCTCATGTATGGCGGACACGATTCCGGATTGGCGTATTGCTGTCCGGCCTCGTTTGGGGCTCCAGCAGTTTTCTGCTCTTTCCCCCGGATAATCCGCCCTACCAGATGTTTCTGCTGTTTATCTTGAGTGGACTGACAGCTGGCGGGGTGATTTCCTATTCCGCCGACCTGCGTAGCGGCTTGACTTTTTCCATTGTGGTACTGATTTCCATCATAACCCGTCTGTTTCTGACCGGTGACAGCCTGTCTATCGCGATGGGGATGGCCGGCATGCTGTATCTCGGATTCATGATACTCAGCCTGCGCCTGATCAACCGCAACATGATCGACAACATCCAGCTACGTCTTGAAGCGACCGCACGCGAAAAGCTGGTAAAAATCAGCGAGGAGCGTTACCGCCTGCTGCTCAGCCACTCTCCCGTTGGCATTTTCCATTACGACACCAATCTGGTCATCACCTATTGCAACGATTACCTTGCCGACATCCTGCACAGCACGGTTGAACGCCTCATCGGTCTTGACATGAAACAGCTTCAGGACAAATCCATCCTGCCCGCACTGAAGAGTGCGCTTAATGGAGAAATGATCTCTTACGAAGGTTATTACATGGCCTCCTTCAGCGTCGCCAATGGTTGGATGTCGATGGCTTGCGCCCCCTCGCGGGACGACAGCGATAGAATCATCGGCGGCATTGCCATTGTTCAGGACATCACCGTTCGCAGGAAAATGGAACACTCATTACAACAGCAATTGCGATTTACCGGCACGCTCAACAAGATTGCCCGCTCCATCGTCGAACAGGAAAACCCGGAGTCCATACTGAATGATACGGCACATACCATCGGTGAAGCGCTCACCGCAGATCGTGCATTGATCTATGACATTTGCTTCGACAAGCATCAGGCGATTGCCCTGTCCGAATGGCTGAATCCACAGTTCCCAGATATAACCTCGACTAAGGCAACCTATCCACTAGCCATATTCATTGATGCCGCCACCGAACTGCAACGAACGCATCAGTGGCTGACCAGCCATACCAACAATATCAACCCCTATTTGCAACACGACGGTTCAGGCGCGCTGCTTCATGATCAAATGCAGATACGCAGCCTGCTCTGGTATCCCTTTTCCTTCCGCAAGAACGGCTATTTTCTGCTGGTCATAAACCAAATTCATTCATACCGTGAATGGGCGAAAGAAGAAATTGAGTTTCTCGATTCAGCCAGCCAGCAGGTAAGCGTGGCACTGGAAAAGATCAGCCTGATGGAACAACGCAAGCAGGTTGAAAATGATTTACGTATCGCCGCGACCGCCTTTGAATCGCAGGAAGGTATGCTGATTACCAATTCCGATAACAAGATACTGCGCGTAAATCGGGCGTTTACCGAAATCACAGGCTATACCGCCGAAGAAATCATCGGAAAAAATCCCAACTTAATGTCATCGGAACGGCAGGACAGTGAGTTCTATGACGCAATGTGGCATCAGATCAATACCACCGGCAACTGGGATGGCGAAATCTGGAACAAACGCAAGAATGGCGATATTTATCCCGAGCATTTAACGATCACTGCCGTAAAGGATGCCCACGGCACGGTAATGAACTATGTAGCCACGTTTAACGATATTTCTGTCAGCAAAGCGGCGGCTAACGAAATCAAGCATCTGGCCTTTTATGATCCGCTTACCCATCTGCCCAACCGGCGACTGTTACTGGATCGGTTGCAACAGTCACTGGCGACCAGCGCACGTAGCGGCAGTTCCGGTTCATTGCTATTTATCGATCTGGATAATTTCAAGACGCTCAACGATACACTGGGTCATGACATCGGCGATTTGCTGTTGCAACACGTCGCCGAGCGTCTGACCCTGTGCGTGCGGGAAGGCGATACGGTCGCACGTCTGGGCGGCGACGAATTCGTGGTAATGCTGGAAGACCTGAGTTCTCACCCGCTGGAAGCAGCGGCACAAACGGAAACGATAGGACACAAGATTCTGGACACGCTTAATCTACCCTACCAGCTTGACTCTCACGAATATTTCAACTCGCCCAGCATCGGTGCCACGTTGTTTAGCGGCCATCAACTGGGAATAGATGAACTATTCAAACAGGCCGATATTGCCATGTATCAAGCCAAGAAATCCGGGCGTAACACCTTGCGTTTCTTCGACCCGGAAATGCAGGACAGCATCAATCACCGCGTTGAGCTCGAAGCTGAATTACGCAATGCGCTTGAAAATCAGGAATTCCAGTTGCATTACCAAATACAGATAGACAATCTACATCAGCCATTAGGCGCTGAAGTCTTGATACGCTGGCTACACCCAAAACGCGGGTTAATCTCGCCGTTTCATTTTATCCCGCTTGCTGAAGAAACCGGGTTGATATTACCTCTCGGCTCCTGGGTGCTGGACATGGCCTGCGTCACACTGTGCAGGTGGCAGCAATCACCCGCCACCCGCGATCTGGTACTGGCCGTCAATGTCAGTTCCAGACAATTCCGCCAACCAGACTTTGTGACACAGGTACAGACCATCGTTCAACGCCATGCCATCAACCCTAACCGCCTCAAACTGGAACTGACCGAGAGCCTGCTGCTGGACAACATCGAAGACACCATCGCCACGATGACCCGCTTAAGACAAATCGGCATTCAGTTCTCGCTGGACGATTTCGGCACCGGCTATTCCTCACTGCAATACCTCAAACGCCTGCCACTGGATCAACTCAAGATCGACCAATCCTTCATCCGCGACATTGTCGATGACGACAGCGACAAGGCCATCGTACACACCATCATCGCCATGTCACAAAGTCTGAATCTGGACGTAATAGCCGAAGGGGTGGAAACAGAACAGCAGCGACTCTTGCTGCAAGAAAAGGGCTGTATGCATTATCAGGGCTACCTGTTCGGCAGACCTGTTCCGCTTGAACAGTTTGAAGCTACGCTGACTGGCTCAATCGAGAATTAAAGCAAAACTTCCTTATCAACATCTGGCGTAGCTAATTGCCCCGAGCTTATTGGCTGCGGCCTAATGGCTGGACGACTAATGCGCATGCTGATCCACCATTAACTAACCGGTAAACAAAATATGGGATGGCGGGAATTTCCAGCAGAACAGGGGCATATCTAGCGCGCCCTGCTTGTCCTGCCGGATACCTTTTTACCTAAATCCGGCAGTTACCCCGCCCCCAAACTTAATACACGCGCATAAATCGGTGGCGGACGACAGGTTATTTTGGCAACGATGTGCTTTAGCAAGACGTGCCAGCGATCTACTTTGGGTAACTGCTCCGCAACCGCTTTAACATGTGCCAACGCATTGTGGATATTGGCAATTAAATTCATCAGGTGCTGGCTGGCTGCATGCATCGCCGTTAGATACAAAGTCGTCTGACCGGCATGTTTTACTGCACGTCCCACACCCGCTAGCAATAAGGGGCGGCTGGTAATTGCCTCCATGCGTGCATCCGGTTTGGCGGTGCGACAGTACCAACTCCACCAGTTGTAAACCAGCGCAACGGAACGAGCCGCCGTTTGGCAGCGTTCAATGTCCTGGGTTGTGAAGCCACCCCAGCCCCATTGATTCTTCAGTTCATCAAAACCGTTCTCGCAATCGGCACGATCCCGGTACAGTTGCGCAATGGCGTGCAAGTCATATTCGGTGTTGGTTACCAGTACGGCATATTCATAGGCCTGGATTGCCTCATCGGTCAGTAATAATTCCATTTGCCGTTTAATGCGGCGCGTCAGGGCGAGGTCTTGTTTTACCGGACGGCGCAGAATCACTACGCGTCGTTCGCCGTTCCAACCACTGAGTTTGATGGTTGTTTCCACCGCACTCCAACCCTGATCGGCAACACCAGGCTCCGTCCAGTCCTCGCGTTGAAATTGCTTTTGCAACAACCGCTGAACCCCTTTAGTCTGACGCAATTTGAATAAATACCGCTGGTTACGCACTTCCAGATCGACAATGAATGGATCATTGCCGAAAGCGCAGTCGCCACGCACCAGTGCCGGATATTGTTTGGGATCCAGCGCATCCAGCAATGCGGACAGACCCGGCTGGGTATAGGGTGAGTTCGACTGCTTCCCCGAACTGACCACGACATCCAAGACCAGGCGCAAATTACCTACCCAGTACGTATGCAGTGCATGACTGGGGCGTCCGGGCTTATGTGGGTTGTATCCGACTTCAGCACCTTGCTGTTTACCAAACAAGGTTTTAATGGTGGTGTCGATGTCGAGTATCCACGGGGTATTGAGTGCGACGGACACACTGCGGAGCAGGTGTTTTTTGAGCCAGGCTTCACTCGCTGCCGCGTCGATGCGCGCCAGTCCACGCCGCATCGCATCCTCGCTGATGATTTTCTTCATGTTCAGTACCGCCGGGCTGACGCCGTCACAACGTAACGCCGTGATGTGTGCATAACGGTTATGTCCAGCCAAAATGGACAGCAGCAGGGTTCCCAATACATCGTACTTACTCGGTGCGTTGGGGCTGGTGTAGTGTAACGGGCAATCCTGAACCCATTCCTCGTAAAGGCCGGATGCCTCAAGAAATCCGGCAAAATAGGTCAACTGACCGTTCGGTGTAGCCGTGGATTCTGCATCCCACTGCACATGAATTCGCCCGCCGGGTGTGTCGACAATCATCGGTTCCATGCGCTTGACCATGGCCTGTTTTGCACGTCTTTTGGCTTCACCCATTGGGTGATTCTCCTTATTCGCCGGTATCTCAATAATGGCGTACTTTAGCGCATGGGGTTGGGGTGTCAACTGCCGGAAGCAGGGTTATTCGTCTGGCTTCAGTTCGCCGCCGTACATCCTCAATAACTCCAGCATTGCACGGGCTTTATCAAAGGTTTCCTGATATTCCGCAGCGCATTGCGAATCGGCGACCAGGCCGCCGCCAGCCCAGCAGCGTATGGAATTATCCGAGTAGATCAGCGTGCGGATGACGATGTTGCTGTCCATGTTGCCGTCGAATCCGGCATAGCCGATGGTGCCGCAGTAGATTTCTCGCCTGTCGGGTTCCAGTTGTTCAATAATCTGCATGGCACGGCGCTTGGGTGCGCCGGTAATCGAACCGCCCGGAAAGCCGCCGCGCATTACGTCCAGTGCATCGCAGTCTGTAGCCAACTCGCCCCGCACAGTGCTGACCAGATGGTGGACATTGGCATAACTTTCCACGTTGAAAAGGCTAGGTACGCGTACCGAGCCGGGCTTGCAGCTTTTTCCCAGATCGTTACGCAGCAGGTCCACGATCATCAAGTTTTCGGCTCTATCCTTGGGGTGTAGGCTCAATTCATCAGCCAGTTGCCGGTCGCGCACCGGATCGCTGTGGCGCGGTCGCGTTCCCTTGATCGGTTTGGTTTCGACCAGACCGTTATGCACGCTGATAAAGCGTTCCGGCGAGGCGCAGAGTATTTGTGCCGACGGGAAGTTCAGGAACGCGGAATAGGGGGCGGGGCTGATGCGGCGTAATTGAAGATAGGCTCCAAGCGCATCACCGCTGGCGGTAGCCTCAAAGCGCTGTGCAAGATTGACCTGATAGCAATCGCCCGCATGTAAATAATGTTGCACGGCCGCAAAGGCTTCTGCATAGGCGGCCTTGGTAAAGTTGCGTGCAATTTTCCCCTGTATGCGAAAGGTGTCGGCGGGTAACACAGGGGGATTCTGCAGGCGTTGCAGCAGTTGCGGCAGCAGTGTTGCTGTCTCGGCATAGTGTTGATGCGAGACGAGCCGGGCGGTTTTTTCCTGATGATCCAGCACCAGCGCCCAATCGTAAATGCCGAATTCCAGTTCGGGGGCGCATGTTTTGAGATATGGCTTCGGTGAACCCGACATCATTCGTTGTGCCAGATCATAGCTCCAGTAGCCCAGTGCGCCGCCGGCGAACGGGATGTTTTCGACGGGCGTAACCGGCTCACCTAATTCTTGGCGTATCAGGTCAAAAGGGTCATCGCAAGGGGTGTTTTTGTCCAGAATCAGTGTGTGATGGGGTGCGGCGGTCAGTATGTCGAAACGCGCCATGCCGCCGCTGTCCAGCCAGGCCAGCCAGGGCAGGTCGGCGATGGCCGCCAGATAATGCGTCGCATCGGAGATATAGGGTAGTTCCTTGCAATAGAAGTTCATGGTTCATCAGGGGTTCTGTATTTCAGGAACCAAAAATTCATTAATCTCTAGCCAGTTAAATGATGTCAAATTGTGACAAGAATTATTGTAGGTCGGGATTTAACCCGACCTACGAAAAATCACCTCTGTGGTTCCGGCTTAGGGTTGAGGCACCGGGCGTCCCGTTGGGTGTTCCATTGCACGTTGTGCGGATTTTTCTTCGGCAATTTTTTGCAACCATTCGCGGATCATCGGTATGGCTGCTGTGGTGGCCTCTTCGCCAATTTGAATCAAGTGCAGCTTGCTGTCCTTGTCTATCTCGGGTGTGACGCGAATATCAGGATGGATAACGACCTGGGCGGATTCCAGTTCGCGCGCGAGTATCGATTGACGCATGATGCGCAGGCTTTGTTTCAGGATGTCGATGATGTCGGATAGCTCATCGTGATTCTTCGGTTGTTGTGAAATATCCACAGCGATAATCAGATCGGCCCCCATCTCCCTGGCCAGCGTCACCGGAATCGGCTTCTTCAGGTCACCATCGATGTATTCCTCGCCGCCTATCATAACCGGCAGAAATATTCCGGGTATGCTACTGGAGGCGCGTACTGCCATGCCGGTGTTGCCATGATTAAACGCCATGGTTTTGCCGCTGCTCAGTTCAGTGGCGACGGCGATAAAGGGTTTATCGAGCTGTTCGATAGAGCGATTTTGCAACGAACGGTTGATGAAATCCTGTAACTGTTCGCCACGTACATAACCGCGTTTGGAAATTTCATAGTCCTTCAATTTCTCTCTGTCCATCTCCAGTGCCAGTTTTTCCAGCGCCACACCATTATAACCACCCGCATAAAGCGCACCGACCACGCTGCCGGCACTGGTGCCCAGCACCATGTCTACCTTGATATTGTTGGCTTCCAGTACCTTGATTACCCCGATATGCGCAAAACCGCGATCCCCGCCACTGCCCAGCACCAGCGCCACTACAGGTTGATCCGACTGGAGGGGCGGTGCATAAACAGCTTGAGGTTCGATCACATTCTGATATTGCAGCGGCGGGGTAGAACAGGCCATTAGCAATAAGGGAAGACAAAACCAGTAACAGAATTTAAGCGTCATCTTTGGATACCGTTGCCGGTTAAGAATGTTATACAGAAATCAAGGGACGTATGATAATACGATTCTGTTTGGTCGTTTCATCTTGGTGTGACACGGTTAGCCAAATAGCTCATTTCCTTTGCCCAGCCGGCATAGTTCCGGTGATAGTCGGCAAGCGCCGGGTTCGAAGCTGTCATTTGAGCAAATTTTTCCAGTACCGGAAGTTGTTTGGCTGCCATCGCGGTGCCATCCAGATGCTTGATCGCAGTCAGAAAGGAAGACAGGCTGGTCACGATATTTCCGTCAGGTTTTGAAGAGATAGCCGTCAGGTTGTCGATAATCCACGGCGAGTACTTGAACATATAATCCGCATATTGCTGCATCACAGCAACCTGCTCCCGCAATTCCCTGCGTTCCAGATCAAAATTCCCTCGTTCAACAATAACCTTGTTTTGATAAACCACCGGCGCGGCATGGGAGGTATCGCATAACCATCCCGTCCTGGGTTTCAGCATGTTGGCCTGATCCGATTCCACCCGGTAAGGAAAGAACGGCATGGTTTTGCATCGGACGGGTTTGGTTTGATGAATGCCGCATAAATTTTCATCCGTCAACTCGGGGCAAGGCAGCGAGGGCGGAATATAGGCCGTAGGCATAATCAGTACCGCGAAGCGTTTGCGTGACTTGGGCGTAATGCCCAGTTGCGTAGCCAGCGTGAAATTTTTAGCGCCTTGCGGGATAGTAGACCAGACCAGCGCCAGCGGGAAACGGCCTGCATGTAGTATCGCCTCATTGACGGTAAGAGGCAGCCAGCCAAAGCAACACTTGCCACATGCGGTACAGCTAAACCTGTATTCCATCAGCTATTCCCGGAACGCGCCCGCTATGCACCGCAACATTTCTTATACTTTTTGCCGGAGTTACAAGGGCAGGGATCGTTGCGACCAACTTTGGTCACCCTGATCGGAGGCGGGTTTGCAGAGACTTTTCCGCTGACATACAACCATACGCCGTCATAACGTTGGATCGTCGAAAGTTCATACTGACCATAGGTTTGTCCGTCGCGGCGGAACCGGATGGAAAAACCCACCGTACCGGTATCTTCCGTCTCATCGACAGACAATACTTCAAGTCCCAGCCACTCGACATCAGATATGGTACGTTCCGCTTCCGCGCGATTAAAGTCATCACCGATTTCCGGTGCATGGGTGCGCTCAATGTGATCCAGATTGCCCAGTACAAAGGCAGAATAACGCGAACGCATCAAGGCTTCGGCAGTCGCAGCCGGAGTGCCGGCAATAATCGGACCGCAACATTCCTCCAGCTTCAGGCCAGACCCGCAAGGGCAGACATCCATAAAAAATCCTTTCAGTACAAATATTGGCTACGATTAAAAAGTGTCGCAAATCATCAGGAATACATTCCTTCGATGTTGCAAAGTCGCCTGATGGCGCAGCCCGGCGATTATACAGACAGCCGCCCGGAAAACAGATGCCCTGTTAAAGCGAAGTTCCCACCGTTGATGGAGTGCGGCGGCATGACACCGCTTTGATGTGCGGGTTAAGCCCCAGCGGCATCATGCCGCCGCACTCCACGAATGGGCGTGGGTTTTTACAGGATTACGTTATTTCAGAGGCGAGTGTTTTTGGCCTCATCGCCCAGTTTTGGTTAATTTTTGGCGGATTGCCGTTGAGATTTTAAGCTCACGCTCAATGGGAATGGCGCGAGACATAGTCGCGTAGCACTTCGTCCATACGTGACTGCCAGCCTTCGCCGGTGGATTTGAAAAACGCCAAGACCTCTTTGCTGTAGCGCACTGATACCAGTTGCTTCGCGTTCTCGGATTTGGGTCGCCCGCGCAGCGCTCGCATGGGAACCATGGCCTTCAACTGCTGGGGTGTGAGCGGCTGAGCGTCTGGATCAGCCTTGGCCGCAGCGGTAATATCCTTGTCTTCTTGCAAAGTAGGCATCACGACGGATGGGCGTTTAGATATTTTTGACATAGTGTGTTACCTCGCGACGATTGGCCAATCTTAGACTGATAATCCTTCGCATCTTGCCACGTTCAACAAATGCCACGAAGTAAAGGATGCCCGTCTTTGGTGCGAGTGCGATCATAAGCAACTCGCCGTACTCGAAGCGGTCATCAACCCAAACCAACGCAGCTTCCCAATCAAGTTCGCCCGCCAACGCAAGAGAGACACCATGCTTCGTCTGGTTTGATGCGTCTTTGACTGGATCGAACTCGATTTTCATGTTTTACTGTAGCTACAATAAATATATTTGTCAATCAAGAGGCATGTTGTGTTTTTACGGGGATGAACGTGAAGGTGAGGGATATGTATTCGCGAAGTCCCCACCGTTGATGGAGTGCGGCGGCATGACGCCGCTTTGATGTGTGGGTTAAGCCCCCCAGCGGCGTCATGCCGCCGCACTCCACGAACGGGCGTGGGTTTTTACAGGATTGTGCTATTTCAGGGGTGAGCTCTGTAGCCCGGAAGTGGCGCAGCGGATTCCGGGATGAACATCGCACCGCTCATTCCCAGATTCCACTGCGTTTCATTTGGGCTACGGTTGCTCGCTCGAACGCCATGTCAGATTAATTCTCCTGACTTAGTACGCTCATAGGTAGACATCAGCTCTTTAAGAAGAGACTTTGGCAAGCGCTGCCCAAAGCGATCAATCAACATTTCAAGCGGCATGCCCGACTTGGCCATTTCAATAGCCTGCTCATGCATCATGCCCATTGGCATTTCCATATCTCTCATGCGAGAGCGCTCTGTCTCGTGCTCTATCCTACGAATTTTTGAATTGAGAATTCTAGTGTTTTCAAGAATCTCCCCTAGAACATCTTCCTTTGGCCTAGGCTTAGATGGCGGATGAGCCTCAGTGGTGGACAAAATGCGGCTGAATTTCTCTTCAAATTGAGGCCAATAAGTATCGAAAACTTGTTCAAGGATTCGGTTGTCTAGGGCGTTGTTCGCTAAGGTGTTGTTGAGCGTTTTTACCAAACCCAACACGCTTTCACGAGTTGGAAATGTGTGATTGAACTGAGCAAGTGGATCTTCTATGTCTTTGGACTCCAAATCGATCAGTAACGTACAGACCCGCGATGTAGAGAGTCCCTTTGCCAGCGCCCCTGCTTCAAAGAGTATCCAAGGTCGGGCTTTGTTTTCCTGAGTCAGGCAAATAATGCCAACGGTAGTGTCTTTTAGCTGGTCATTTATCTCGCCAAACCATAGAGAACCACGATCCAGATCGCGGGTAGATATCCAAGGGCGAGATGCCTGAATGACGCAACAAAGCCAATCGCTAAGTAAGTTGGCGACTTCTTTGCTCCGCTGCCCGGACCAACTGAGGAATACTTTCATAGACAATTTCTCCTAAATAAATCTAACGTGAATTAGACAGAACTATTCAAACAGATACCAGATGGCGTTCTGCATATGCGATTCAGCCATACCGTAACCCCATGATTCAAAATAATTCTAGATAATCTTTTAGCACCGTCATTCCCGCGTAGGCGGGAATCCAGCTTATTGAAAATCCCCGCGCAGCGGGTCAATACCAAGGTTTTGTTCGCTTCGCGGGCTGTTCTAACTGCTGGATTCCCGCCTGCGCGGGAATGACGGTTACGGAAATGACGGTTACGGGAATGACGGTCATGGAAATGGCGGCGCTAATGGATTGTCAGATTAATCCCAGTTCAACGCCCCCCCAGACTGATACTCCGTCACACGCGTCTCAAAGAAGTTTTTCTCTTTCTTCAGGTCGATCATTTCAGCCATCCACGGGAAAGGATTAGTTGCACCTTGATACAGGATGTCTACGCCGATCTGCTGGCAGCGGCGGTTGGCGATGAAGCGGAGGTATTCCTTGAACATGGTGGCGTTCAGGCCGAGGATGCCGCGGGGCATGGTGTCTTCGGCGTAGGCGTATTCCAGTTCGACGCCTTTCTGGATCAGGCTGCGGATTTCTTCGCGGAAGGCGGCGGTCCAGAGGTGGGGGTTTTCCATTTTGATCTGGTTGATGACATCCACGCCGAAATTCAGGTGCATGGATTCGTCGCGCAGAATGTACTGGTATTGTTCCGCCGCGCCGGTCATTTTGTTCTGGCGACCCAGTGCCAGAATTTGTACGAAGCCGACGTAGAAGAACAGGCCTTCCATGATGCAGGCGAATACGATCAGGCTGCGCAGCAGGGTTTGGTCGGTTTCCGGGGTGCCGGTCTTGAAGTCGGGGTTGGTCAGTACGTCGATGTACGGCAGCAGGAATTCGTCCTTGTTACGGATGCTGGGCACTTCGTGATACATGTTGAAGATTTCGCCTTCGTCCAGCCCCAGACTTTCGACGATGTACTGGTAGGCGTGGGTGTGGATGGCTTCCTCGAAGGCCTGACGCAACAGGAACTGGCGGCATTCCGGGTTGCTGATGTGGCGGTAGGTGCCGAGCGCGATGTTGTTCGCGGCCAGACTGTCGGCGGTGGTGAAGAAGCCCAGATTACGCTTGATCAGGCGACGTTCGTCATCGCTGAGGCGATTGCTTTTCCACAGTGCGATGTCGGCGGTCATGTTGACCTCCTGTGGCATCCAGTGGTTTGCACAGGCGGCCAGATATTTGTCCCATGCCCATTTGTATTTAAACGGCACCAGTTGATTGACATCGGCTTGGCAATTGATGATGCGTTTGTCTTCGACGCGAATCCGTCCAGCCGATGAGGAAGTCGTCGCTGCCTGGCGAGTTGCGGGAGGCAAGTCGGTGTTACCCCATGTGTCGGCCTGTTTCATGCCGGAAGGCATGGGCGTCGTACTGATTTCGTCGTCGAATGAAAGCATAATTATTCCTTAAAGTTGATTGCAGTCGGGAACCGGTTATGTTTTCCGATTCCCGTGCGTATGGTTACTGACAAGCCTCACACTCGGGATTGTCTATCGAACAAAATTGCGTACCGGATTCCTGTGCATTGGGTGTAACCGCTACCGCATTCAATGCGCCTGCGCGTCCGGTGGATTTCTCCGCCGAGGTTGCACCCATGGTGCGCAGGTAGTAGGTGGTTTTCAGTCCACGCGTCCAGGCCATCTTGTAGGTTTCGTCTAGCTTGCGACCCGATACGCCCGCCATGTAGATGTTCAGCGACTGTGCCTGATCGATCCACTTCTGGCGACGCGAGGCGGCATCGATCAGCCAGCTCGGTTCGACTTCGAAAGCGGTTGCATAGAGACTGCGCAGTTCGTTCGGTACGCGGTCGATCTTTGCCAGACTGCCATCGAAATATTTCAGGTCGGCGATCATCACTTCGTCCCACAGGCCGCGCTGCTTCAATTCGGCAACCAGATGCTCGTTGATGACAGTAAATTCGCCGGACAGGTTCGATTTGACGAACAGGTTCTGGTAGGTCGGTTCGATACAGGCCGACACGCCGATGATGTTGGAAATGGTCGCGGTCGGTGCAATCGCTACGCAGTTGGAATTGCGCATGCCGTATCGTTCGATGCGTGAACGCAGTGCTTCCCAATCCATGGTGGACGACATGTCTACTTCGACATAGCCGCCGCGCTCTTCGCGCAGCAGGTCCAGCGTATCTTGAGGCAGGATGCCGCAATCCCACAGGCTGCCCTTGTAGCTGGCGTAACGACCGCGTTCTTCGGCCAGTTCGGTGGATGCCCAGTAGGCGTAATAGCATACGGCTTCCATCGAGCGGTCGGCGAATTCGACGGCGGCCTGAGAGGCGTAGGGTGTGTGCAATAAATGCAGACAGTCCTGGAAACCCATGATGCCCATGCCGACCGGACGGTGCTTCAGGTTGGCGTTGCGTGCCTTGGCGACCGCGTAGTAGTTGATGTCGATCACGTTATCCAGCATGCGCATCGCGGTGTTGATGGTGCGGCGCAGCTTCTCGTGGTCGATATGTCCGGCTTGCTCATGACCGTCCGGGAACAGGTGGGCAGGCAGGTTGACCGAGCCCAGATTGCACACGGCGATTTCGTCGTCATTGGTGTTCAGCGTGATTTCGGTACACAGGTTGGAGCTATGTACCACGCCGACGTGTTGCTGCGGCGAACGGATGTTGCACGGGTCTTTGAAGGTGATCCACGGATGGCCGGTTTCGAACAGCATGGTCAGCATCTTGCGCCACAGGCTGGCGGCCTGAACCGTCTTGTACAGCTTGATCTCGCCAGCGGCGGCACGAGCTTCATAGGCGCTGTAGGCGATTTCGAAATCGGTACCGAACAGTTCATGCAGATCAGGCACATCGGACGGCGAGAACAGTGTCCAGTTGCCGCCTTCCATGACGCGTTTCATGAACAGGTCGGGAATCCAGTTGGAAGTGTTCATGTCGTGAGTGCGACGACGGTCATCGCCGGTATTTTTGCGCAGATCGAGGAATTCCTCGATGTCCAGATGCCAGGTCTCCAGATAGGCGCATACCGCGCCCTTGCGCTTGCCGCCCTGATTCACTGCCACGGCGGTATCGTTGACCACCTTGAGGAAAGGCACCACGCCCTGTGATTCACCGTTGGTACCCTTGATATGCGCGCCCAGCGCACGTACCGGTGTCCAGTCGTTACCCAGACCGCCGGCGAATTTTGCCAGCAGCGCGTTTTCCTTGATCGCTTCGTAGATGCCGTCCAGATCGTCCTTGACGGTGGTCAGGTAGCATGAAGACAGTTGCGAACGGCGGGTGCCGGAATTGAACAGGGTTGGTGTCGAGCACATGAAGTCGAAACCGGACAGCAGGCGATAAAACTCGATAGCCCGTGTTTCGCGGTCGATTTCGTTCAGCGCCAGACCCATCGCGACGCGCATGAAAAATACCTGCGGCATTTCGATGCGTGTGCCTTTTACATGCAGGAAATAGCGGTCATACAGGGTTTGCAAGCCGAGATAGCCGAATTTCAGGTCGCGTGATGCATCCAGTTCCTTTGCCAGACGTGGCAGGTCGTAGGTTCCCAGACGCTCGTCCAGCAGTTCGGCAGCGATGCCGCGCTTGATGAACTTGGGGAAATAGTCCGCGTAACGGGAGGGCATGTCGGCAGGCGTGACTTCCTCGCCCAGCACTTCGCAGCAGATGTTGTTCAGCAACAGACGCGCCGTCACATAATTGTAGGCCGGTTCCTTTTCGATCATCGAGCGCGCCGCCAGAATCAGGCACTTATGTACCTCATGCTGCGCAATGCCGTCATACATGTCCTTCAATGCGCTGCGAATGACGAGTTCAGCATTGACCACGTCGCCCAGACCCGCACAGGCGGACTGTACCAGTGCGGTAAAGCGATCCAGTTCCAGCGGGTGTGTCGTGCCGTCTTCGGCGGTGACATTGATGACATGAGCCGGTTCCTGAGCTTTGGCCTGTGCGCGTGCGCGGGTGTGTTCTTCGCGGTACAGCACATAGGCGCGCGCGACATCATGTTCGCCGGAACGCATCAGCCCCAGTTCCACCTGATCCTGAATGTCTTCGATATGCAGCGTTCCGCCGTGAGGCTGGCGACGCATCAGTGCCGTAACGACACCCTCGGTAAGCAGTTCAACGATCTCGCGAACGCGTGCGGATGCCGCCCCCTGTCCACCGTTGACGCCGATAAATGCCTTGATCAAGGCAATCGAAATCTTGGATGGTTCAAAGCCTACAACGGAACCATTGCGGCGGATTACCTTGTATTGATCATAACGGCTGGTCGTCTTTGTGTCCGGTTCGGACACCTTGCTGACATGGGGAAAAGCAGTTGTAGCGCTTTGTGTAGCGGCGTCTGGCATGGACATATCCCTTCGATTGAGAAAACTGAAAAATTCGTGAAAACCACTATATATAGTATTTTTTTTTGTGGCAGGCGCTAATTGTAGTGGTGTGGAAATATTTTGCAAGCAAAAAAATATTACAGTCCGGGCATTGTCCGACTAATTTATTTTGCCAAAAACGGTTATGTACTGATTAAATGGATGATTCGGGTTTTGATGCTATGGAGATAATTTGCAGAGGGTAAGGCAAGTTGTTACCGGAAAATTTTTGCGGGAATTTTGGGTAATTTAATTCATCCCATGTAGCTCATTTGCGATAAGGCCGTTCGTAGTAAGTGCTTCGACTTCGTTCGGTAAAGCGTGGTTGAGGCAATGCATTGATATATCGCCCCGGCATATTGACAAGTACCTGCACGGATGAAAATCTCCGATTCATTCTCGGGATGCTCTGCTAAAATGCGCAGACTTTTGCCAATTGGAGTATAGCAATGACTTATGTAGTTTCGGAAAACTGTATCAAATGTAAATTTACCGACTGTGTGGATGTATGCCCGGTGGATTGTTTCCGTGAAGGCCCTAACTTTCTGGTGATCGATCCGGACGAGTGCATCGATTGCACCCTGTGCGTCGCCGAATGTCCCGCCGAAGCCATCTTTGCCGAGGATGACCTGCCGGAAGATCAGCATCACTTCCTCGCGCTGAATGCCGAATTGTCCAAGCTATGGGGCGCTATCGTCGCGAAAAAAGACCCCTTGCCCGATGCCGATGAATGGTTGGGCGTGAAGGATAAGCTGCATTTGTTGGAACGGTAGTTCTGCTTCAATTATAAAATTTGGTTGTTTCGTTCGTGGTGAGCTTGTCAAACCATGAATGGAGCAACAAATCAGATCAATAACTTTCTCTTCGACAAGGCGCTCTTGAGCGAAGTTGAAGGTTTCAGAGCGAACGAACTTAATCAACGCTTCCATAATTCCTGCCTGACAATTCCTTTTTTTGATCCTCCGGGGGCCGTTTGAGCTTTTATAACTCAGTCGCACAGCAAATACTTCGTTGTCATGCGCTGCCCGATTTACGTGGGGCGAGGGTGGTATTGCCTAATTACCATGCGGCGCAGCCGCTGGCACAGGCCTTGAGTTGTGAGGCGGGTGGGGCGTTGCTGTTGCCGGAGATGGTTACGCTGAGCGATTGGGCGCTGAGTGTGCCGCTGGATGAGGCGGTGCAAAGTGATACGCAACGTATTGCTTCCCTGTATCAGGCCTTGCGCGAACGTCACTGGTTTCCCGATGCGGATTTGTGGGGGCTGTCGCGCGAGTTGTTGGCGTTGATGGACGAGTTGACCTGCCATCATGTGTCGCTACCCGATTCCAGCGAGGATTTCGCCGAGCAGTTGACGCAGGCGTATCAGGCGCGCACCGGGGAGGTGATGCAGTTTGAGGCGCGGGTGGTGCATGAGTTGTGGTATGCGATGGCGGCATCGGATGAGATGGACGCGTCGCGTGCCTATCAGCAGCGGCTGGCGTTGTTGGCGCAGCAGGTGGACAAGCCGCTGTATGTGTTGCAAACCTGCGATCTGCCTGCGCCGGAACAGCGTTTTCTGGATGCCTGTCGTGAGTGTGTCGAGGTGACGTTGTTCGATATGCGCGCGATGGTTGCGGATGAAGCCGATTGCGCGTTGCTGGCCTGCGCGTTGCAACAGGACGTGAACAGCGATGATCTGCTGGCGACGGCGGAATCGCTGGGTGCGAATGCGGCGCTGGATGGCAATGCCGGAGCGAAGTTCGTGCGGCTGTTCGGCGCGCATGGCATGGAGCAGGAAGCCGAGGCCGCCGATGTGCAGGTGCGGCGCTGGTTGCTGGAAGGTCGGCAATCCATCGCGGTGGTGGTGCAGGACAGGCTGGTGGCGCGGCGATTGCGTGCGTTGCTGGAACGCGCCGAGGTGCAGGTGCAGGATGAAACCGGCTGGACTTTCGCCACCCTGTCGGTCAGTACGGTGTTAATGCGCTGGCTGGAGGCGATGCAGGGCGACTTTTATTATCAGGATGTGCTGGATTTGCTGAAATCCCCGTTCCTGTTTGCCGAGAGTCAGGCGATGCGCAAACAGGCCGCCTATCAGTTCGAGCAACTGGTGCGTCGTCATGGCGTGATCGCGCATTTGCCGGACTTTATTGCGTTGGCTGAACGTGAAGCAACCGAGTTGATTCAGCCATTGGTGCGTCTGCGTCAGGCGGTAAGCGTTTTGCCGACCAAGGGGGCGACGCTGACGGCCTGGCTGCATGGCTTGCATCAGAGTCTGGATATTCTCGGCGTGCTGCATGGCTGGCGGCAGGATGCGGCAGGGCAGCAGTTGTTGCAGTTGCTGGCGCTTTGGCAGGAGGAGTTGCAGTCGGATACCACAACATGCAGCTTTGCCGAATGGCGGCGCTGGCTGTCGCAGCAACTTGATTTGAATACCTTCCGCGACGTCTCGGTGGAAAGCCCTGTGCTGTTCACCCATCTTCCAGCAACCCGCTGGCGTAGCTTCGAGGCGGTGTTGATGCTGGGCTGCGATGCGAGCCATCTGCCCGCGCCGGTGAATGCCGGTCAGTGGTTTAACGACGCGGTGCGCGCCACCCTCGGTTTGCCGTTGTCCACCGCGCAACAGACGCAGGTGCGCGATGATCTGCTGGCGTTGTTGGCGATGAACGACAATCTGTTGGTGACCTGGCAAGCCAGCAAAAACGGCGAGCCGAATCTGCTCAGCCCGCACTTCGAGATGCTGCGCGCCTTGCATCTGCTGGCATTCGGCAATGACCTGATGGATAGGGAGTTGGGCGGTCTGCTCGGAGTCGCGCAGGTGCGAACTCCACAAGCGTTTACACAGAATCCGCTAACCGGTATGCCGCGCGCCGTCGTGCCGCCGCAATGGCTGCCTCAGCATATTTCCCCCTCCGGCTATAACAGTCTGGTGGCCTGTCCGTATCAATATTATGCGCGGCATGTGTTGCGCCTGAATGAGTTGGACGAGGTGCGTGAGGAGTTGGACAAGCGCGACTACGGCACTTGGGTGCATGCGGTGTTGCAGCGCTTTCATAACGAAATGCCGTTGCTGGTCGATCTTGAACAGGCTGAGACCTTGTTGATGCAGATCAGCGATGAGGTATTTGCCGAAGCATTGGCGCACGACTATCTGGCGCAGGCATGGCTGTTGCGCTGGCAGGCGATGATCCCGGCATATCTGACGTGGCAGTCGGAAAACGAGGAAGCGGGTTGGCGCTATCGGGCTGCTGAAGTGCCGTTCAAGATCGAGGTCATGGAAAACCTGGTGCTGCGCGGACGCATCGACCGGATGGACAGCTATGTGAATGACGATGGAAAGTTGGCGGTACTCGACTACAAGACTCAGTCTATCCCGGTGTTGAAGGCCAAGTTGAAAGAACCAGGCGAAGATGTCCAACTGGCTTGTTATGCGCAGGCGACCAATGCCGGCGAGGCGGCATTCGCCAGTCTGGAGGGCGACACCGTGCTGGCCGTTTCGCCACCTTACGATATAACGGAACTGGCACAACTCAATATCGACCGTCTGAAAACGCTGTTCGAACAAATGCGCAACGGCAGCCCCTTGCCCGCCCACGGTGCAGAAAAGATCTGCGGCTATTGCGAGATGCGCGGCGTTTGTCGCAAGGGGGAATGGGAAGCGGCGGAGCCTACATTCGGGGAACAGGTATGAAGCTTAAAAAGCTGTCCACGAAAAGCACGAAAAAATTCAAAAGCGGACAAAAGGTTTTTGTGTATTTTGAGGGTGTGAAGGCGTTTTCATGTTTCACCCTAAAAGTCGCAGTAACGCGTTGCCATTCTATGTCGAGGCAAGCTGGATGCGGGCGCTCCCTCACCCCAACCCCTCTCCCCAAGGGAGAGGGACTTTACTCCCTTCTCCCAGTGGGAGAAGGGCTGGGGATGAGGGTTATTGAGCTATTGCTGCCGGTTCAACGGTGTTTTTCAAGTTCATGGTTTCGTTCGTGTTTTTCGTGGACAGGTTTTGCAGTGGTGTACAGGATGAACAATGGATAACCAAAAGGCGTTAAATCCCGGACTAAGCGTAGTCGTCGAAGCCTGTGCCGGGAGCGGCAAGACCTGGTTGCTGGTGTCGCGGGTGGTGCGTTTGCTGCTTGATGGCGTGCCGCCGGGTGAGATATTGGCGATTACCTTTACCCGCAAGGCGGCGCAGGAAATGCAGGCGCGGTTGCGGGACTGGTTGTATGAACTGGCATCGAAAGACGATGAATTCGTCCGCGACTTTTTGCGTCAGCGGATGGTTGCGGAAGACGACATCGAGCAGATGTTGCCGCGTGCGCGCCGTTTGTATCAGCAATTTCTGCTGGCGAAACCGGCGATTACCATCAGCACGTTCCACGGCTGGTTTATGCAGATACTGCAACGCGCCCCGCTGAATTCCGGCAGCGCGGGCGGTGTGCAACTGGTTGAGCAAACCGCCGAACTGTGGCAGGAAGCCTGGCAGACTTTTCTGGACGGGTTGCAAGATCAACCCGACGGCGAAACTGCGCAGGCGATGATGGCGCTGTTCAAGGAACTGGGGCTGTTCAACACACAAAACCTGCTGCGTAAATTCGCCGACAAGCGCAGCGAATGGTGGGCGTATACCGGTGAGCAGAAGGAGCCGCTCGACTACGCACTCGAAAATCTGCGTGTCGAACTCGATGTGGATATGGATAGCGACCCGCTCGCCGCCTTGTTTGAGCGCCCGCATTTCACTGCGGATGTGGGTGCCTTGGCCGGGTTGCTGGATGCCAGCGCGGCACAGAAGGCCAAGGCGCAGAGATTGCTTGGGGCGTTGAACGACACCTTGCCTGTCGCCGAACAATACGCGTTGCTGTGGGACGAGTTGTTTACCAAAAAGAATGAACCGCGTTCCATCAAGGCGAACAAGGGGCAGGATGGCGATCAGATGGCGCAGGCGGTTGAATTGGTGCGCAGCCAGTTACAGGAAACCTCGGATCAGCTACAGGCGCAGAAAATTTTTCGGACCAATGCCGCTGCGCTCCGTTGCGGTGTGGCCTTGCTGGATACCTATCAAACCCTGAAACAGCGACAGCAGTTACTGGATTTCGGCGATCTGGAATGGCGTGTCTGCCAGTTGTTGAACGACAGCGACCACGCCGAATACCTGCAATACAAGCTAGATAGCCGTTATCGCCATGTATTGCTGGATGAGTTTCAGGATACCAACCCGCTGCAATGGCAAATTCTGCAATCCTGGTTTGCCGCCTCAGCCGCCGTGGACAGCACGCCGACGGTGTTTGTGGTCGGTGATCCCAAGCAGTCGATTTACCGTTTCCGCCGTGCCGATGCGCGCCTGTTCGGCGTGGTGCGCGAGTTTCTGCAAACGCATTATCACGCAGTTCACCTGAAGAAAAACGAGACGCGCCGCAACGCGCCTGCCGTGTTGGCGGCGGTCAACGGCGTGTTCGAAGACCTGCCCGAATATCAGGGTTACGAAAAACATATTTCCCATCAGCAGGATTTGCCGGGCTATGTCGAGGTATTGCCTCTGGCAGAAGCACAAAGCGCGAAACCGGAATCGGAAAACGGAAACCTGACTTTGCGAAACCCACTCCTCAACGCTTATCCCGATGCCGAAGAAGGTGCGCGTGTGCAGGAGGCGGAGCAATTCGCCGAAAAGATTGCCGCTATCGTTGGCAACTGGCAGATCGTGGATGAGGGCATGGAGCGGCTGGCGGAATTCTCCGACATCATGGTGCTGGTGCGTCGTCGCACGCATCTGAAAATATACGAACACGCGTTGCGCAAACAGTCGATCCCGTTTCTGACCTCGCGCCGTGGCGGTTTGCTGGATACGCTGGAAGCTTCGGACATACAGGCATTGCTGAATTTCCTGATTACCCCGTTCGCCGATCTGGCACTGGCGCATGCGCTACGCACACCGATTTTTTCGTGCAGCGACGATGACCTGATGAAAATAGCCGGATCAAACTCCCTTCTCCCGCTGGCGGGAGAGGGGCAGGGGGAGAGAGTGAAGGAGAGGGAACGCGCTAACAGCTCGTGGTGGCAGCGCCTGAAGCAGTTGGCAGAAAGCGGGCAAGCGCCTGTTACCTTGCAGCGTGCGCATGAATTGTTGCAACGCTGGTTGTTGCTGGCGGACAAGTTGCCGGTACACGATCTGCTGGATCGCATCTATTTCGAGGGTGATGCCAAGCATCGTTATGCGGCTGCGGTACCGGAAGTGATGCGCGCCACGGTGCAGGCCAATTTGCAGGCATTTCTGGAAATCGCGCTGGATGTGGATGCGGGGCGTTACCCCAGTCTGCCGGGATTCTTGCGTGAACTGGCCGACCTGCGCCGCGCAGACGATAACGAGTCGCCGGATGAGGGGCGTGTCAGCCAGTCGGGCAATGCGATACGCATCTATACCGTGCATGAGTCCAAGGGCTTGGAAGCGCCTATCGTCTGGTTGCTTGATACCAATGCCAAACCGCCTGCGGATAGGGGATACGACGTGCTGGTGGATTGGCCTACCGATGCGGCCAAACCGACGCATTTTTCCTTGTATGGCGACAAGGCCAGCCGGGGTGCGGCACGTGAACATTATTTCGCGCAAGAGGCCGTGTTGGCACAACGCGAGGATTTGAACCTGTTGTATGTTGCGATGACACGCGCCAAACAGGCGCTGTTGGTCAGCGGCAGTGGCGCGCAACTGGAGGGGATGTGGTATCAGCGTATCGCCGATGCACAAGCCGACATAGTGAAGAATCCGCTGGAAAATGTGTCGCAAACCTGCCATTTGTCAGTGAGTCCGCAGGTAGCGAATATCGTCGATGACATGCCGCAGCTACGTCAGCCGGTTCCGGTTGGCAAGCGCAAACCGCTGATGAATGACGCACAACGTCATGGCGTGTGGCTGCATGGCTTGCTGCAATATCTGGCGACACCGGACGCGGCGTATCGCGAAGACCTGCGCGAGGAATTGCAGCGCAAACTGGCGATTCCCGTCGAGCGTATGGATGATTTATGGCAACAGGCACAGAATTTGCTCGATACACCGGCCTTGTCGCGCTTCTTCGACGAGGAACATTATCTCGCTGCTGCCAACGAAGTCGCCTACGTCAATGCCGCCGGCCAACTGCGCCGAATTGATCGTATGGTTGAATTTGATGACGAGATTTGGGTACTGGACTACAAGACCGGCGATAATACGGCTGTGTTATCCTATTCGGCGCAACTGGAAGAATACCGCGCCGCGATGCAGGCCATTTACCCGCAAAAAGCCGTGCGTTGCGCGTTGATACTTGCGGATGGTCAGTTGGTGGCGATGAATAATCCCAAATAAACCATTAGCCGAGAAACTTGTCATTGATGAAACTATTAAACACTGTCTAAGCGAGCAAAATACGCTCGCCAAGATTTTGTTTATCCTGCGTAGCGTGTCAACACCAAGACTTTGTCTGCTTCGCGGGAATAACGGTTCTAATGGATTGAGTGGGAAATTGACTTAAGTCATACTAAAAAGCTGTGGTATTATTTCGTCACACACATTTTCTAAACTTTAATGAAAGGAAACAACATGGAACATACTTTGCCAGCACTGCCTTACGCGATGGACGCACTGCAACCGCACATGTCCAAGGAAACATTTGAATACCACTACGCCAAGCACCATCAGGCCTATGTTACCAACCTGAACAACCTGATCAAAGGCACCGAATACGAAGCGCTGGACCTGGAAGCGATCGTCAAGAAAGCACCGGCTGGCGGCATCTACAACAACGCAGCTCAGGTATGGAACCACAGCTTCTTCTGGAATTGCATGAAGCCAAATGGCGGCGGCGCTCCTGCCGGTGCACTGGCTGACGCGATCAACGCCAAGTGGGGCAGCCTCGACGACTTCAAGAAAGCCTTCCAGACATCCGCAGTCGGCAACTTCGGTTCAGGCTGGACATGGCTGGTCAAAAAAGCAGACGGTTCACTGGACATCGTCAACATGGGCGCCGCCGGAACTCCGCTGACCACCGGCGACACCGCACTGCTGTGTGTGGACGTATGGGAACACGCCTACTACATCGACTACCGCAACATGCGTCCTAAGTTCGTAGAAACTTATTTAAACAGCCTGGTGAATTGGGATTTTGTAGCAGCAAACTTCGCGTAATTTGGTAGTGATTTATTCCGCGCAATTAAAGTCGTAAATAGGTTATTAAAGTCGTAAATTAACCATTAAAGTCGTAAATTGAAGGGGGGGGATTTCATAGCTGGTGCTTGCCAGCTACTGAGATTTACCCCCTTTTTTTAAGAAAGAATATTTGGTGAGATTTGTGGAGAAAACATCCCCCGTAATTCTGAAAATTCGGTACAGAGAATTTAGGCAGGATGTCTAGTCTGACGTTTCAAATGTCAGCAGATCGGCCTTATGTGAAGCTTCACATAAGGCCGATGAAGGGGCTGTCGCGAAATCGGCCAGAGCGACCATTGGCCTACTGGTTAAACTCAAGCAGCAATGGGAGAAATACCGCGCTGGCGTTACTGATACACTCGGCTCGCTTATAATTGGTGCAATCTAAAAAGTGGGCGCATTTGCGGGAGAAGGACGCAATAACAATAATGCCGAATGAAGACTTTGATTCCACTCGCGCATCTCGCGCAGGTCACACCTTCCACGAAAGATGGGCTGCTAGGCGTGCATTGCAGCTAGTCTTTCCAAATGACAATCTATTTGCGATTGCCGTAGAGGGGATTTCATCGACCGAAACTGCGAGCCCCGGTGCGCGGGCAGAAGAGGTCGCTGACCTTGTCCTCTATTATGGCAGTGGGGACAATTTTCAGACCTGCGATCGGCTCGAGACCGTTCAATTTAAATATAAGCTCCGCGAAGATGCCGTCACGGCAGCCTATCTAAAAAAGACAGTCGAGAAGTTCTCCGACACGATCCTCGGCTACGAGAAGGAGTTTTCGGAAGCCGACGTCGACAAAAAAACAGCGTTCATCTTCGTCACGAATTCAGAATTCACGGAAAGCCTCTGGGACGCAATAACGTCCCTCATCGAGGGAACGACACCGTCAGATCGCGGTGCAGCCACTCAGACTCGGAACCTAAAGAAGTGGTGCGCCAACCGCGGTCTATCTGACGCAAGCCGTCTCTTCTCGAGGATAGTTTTTCGAGCCGGGGAGAAGAGCCTTGCAGGACAAGACAACGCCCTTAGACGAACACTCACCGACTGGTCGACCGGTGCCGATTCAGAGGCCAGGCTCCGGCTTCACGGGCTACAGGACCTCGTCCTAAAAAAGGCTGGCCCAAGCGGTCAGGGCAAAAACCTTATTCGCCGCGAAGATGTTTTGGATGCACTCGATTGCGAGCCAGAAGACCTTTTTCCGGCCGAAACCCGCTTCATTGATGTGGGTGCCATCGTTGAGAGAATTGAACTTTCGACGGCCAGTGATATGGTCAAGACATCAAAGCTGCCCATCTTCGTCTACGCGGAGGGCGGAGTGGGCAAAACCGTGTTTATCCAAAGCCTCGCTGCGAGGATGGCGAACGAATTTGAGGTCGTCGTTTTTGATTGCTTCGGTGGTGGTTCCTACCGCTCGGACAATCACTCCCGGCACCTCCCTAAAATCGGGCTGGTGCAGATCGTCAACGAACTGGCCTCGCGGACACTATGTGATCCGATGCTGCCTGGCGGCGATGACAGTCGCAAAATCATCAAGGCGGCGCGCAGACGACTTGCCCAAGCGGCGACGGCGATCAGAACTCAATCGAAGAAGCTCGGTTTGCTTATCATCGTCGATGCTGCGGATAACGCCCAGCTCGAAGCTGACTACCGCCACGAAGAAGCATTTCCGAAGCTCCTTCTCTCGGCCATCGACGAAGACCCGATCGACGGCGTGAAGTTGCTGTTTACTGCGCGCACGCATCGCAAGGACAAGGTCATTGGCCGTTCCACGGTGGAAGATGTCGAGCTGGGACCATTCACCGATCCGGAGGCTCGCGAATTTCTGAAAGATCGCAAGCCAAGTGCTTCAGGCATGGGGATAGCCACAGCCTTGGCGCGATCCGTCCGGAACGCGCGTGTCCTCGACTATCTCGTTCAAACCTGGGACACGAATGTCCTCGGCAAAACTTCGGCTCCCCCTATCACGGTTCCCGAAATCATCGCCCAACGCTGCAAGAAGATCGTCTCGGATCTTCATGTAGCCGGATGGGCAGACGCAGAAGTATCCGAGTTCTTCGTCGCGCTGTCACTCCTGCCTCCGCCGATTCCGCTTGAGGAACTGGCAAACGCGCTCGGTTGGTCTGCGGCTCAGGTGAATACCGCCGCATCGGATTTGGCTCCAATGCTGGAGATCACGTCGCACGGTGCTATCTTCAGAGACGAACCCACGGAAACATATATCCGGGAGACGTATTCCTGGCAACTGGAGGCTCAAAAATCCATTGCTGATCGCCTTCTGTCTTCGCAGACGACATCGACCTATGCCGCTGAAGCGCTGCCGCACTTTCTAGTCGTCATCAAAGATAGCGACCGAGCATTCGCACTCGCCGATTCAACCTGCTTCCCTACAACGGTGCAGTCAGAGTTCGGCCGCCGCAGGCTAACGCTCGCTCGGCTTCGCGCGGCCTTTCGATTGGCCGTAGCAGGAGATGACTTCGACCGGGTGCTGGGCCTCAGCATGCGGTTGGCGCAAGCCGCAACGGCGAATATTCGAGGCGACAAGTTCATACGCAACTCGCCTGCTCTTGCAATTTTACTCGGTGATGCTGACTCCTATCGTCGCCTTTTCGCGGATCGCTCAGGATGGCGTGGTGCCAGAAGTGCACGGCTGACGGTCGCTCATCGCTTTGCGGGAGATGCCGAAGAAGCGAAAATCCAGTGCGAGAGCACAGTTCGGTGGATCAACTGGCATATCGCGCAGCCGCGTGACGAGATGCATCGCGACCGCACTGGTCCAGAAGTCGACGACTACGCGCCGGTGTTATTCCAACATGCAGCAGAAGGCGAATTCAGCACTGTCGATCGCAACCTCGCTCGCTGGAATACTTTTTTCTCGCTGTCTGCGAGCGACGAACTTCTGCAGCTGCTAGAGCTGCTCGACCAGGAAAACGGCACAACGGTACTCGCGGATTTTGTGTCGTTTGCCACAAGCGACCAATGTACATCGCAGGCCCTCAAGTTGCGGCTCATCTCGCGCCCCCGCTATCTCAGTAGGCCGCAGGTGAAGGTGCTCGCGAAAGCGATTGGAACTCCCACGTCTGCCGAAGATGACGAGGATGAGGGCTTCTCGATAGAGCCACCAGAACAAGGGAACAGCGGCGACATTGTGCAGGCGGCTTTGACAACGCTCATCTACAGCTCGCGAGCCGCAGCTACAGCGATTATCCGACATGCGCCGCTTACCCGCCCATCGGCCTACGACTACGGTGAACGTTACGGTTACTCGAAAGCTTGGTTTCCAATCCTGCGCGCATGTGTTCGCGCCTGGGCCGCTGGAAGGCGCGTCGCTTATCATGACCTGCTTCCGACCGAAGTGAAGATTACCAAGCAGGCAAAGGCCGTCACGACTCAGGCAGAGCTGGTGGCATTTCTGAAGGAGCTTCGCCAACCCGCGTCCGGCAGTCCCGGCAAGCAGCAGATTCGGGCGAAATTCAGTGACCGGGAACGTGAGGACATCAGCAAAGGTATTAAGCTGGCACTCGAGTTGACGCGACCAATTGAAGATGCCGTTCTTTCGGGCAAAGGCATAACGAGTGCGAATGTCAGCGGCTTACTAGATGTGTGGGGCAAGTGCCTGCGAGAGGGCGTGCACTGGAGAGCTGAAAGCGCTGCTGATTTGCTTGTCCGCACCGTGGGGCTCGGTTGTGTCCGCATCCTGCTGAACCATGCGCCCACGATATCGACCGACCAGGCCGAGACATTAATCAGTCTGATTTCCTCCGGACGGTTCTTCGTCCCGCAGAAGATCGACGTGTTGGGTCAGCTTGCTCAGCGGCCAGCCCTCCATGAACTTGTAGGTGAATTCGCGCAGCACGTCGCGGAACAAATCCGCCAGGATGACGACATTGGGCAGCGCGGCGATTCCTACGTGGAACTCGCTGCTTCTCTCGTGCAGATGAGCATTGACGAGGCTCGTGAATACTACCGGCAAGGTCTCACCCAGTTGGATCAGATGGGTGGAGAGAGCTACGACCAGATCTACTCGCTACTACATTTTGCGAGTGCCCAGCAAGGCGGCTTCCTAAAGCCTGTGCTGGCCCAGCGGCTAATGAACCTTTGCCAGGCCATCTTGCGGAACGAGCCAAGAAAATTCGGATGGACCTTGTTTGCTCGTGCCACAGCCAATTCGATAGGCTTTCCGGCATTAGCCAAGCTCGTGCGTTGGCACGACCAGGACGTGGCGGATCTGTCTTATGGATTGCCGCAGCTTGCATGCTTTCTGGCCAAGAACGGAAATCTCGATCCACGCCGCGCTGCCTTTGTCCTCACGATCTGTGAAGATCACGGTTGGTGGGACTGGCGCTCCGGAGATGGGGTTGCCGACCTGCTGAAATTGTCCGAGCCCGAGGATCAGAGAAGGATCTTTGTAGCGATCATCGCAAAACTGCGCGCTGAGCACCCGTTCGGTGCTTGGCCATCGCTTTGGGAAGGCTACCTCGAGACGGGCAATCAGTACCCAAACGCAATCACTACCGAAGAGCGAGAGGCAGTCGAACGGCTCAGGGCGGAGGCTATGCGCAAGCAGGATGAGTTTAATAGTCGCAATAACTCGTCTCCGGACTTGCTGACCGCTCAAACTCCAAAGCCAAGTAAGGAGGAGGCTGATAGCTTCATTGCGACGTTGGTCTCAGACTGCGATCCTTCCTCGGCAAGTTCGATCGACAATGCTCTGAAGAACATCCAGGCGGACGACAAACTTGATTACGCTTGCCGGCAGCGCTTCATCGTTGGTTTGCGTGGCTCATGCCCGTACCCTAAGCGTTTGCCCTTTTTATTCGCAATCTGCGATGCGGCTGAGCTGAACCTCACTCAGTCGCTGGACATACTTGCCGAGTGTTTCGCCGCTTGGAGCAGTTCATCCACGCACCTTGTTTCTAATGCAAAAACGCTGGCTGAACGACTGTTCGAGTGCAAAAGTGCCGAACTGTTCGAGGATAAGTATTCCAACATCGGGCGCGCCATACGCCAGCTTTCGGATTTCTGCAGTGATAAGCGCTTTGTATTGCAGCTCGTCCTTCGCAAGATCGCTGCTGATGAGGTCGAGCTCGACGGTGACGAGTGGCTGCAGTTGGCCACCGCACTATGTGACGTAACATCGGGCCAAGCCAGTCGCGACGCGCTGGAGTTACTGCTGTCCGGGCCGGCGTCTCGCATCGCCGACGAGATCGGAGAGGGATCACTACGTCCTGAGCAAGTAATCGAGGGGAATGAGGCGAACTTCATCGCCGACGTCATTTGGCACCTCCTCGGTGAGGACGATGGCTATGTCCGCTGGACGGTCGCGAGGGGGCTGAACACGCTCGTCGAATTGGGACTCAGCGACGACCTCGGCCTATTGCTAGACCGCTTCGACCAAAGAGAAGTCACGGCCCTAGCATCGGCGGATCGGAAGCTGTCGTTCCAAAACTCCCAGCAGTGGTTGCTGATGGGCCTAGCCCGGGCCGCTTTGCGTCACGGACAATCCATGGAGGCGCTTCGGCCTAGGCTGCTGGCTCTCGCTCAACGAAGCGACATGCACGTCATAGACAAAGTTCACATCGCCAGGTGCCTGGGGCACATCAGTAGCGGTGGGGAGCGCGACGCGGAGTTGGAGGCGTTGCTCGATGAGATCAACCAGCCGCTGTGCGGAATTGTCACCAGCGACGCCCACCCGCCTGCTGCGAAACCGACATCGGGCTTTCGCTTCGACTATGAGTTTACAAAAAGTGAGGTCAGCACCCTTGCTCATCTGTTCAATGTCTCGCAGGCAACGGTTGAAGATGTAATCGCGGCGGAGATTGCGCGCCGATGGCCAGAGGCCACCTCAATGGACTATTTTCCTGGGCAGGCGCGGTACCAGTGGGACCGTGGAGATCGATATGAGTACTACCGCGAGCACATTCAAAGACACGCATTACTTAACGCTGCAACCAGCCTTTCAAAGGCGCTGCCGGTCGTCGTTCGGGGCTATGAAACAGGAGGCCGCTCACCATGGCTGGAGTGGCGCGATCGCTACGACATCACATTCGATGACGGGTCGTGGTTGTCGGACAGGAAGGATCCTGTTCCTCTGCAGGCGAAAGAGAATCTGTTAGGTAAAAGGCTCGGCCAGCAGGAAACGCTACAGGATCAAGAAATAGTGCTGCGGAAATTGGGCTTCGTGGATACTGCCGCCGGCGCCCTGGTTCCATTGTGTGGGCGCTGGTCATCGCCTGATGGCGTGTCAGTAAGCTTCACGTCCGCGTTGACGGAGCGATTGGGTGCGATTGGGCGCTGTTTTGCATTTTCCAAGCAACCCAGCCATGATTTTTGGCTGCCGGAGTTTTGGGACGAAGGTTATTACGATCACCGCCATCGTCAGGTGAGTCTTTTCGCTCCACTAGTGTGGTCACCCGAAACCCACAGCCTCGGTATCGACGTGGGAGATGAAGTTGCCGCGCAGGGGCCGGCGGGGAGACCGCGTCTTGGTATCGACCTCACGCAAATCCTGGGTTTGGTGAATGAGCCAAACAGCGGTGATTGGCGAACATCTGATGGATATCTCGCTCTTAGAAGCCAGGTCTGGGGTATTTGGACACCCGATCCCGACCACAGACAATCTCGCCATCATGAGGATGGAGAGATTCTATGGGCTTCGCCCGATTGGCTTGCTGCGACATTGTCCACCCTCAACCAGCAACTTGTTTTCACGGTGACGCTTCAGAAGTACCGATCATCGCGTTACTACGACCCTTCAAGCGGAGTCAAATCCGTCCTTGTTGGACTAAGAGTCGATGATGGATCGATGAGGCTTTGGCTGGCAAAAAAGGCTTCGAAGCTTGACTATTAAAGCACTCAGCTTGATCATCAGCTAGTGGAAGTTCAGGAGCATACCTGTCCTCGAACCTCGGTATCAGTGACCGGCTGCTCGGGGGAGGGCGTTTGTTAGTGTTCGCCATATCGAGAGGCTGCTGATTGGCAGCAATCCCAAGCATTGCGGATCTAAACAGACTTGCACCTGAAGGTCGGCAATGACCGATTATGCACAGTTCTCGATTATGTGAAGTGAAGGTTTGAATTTGCCCCCAACGCTGACCACCAGTGGCTTGAGCAAATTCCGACCTTCACATAATCACTACGTCTTCCGGAAGACGATCAGCAAGTCAGGCGACATTCCGCCGGTTAACTTGCATCTGGCACGGCATGGTGCCGTTGTAGTGTGGTCCATAATAGTCTGCTGAAGTGGGGTTGCCACTTCAGGCGGCCGCTGAAATTATGTACAGCTTACATTTGCATCAAGCCCTGCAATGTCGCTTTCTTCCTGCTTCTTAGCACAGCCCGTTCCGAAACTTCACATAATCGAGAGCTGTGCATAATCGGCCAATGCCGACAGTCAAGCCTATCTTTGTTCAACTAAATTTGAATGACCGCTTCGGCGCTGGCAATTCGAGATGCCGAACGAGTACAATGTGCCAAAGCTGCACTTCATGAATATCAAGGTGGATGACTGCTATCGGCAGTACAGCAGACGGTTGGGTGTAGAACGTCTGGCTTCCCCAAGTCGGCCTAACTGGATCGTGGAGTTTGTCAAGAAATGTGGTCGAATTAGCCTGCGGGAAAGTTTGCTTTCTTGAATTTTGTGCGATGGTCTCAGTTTGTGGCGATGTCTACGTGTCTGTTATCGGGCTCCTTTGCATGGTCGGCCACGTTTCTTTGGCACGTCAGGCGCAGCTTTTGGCGCTTTGTTTCGTTTGGCAGGCTTCTCGCGCGCTTCAATCGCCGTGCCATCACGGCTGATATGACCAATCAACTGTTCGCCCAGCGTTTCTTTCACCAGTGCCGCATGTGTGCGTTCCGCCAGTCCTGCTTCGGCAAATTCGGCAAAGGCGCGGGAAAAAGTTGCTTCGCTCGGCAATTTCCGCCACATCGAAAAGCCACAGATGCGCTTCAACACGTGATCAGTTGCCAGTCGCTCAATCAGCCCGGCAGTCGTTGATATTCCCAACACCGCCTTAGCAACAAAGACGCTCGCCAACATGCCGCGATCATGCGCTGGCCGTCCGCAGCCACCCCTAAGTCGAACTCACAAACTCTTCGATACGAACCCATTCCAAGGTATGCACCAGCTTTACCAATTTCGGTGTTAGGGCACCCACTTCGTTTCGTAATTCCGGCATCAATTCATACTGAATGATGTTCCAGCGTTGCATGATTCCGTCGCGTTGAGTAGTATTCATATCGGGCGTTGATTAAGTCCTTAGAACCTTTATCTTGCCAGCAATGGCCACCCACTTCTACCTTTTTTTGCCCTTTATCCGGCAATTAATTCCGCTCTGACGCTGGGTTTTGCAAGAGCCTCAGGGGTTAACCAAAATTCATTTGGCTGGATTGGAAGCGGCTCGGGCGGGAGCGAAAAAGAAAGAGAGCTGACATGCTTCCTATTTTGCATCCCGACATGACAATTTACTCATTGGTGGCAATTGCCCACCGTTGGGGAGGCTCAAGTCGTGGGGAGCAAATTAGCCAATCTTTGTTTGGAAGTCCCGGGGCGGGGCTTCGACATGACTTTCCATCACACCTGAATGAGTTCTGTAACCGTACAGAATCAGCTTACGGTGGTCCAGATGAGGTCGCACTTAACGCCACTGTCCTGCCTTACTTTCTGCGATTCCGCCCGCCAGAAGTGCAGATGGAGGCGCTTGCACTGATGCGAGGTGACACGGTCGAGCCGCTCAAGTTTGTTCTTGGTTTGCCCGCAGGTCCCTCTGGTGCAAGCATGCCATTGTGTGCGTGTGAATATTGCATTCGTGATGATAAGGACGCACACGGTTTTGCATATTGGCATCGGCAACATCAACTTCCTGGCGTCTTTATGTGTGCGAACCATGGATATCCTGTTTGTCAGTCTGACATCAGGATTAATGGCTGTGGTCGATCATCATTTTTTCTGCCAGATGATCCGGAATTGATTTCTACCAGAACATCGGTCATTTCAGATATACAACAACCTGTGTTGCAGCGGCTGTCGATTCTATCTGCTGCTGCGCTGAATAGCGTACTTCCAGGAGGATATTCCGCACAGGTATTGCTTGCTACTTACCTGCATGGACTCAAGCAACAAGGCTTGTTAACAAGAAGTGGAAGAGTCAGGGCTTGGGAGTTCGCAAAGTGGATGCGCGATCAATATCACATGATTGCGGGCCTTGATCCATTCATTCGAATCATTGATGAACGTCATGTTGAGGGGATGCTTAGGCTTGTCAGGAAACCAAGGATGCCCTTCCATTCAGTATGTCATTTATTGCTTATAGAGGCATTATTCGGAGGCTGGGATAAGTTCACTTCCGTATATGAATGGGAGCATCAGATGGAGTTGCCTCTTATATTTCAGGAAGATACATGTACAGATGCAGAGGAATTACATCAGGTATGTGAAAATGAGGCTGTTGTGATTGAGTTGGCGCGACGCCACAAGAATGGAGATGGGTCAGTCACTGCTTTATCAAAAGAACTCGGAATTGATGTTAGTACTGCTATTCGCTGGCTGGGCAAGCTAGGACTGCTAGAAGTCTCGAGACGTCCCCATGTGGTTACACACGAAATTCGCTCGGAGATCATCCAGTCAATCAAAGGTGGAGAATTATTTCAGAATATCGCAAGAACATTTTCCTTGTCGCGGGTAACCATTGATCGAATTTGTAACGAACAACCCAAGTTGCATGAAATTTGGCGCGTGGCAAGACATGAACGAATGCGGAAGTTAGCGCGTGAAAAATTTGAACTGCTGATTAGAAACAGTCCAAGTATGACTACGGTAGAACTTCGTCGAACTAGGAATTCGGGATATAGCTGGCTGTCACGCCATGACAAGGAATGGCTAAAAAGCAGGTTGCCTGTGAAAACTGCACATAAAGTCCGGCAGGTCACGAAGCGAAAACCACGGGTTGATTGGGCGATGCGGGATCAAGAGTGCCTAACTGCTCTAAAAAACATAGAGGAGACCTTACGCTTCGAAAGTTGGGAACGATTGAAACCAATGACCGTTCTGAGAAAAATACAAAAGCTCTCATTTTCACCTCGACTTGATCGCCTACCTGAGTCGCGCACACGGGTGATGCAAATCCTAGCAAGAGGAAAAAATCAGCTGCACAAATAATTATGCGGTCCAAAGCGGTATGCCGTCCCTTTGTGGTGACAGTCAGCTATACTTCTTAAAGCGGATGGTCAAAGGATAGTAAAGTAGGCTTTTTGTTCATCCGGTTAGTGTCAAAAGCAGATGGTCAATGTGTAAAATATTTTGTCGGAAATCTGCAATTCGTAGCCTGAATATTGAAACCACTTCCTGTTACTAACTTAATCCTTTTTAAAACCAAACTTTATAATAAAGAGAACATGCAAGTCGCTCAAACCCACTGGTCAGCCTCCGCTGGCTGGAATAAATCACCCGAATTCGCCGCAACTACCGATCTCGTACTGGTTTTTGCTGATACGGATTTTTTTCATACGGAAGATTGTTATGCCTATCTCCGTAAGGAATATCCGAACGCTCATATTGCCGGATGCTCGTCTTCCGGCAGTGTAATGGGGTGTGAAATCAGCGATGGGGACATCGTGGTAACCGCGATTAAATTTGATCACGCCAAGGTACGCATGACCATCGCCGATTTGGATGAAAGCGCTTCATTCATTGATACCGGCAAGCGTTTGATGACAGAATTGAATGATGCCGACCTGCGCCATGTGTTTGTATTGTCAGATGGATTGCTGATTAACGGCAGCGAACTGGCGCAAGGGCTAAATCAGTTCGGCATTCCCGTAACGGGAGGACTCGCAGGCGATGGCACACGCTTTGCAAAAACCTGGATCATGGCCGATGCACCTGCCAAGTCAGGACGCGTAGCCGCACTGGGATTTTATGGCGATATAACCATCAAGAGTGGATGCTTCGCAGGATGGGAAGACTTTGGTGCGGAACGGATTGTTACCAAGTCAACAGGCAATATCGTCTATGAAATTGACGAGCAGCCAGCACTGGCACTTTACAAAAAATATCTGGGCGAATTATCCAGCGACTTACCTGCCAGCGGCTTGCGCTTTCCTTTAAGCATCCGTGCTAACAATGCCGAGCAATCGCTCATTCGAACATTGCTTGCCATCGATGAGACTAGCAACAGCCTGACCTTTGCAGGAGACGTGCCTCAAGGTTACCTTTGCAAGTTGATGAAAACCAATCTGGACAACCTGATAGACAATGCAGGACTGGCGGCTGAGGCGGCACAACCTTTGCAATCAGACACAACGGGTTTGGCGCTGGTGGTCAGTTGCGTAGGACGGCGGCTGGTGATGGGACTGCTAACCGAAGACGAACTGGAAATAGTACAGGACAAACTGGGGGAGGCCACAGCTATCACCGGATTCTATTCCTACGGGGAGCTGGCACCTTTCAGCAATGTGTTGCAATGCCAATTGCATAATCAAACCATGACACTCACTACCTTTTACGAATAGACCCACCGCATGCACCGCCTGCTCGAACGACAAGTCAAACGCTATCTGGGTAAGGATTTTCAACCCGATGAGTCAATGCAAGCTTTTCTGTCTATCATTAATGACTATTATTCCGGGGTAGATAAAGAGCAACGTCTGTTGCTGAATGCACTGTCTGTCAATTCTGCCGAATTGAATACCGCCAGTGAATGTTTGCGTATACAGAATGCCGAATTGAATGCAGCCAATGAGCGTTTGCGCATACAAAATGCCGAAATGACGCGCACCATGCTGAACACCTTGAGCGATGGTGTTTATGCAACTGATCTCAAGGACAATCTGACTTTCATGAACGCAGCCGCCGAAGAGACATTAGGCTGGAGTGAACAGGAATTAATCGGTCGTCGCGTTCATCATGTGATTCATCATCTGCATCCCGATGGTTCCGACTTCCCGTCCGACGACTGCCCGTTGCTCGCAGTCACCAGAGATGGTGCCCCTGTCGAGGCCCGCAGCTATTTCATAGACAAACAGAAGCGCTTCATTCCGGTCGATTATCGTTCGCGCCCGATTCTTCAGGAGGAAAAAATTGTCGGTGCACTGGTTTCATTTCAGGACATCACTCTAAAGCTGGAAGCGGATGCCAAAATTCAGTTGCAACAGGCCGCACTGGATAGCGCCGCAAACATAGTCGTCATTGCCGATGAGCACGGCATGATTGAATACGTGAATGCCGAATTCCACAAGTTGACTGACTATTCAACTGAAGACGTAATAAAACAGCATTTCGGCATTCTTAATCCCAAAATATTTGATGACCTGCTGCTGGAAAAAATCAGCCATGACAACAGCTATCTGGTCGAAAGTTCTTGTATACGCAAGGATGGCAGTTGTTTCGACATTGAATTGCGTGCGGCTCCGGTATACAACGAGCATGGCAAGGCACTGCACTTTGTTTTTGTCTTAAGCGACATCAGTTCCCGCAAGCAGGCCGAAGTGGGAATGCGTCTGGCTTACGATCATCTGCAAACAACCTTAAATGAACTGGAATTTCAAAAATATGCATTGGATCAACATGCAATCGTCAGCATTGCAGGAAGAAATGGCGAGATTACCTATGCCAATCAGAGCTTCATTGACATAAGCCAATACAGTGAACACGAGCTATTTGGGAAAAATCATCGTCTGTTGAATTCGGGATACCATTCCCGCGAGTTTTTCAGTGAAATGTGGCAAACCATTTCGAGTGGAAATATCTGGCATGGCGAAATCCGCAATCGTCGCAAGGATGGCAACTTTTACTGGGTAGACTCAACGATCGTCCCATTCATGAATGCACAGGGAAAACCCGTGCGTTACATTTCGATCCGTACCGACATCACCAATCGTAAAAATGATGAAGTACTGCTACAACAATCCACGCAACGCCTGACTCTTGCCCTTGAGGGTTCTAATATTGCGATGTGGGATTGGGATGTGGCAAGCAACCATGTATATCTCAGTGAAAGATGGGCAGAGATACTGGGTGAAGAGCCGGGCAAAACGCAAACCAGCATGACGGCGCTGTTCGAACGCGTTCATCCTGATGACAGGATGATGGTACAAAGTCGCATAACGGCAGCACTCAAGGGTGAAGCCGCCTTTTTCGCCGCCGAACATCGTATCAAACACCATGACCAGCATTGGGTATGGATCAGCAGCCGCGGAAAGGTCGTCGAACAGGATGAAACCGGGCGTTCATTGCGCATGACCGGAACCAAAGCGGATATTTCCTCACGTAAGCAAAATGAAGAAAATTTGCGCCTCGCCAAGGAAGCCGCCGAACAAGCCAATCGCGCCAAATCGGCTTTTCTCGCTACGATGAGCCATGAAATACGCACGCCGATGAACGGTGTGATCGGCATGATCGATGTGTTGCAGCAGAGTAGTTTGAATAGCCAACAAATGGAGATGACCCATATCATCCATGACTCGGCATTTGCTCTGCTGACTATCATCGATGATATTCTCGATTTCTCCAAGATAGAGGCCGGCAAATTTCAGATTGATTGCGTACCAATGGAGGTTGCCAAGACGGTGGAAGGCGTGTGCGAAACACTGGCGCATACTGCCGAGATAAAGGGTGTAGAACTGACGCTATTCACCGATCCGACTATTCCAGAGGTAGTGATGGGTGATCCGCTGCGTTTGCGTCAAACATTGGTAAATCTAGCGGGAAATGCGATCAAATTTTCCAGCGGGCTGGAAAGAAAAGGTCGGGTGTCGGTACGCGTAGTGCTGGTCGAAAGTAAACCAAAGCAGGTGGTGTTGGAATTTCGTATACTTGATAACGGCATCGGTATCGATAAGTTGGGACAGGCGCGGTTATTTACACCCTTCACTCAGGCCGATTCCACGACCACGCGCAATTTTGGCGGAACCGGGTTGGGGCTGGCAATCTGCCGTCAGTTGGTTAAACTGATGGGCGGCGAAATTGCGATACAGAGTGAACCGGATACTGGCTCTTTATTTTGTGTGCGCATCCCGTTAGCGCTGCCGACCGCGTCGCACGATCCTAACGTATCGTTTTCGCTGGTTGCCGGATTGACCTGTCTTGTGGTCGGAGGGACAGAAACTTTGGCTGGCGATCTTACTTCGTATCTGGCGCATGCGGGTGCGCAGGTCGAACATGTGCCGGACTTGGTTGCTGCCCAGAAATGGATAGGCCTCCGCTTACCAGAACAGTGTGTCATAGTGATTGAGACGGCGGGTGTCAACTTACCACTGGATGACTTGCGCGCTGCCGTTCATAGTCGGCCTGATCTGGATGGACGTTTTGTTGTCATCGGACGCGGTAGATGCCATCGAGGTCATGTTGAAGCCGCCGATTTGGTTAAGCTGGATGCGGATGGGATGCATCGTGTCCGCTTCCTGGAAGCCGTCGCGATCGCCGCAGGCCGATCCCAAGAGTACAGCATGCAAAATCAATACGTCGATATTAGCGCGACATTGATGCCCGTTTCACGCGAGGAGGCGCGTCGGCAGGGATGCTTGATTCTAGTTGCCGAAGATAATGAAATTAACCAAAAAGTCATTCTGCAACAGCTGATACTGCTCGGAAAAGCAGCCGACATCACCTGCAATGGAATTGAGGCGTTTACCCATTGGCAAAGCGGCGATTACGGCCTTCTGCTCACCGATTTGCATATGCCGCAGATGGATGGTTATGAATTGACTACCGCGATTCGCACTGCCGAAAAAAATTCCGCCAGCCTATCCAATGTATCCCGGATACCGATCATCGCATTTACTGCCAATGCGCTCAAAGGTGAAGCTGAACATTGCCTAGCCGTTGATATGGATGATTATCTGAGCAAGCCGGTACAGTTGGTTAATTTAAAAGCGAAACTGGAGAAATGGCTGCCTATGGCGACTGAATCTACACCTATTACGGTACAAGATAGGGTGACACAGAAAAATTCCATTCGACCTGAAACTGACGTGACGATTTCGGCAACGTTAGCGGTTGACGTAAGTGTGCTAAAAGCCTTGATAGGGGGCGATGAAGCGATCCTGCACGAGTTTTTGCATGACTTTTGCCTCAGTGCAGAAAAAATAGCGGCGGAGCTGCGCACCGTGTGTACGGCAGGTCAGGCAGTGGCTGCCAGTGAATTGGCACATAAACTTAAGTCCTCTGCACGCTCAGTGGGCGCGCTAGCATTGGGCGAGTTGTGTGCCGAAATGGAAAAGGTGGGCAAGTCGGGTGATAATGAAATGCTAACTTGGTTATTGCCAAAATTCGAGCAAGAACTGGTAAACGTAACAAATTATATTAGCGTTTATTGAGTGAGATATTTAACCCTGAACAGGAATTTTTCAGCGGATAGATAATATTTCGTTGCACAAATGAACTAACAAATAATTGGAGTGCAATTTTGAATAATTTCCCGATCAATATTTTGGTGCTTGATGATGAGCCATTCATGCACAAATTACTCATACGCATGCTGGAAAATATCGGATTTTCATCGGTTATAGCATGTGACAACGGGCGCGCAGCACTTGAGTCAATCGATAATCCAGAGACCCCAGCAGATCTGATTTTGCTGGATATTAATATGCCGAAAATGGACGGGCTCAAATTTGTGCGCCATTTGGTTGAACGGAATTTCAAGGGTAGCCTGATTCTTATCAGCGGCGAAGATGAACGCATGCAGTTGGCCGCAGAAAAATTGGCGCGAGCGCATCAAATTATTGTGCTGGGGCATTTGCATAAACCTGCTTCACCAGACAGGTTAGCGGCATTGATCGGAAAGTGGATGCCCCCATCGCAAATTTATACGCCGCAAGTAAAAAAAATATACGATGCTGACGAGTTGCGAAGAGCAATCACTCAAGGAGAACTGGTCAATTATTACCAGCCACAAGTGCAGGTAGCCACGGGGTGGGTTGTAGGCGTAGAAACTCTGGTTCGCTGGAATCATCCTGAAGATGGGCTGGTACTCCCCGATCAGTTTATCGGTGTAGCGGAAACGAATGGACTGATCGACGACTTGACGCGAGTTGTATTGTGTGGCGCGCTTGAACAATCCAGAATCTGGCAGGATGCCGGGCTGATGTTGAGAGTGGCCGTTAATTTATCAATGGACAATCTGGTCTCAGTGAATTTTTTTGACGAAGTTGTAAATTTAGCGACCAAGGCAGGGGTTCCTCCGCAGATGATGGTACTGGAAGTGACTGAGAGTCGCTTGATGGTGGATATTCGAACCCCACTAGAAATTCTGGCCCGGCTGCGATTGAATCGCTTCCGGATGGCTATCGACGATTTCGGCATTGGAAATTCCTCACTAGCTCAATTGCGTGACCTTCCCTTTGACGAGCTTAAAATCGATCAGAGTTTTGTGCATGGAGCTGGTAACGACGGAAATTTGCGGGCAATATTCGATTCCTGTCTGAGTTTGGCTAAACAACTCAATATGGAGGTAATAGCAGAAGGCGTGGAAGATCAGTCTGACTGGGAATTTGTACGCAAAACAGAATGTGATATTGCTCAAGGATATTTTATCGCCAAGCCGATGCCTGCTGCCGATTTGACTGGCTGGATTCAGTCTTGGCAGTCGCCCCTTCATGCCACCCACAGGCGGGTTTAGTGTTTATTAGGGGCGACATGATGACACTGAAAACGACGGCTAAAATTTTAATAGTCTCCGATATTATTAAAGTACTAACGTTTCGGGGTTCAAAAACGGCCCAATAAACACTTAACTATTTGATTTTATTATTAATTGCGGCCTGGCAAAGAGTGTAATAATGGTTGCCTTGCAAGCTAACCAACTCAGGGGACCGCAATATATTATGGCGCAAAAGCATCAGGACTTCCAGATTTAACGGCGAACCTGCTTCGAGACGGTGGTTGTCTCATAGATAACCTGTTTGCAGATATGTGGAGGCAGATGGGCATGAAGGCAAAGTTAAAGCGACTAGGCTTTCACAGGCGTTCAGGCACCCCCTCAGATGAACTGGTGTTTGCCTTGATGATTTGGGTCTGGCTGAAGGTGGATTCGATCGGTATGTTCGCGCGGGAATCTTTAAAAACGTTCTCGCGGGCACGCAAAGATGCGTTATATGCGGCACTGAATAATGAAGACTGGAATTGGCGCAGATTGCACATGGAGACAGCGCTACAAGCGGTACGAGCAATAAAAAGCGCCGGTCAGCCCCGCGCGTATGTGCTGGACGATACCATCGAAATTCGCTATGGGAAAAGGAAGCCGGGTGTATCCAGCCACTTTGATCACACATTGGGGCGGTGCGTGATGGGGCAGCAAGTTTAACGCTAGGATTGAGCAGTTCGGCTGGATTTGTGCCGATTGATAGCGAGTTGTTTATCAGCGAGACCCATGCGCAAATGTTGCATCAGCCGTTTCGTGACGGGCGTAGTGTGGTGGCCACACGTTATCGCGTGGCACAGCAACAAACCAAGCCGGAAATGGCAGGAGAAATGATCAGACGTGCGCAGCGCGCCGGGATTGACGCAAAATATCTGCTGGCCGATGCCTGGTTTGGTACCAAGGCGATGATACAGATGGCCGAAAAGCAGCTGCTGATAGCGATTTTGCGAATGAAGAAAAGCGCGATGAAATATCGGCTAACCGAATACAAGGCGGGGGAAAATACCTGCCGGGAAATGGACATAAAAGCGATGTATCAGTCCTGTATTCGCTGCCAGTGGCAAAGAATTGCCGGACAGCCGTATCAGGCGAAGGTGCTGGATGTTGAATTGAATTTGAACAAGCCGGACGAGGTTGAGCATTGGATTAAGGTGCGCCTGTTATTCATACGTGGCGCAGACACGCAGGAGAAAGCGCAGGTTGGCAAACATGATTGGGCGGTATTTTTGACTACCGATATCAGCCTTGCTCCGCAACGTCTGTTGGAACTTTACGCGTTGCGCTGGGCGATTGAGGTGTATTTCAAGGAAGCCAAGCAATACTTGGGATTTTTGCAGGAACAAAGCAACCACTACGCCGCTTATGTCGCGTCGATTCATCTGACCGCGATGCGGTTTTGCATGCTGGTTCTTGCCAAGTCGAGCGGACAGGCCTGCGGGATTTCAGATGCGCGTAACCAGTTGATTGCGAATGCTACAACTATCGATTACGCCACGCGATTGTGGCAAGTGTTCCATGCCGTCATTATCGGCGCGCTGGATGAAATGAAAATACTGCTCGGGGACAGGGTGGCTCAGGTGCAGAAAACTATTGAACAGCATGTGCAAAGCTTCTTTGTGCAGGCCCTGCAACTTGATACACGGACACTTAGGCTGGAGGCCATATGAATCAAGCCTTGCAGGGAAATTTACGGGGTAAAATGAACCCCGAAACGTTAGTGAATAATTTTCAATGCGGCATAAAAGTTTGTCTCTGAATCCGTGAAGCATGTCTAGCAGGCTAATCACAGATCGCATCGTCCCTATCTAGCTCATAATTTACGACCGCTTCATGTCCCATAGCTGACATCACAAGCCATTTTGGCTATAACCGCTTTGTCTCGTGAGCTGCCCCTCAAGCCAAATCAAGATGAACTTCCGCAATATGAACCAAAGCCGCTGTTCAAGTCACTATACTGGCAGCTTTGCGGCTGGAACGGGTGGCGGATTTAGTATCGTAATAGCTGGTGGGTTTGGGGTTGGACTTGGTGGCGGATTTCATCGGAATACGCAGCTGACACAGCGGGTCATTGAGCGGGCACTGAATCGGCGGTCAGCCAAACCGCAAGCAGATGACTTATTGACCTGAAGTTCGGGCTATATTTTTTACGCTTGATATGCATTTATGCATTGTGATATTCTTAATGCATGATTACTCCAGATTTAAAATCACGCGCAATGCGTGCGGCCCATATATGTCGGTTGCACGGCATAACGCAGGCAGAAATTGCTGAGGCCGTTGGGGCCAGCCAGCCTCAAGTCAGCCGCATTCTGAAGGCGCAGGGACTTCGGGCATCAAGGCTTTTTGAGGAGGTCTGCCTTTATGCAGAACGCTTTGAAGGTGGCGTAACGGATGATGCCGTCCGTGCCAATGAAGAGCTGATAGGCGCTTTGAAAACTACCTGGGATGGATCTGCATCTCATTCCAAAGCGTTGTCAGCCGTGATCAGATCACTCGCCGTGCTGGGTTCGTCACGAAATTCTTCGCCACCATCGCGGATAGAGGTGGATGAATGCTGACCAGACCTGTCATTTATCCCGAGGAGTTGGATCGTGGCTATCTAGGACGCGTAATGCGCATAAACGGGAGCGCCACAGAAATAGATGCCGTGACATTAATGGCCGTTTGGGCCGGTGTCGCCGATAAAACTCGACGAGAAGTATCGTGTATAGAATTACTCAGTAAAGTAGCCGGAATCGATGTGCAAATGTTTGTGAGGCAACATTCACTCCTCCCATTTCGGCGCGGTATTACGTCTTACCAGCCTGATTTGATGCACGGAGGCGAGCAGCAGCGCTCCATGCTATGGTCGACGGGAATGCAGTTGACCAAAACAGGGGCTTATTTCTGCGCAGAATGTGTACATGAAGATCTGAGTTTTCATGGGCAGAGCTATTGGCGCCGGGAACATCAGATACCAGGGACGCTCTGGTGTTCAAAGCATTCAACGCCGCTAAAATATACCGAGGATAAGTCAGCTTTTCTGTTGTCGCCAGCCGTGCAGTTGCAGCATTGCCAATCCGTCGATGAGCAATGGGTAAAACAGGCGTTAAACAACAAAGCGATACAGCGTTACAACGAAATTTGTTACAGCTTATTGGATACACGAAAACCCTTTGACGTAAAATTTGTGTCGGAAGTTTTGAAGGCAAAGGCATCTGAGCATGGTTTTCAGACACATGTCGGTAAGGTTAAATCTCCTCTTTTAAGCGATGCCGTGATCAACGCGTTTGGGAGAAAATGGTTGGCCACGGTGCTGCCTGCACTTGCTGATAAACCCAATGGAGTTTATCTGAGCCAGATGGATGGGGTGCTGCATTTGAAGACTTCAGCTTCCTCTGCCAGTGTTTATGTCTTGGCTTTTGCGGTTCTATATGAGTCTGTTGATATGGCATTGAACGCGCTTCAGTCATCATCAAGTGTCGTTATCACAAAATCTCGCCAGCGGTCAGCTCAATTCACGCGCGATGAGTTGCTTGAGGCATATATTCAAGGGCGAGGAAATTATTCAACGATAGCGTCGAGCTTATCAATTGGCAAGACGGAAATAGTGTTCAAGCTTGCGAGCATTGGACTGCCTAATCTGGCTAAACAGAGTGTATTCAAAGCGGTGTTCGCGTTCTACGTTGAAAAACAATCCTCAAAAATCAGTGCTGCAAAGGGAAATATCAGCTGTGAATCGATGGATGATTTGATTCGCAATGCCAGCTTTGATTTGACTCGCGCCCTTCATGAAATGGAACGATCGTGCGGAAGAGGTACGGGTGTTCGCCGTGCCCGGCAACTTACGCCGGGCGAAGCAAGTTCGGCTACGGGGCCGGTGGCCACCAAGTTCAGTCCAATACGTCATCCTGAACAGCTGCGGGCGCAGGAGCTTCGCGCAAGAGCCGAAGAAGAATGCCTGGCTTAGCGTTGAAGTAGCTGTCTCACGCCACGGCCTGCTCGACCAGCACATCCGCCAGCTTCAGCTGCAATCGGCTGGCATCCGTGATGCGGGATTTAAGCTGGTCGCACAGCGCCTTAACTCATCTACTTTTGCAACGATGCGGTGTTGCTCAGCAGAGGGTTTAATCAGAGAGACCCAACGGTAGACCAGAATGTTGAAAAAAAGCCATCATCACGTGCAATGAGATCCTCATATCTGGCCATACGCTGTGGATCTTTACTGCGCAGTGCCGCAATGGCCGGAGCAATCGGAGCTAAATAAGTGGCAGCTGCACGGTTGAAGTCATCAATCCTTAGGTCATCATCTTTTCTTTCAAAGGCAACCCGATGCGCAGCAATCCACAGCGCAATAATAATCCTCAAGACGCCCCCTGTGAGCTCGATAATGAGTGCTGCTAATCTGGGCGTCACCTCTAAACGTTTTGAAACAAATTGATATTGACTGAGTGGCTCAAAAAATCCTTTGTAGAAGAGCGGGCTGTCAGCATTTTCAAAAAGTGGAAACTGATGATATCCAGACGAAGTAAAACGTTCGATATTGCTCAGTCGCTTTGTTAATGCGCCGATTCCATCTGGAGTTCCGGATAACAACAGTGGATTTCCCCCAGAATTGGTAAATGTCAGAATCCATTTTAAACATTGGTCTTCAACGATACTTAATTCTAAACCTCCAGTTTCGTTGCCTCGCTTTTTCCTTTTTTCAAGGCTTTGTAATCGGAAGAAATTTTGTACCTCGTCAAGATGAAGCAGACCAAGAAAATGGCTGCTTGCCACTTGTTGCCATTCATCTAACATTTTCGAGCCATCGCGGCGCTCCCTTGCAAGAGTCGCCTCAAATCCGCCAGGAGTGCCAGGAGAGTATTTGGCCATCATCGCATCCCAGTCCATCATCAAATTTGCAGCTAAATCAGCTGAACGACCACTTGCGGGAACATTGATGGATTGCCAGATGACCTGATGATGTTTGTCAACAAGATGAGGGAATGTGTCATGGGTTATGACCTGTTGAGGGTAGAGACTTAAGCCTCGTAAAATGGCTTCGGTCTTACCAGATCCAGAATGCCCAACGACGGCCGCGGCCATCGCAGGTGCTTTTGGAGTTTTGTGAAGCATTGGTTCTCCACATATCATTCCCCACGTGTGAGCAGATTTTGGATCGCGATAGCGGTAACTCGGGCGTATCATGAGGTCAATTGTTTCGACGAGTCTGCCGCCCTCTATAGAAGGTATGTGCAAATCACGCAGCGTCATCAGCAGATGCATCCTGATGTGCTTCGGCACACTTCCAATATCGGGAGGAGGTAATGGTGGCAAATAAGTCAGCATAGATAATGCCTGTTGTCGGGACAAAATAGGCCCTAAGCCTTGCGTCAGAATATTGCCGGCATAGGGATCAAAGGTGTTTGCATCAAACATTTGGATCCTCCATGCCGTTCATCGCAGAAAAAACGGAACTCATCATCTCCATATAGGCTGCGTTCGCCTCTTCGCTGTTGCAGTTCGATGCTGATTCGGTCTCAGACGCAGGCGCCGATGTTGGCGTGGGTTGAGTGGTGGAGGTTTCAAAGGCACGCGATTCAGTCATGGTCGGCTTGACACCACTGTAGCGAGCAAGCGCCTCGTCCGTTAGAATTTTTGCACTTGTAACGATTTCCTCGACCTTGCGTAACGACTGTAAGGCATAAAGTGTTTTGGCGTGTTGCACCTCTGCATTGTTTATCTTGCCGTACATAAATGCATCGGCGACCTCGTCGAAGGTCAATTCAGCGGATGCTATGGTGTAATCTGAAATTTTAAGATCCAGGAGTCCATTAGCTGTTGGGTTAGGCACCCAAATTTTTGAAACGGACCCCGGAAAATGGTTCGCGCCAATATCCCATCCACCAAAGTTTCGGGCATAGGCAGTCCACTGCTGATCGTCCACAACATCCGATCCATATAGCTTGCCTGCAAACATCACTCCGTTGCGTGATACTCGAGCCTGACCTGCTGGCAGTAAGTTTGTAACGAGATCAGATAATGGTACGGCTCGCCGCACACCAATGCCTACCTCATGCCCCCAACGCCATAAACCCGCTGGGGTTGGAAAAACGCCGGCCGCTTTCATGTGGGCATCAACTCTGTTTGTTCGATCCGCAGTCAGGTTATATTCGTTAAAAATAGTGTAGAGATATTGGGTGTAATCACGGACCGTTAGTACGGCTTCATGGGGATTGAACTTCCGCAGATCAAATTCCTTGCGGCGCATGTCTATTGCCCCTGGGACAAACAGGAATTGACGGTCCTTTTCTATCCGGTGCAATACTTCAACTAGCCCCTTCATGTCGGGACGGTAGGGGGGGGCATAACTCAAACAAGGTATTAATTTTGAGCCTGTGATGCTTGCCGCCTTAGACAGATACTCACCCCGATCACACATGAGAATTGCGCACATTGTGGGGGAGGGGCAGAGTGACATCATTGGCTGATATCCCCAAAGTTCGCCAAGGAGTTCTGGCGGTGCGGCTGCGGAAAAAAGGCTAACCTTCGCCGTATCCCAGCTAGGGCCGGTCAAACATACGTAAAAACCGACAATCGCTGTCGACCACACGTCAACGATGATATAGACAATGGGTCGACCAATGATCCAGGCGCGATTGACTGAGGAACGTAGGTAAATATCTCCGATTGTTGAATCTATCGCCCAGGTGTGACCGGGTCCCGCGACACCCTGCCAGTTTTTTCCGGTGAGCCCTCTCATGCTACGAGCAAAATGGGCTTTTGTTGTTTTGTTGAGTAGGCGCTGAAGTTTTGACACCTCGGTTTCTAGAACACGACGAATTTGGCGGTTATTTGGATACTCGCCAAGGGCGGGATCAACGGCAATCAGGTTGTTGCTCTCTTGCCGATATTTTTTGACAAATGAGCTGGCAATAATGAGATTGATTCGTTCCGGCATGTTGGGTTTTGGCGTTGCGATTTGCCTGTCAGCCGTCATAATCAGGCTCCGCCATTCGGTGCTCATGCCAGGCTGTTGAGGCGGAATAATTTGCCCATATGCTCTGGCGATCCGCTGTACGGTACTCTTTGCGCCTGCTTTTTGGCGACCGCCCGGTTCGCAGGGGCGAGAGACTCCTTTTGCGCCACACAGATCATGGCGTGGGCGCAGGCTTGATTCCTGAAATCCAAATCGGCAAAGTAAAGAAAAAAGTTTGTAGATAAGGGGTTTGCTGACACCGGAGGCCTCGGCAGCCTCTTGGACAAGCCCGCTGATATTTTGGTCAATCAGGATTTTTTCGCGCAAATTATCGAAATCAAGAAATCCCTTCATAATCTTGCCGCGCTGTTTAAATTGCGCCTCATCCTCAGGCGACAATTGAAAAGATTCGACTTCAACCTGAATAATCAGAAGCTGTTTTTGATCAACTAGGGCCTGAAGCTCGGTGCGATCCGCAAATATTAATTTCCCAACTAAAGGTGCAGGAGACTTTTTTCGTGCATTTTTTGTTTCTGCGAGTCTTTTTCGGCCACGACGTGCTTGATTTTCAGTTGGTACGGCATCAAGCCGAACGATAACCGTATAGCCGCGCTGCAGTTCATCAAGAACCACGCGATAGAGCCCGGCTTTGTCGCCACTAAGTATTTTGAAAACAGAATTGCTCATTAAATCCATGACGACCTCCGACTTGCAATTGGATTTAGCGAGAGAAATTCATCTGCAGGAAGTAGCGTGATCGGGAGGTGTGGACGCCATCCTCGTCGGAGATCAAGGGGGATTTTTCCGCACCAGACTGATTGCCAAAATGCCCGTTGGGCGTAATCAAAATCGCCAAATTTTTCACTTAGCTGATTTAGGACATAAGTAAGCGAGTGTCCTTGAAGTCCTTTGGCCATAACGGCTGCTGACACAAGGCATTTTTCCGGAACTAGCCTTTCTAAGGCCCAGGGCATTGTGTCTTTAAGGCGGAGAGCGACACGTCCATCAAACAAATCTGGGGTTATGAGTAGCCATGTAACTCCTCTCGCCAGCCAATATTCCCGATCAATATTTAAAAGTTCTTTGGTGCGCCGTTTTTTCAAATCAGCACTTGGTTTGACGGCTACAGCGAGCAGTTCAAATTTTTGGGATGACAGTTGAATTGCTAGGAGAAAATCGGTTGTCATAACCCAGCCTGAGGACAAACCCTTTTCGTTGGTCTTAGGGTGCTTAATGCCGAGACGTTTGGCTATTTCTAGGGTCCCAGGATGGAGTGTTGACGGCGTGTCAGCACGATATGCAGCCATTTCATGCTGACCACTTTCAAGGGATAATGGGAACTGCTCTTTAATATCGATCAAGTTTTGCAATGAAACTGCAAAAAACAGGCCGACCCATTCCCCGTCACTGAGCAGCTCCCTTTGCCGTCCTTGCCACATTTGCAAATGTGAGCGACCGCAGCTAGATGGATCGCTACGACCTACCCTGTGCCAAGGGATGTAATTTTCGAAAGTGCCTGTGCCTCGGCCAATTTTAAGGAAACGGGCAAGGACTGTTGGGGTAAATCGTTTAGTAGTACGCATGTGAATCTCCATTTTTAGGGACGATAAGACCCGCGCCGCGAAATGCGGCTTTCAAAAATTAAAAATGGGGTATTGACGAGCAGTGAATATGCTCGTAGACTTTGCTCAGCTAGAAGTAAAATCTGGTACCCCAGAGTAAAGAGGCACGGTCTGCAAACCGTGCTTTTTTATTTCCAATTATTTAACTTTTCTCCTCCGTCATCTCCTTCTCAGTTGTCGTTGATTGAACTTTGTTTTTTGGGCAAAGGGCTGTATTACAAAATTTTAGGAGATTGCTTCACGAATTTTGGCTCGCAGGCCACGAATAAATCGAGGGTTCATTTCATTTGCATGTTTTCTGATATCCCGAATGAGGGTTTGGACATCCTCTGGTAAATCTGCATCGTTGCGTGACAAGCCCCGCTCCTCAGCAGCCAGTTTTTCAAGTTCGCGGGCCTCTGCATCGCAAAATCCAATCGCATCAATAAGTTGTGAAAGGCGGCCTCGTGGAGGTGGAATACATTTTCCATTTTCAATTTCACAAAAATAACTTGTAGAGATACCGGCTGCACCAGCAATTTCAGCCTGAGTTTTCCCGTGCTCAATACGCTTTTCAGCTAGCCGTTTTCCCAGAGAGTGCTGTTTTTTTGCCATTATTTGTCAGCCTTTTTTTAGTCTAGTTGCATGTTGCGCAGGATAAATATACTTTCTTCGCCTGTGAATGAAAAATCTTAGCAAAATGGGAGGGAGATTTTTCAATGAATGGAAACAAGCTTGGTCAAGCCTCAAATTTGCTGTAAATTTGATTCAGTAAATTCCGATTTTTAAGCGATGAATAAAAACTCTGAGTCAAATTCAAATATTGCTCTGTTGCGCCTGAAGGTTTCAACAAATCATTTCAAACGCATGCTTTTGGGTGATTTACATTTGGCTGGAAATGCGCAGACCTCGGCCGTGTTTGAGGTGCTTACGGAAAATCTTGGTGAAAATGTGCTCTCAGACCGAACGTGGCAATCGTGGTTTTCCAGTACCGCTAAAATCCCGAAGCGTGAAAAAATAAAGGTGCTTGATACATTGGCAGCTTTGTCCATCCGAGTCCATAAAATGAACGGACTCGCCAAGACAGAAGAAACTTTGCCTTCGGATACGTTTAGCGAAATGGTGCATGGTGGACTAGTTAGCCACATGTTGGCTTCAACCAAGTCGAAGAACCCGTTGTACACACTTGTAGAGCGAGCAGAGAACTACCATCCTCTCTCTGCGCTTCATTTGCACTTGGATGCAATAGAAATCGGAGCTTTGTCTGATGGATTTTCAGATGTGCCTTGGACCACTGTTAAGGGGATTGGGGCTCAGCGTATTCTTGCGCTTCTGGACAGTCGATGGGGGCCGAGATATGGCACGATTTATGATGAACTATCTTCTGAGCTGCGCTTGGAGTGGGAGGCCGCCGATTCTGAAAAACGCTCTAAGCTTCGTGATGCCTATACCCGTTTTAAACCGAATCGTTTTGCCGAGGACATGAATGCAAAGGCAAGTCTCAATTGGAGCAAAACAGGGGTAGCAGATGATGTCTCGTCATTACATATTTACAAGGTATTATTCGCTTTAGCCGCAGATACTGAATTCATGGTCGCTGACAGACTGCAAGCCTGGTCTATAGATTTGGCGACAGCAAGTCTTGCAATGCATTCCTTAGCGTGGGTTAATCGCTATGTGACTTTTGGCAAAAACATCACTGAAGAAATATTGTTTTGGGCCGCTTTCGACGAACTGTTATTTAACTCTGAACTTTTAGAGCCAGACAGCAGAGAATTATTTGCCGCTATGGCTCGCTGCGATGCCGAGTGGAGTTCCTCTTCGTTTGAGACTTTTTTGCATGCGCGTGAACACTATCACTCTGAGTTGAGTGAACTTGGCGTTTCATTGGATGAGGTTTCTGCGGTTGCGATGCATGCAACTAAAATTCACTCCCTTGTATATAGGGGGTGAGCGGTGACATCGCGAATATAGTAAGGAGATGTCAGTCTATGAAATAGTGAGATGGCGATCAGTGGGGAAAATAGTTGAACGTCAGCTATACTGAATCAAGAAGATGGTCGGTGAACGATAAAGCTGGCATTGCGTACAGCTGGTTTGTGCCAAAAGTAGTCCGTCAAGGGTCGGGATTGGTCGCCCGAAACCGGCACTTCATAATTGGAGGAAATCTCCAAGGTTCTAAACTTGGATGAGCATATCCAAAGTCAATTACTTGCCATGCATTAGCTTATAAGCTACATTATCCGCCATGATTGAAATCTTTCGATACCAAACTGAAGATGGCAAAGAGCCTATAACCGAATGGCTTCAGTCACTTCACGATAAGCAGGCACAAGTCAAATTTTGAATACGTATTAAACGCCTGGAGTCTGGCAATTTCGGTGACTGCGATTCAGTTGGTGAAGGCGTACAGGAATTACGAGAACATCTTGGTGCGGGTTATCGAGTTTATTTTGAGCGTCATGGTCAGACGGTTGTCATCTTGCTGTGTGGTGGTTCTAAGAAAACGCAGCCTGCGGATATCACGAAGGCAAAGCAATACTGGGAAGACTGGAAAAGGAGGCAAGTATGAGCAGAAAAATAAATGCTGCGGTATCACACCATGATCGCGAAGTAGCAGAGTTGCGGGCAGACCGCGAGCTGGCCGTTGAATACATGAAAGCAGCCATGGAGTCGCTCGACAATCCTGATGACCGTGCCGCCGGACTGCTTGCACTTCGTACGGTCGCAGAAGCCTATGGTGGTCTGGGAGCTGTTGCCGCTGAAGCGGGAATCAGCCGGGAAACACTGTATCGCACGCTATCTGCCAAAGGGAATCCAACTCTGAAAACATTGCTGGCAGTGTTGAAGGCTGTTGGCATGAAACTTTCCGTTGAATCGGAGCATCCAGCTACAGCTTAAGTGTTCAGCAGTGCTACGGATAGAACAAACTACTGCCTGAAGATTTCAAAGCGGTGACAATTGTTTTCCTTTCAACACAAGGAGAACGTCATGAACACCGATACCACTATACAAACTCACAATGTAGCGTGGAACAAAGGCAAGCTGGTTGGCCAGAAGATGCCGCTGAAGCTGAAGGAGATATGGGCGATACGCATCCGGCTGCAGTTGGCTAAACAGGTTCGAGAGCTTGCCATGTTCAACCTCGCCATCGATAGCAAACTACGCGGCTGTGACTTGGTCGAACTGCAAGTGCGTGATGTTGCACAAGGCGGTCAAGTTTTACAACGTGCAATCGTCATGCAGCACAAAACGCACCGCCCCGTGCAGTTTGAAATCACCGAACAAACTCGGGAATCAGTTTCTGCGTGGATAGCCACCGCACAGCTCAAGTCCGAGCAGTTTCTATTTCCAAGTCGCATACATAATTCACTACACATCTCAACGCGGCAATATGCAAAGATTGTTGATCAGTGGGTGACATCTATTGGGCTAGATTCAAATGCGTATGGCACGCACACCATGAGACGCACCAAAGCCACGTTGATATATCGGCGCACGAAAAATCTGCGTGCGGTGCAGTTGCTTCTCGGTCATACCAAGCTGGAAAGTACCGTGAGATATTTGGGTATTGAGGTCGATGATGCCCTCGTTATCTCCGAGCAGACGGAGGTCTAGCAGGTATTGCCAATACAAGCGGCTGGCATGTTGAGCACTGCCGCTTGCATATCCTTCAAGGGGGAAATTTGCCCTGTGCCATTTTAGGATGGTCAATGTACAAAATATTCAGTAAGAAAAGGGCTGTTCGCAAGCGGCAAGAAGGTATCCAAATGTGGACATTCGACAAGCTAATAAATCTCGGTAGTCTTTTCAAATACACTCTCCCTTGACAGGTTAGATCAACGTCATTAGGATAGTAAGTAATTACTTACTTAAATCATTCTTCAGGCGGATTATGTCGAAACTTAATTTGAAAATTATCCTGTTAGGCATCCTGTTTATTTCAATCTTTGCATGGGCAGTGCTTACCCAAGGGCCGCTTGCGCCGATTAAGGTTACCGTCGATAAAATTCAGACGGGAACGCTGGCTGCCGAAGTGTTCGGGGTTGGTCTGGTTGAAGCCAGGCACAGTTACAATATTTCTCCAGTCATGACTGGCAGAATCAAAAGTCTCTTGGTCGATCAGGGCGATTATGTGAAGGCCGGTCA
>JBBRAJ010000008.1:0-155974 GCA_038206935.1 Burkholderiales bacterium
TCCGAAGGTGGCCAGCGCGACGGGTAATGTCCGCATCGCCGCACCGTTACCGGCATCGTGGTCGGAGTAGGGCGCTTCGGGATTGCCGGTTTTGCGAAATTGCAGCAGATTGCGCCGTACCGTGTTGCCGATGTCTACCGGTACCTGTCCGGGTTTGAGATGTAACCAGCCACCGCCGCGCAGTTGATTATGTACCCCGTATTGCGCGGCGATTTCGCGCGGAGTCATGAATTCAACCTAAAAACCTCATTTCGTCCACGAAAAACTCGAAAGGCACGAAAGAAAACAATGGATTACATCAAGACACCGAAACGCCTATTAGGTGAAATTAAAAATCTTGGCATGTTTTTGAATTTAATCTGTAAATCATAAGGGCATTAGTGAGAAGTATGAGGTGTTACTTTCCATAAATGTCTTTAGCAAGGATAATGGCTGTCAGGCAAGGAGTAAGGGAATTCTTAATGACTGAAGCAATACGAATCGGCTTGATGCCACCCATGACCGGATTGGTGGAAATTTATGGAGCCGAGATTACACATGCTGCACGTATCGCCTGCGATGAAATCAATGCGCGTGGTGGCGTGCTGGGCAGGCCTCTGGAGCTGATCATAGAGGATGATGGAAGTTTGCCGGAAACCGCTGTTCCTGCCGCATTAAGACTGGTTGATGAATATCATTGTGTCGCGATTATTGGTAATTTATTGTCCAATTCCCGTATTGCGGTCGCCGATCTGGTTGCCGAACCCAGACGCATCCCCTATCTGAATTTTTCCTTTTATGAAGGTAGTATTTCCGGTCGATACTTCTTTCATTTTGCCGCACTTCCCAATCAGCAGATTGACAAGATGATTCCCTATATGGGAAAGCATTACGGTCTCAAAATGTTCTTTGCGGGCAATAACTACGAATGGCCGCGGGGCTCGATTGATGCAGCCAAGCGTTCGTTGAAAAAGCTGGGCGGCGATGTGGTCGGCGAGGAATATCTGCCTCTCGGTGCCAGTGAGGCTGAAATCAATGATTTGCTGGGTAAGATAGCGCATTCCGGTGCCGATGTGTTTGTGCCGTATTTTGCCGGTGCCGATCAGATCACCTTGCTGACCCGTTTTACTCAAATGGGACTGAAGAAGCGTATGGCGGTGGTGATGGGACACTACGACGAAGTAATGGTAAGCCGTTTATCACCGGAGGTACGTGAGGGATTTTATTCCAGTAACAGCTATTTTATGTCGGTGGACACGCCCGAGAATCAGCATTATTTGGATTGCCTGTCAAAATTGCCGGAAATAAACGGTATCTGGCCGCATGGCAACGGCATTATTTCCAATTTTGGCGAGGGTACTTATCTGTGTGTACAAGCGTTTGCCAGAGCCGCAGAAAAGGCCGGGTCTACGGATGCCGAGGCGCTGGTTGATGCACTTGAACATGTTCGTTTGAACGGATTGCAGGGACAGGTGCTGATGGATGCGGAAACGCATCATGCCTGGGTGAATAGCTATTTGTCGCGCTGTGAGGCCGATGGTACGTTTACCATCGTGGAGCGTTTTGGTCTTATGGCACCGGAATTGCCGGAGCGTTATCGTTTGCAGATGGAAGGGGCAAGGTTGCATGAATCACCATTGGCTCCCCATACCATTGCGCGTCTGGCCAGCGAAGTAAACGATGCGATGCGCAAGATCGGTACAGCGCAGCAGATATTATCGCTTGCTGATATGGCGATACTGGCTACCGATTCGGCGGGGGTAATTATTGAATCCAATCGCAGTGCCTGCCAGATGTTTGGATACAGTGCCGATGAATTACAAGGTATGTCGGTCAATATGTTGTTACCGCCTCATTTTAGGTTGCAACATGGTGATTTGTTGGCAAAGTTTGTTCAGGGTGAAGAAACAGAGCGCCGTATGGGTAAGCGTGGTGAAGTGACCGGTTATCGCAAAGATGGTACTTTTTTCCCGCTTGAGGCGTCGATAGCCAAGGTGCGCAGGGGAGATTCCTGGATGCTGGTGGCGACAATGCGGGATATCACCGAGCGGAAAAAAGCTGAGGAAGAATTGTTGCGGCGGGCGACTCACGACACGCTAACCGGGTTGCCCAACCGTGCTTTGATCCGTGAAAGGTTGGGTTATGCGCTGGACCGTTCTTTACGTAATGGTTTGAGTGTTGCACTGTTGTTCGTTGATCTGGATGGATTCAAGCTGGTCAATGATACCTACGGCCATGCGGCGGGTGATGCGCTGCTCAAATCGGTTGCAGAGCGTATTCTGGATCAGGTGCGTCCGGGCGATACCGTGGCGCGCTTGTCGGGTGATGAGTTTGTGGTTTTGTGCGAACAGTTTGAACAGCCGACAACGGTTTCGGTGATTGCAGAACGGATTAATGCCGCATTGCGCAAGCCGACGGTGTTTCATGAGATGTCTCTGTTTGTCACTGCCAGTATCGGTGTAGCCATCGGTCATGGCAGTACGCATTCAGCAGATGATTTATTGCGCTCAGCCGATACGGCGATGTATGCGGTGAAGGCTAAAGGTCGTGATGGCTGGCAGTTTTTTAATCGTAATCTGCAAGAGCAGGCTTGCCAACGTTTGTCTGTTATACAGGGACTGCGTGTAGCTATCGAGAATGATGAATTGTCGCCACGCTTTCAGCCTATTGTTTCTGTTGAAGACGGGCATATCGTCGGTGCGGAACTGTTACTGCGTTGGCATCCGTCTAGCGGAGAAATTTCACCAGCGGTATTTATACCGATTGCAGAAACAACGGGTGCCATTATTCAGATCGGGCGTTGGGTGTTTCGCAAGGGCTGTGAAGCTGAGGCCGACTGGCGCAGGCGATGGGGAGCGTATGCACCCTCCTATATTTCGATCAATGTTTCGACGCGTCAACTTAGCGAGGCCAATCTCGCGGATGAATTTGCTGATATTTTGGAAGAAACGGGCGCGGATGCAACGCGCATCCTGATCGAGATTACCGAAACCTCATTGATGGCGGATGTCGAGACTAATTTGCGGGTGTTGCGTCAACTGGCTGCATTGGGCTTGCGTGTAGCGGTAGATGATTTCGGAACGGGTTATTCGTCGTTGGCGCAGTTGACTCGTATGCCGGTGAGTGTGTTGAAGATAGACAAGGCATTTATTGATGGCATCGAGACCAATGAGGAAAGCCGTACCGTGGTTCGGGCTATCGTTGGTCTGGGCAAGGCATTGGGAATGAAGCTGGTTGCGGAAGGGGTGGAGACACAGGCGCAACTGACGGAGTTGCACGTCGATGGCTGTGACTATATTCAGGGTTATTTCTTTTATCGTCCTTTGGATGAAAAGGCGTTTATCGAGGCGGTCGGACAAAAAATCGCGGGCTGATTCCTCTTTCCTATCTAACTCTTGGTATAGGAATATCCTTAATAAGTTCTTTTTTTTCATGTGGTTACGGTAAATTTTCAAGACGGGATAATTATTTCATGATTATAATGCTGGCGTTTCGGTCCTATGCCGAAACGTCCCGGATTGCAGGGACTAAACAGGCTTGTTTAAGGAGATCTTCATGAAAAATTTGATCGTACTGGTTTGTTTTGGGTTTCTCGTAATTGCATCTGCCCCCGCTCTTGCAGGGGCACAACAGGAAAAAATGAGGGGTTGTAGCAAGGAAGCCAAGACGGATGAGCTTAAGGGGGATGAACGTAAAGCCTTTATGAAAAAATGTCTGTCCAAGGGTTATACCCTGAAAAATCAGGTGGTAGCTGCCGACGCATCCGTAGCACAACAAGACAAAATGAAGTCATGTAGTGCGGATGCCAAGGTCAAGGATCTGAAAGGCGATGACCGTAAAAAATTCATCAAGGATTGTCTGAAGGGTTGATGTCATAGGGTCACAGAAAAAGGCGCACTTGTGCGCCTTTTTTATGGAACAGTCAATTTTTGTGGCACAGTCAATTCGGATGAGTGATTGTTGGCAAATCAAGAGCGAGGTAATGTCGTGAGCGTAGTTCATTCTTCTCAACTGTCTTTCCTGACTAACTATGCGCCCTTTGATCGGATGGAGGTGGCGCATGTGCTGTGGATGATCGAACGCATGCAACTGGACTATTATGCAGACGGCGAGGTGATTGCTACGCCTGAGCAGGGCGTGGTAGAGCGATTCTGGGTCATTAAACAGGGGCGTGTGCAAGGCGAGCAGAATGTTGCTAATGCCAGCGAAGCAGATACCTGGTTGGAGCTGGGAGTCGGTGAATGTTTTCCGCTCGGTGCGCTGTTGGCTCATCGCCCGGTAGCGAGTGTTTACCGGGCGGTTGAGGATACGTTCTGCTATGAGTTGCCGCATGCGGATTTTCATCAGTTGCTGGGGCTGAGTGCGCCGTTTCGTGATTTTTGTACGCGCCGCATCGCCAATCTGCTGGAGCACTCCAAGCAGGTGATACAGGCGCAATACACGCAATCCAGTGTCGGGCAGCAATCATTGACCAGTCCGTTGTCTGCGATCATTCGAGGTGCGCCGGTTACCTGTTCGCCGCAAACCAGCGTGCGTGACGTACTGGAACGGATGCATCAGGCACGCATCGGCTCGATGATTGCGGTGGATGACGACGGGCGACCACTCGGTATTTTGACACTGCCCGATGTGCTGGAACGCATCGCCTTGCCGCAGATCGATCTGGATCAGCCGGTGATCGCTATCATGACCACGCAACTGACGGTACTGCCGCCGCAGGCTCTGGCCTATGAGGCGGCGCTGACCATGGCAAGACTGGGATTCCGTCATGTGCTGGTGGTTGAAAATCAGCGACTGATCGGACTGGTCTCGGAAAAAGATCTGTTTGCGTTACAGCGGGTCGGGCTGCGTCAGATCGGCTCGTCGATACGTCATGCAGCGTGTATCAACGAGTTGCAACAGGCGGCTGCCGACATTCGCCGCATGGCGCATAACATGATGGCGCAAGGCGTTGCGGCAGAGCAACTGACGCAGTTTATTTCCACCTTCAACGATTTGCTTACTGCGCGGGTGATCGAGTTGGAATATGCAGCCAGTGATCCTTGTGCTGCGACTAGTGATCGGGGTGCGGTGACCGTGTGCTGGATGGCGTTGGGTTCGGAAGGTCGCTTTGAACAGACGCTGAACACCGATCAGGACAATGCATTGGTTTTCACCGTGCCCGCAGGCATGACGGCAAATGAGGTGCGTGAGCAATTATTACCGGTGGCCCGTCGCATCAACGAAACGCTGGCTTTATGCGGTTTTCCGTTGTGCAAAGGCAATGTGATGGCCTCCAACCCGCAATGGTGTCTGTCGCTGGACGAATGGAAACGCACTTTTTCCAACTGGATCACCAACGGTACGCCGGAAGCGCTGTTGCACGCCTCGATCTTTTTTGACTTCAGAGCCTTGCATGGCGAACATCAACTGGTCGATCAGTTGCGATCATGGCTGTCCAATGTCGCCGCGGATAACAGCCGTTTCCTGCACCAGATGGCGGAAAATGCGATGAGCATCCGTCCGCCGCTGGGCGTGGTGCGCGATTTTGTGGTGGGGCGCGAGCATACGCTGGATCTGAAGCTTAACGGCATCACACCGTTTGTTGATGGTGCGCGCATTTTCAGTCTGGCAGCCGGGGTGACCGAGACCAGCACGATCAACCGTCTGCGTGCCAGTGCGGTGAAACTGAAGATTCATGTTTCGGAGATCGACGCCTGGATCGATGCGTTTCTGTTTATTCAGGTGTTGCGTCTGCGTCATCACGACCAGGCGAGGGATATGGGTCGCGAGGCGATGGATAATCTGATTGATCCCGAAACTCTGCACGAACTGGACCGACGCATCCTGAAGGAGGCTTTCCGTCAGGCGCGCAAACTGCAAGCCCGGCTGGCGCTGGAGTACCATCTGTGATGCGCTGGCTGGCCGAATTGTTGGGGCGCAGGGTGACGCTTTCCGATGCGCAGCGGCAACGGCTGGAACGGTGGCAAGGTTTGCCGCGAGTGCCGGAGAACCAGTCACTTAGCGGCTCGCGCTGTGTGGTGGTGGATGTGGAAACCAGCGGGTTAGACTTGTGGGAAGACAGGTTGATTTCGATTGGTGCGGTGGCGGTGGTGAATGGCAAGATTGCGCTGGGCGATAGTTTTTACGTAGTGCTGCAACAGTCGATGGTCAGTCAAAAGGAAAATATTCTGCTGCACGGCATCGGTGGCGCGGCGCAATCGGCGGGTGTGCCGGCGGCCAATGCGTTGCTGGATTTTCTTGAATTTTTAGGACACGACCCGTTGATTGCGTTTCATGTCACCTTCGATCAGACCATGATTCAGCGCGCGCTGCGCCAGTATTTGGGATTTTCGTTCAAGCATCGCTGGTCCGATATGGCGTATGTAATGCCTGCGCTCTATCCGGCGCTGGCCTCACGTTATCGTTCACTGGATGACTGGATTGCGCACTTTGACCTCGCTTGCGAGGCGCGCCATAACGCACTGGCGGATGCGCTGATCACCGCGCAATTGTTTCAGGTTGGACTGAAGCAGGCGCGTAAAAGAAACATCGGTGATTTTTCCGGTTTGTATGATCTGGAGAAGGCACAACGCTGGGTGAACGGGGTGAGTTGAGGTTGCCGTTATTCATCAATTCTGCTGTGTTGGCATCTTGTCGGATGATGGTCGCTAACCTGAGCCGGAATGCCCTTCATAAGCATTGCATAATAATCGGCCTTCACGTAATCTCAACGCCGTTGTATGCGTGAGTCAGGGCGTTCATGCCTGACTTGTTGATATTCTTCAGGGAGCGAGTATGTCTAATCCGAATATAAATTGGGCGGCTATTGATGCCAACCCGAAATTTCAGGCCTTGCATCGCAAGAAAACGTTGTTCCTTTGGGGTTTGATGGTCTTTTCTACCGTTTATTACTTCCTGCTGCCTATCGGTGCGGCGTATTTTCAGGATTTATTCAAAATCAAGGTGTGGGGCGTGGTCAATATCGGCCTGTTGTTTGCTCTGTCCGAGTTTGTCGTCGCTTGGGTGATCGCTTTCATGTATTCAAAGAAAGCCAATACCGAGTTTGATGCGATGGCTCAGGAAATTATCAATGAAACTCAGGGAGCTTAAACATGATGAGTCTGAATAAATGGGCCGTATTTACGGCGGCCTTGTGCAGCAGTAGTACGGCCTTTGCCGGTGCGGGCGCGGTTGCCGATGAATTTAAGTGGATGACCTTTACCGTATTCGGCGTGATCATCATGATCACGATGGCAATTACCTTCTGGGCGGCGCGCAGTACACATACTACTTCCGAGTTTTACGCCGCCGGACGTTCGGTCAGCGGCATCCAGAATGGCTGGGCGATCGCCGGCGACTATCTGTCGGCCGCTTCATTCCTCGGTATCGCCGGGTTAATTTCCTTGTACGGTTACGATGGCTTCATGTATTCGGTGGGCTGGCTGGTGGCGTATATCACCGTGTTGCTGGTGATTGCCGAGTCTTGCCGCAACATCGGTAAATACACCATGGGTGACATCCTGGCGTTTCGCAATGAACCGAAGAAGACCAAGACCGTTGCTGCGCTGTCCACTATTACCGTCTCCACCTTCTATCTGACCGCGCAAATGGTCGGCGGCGGCGTGCTGATTAAGACGCTGATCGGTATCGATTACGAAATTTCGGTGATCGGTGTAGGTATCCTGATGTTGGCTTACGTGGTGTTCGGCGGTATGAAGGCGACTACCTGGGTGCAGATCACCAAGGCGGTGTTGCTGGTGACGGCATCGCTGATTCTGGTATTTCTGGTATGGATGCCTTATGGTTTCAGTCTGCCGGCGTATTTGCAGGCAGTGATCGGAGACGACAAGGTTGTCGCTCAGGTTACCAAACTGCTGGGCGATTCCGCTGCCGGCATGACCAAGGAAGAATTGGGTCAGCGCTTCCTTGAGCCGGGTTTGTTCCTGAAGAACCCGATCGATCAGATATCGTTGGGTCTGGCGCTGGTGCTGGGTACCGCCGGTATGCCGCATATATTGATGCGTTTCTTTACCGTACCGACGGCACAGGCGGCTCGTACTTCGGTGATCTGGGCGATGGGCATCATCGGCGGTTTTTATGTGCTGACGCTGTTCCTCGGTACCGGTGCCGCGATGCTGGTGGGTTCCGCTAAGATCGCCTCGGTCGATGCCGGCGGCAATATGGCCGGTCCGTTGCTGGCGCAATTTCTGGGTGGCGGCGAAAACTCGCTGCTGGGTAACTTTTTCCTTGCTTTTGTGGCGGCGGTCGCGTTTGCGACCATCGTCGCAGTGGTGGCCGGACTGGTGCTGGCCGCCGCATCGGCGATGGCGCATGACATTTATGTCGGCGTGATCCGTGGTGAAAAGGCGACACCGAAGGAGCAGGTGGTTGCAGCACGTGTTTCATCGGTGATCGTTGGTGTTATTGCAATTACAGTTGGCATTCTGGCCAAGGGGCAGAACGTCGCCCATCTGGTTGCGCTGGCGTTTGCGGTCGCCGCATCGAGTAACCTGCCTGCGGTATTTCTGACGCTATACTGGAAGAAGTGCAACACCACCGGCATCATTCTCGGCATGGTGGTTGGCTCCTTGACTGCGATCGGTCTGGTGATGGTCTCGCCCAACATGACCTATCCGAATGCGGTAATTGCTTCGGCCAAAAAGGTGTTGGAAGGCGAAGCGGCTCAAGTTGCCAAACCAGCTGTGCCGGCAATCAAGGCATCGAGTTTTGCCTGCGAACTGTTTGCGCTGGACGGTTGCGTGAAATCCGAACCGGCCAAGGCGGCCTCTCCTGATAAGCCGGCCAAGCCGGGTGCGGCAGACAAACTGCTGGCGCTGAACAGTAAGGTGCAATTGTTGGAGGCCTCATTGCCTGAACTGTCGACGCATCTGGTGACGCAGAAAGATGTCATGGACGAAGTTGCCAGTCTGAAGAAGGAAATTGCCGCGACTGAGAAGGCCAAGACCAAGGCTGAAGACGACATGAAGAAGTTTGAAGGACAGTCCACTAGCATTATGGGTCTGGAGAAGCCCTTCTTTCTGTTGAAAAATCCGGGCCTGATCTCGATTCCACTGGGCTTCCTGCTGGTGATATTGGGTTCGCTGTTCACGCGTGACAAGCGCGCTGAAGAGATGTGGGACGAGTTGTACGTGCGGCAGAATACCGGCATCAATGCTGAAGCGGCTTCGGCACACTAATCGCTGAAATGCTTGAACTTGAAGCTCTCCGGGGAAACCCGGGGAGCTTATCAATGTGTCAGGACATAGCTTGACTGGATGCGAGAGCGGGCGGATAGAGGTAGTCCGGCTTTACTCGATTGAAGTAAAAGTCAAACCGATTTTAGTCGAGGTAGGTAAGTGTTTAATACATGAATTCCATGCCCGGATGGCAGTGTATAATCCGCGTTCCGGCGCGGGGTTTGCCGCGCCTTATTTATAGAATATTCAATGATCAGAAAATTTCTTAAACGCGTATTCAGACGATCGGCAAAAGCCAAAAAGGTCGGTAACGCGCAGGTAATTCCCTTTTCCTTGCATGGCGTGTCACGTGAACAGATCAGTTACGGCGCAAAGCGCGTAACAGACGGCTTGCAGGCGGCAGGTTTTCAGGCTTATGTGGTTGGCGGTGCAGTGCGGGATTTGCTACTGAACAAAACGCCCAAGGATTTTGATGTGGCGACCAATGCTACGCCCGAAGAAGCCAAGCGCGTGTTCCGGCGCTCTCGTATTATCGGACGACGCTTTCGTTTGGTACACGTGATGTTCGGTGAGGAATTGGTCGAAGTTTCGACCTTCAGGCGCATGATCGAAAATGAAGATGCCCAGACTGACGAGCATGGGCGTTTGCTACGCGATAACGAGTTTGGCGATCAGGAGCAGGATGCCGCACGGCGCGACTTTACTGCCAATGCCTTGTTCTACGATCCCACTACTCAGGAAATCTTTGATTTTCACGGCGGCTATGCCGATACGCGTAATCAGATTTTGCGCATCATCGGTGATCCGTTGGTGCGCTATCGTGAAGATCCGGTGCGCATGTTGCGTGCGGTGAGGTTATCCGCCAAGCTGGGAATACATCTGGATGCGGCGACGGCGGCACCGATCGCACAGATGAAAGGTCTGCTCGATAATGTGCCGCAGGCGCGCTTGTTGGATGAGGTGTTGAAGATGTTGTTGTCCGGCCATTCGGTCGAGTGCATACAGCAGTTGCACAAGATGAATTTGCATCATGGCCTGTTGCCGTTGCTGGATGTGATTTTTGAGCAACCAATGGGTGAGAAATTTGTGATGCTTGCCTTGCGTAATACCGATGAGCGCCTTGCTCATGAAAAACCGGTTTCTCCAGCCTTTTTGTTTGCGGCATTGCTCTGGCATGAAGTATTGGCTTCATGGAATATGCTGGTATCCAAGGGTGAGCGCCCGGTTGGTGCGATGCATATGGCGATGGATGAAGTGCTGGCGCGGCAGAAACAGAAACTAGCTATTCCCCATCGTCATGATGCGGTCATGAAGGAAATATGGTTGTTGCAGCAGCGTTTTGATCAGCGGGGTGGACAGCGTCCTTACCGTTTGCTGGAGCAGCCGCGTTTCCGTGCCGCATTCGATTTCCTGTTGCTGCGCTGTGCCAGCAATGAGGTGGATAACGAACTCGGGTTGTGGTGGGATGAGTTCCAGCATGCCAGCGAAGAGCGCCGCAAGGAAATGTTGCAGCCGGAAGGTGCTGAGGGTAAGAAGCGTCGCCGGCGCAAACCGCGCAATAAACCAGCCAGTGAGCCGGCAGCATAATGCGGCATGTCGCGTTTGTAGGATTGGGCAGCAATCTGGGTGAGTCATGCGAGCAGTTGCATCGGGCTATCGCGGATATTAGCGGTTTGCCGGATACACGTTTGCAGGCAAAGTCCGGCTTTTATCGCAGTGCCCCGGTGGGTTATCTGGATCAGCCGGATTTTGTTAATGCGGTGGTCAGGATCGAAACTTCATTGACTCCACAATTGTTGTTATCAGCATTGCTGGAAATCGAACGCCATCACGGTCGTGAGCGTACTTTTCAGAATGCGCCCCGTACTTTGGACCTGGATGTGTTGTTGTACGATAACGTGCAGATGCATGAGCATGGTCTGACCATTCCTCATCCACAGATGCATCGTCGTGCCTTTGTCCTGCAACCCTTGCTGGAAATCGAACCGGATTGCATGATTCCACTGGTCGGTAGCGCACAGCAAGCTATGCGGGAATGTGGTGATCAGGTGCTGGAGCGGTTGGCAGATTGATGCTTTGGATAGAAACAAGGCAGGTAAAGGAAACAGGATGCGAACAACATTAACTACTTTGAAGGCCAAGCGTGGCAAGGGCGAAAAAATTGCCATGCTGACTTGCTATGACGCCAGCTTTGCCTCGATGCTGGAAGCGCAGGGGGTGGATGTGCTGTTGGTCGGCGATTCGCTGGGGATGGTGTTGCAGGGACGCGAAACAACCTTGCCGGTTACCCTTAACGATATGGTGTATCACACCGAATGTGTAGCTCGCGGGGCGAGTCAGACCTTCATTATCAGCGATATGCCGTTCGGCACTTCACAGATCAGCCCGCAGGAGACATTTACCCATGCGGTTAGATTGATGGTCGCCGGTGCGCAAATGATTAAGCTTGAAGGTGGCTCGGACATGCTGGAAACAGTGCGCTTTCTGACCTCACGTGGCATCCCGGTTTGCGCGCATATCGGACTGACTCCGCAATCGGTAAATCAACTGGGCGGTTATCGCGTGCAAGGAAGGGAATCTGCCGCCGCCGAGAAGTTGCTGGATGATGCGGCGGCACTGGAGTTGGCTGGCGCCGGAATGATCGTACTCGAAGCCATACCTGCCTCACTGGCAGCGGAAGTGACAGCGCAACTGATTATTCCGACGATCGGTATCGGAGCGGGTGTGGAATGTTCCGGGCAGGTGCTGGTGTTGTACGACATGCTGGACATCTATCCGGGCAAGAAGCCACGCTTTGTTAAAAACTATATGTCCGGCGCGGCATCCATCGCTGATGCGGTGGGACGATATGTTACCGAGGTGAAGAGCGGTGATTTTCCAATGGCGGAGCACAGCTTCTGATGCAAGTTATTTCAACGATAGTGGAATTGCGGGCACGATTGAGTAAGGAGTCTTCAATTGCCTTTGTGCCAACAATGGGAAATCTGCATGAAGGGCATTTGAATTTGATGCGTCTGGCGCGTGAACATGGCAGATGTGTGGTCGCCAGTATCTTCGTTAACCCCTTGCAGTTCGGGCCTAACGAGGATTTTGAGCAGTATCCGCGAACGTTGGAGGCGGATTGCGAGAAGCTGAAAGGGTTGGTTGATGTGGTATTTGCCCCGTCGGTCAATGAAATGTACCCGGTGCAACAGAGCGTCTATCTTGAACCACCGCCGATTGCGAATGAGCTATGTGGCGCGACGCGGCCAGGTCATTTTCGCGGCATGGCAACGGTGGTGCTCAAGTTGTTGAATATTGTCCAGCCGCAAACGGCATTATTTGGCAAGAAGGATTATCAGCAACTGCAGATTATCCATCAATTGGTCGCCCAACTGAATTTACCGGTACAGATTATCGGCGGTGAGACGGTAAGGGCGGAGGATGGTCTGGCACTTAGTTCAAGAAATCAGTATTTGACCGAATCAGAGCGAGCTGAAGCGCCGTTTTTGCGACAGGTGTTGCAAGGCATGCGTGCAACCATACTTCAAGGCGAACGTGATTTCGAACGATTGCAGCAGCAAGCGACACAGGCGCTCACTGTGCACGGTTGGCTGGTGGATTATGTGTCAGTTCGCAACAGGCTGGATTTGCTGCCCGCTAACGACATTCAATGCGATTGGGTCATACTGACGGCCGCACGTTTGGGTAAAACCCGTTTGCTGGACAATATCGAGGTAAGTGTTTGAGATTTTTTGGTGAGGCTTCGAGGTAGGCCGGACTTTAGTCCGACAAACAACAATGGGCAACAAGCGCCAGCTTGTTGCCCTTTCAGAAGTTATTTAGCCAGAAGTTATTCGGCGTGCTTGGTCGAAGCTGCGTCAGTTGTGTTTGCAGCATCTGAAGCATTGGCAATTTTAATCTTAGCGTTGGCTTTCAGATCATCAATCAGTTTCTTCAGGTTTTTCTGCTGAATTTGTTGTCTGAACGCATTTTTGATCTGATCAAATTCCGGCACTTTTTTGGCGCGTGAGTCATCCAGTACGATGATATGGTAGCCGAACTGCGATTTGACCGGCTCTTCGGTGAATTTTCCTTTTTCCAGCTTGGTTACCGCTGCACTGAATTCAGGCACCATACCGCGCGGATCGAACCAGCCCAGATCACCACCATTGGTTTTGGAGCCGGCATCCAAAGACTTCTGCTTTGCCAGGGCGCTAAATGCGCCCGGATTAGTATTTAGCTGAGCAATAATCGCTTTTGCCTCATCTTCGCTGGCAACCAGAATATGTCGTGCCTTGTATTCGTTACCGGCAATCTTGTCCTTGATGCTTTCAAATTCAGCTTTCAGCATATCATCGCTGATCGGGTTGCTATCCAGATAATTCTGTGCGAAGGCGTTAGCCAGTATCGATTGACGTATTAATTCAATCTGATCCGATACTTCTGCTTTTTTGTCCAGGCCTTTTTTGCTTGCTTCCTGCGAAAGAATGAGTTGCATCGACAGTTGATCAATGATGGCTGCGCGCAATGCCGGGCTATCTTGCTGTCCCTGCTCTACGCGTTGTTGCACGAGCTTATTAACGCTGCTTTCGCTGATGCCTGCGCCATTTACAGTCGCCGCAAAAGGCCCTTTGGATGTGCTAGATGTTTTCGAGATGTCAACGGGGTTGCATGCGCATAATGTTAGCAAGGATAAGGTGCCGATCATCAGAATTCGGGGTTGAAACAACTTCATGGGGTATCCTTTCAAAGATAATTCAAATCAAAATAGGGGCAAAACATCTATCGGCGCTGTATTCCATTTCTGGACATAACGCACTAATACGCCAATTTTATGTTTTTCAGCCGTTTGACAAGCAAACCCCGGCTGAAAAGGATGCGATTCTACCTTATGCAGCCGTGTTGACCACATCCGACTTGTAAATTTGAGACATGTTTTGCTTATCCCCCAGCACGATAAGTTGCGTGCGTTAGAATAGCGGCATGCGAAAATTTTTACGTTCATGGTTGCCACATAATGATACGGTCAAGACTAACCGGTGGCTTAAGCCATTTGGCACTTGGCTGCATCAGCCTTATTTGTGGCATTTACATCGCCGTTCGGTAGCCGGAGGAATGGCGGTCGGGTTGTTCTGCGGTTTGTTGCCGGGGCCGGTGCAGATGGTTTCAGCCGCGCTTTTCGCGATGTTGTTTCGTGTTAATTTGCCAGTCTCTGTGTTCGTTACGTTATATACCAATCCGCTTACCATTGTGCCGTTGTATTTTTTTGCATATGAAATCGGTGCGCGGGTAAGCGGTGTGCAGGGTAGCTTGGATATAGCCCGGTTGTCGTTTCCAGAAGCGGGATGGCTGGAATGGGGGAATGGTCTGGTCGAATGGCTGATGACATTGGGCAAACCGCTGTTGATCGGATTGCCGCTGCTGGCTTTGGGGTTGGCACTTGCGGGTTACATGGTGGTACGTGTGCTATGGCGTGTGGCAGTGATTATGAGATGGCGTGCGCGAAAAAAATCCAGATTAGCAGGTAAGTTAGGATGAGCACCGCGATGCCCAATATCTGCGATGTTTGCACCAAAAATAATATTGGAGTGCGCGGGCATGACTGCGCAATTGAACTGTGGTGCTTTAGCGTAAAGCGGCGTCATGCCGCCGCACTCCGAGGTATACGGTGGATTAAAGTGTGGAAAATCGCTTGAGAGCAGCTTGATTGGTAACGGTAATTTGTTCCCTACCCAATTTGACCCAGCCTTGTTCGGAAAATCCCTTGAGTAATCGGCTGACCATTTCACGGGCACTGCCCAGCTCGTCGGCGAGCACCTGATGGGTGATGTTGATCGGGTTGGGTTTACCTACCAGCAGCGCAGCCAGACGTTGATCGAGCTTCTGGAAGGCGACGGCGCTGACCAGTTCCATCAGATCAGTGATGCGTTCGCTGAAGAGATGGAATACGTAGTGACGGAAGCTTGCGTTTTTCTCCAGCAATATATGGAAGGCCGAAGCAGGCAGCATGGTCAGTTCCAGAGGCTCTTCGGCGATGCCGCGTGCCTGATAACGGGTTCCACCCAGCAGGCAACTGCTGGTCAGAATGCAGCTCTCGCCTGCCATGACACGATACAGTTGCAGTTCACGGCCGTTAGAAGATGACTTGATGACGCGCAGGCTGCCTGCCAACAATAGCGGAAATCCCTGGCAGGGTTGATTTTCGTCGAACATCACGGTGCCGGCCGGAATCTGCATGTATTTGGCCGGTGCCAGCATGGCCTCACGTTCGGCGGGTGCCAGTTCCTGCAACATCGGATACTGTTGTAAAAGCCGTGATTTTATGTCGTTATCGAGCATTTTTCGTACGAAACTTCCAGTTAAGTTGCGATAAATTTTCCCGATGGGTGATGTTATTCCGGGCGCATCTGCGGGAACAGAATTACGTCGCGTATGCTGGTGCAGTCGGTTAGCATCATGATCAGACGGTCGATGCCTATACCTTCTCCGGCGGTTGGCGGCAGACCGTATTCCAGTGCGCGTACATAGTCGTTGTCCTTGAACATCGCTTCTTCGTCTCCTGCTTCCTTGGCGAGTACCTGCGCATCGAAACGGGCTTCCTGATCTTCTGCATCGTTCAGCTCGGAGAAACCGTTAGCCAGTTCGCGTCCCAGCACGAATAACTCGAACCGTTCGGTGATTTGCGGGTTGGCATCGCTGCTGCGTGCCAGCGGCGAGACTTCCACCGGATAGTCGATGATGAAGGTCGGTTCGAACAATTGCGTCTCGGCCAGTTCCTCAAATAGCGATAATTGCAGCCCGCCAATTCCGTCTTCCGGTTTGTACTTGGCTTTCAGGTCTTCCAGTTCGGCCACGACAAATTCGCGGTCGTTGAGTTGTTCGTCGGTAAATTGCGGATGATATTTCTGGATCGCCTGTACCATGGTCAAACGGTGGAAAGGCTGGCCCAGATCCAGTTGCTTACCCTGATAACTGACGACGGTTGAACCCAATACCTTGAGAGCGACTTCGCGCAACAGCTTTTCGGTGAAGTCCATCAAATAGCGGTAGTCCCGATAGGCTTCGTAAAATTCCAGCATCGTGAATTCGGGATTGTGGCGCGTGGACAGGCCTTCATTGCGGAAATTGCGGTTGATCTCAAACACCTTCTCAAATCCGCCGACGACCAGTCGCTTCAGATACAGCTCCGGTGCGATGCGCAGGAACATTTGCATGTCCAGCGCATTATGGTGAGTCTCGAATGGTTTGGCCGATGCGCCGCCGGGGATGGAATGCATCATCGGCGTTTCCACTTCCATGTAGCCGTGACGGATGAAGAATTCACGTATCGCCTGAATAATCTGGGTACGTTTCTTGAAAACGTTACGCGCTTCCTCGTTGGTAATCAGGTCCAGATAACGCTGGCGGTATTTCTGTTCCTGATCGGTCAGGCCGTGAAACTTCTCCGGCAGCGGACGCAATGACTTGGTCAGCAATCGCACCTGCGACACACGTACCGACAATTCACCTGTCTTGGTTTTGAACAGCACGCCAACCGCGCCCAGAATATCGCCCAGATCATAATGCTTAAATGCGTTATGTGATTCTTCGCCCGTGTCGCCATTGCTGATGTAAAGCTGGATGCGTCCACTCATGTCCTGAATGGTCGCAAAACTGGCTTTGCCCATCACACGTTTCAGCATCATGCGCCCGGCAACCGCCACCTTGATTTGCGCGGCATCCAGATCGGCCTGAGGCATTTCACCGAAATCGGTATTCAAATCCCCGGACAGATGGGTGCGGTCAAAGTCGTTCGGGAATGCAACGCCCGCCTTGCGGATAGCCGCCAGCTTGTTGCGGCGCTCCGCGATAATTTGATTTTCGTCTTGCTGATGAGGGATAGATTCGATTGTCATGATGCTCGGTAATTAAAGTGTGAATTTTGATAGTTGCCTGTTGCAAGCCTCCAATTGTGTCATGAATGGGTATTCAGGTGCAATTTTGCTAAACATATTCTGTATTCGCAGGGTTTTTCGCTCTCGGCTTTTACACCTTGTTATGCTTTGAGTGATGGACGGCGGCGTCATGATGCAGCGGGGCGCGGTCATGCCCGCGCACTCCAAAGCGGAGTTCAGCCTACCTGATATGGAGTGCGGTGTCGCGACACCGTTTTGCTGTCCGATTTAAGGGGTAAGCAAGTTGGCGCAACGTAAGCTTCTTTGCACAGCACTTGATTTCATTCCGGTAACGGGCCGTAGATTTCGGCAGGCCAGAGTTCGGGTTTGCCGGTCGCAGGGTCGATGCCGCGCCAACGCAAGTAACGCCACGTCTCGCCATGCACCTGATCGATGCGCTGATTCACTACATCCAGATTGATCCAGGTATCGTTGTCGAACAGATAAATTCGTCGCAACAGGGTTGGCGTGTGTGCGTCGTAGATGAAGATGCCTCTGTTGCCACCCGCCACGATGTGCAGGCCGTCGGGGGAATAGTGAGCTTCTCTTGCTCCACCTTCAATAGCAATGGTAGCGATGCAGGTGCTGTTCTCGACATCCCACAACCGCAGGGTTTGATCGTGTGAGGTCGAAACGATGTGCTTGCCGTCGGGGGAATAGGCTACGCTGTTAATCCTATACTTGTGTTCGGTGAGTATAGAAAGGCATACGCCGGTTTCGGCATCCCACTGTCGCAGGGTCTTGTCTTGGGAGCCTGATGCAATGCGCTTGCCGTCGGGGGAGTAGGTTACGGCGTTAACACTACCCATGTGTCCGGTGAGTATTGCCAGGCATTCGCCGCTGTCTGCATCCCATAGCCGCAATGTTTTATCCCAGGAGCCTGATGCGATGCGCTTGCCATCGGGGGAGTAAGCCAGTGCATTGATATCGCTATCGTGTCCAGTGAGTATTGTCAGGCATTCTCCGCTATCGGTATCCCATAGCCGCAATGTATTATCCCTAGAGCTTGATGCGATGCGCTTGCCATTCGGTGAAAAAGCTACCGAGTTATCCGTATCATCGTGCCCGGTCAGCGTCGTCAAACATACCCCGCTTATCGCATCCCAGAGCCGCAGGGTGTGGTCATACGAGCTTGAGGCGATGCGCGTGCCATCATGTGAGTAGGCTACTTTGATTATCCAGTCATTTTGCTTGACGAAGGTGGTCAGATTCTTGCCGCTCCCCATATTCCACAGCCGTAGTTTTCCGCCCCAGCTACCTGTAACGATGTTGACTGCATCTGGAGAAATAGCCAGTGTTGAAACACCCACCTCATCTGCTGAGAGAATGGCAATGTTTTGACCGCTGTTGGCATTCCACAGTCGCAGGGTGTTGTCCCGTGAGGCTGAGGCGATGCGCTTGCCGTCGGGTGAGTAAGTCGCCGCATTGATGCCCCAGTTATGTCCTGTGAGGGTAGTAATACATTCCCCGCTGTCGGCATCCAATAGCCGTAGGGTTCTATCGTCAGATACGGAGATGATGTGAGTGCCGTCCGGTGAGAAGGTTACTGCATTAACTGCTATAACATCCTCGGTAAATGTAGCAAGGCAATCGCCGCTTTCTGCATCCCAAAGTCGCAGGGTTGCGTCATCGGCGCATGATGCGATGCGTTTGCCGTCAGGGGAATAGGTTACGCCGTTGAGTGGTCTTTTGTGTCCGTTGAATATAGTCAGGCAATTGCCGCTATCAACATCCCATTGTCGCAGGGTTCTATCATCGGCGCTTGATGCGATGCGCTTGCCGTTTGGAGAATAGGCAATGCAGGTGATTCGATCTTCGTGCCCAGTAATTGTGGTAATGCATTTGCCACTCTCTAAATCCCACAGTCGTATTGTTTTATCGTCTGATCCCGATGCGATTCGCTTGCTATTGGGGGAAATGGCGACACCGTTGATACTATCTTCATGACCGGTGAATATGGTGAGGCACTCGCCGCTATCAGCGTCCCACAGGCGTAAGGTTTTATCGTCAGAGCCTGATGCGATCTGTTTGCCATTGGGGGAATAAGCTACGCTACGGATCATATTCTCGTGTCCGGTAAATACGCACATGCATTCGCCACTTTCCGCATCCCACAGCCGCAGGGTGTAATCTGCCGAAGCCGTAACGATGTAATTGCCGCACGGTGAAAAGCATAGGCTCAGAATTTCGCTGGAGTGTTCGCCGATGATGACCGGATTCGTCTGGCAGCTAGGCACTGCTGATGTCGGCGTACATTGCGCAAAAAAGCCTTCAGGTGCGGTGTCAGGTAATCCAATCGCGTCACCAAGTTTGCAGCCCAGCCATTGGGTGCGGTGGCAATGGGCATCCAAAAAACGGGCCGATTGCAAGCGGCTGTCGCGAAATACCGTGCCGGCCAGGTCGGCGGCGGTGAAGTTGCTATCCGGGGCGCGGCAATTTAATAGATTGGCGCGGGTCATTATGCTTTGCGAAAAATCAGCCCCTTCCAGATCGACGTGTTCGAATACGGTTTCTTCGAGGTGTGCGTTGCTAAACACGGCTTTTCTGAGGTTGAAGAGTTGATTCGGTTTTCCGGTGATTTGGATGCGGCACAGGTTGATGCCTTCCAGTCTTGCGCCGCTCTGCGGTAGATAGGGATGCCCTTTGTCTTGTGCGCGTAAGGCATAGGTAAAGGCCAGTTCGCTGGATAGCGGTTGGTAACTATCGCGCAGCAGGCCGAAGCTCTTCATTGCAATCGTTTGATTATTTGCGTCTTCAATTAATAACTGCCCTAGAAAGTCCAGTGTCTCGGGGCTGACCGGTGGTAGTGCCCAGCGTTCGATGGACTGTTCCAACAAGGCGCGGTACAGATGGCAGGCCAGAAAAAATTCCTGCAAGGAACTGTGGGCGAAACGGAACTGGTCTTCGCCGCTACGAACCAGAAACGTCGCGGTGCGCAGGTCTTCCTTGAGCAGTTCACGACTCACGCCGTGATAATGGGCGGCGATTTCGGGATGGGCATCGAGCAGGTCGATTAGCCATTGTTCGATGTCGTTGACTGACCATGTGCGTCGGCCTGATCGCCATAGTTCGGCAGAGAAGTATTCCATCAGCCGCTGCTTGTGATCGGTCGTGAGTTGATGTTTGCCGGTGTCGCGCTCCAGCCACGATAGCACCATGTGGCGATACAGCGTCACCCCGGTAACTTTGCGACCTTCGAGTTTCCATTGTTCGAGCTGCGGGATGTGACGGGAAATCAGGCTCAGCGTATAGGGGCGCTCGGCCATCTCGGTCAGGTTATGTATCGCGCCTATTAATTCGATGAGCCGGTCAGTGTCTTGGTCGGGTAGGGTTTCGTGTAGATAACGGCGTATCTGATCCTCGGTAAAGGGCATCAGCACGAAGGCGCGGTAATCCTCAGCGGTTAACGGTTCACGGTCTTCGCCCAGAAACAGATTTTTCTGGTCGCGCAACGTGCGGAAAAAATGGGTGCGGCAACTCAATAGCAGCTTGCCCGGCTTGGTCGTGGATTGGTTGCGCGCTTTGTTATGAACTTGGCGCGGCGGCAGTGCGCGCAGCAATTCGCGGGTGAAGCGTTGACCTGCGGACTCACTCAGATGTACCAATACCTCGTCCAGTCCGTCGAAAATTAGTAATGCACCTTCCTGTTGTACCAGGCGGATGATCTCGGCTGCATTGAGTTCGGTCTTCAACTCGCCGCTCAGCCAACTGCCGCGCAGCAAGACATCAATGATGTGTTCCAGAGATAAATCATCTTTGGCGTTATCGCCCAGATGGCGCAAATCCAGATAAATGGGTAACGGTAAATTTTTGTTGCTGAGTCGCTTTTTTAACAAGCCTTGGGTGAATGCCATGCAAGTGGTGGTCTTGCCTATGCCGTATTCGCCCAGCAGCGCGCAATAGGCTGGCGCCTTGGGGTCTTCGACCCATTCGAGCAGGTAGTTAAGCGCGTCGATGCGCGGGATTTTGTCATCACTGCGGTTTTCGCTATCGAGCTTTTCCAGATTCCCTGCAAATCCTTCGGTCGGTACGAAGGGGCAGGTTTCCATCTGGTGATCCATGTGGTCAACGAGGCGCTTCTCGAACGAGTGACGTAATGTAAATTTTTGTTTATTAGCCGGAACGATGCGCTGACCGACTATCTGGTCGATGCGCGTAAAAAGTTGTTTAGCAAAGGCATCTTTCCTGCTGCCTACGCGTTCGGAAAATGCCTTGCCTTCGTCATCCAGAAAAACCTGTTGGTGTTGCAATCCTTTCAAGTCGAGGCTGCCATCCAGCGGCAGTGGCTTGATGCACACCGGGATGGCGCGTTTGGATTCACTCAGGCTCTTGCCGTCATCGGGCACAAACTGGGGTAGTTCGTGTTCACGTATGTATGGGCTGGCGAGGAAGGCGGGGCTGACCAGCAGCAGGCCGAAATGGCAATTTTCGATGGCATTCTGGATTTTTTGATGCCATTGATCTCCGGGCAGGATCAGGCCGTCATGCCATATCTCGAAATGGTAACGGGATGCGCTTTGCAACAGATCATTGAGGCGTTCGATCAGGTCTTTCTGGAGTCTATCGTCTTTATGTGCAAATGACAGGAAATAGCGAATGATGGGTTTGCTATCTCGCAATTCGAACGCACCTTGACCGCTGCGTCGGACATTTTCCGTTTCTTCCTTAGCCAATCGGATGACCGCGTCTATCGCGCCGTCGTCGCCTTCAAACCAGCATGAACGTTGCTCGGGCAGGCTGCGGGTTTGCGTATCAGCTTCCAGTTGCAGATTCAGTTTTATATCGGTCGCGGCATCCTTGAGACGCTTTCTGAATTGGCGAAAGGCGGTGAGTGCTGCCTCCTGTGTCATGCCGGGAAACAGGGTTTCAAGCACGGTGCCGAGATTTGCCTCTGGCGCGTCTTGAAATAGGGGTAATAATAAATCCAGTCGTTCACGATCTGCCCGTCCCATCTCGTCATGTAGCTTGGGAATCGTGCGGCGTATGGCTTGCGGTGATAAACGGGCGTTGGGCATGGCGGCATCCCTTTCTACGAAGTTTCTACGATATTAAAGTAAGCCAAAAAACAGGTCAAGATATTTTATATACGTAATCTCTACGAAGTGGTGAGTCGGGTGTTCTCCCGTATTTGATTAGGTAATTACAGCCAATATGGAGTGCTGTGTCTCGATACCGCAGGGCGCGGTCGTGCCCGCGCACTCCAAGCTAGAGTGCAGCCAACCCGTTATGGAGTGCGACATCACGATACCGCTATGCTGTCCGATTTAAGGAGTAAGCAAGTTAGCGCAACGCAATCCACTTTGTACTGCACCTTCAAGCGTGGCCGGGTAGTCGCCGGCGGTGTAGTCGCCAGCCAGTAGCAAACGGGGCAGGGCGGTTTGTTGTTTGGGGCGATTCAGGTTGGGGGAGCAGGCGAAAGTGGCGCGCTTTTCGGCGATGACTTTATACCAGTTCGGGGTGTCGGTAATGCCGAATTCGGTGCGCAATTCCGCGATAACTTTTTGCGCCAGTTCGTCATGGGATAAGTTCTGGTGTCTGCCTTCCGCGCTGATGACGGAGGCGATCAGTCCGTGTTGCTCGGCAATTTGTCCCTTGTCGAATAGCCATTGGCTGATGCGCTGATGCAGGCCGAGCATGGCGTATGGCAGCGTGACATTGCTCGGATATTGCAGATAGACGGTGTAGATAGGCTGATGTTCCAGGCTGTCGATTTGCGCGACGGATTCAGCAAGTGTTTCTATCGGGCGCAACAGTCTGGCTGTGGTGAATGGCGGCAGTGCGCAGATGACGTGGCTGTAGGTGGTGGTGCCTTGTGCCGTTGTTATCTCGATGCCGTTTTCAACCGGACGCAGACTTTCCACGCCGCATGAGGTAAAAACCTGTCCGCCTAGTCGGGCTACATAGTCGGCGGCGCGTTGCGGAAACAGGGCGGTAAAATCCAGACGCGGCAGCAGCATGTCGCTGTCGGCGCGCTTTTGATTCAGTGCATCACGCAACACATTCAGCAGCACCTGTGCGGAGGCTTTGTCTATCGGCGTATTCAGTGCGGCAATACAGAGCGGTTCCCAAAGCTTTTGTATCAGTGCGCGGCTTTGCCGGTGCAGGTGCAAGAACTCCGTGACGGTCATATCCACCGTAGGTCGGGTTTTAACCCGACAATCCAGATTTTCTGAAGGAGTCGGACTGAAGTCCGACCTACGGTGTGGCAGCAAAAAGTTGTTGTGACGCTGTATCAGCATGAAACGTGCGGCACTGAACCGTTCAGCCCAATTCAATCCCTGTGCGCGCAGCAGGGCGACCAGCAGATGCAGCGGTGCTGGCAGACGCGGGGCACGTAATGAAAATTCGCCATGCAGATCAAGTTGCAGTGGCAGTTGCAGGAAATCCTGCTCCAGATTGCCGCCGACCTGTTCGATCAGTTTTAATGTGTCGCGATAGCAGCCGAGCAATAGATGTTGGCCGTTATCCAGTTGGGTGTCTTGATGTATCACTCCACGGGCACGTCCGCCGAGCTGTTTCGCACTCTCGAACACGGTGACCGGAATGCCGCGTCCAGCCAGCGTAACCGCTGCCGCCATGCCTGCATAGCCTCCGCCGAGTATGGCCGGGTTCATAGGGTGTGCTCAGTCGATGATGTGGTCTTTAGTTTCAACTCGTGAACCATGTTTTGAACGCCAGCCATAGCTTGTAGCCGGGTGTCAGCGAGACGCGCTCCTTGAGCACATGGCAGCCGGAGTCGATCACTTCGTTCAGCGTGGCGCGATAAATGGCGGCCATAATCAAGCCGGTGCGCTGATTTTTTCGGTCTATGGCGGGCAGTTCCGCCAGCGCCTGCTGGTAAAAATGCTGTGCGCGTTCGATTTGGAAGGCCATCAGCTTCTGGAAATTTTCCGTTTCACGCGAATTAAGGATGTCAGCGGCGGTTACGTTGAAACGCTGCATCTCGTCCATCGGCAGATAGATGCGGTTGCGCCGTGCGTCTTCTCCGACATCGCGAATGATGTTGGTCAACTGGAAGGCGATGCCCAGATCATGCGCGTATTTCAGCGTCTGGCGGTCGCTGTAGCCGAAAATTTCTACCGTCAGCAGTCCAACCACGGAGGCGACGCGATAGCAATACAGTTGCAACTGCTTGAAATCGGCATAACGCGGCTGATCCAGATCCATCTCCATGCCGTCGATGATTTCCAGCAGGTGTTCCTGAGCCATGTTGAATTGTTTGACGATAGGCACCAGCGCGATGGCGACGGGATGTTGCGGCTTGCCGGTGTAGATGTCAGCTACCTGTCCGCGCCACCAGTTGAGCGTAGTGCGCGCCACCTGTTCGTCCGACGTTTCATCTACCACGTCATCCACCTCGCGGCAGAATGCATAAAGCGCGGTAATCGCGCGACGCTTGTCCTTGGGTAAAAACTTGAAACTGTAGTAAAAACTGGAGCCGCTGGCGGCGGCCTTGTCCTGGCAGTATTGTTCTGGTGTCATGGTGTTAGTAAGAGTAGGGCGCAGATTTCACCAGCATGATAACCCAGTCGAGCGGTCGTAGCACCGGGCGGCGGTGGAACATGTCGTATTCAACGGCTTCAAGTTTATCGAGTATGCGCAGGCCGCCGGCAATAATCATGCGCATTTCCAGCCCGATACGCCCGGTCAACACGCTGCCCAGTGGCGCACCCTGTAACATCAGTGCGCGGGCACGATCTACCTGAAATTTCATCAAGCTGCGCCAGTTTTCGTCGCTGATGCCAAGGGCTATCTGTTCTTCGGTTACGCCAAATTGCGCCATTTCATCTAGAGGCAAATAGACGCGGGCGATAGACCAGTCCTTGGCGACATCCTGCCAGAAGTTAATCAGTTGCAAGCTGCTGCAAATCGCATCGGAATAGGCGATGTTGACCGGCGTTGCTTCTTCGTACAGATGCAGTAGCAGATTGCCGACCGGATTGGCGGAACGGCGGCAGTAATCAAGCAGGTCGGTGTAGTTATCGTAGCGCTTTTTGACTACATCCTGAGAGAACGCATCCAGCAGGTCATAAAGCGGCGACATAGGCAGCGCATGTTCGCGTATCTCGGTAGCCAGATTCTGAAACAGCGCGGTCTCGGGAGTTTCATTCCGGGCGATGCGATCCAGTTCGGCGCTGAAAGCCGCCAGTTGCTGCAATCGCTGCTCATTGGGTAAATCACCCTCATCGGCAATATCATCCGCAGCTCGCGCAAAATGATAAATCGCCGCCACCGGACGGCGCAGCCGCTTGGGCATCAGTATGGAGGCGACGGGGAAGTTTTCGTAATGGTCTACGGACATAGGGGTGAATCAATAAGTGATATTAAATAGTTGAAAGCGAACGCAGTTTATTCATCCATTCATGGAAATGCATACATTCACTTTCCATTTTGGAGAGGGTGATTTTTTCTGCTGCGAGCGGGCCGTGACGGGTTTTCTTATATTTTGGTTTGAGTATGTCTTCGAGTCGGCGCGAGGGTTTGGTTTCAATACTGTCGTTGATGTGCTCGGGTGTGTCGAAATCATTACGAACCTTGGCAAGTTTATCTAATTGTTGATGCCAAGTCGGTTCGGTCTGGCTCAAAGCTGTGACATCAGAGAAAAGCAATCCTTCGAATTCATAGGGTTGAATGTGCGGGATGAAACGTTTCGGGCGGCAGCCGACATGCTCGACGATGGCCTGATGCAAAGCAGTTTCCAGGCAACGAGTTCGAGAATGTACATCAGGTTTTCTTTTTGCTTCGATAAAGTCCGGGAACGAAGTTTCCAGTCCATATAAATCAAGGAATGTACTGAGGGTTGCATTAGGATATTGTCGTAATGCGTTTCGTGCATAAAATTTAAGCCGGTCAAAACTGACTGCGCCGCCACTTGCATCCTTCGATGTTTTAAGCATTTGCGGTTTAACAAAGACCTGTGCGGCTCGCAACGAAGGCGCGACAAGGCGTTTGATGAATTGTTCTTCCGTTTGCCCTTCCGCGAAGACGATGACTTCGACCATTTTATGGTCTTCCGCCTAACACGTTGCTCTTCCACAGTTCACCCATGGAATACTGCTCCAGCCAACCGGCAAGCTCTTGTTGAGTAAATCGTTTAAACGTCGAAGCACCATCTTCCTGATCGACCACGATCACATCTTCAGCAGACAGTTCATTGATGAGTTCAACCGATTGAGTGGAAACGATAAGCTGACGGTGTTCAGCAATCTGTTTGAAAATATCTGCGAGAACGGCAATTGCATAGGGATGCAGGCCGAGTTCCGGTTCATCGATCAGGATGGTATCTGGTAGCAACTCTGTCGGTTGCAGCAGCAGGGTGGTAAGGCAGATGAATCGCAAAGTTCCATCAGAAAGGTGCAGCGCCTTGAACGGGGTGTCGGGTTTTCCCTGTTGCGTCCATTCCAGTTCGATATATTCCGCATTAGGGCGATGAATAAAGTCGCCGAAGAAAGGAGCGACTAAGCGGATGGTGTCTACAATGCGCTGATAGTGTTCGGGATGCTTTTCGTGCAGCATCAGCAGGTAGGCTGCCAGATTGGAGGCATCAATTTTGAGGCGCAGGTTATCGTTGGCGGGATGCTTCTGTTTGACCTTCGCCTTTTCTCCCATGTCGTGGAAGTGATAGATGCGCCAATTAGTTACTGACTGTTGAATAGTTTTTGCATACTGGTTTGTGGCCTCTTTTAGCTTTGATTCGCTGTGTCCGGTTCCAAGCAAAGAGTTCTTTTGAGTGTTAAGGTAAACCACGCTAGCGCCAAGAGCACTCATAGTTGAGAAAAAGGCTGACCAAGGAGAGGTTCCCCAATGCTTGGTTGCATCAGTCATGAGGCTTTTGATCGTATTTGGCAATTCAGCAGCGTCTACTAGTTCATTTTCAAAAATCAGACGATTGTCGATCGTGGGTACCAGGTTGAATTTGTAAACATCGAATATTGCTACTTGCGAAAATTGTGAGTTGGAAAGGAAAAATTCTGCTTGTAGCTTGTCTGTGCTATTTCGTCCGAAGTGGAGCAATGCATCCGGCCCGCCTTGAGTCTGAACATAAACCTGTAATCGCTGCTCGACCATTTCGTTCAGTAGACGAAACATCCCGATGAAATTACTTTTGCCCGCACCATTCGCACCAATCAAGACGTTCAGATTCGTTAACGGGAAATTTTCCAGTTTGCGAATTGACTTGAAGCCGGTAATCGAGAGTGAGCGAACACCTGACATATTTTTCCTTATGCTAACAGGTCATTGCGATGCAGCATGAACACGAACTGGTCACCCGCTGTTACATCCAGCCAGGTGAAGGGCAAGTCCGGGTAGGCGGCTTCGAGGGCATCGCGGTTGTGGCCGATTTCGACGATCAGGATGCCGTTTTCGGTCAGGTGTTGGGCGGCGTGTTTCAGGATGGTGCGGGTTGCATCCAGTCCGTCTTGACCGCTGCCTAGCGACAGCTTCGGTTCGTGTAGGTATTCCTGGGGTAATGCGGCGACCGATTCGGCATCGACGTAGGGCGGGTTGCTGATAATCAGGTCGTATTGGCGGCCTTGCAGATTGGTGAATAAATCCGATTCGATCAGGTTGATACGTTCATGCAGGTCGTAATCACTGACGTTGCGATTGGCCACGGCCAGTGCGTCGGGCGACAGGTCTACCGCATCAATTCGAGCATTGGGGAACATGTCTGCGGCGACGATGGCAAGGCAGCCGCTGCCGGTGCATAAATCCAGTACGCTATAAACATCTTCCGGTTCGGCGATCCACGGGGCGAGTTGCTGGCGCAGCAGTTCGGCGATGAAGGAGCGTGGCACGATGACGCGTTCGTCCACATAGAAGCTGTATTCGCCCAGAAAAGCCTGATGAGTCAAATAGGCGGCCGGGATGCGCTGTTCGACGCGTCGCTGGATGATGTTAATTACTTCGCCCATTTCGCCACTGGTGAGGCGCGCATCAAGGAACGGGGCGAGGGTGTCCGGGGGGAGGTGCAGCGTGTGCAGTATCAGGTAGACGGCTTCGTCATAGGCATCACTGCTGCCGTGACCGAAAAATAATTTGGCCTGATAGAAACGGCTAACCGCAAAGCGCAGGCAGTCGCGTACCGTGATCAGGTTTTGTGATGCGCCGGAGAAATAGTTGTTCATTTGCATAGCAGGTTTTCAAGGGTGAGCTGATAGGTGAGTTTGAGCGGTTCGATGTCTGCAACGGCGACACACTCGTTCAATTTATGAATAGTGGCATTCAATGGGCCGAATTCGATGACTTGCGGGCAGATGTCGGCAATGAAGCGTCCATCCGAGGTGCCGCCCGATGTCGAGAGCTCAGGTGTGATGCCGTAGCTTTGTTCGATGGCCTTGCTGATGGCGGCGACCAGATCCCCCTTGGGTGTAATGTAGGGCTTGCCGGAAAGCTCCCATTCCAGATCGTATGTCACCTGATGCTTGTCGAGTATCGCGTGTACCCGGTCTTTCAGTCCCCGTTCGGTGCTGGCGGTGGAGAAACGGAAGTTGAACAATATTTCCACCGTGCCTGGAACGACATTGGTTGCACCCGTTCCGCCATTGATGTTGGAAACCTGCCAAGAGGTAGGCGGGAAATATTCGTTTCCTTCGTCCCATGACGTGGTGGCGAGTTCGGCAATGGCCGGTGCGACCATGTGGATGGGATTCTTCAGCAGATGGGGATAGGCAATATGCCCCTGTGTGCCTTTGACGATTAGCTTGCCGGACAGGGAACCGCGCCTGCCGTTCTTGATCATGTCGCCAACCAGTTTGTTCGAGGTGGGTTCGCCGACGATGCAGTAGTCTATCGTTTCACCACGTGCTTGCAGCACTTCGACGACGCGCACCGTACCGTCAACCGCGACACCTTCTTCGTCGGAAGTGATCAGCAGGGCGATAGAGCCTGCATGTTCGGGATGATCCGCGATGAATGCTTCGATAGCAGTGATGAAGGCGGCGATGGAGGTTTTCATGTCTGCGGCACCGCGACCGTACAACATGCCGTCGCGGATGGTTGGTTCAAACGGCGGGCTGAACCACGATTCGGGCGGGCCGGAAGGGACAACGTCGGTATGCCCGGCGAACACCACCAGCGGGCCACTGCTGCCGCGTCGTGCCCAGAGATTGTCTACGTCGCCGAAGCGCATGCGTTCGATCGCAAAGCCGAGCTTCTCAAGTCGTTCAATCAAAATGTCCTGACAGCCGCCATCGTCCGGTGTCAGCGAACGGCGGGCAATCAGCGCCTTGGATAGTTGCAGGGTTTCGCTCATGAATTATTCCTTTGCGTTAAATAGCGCTGCATAAGCCGCGGCATCGAAGCCGACCTGCAATAATTTGCCGTCGCTCACCAGCAGCGGGCGCTTGATAACGCTGGTCTGTTCCAGCATTAATGTTAAAGCGGATGCGTTGTCGTTGATCTGTTGCTTGCGTTCGTCGGATAACTTGCGCCAGGTCATGCCCTTGCGGTTGATCAGGGTGTTGTGGTCAGCCTGTTGCAGCCAGTTTTGCGCGGTTGCTTCATCCAGCCCCTGTTTTTTGAAGTCATGAAACTCGGCAGCGACGTTGTGTTGCGCCAGCCAGTCGCGTGCCTTTTTGACTGTGCCGCAATTCGGAATGCCGTATAGCTTCATTTGGTAATATCCAGATCGAGTTTGATACCGCTGAAGTCTGACTTTGGGTCGGGTTTGGGCGGCTGTTTAGTTTCAAGCGGGTTGCTGTTGAAGACCGGAACCGCCATGGTGTTGGTGCGTTCGGAGAAATCGACCAGTGCGGACAGGTTGCTGGCCGAATCGGCGTTACGCATCGCTTCTTCCTTGGTAATTTCGCCTTTCTTGAATAGCCGGTACAGTGCCTGCTCGAAGGTTTGCGAACCGGCTGAAACGCTCTTGTCTATTGCTTCGTGAATTTTTTCAATTTCATCGTTTTTAATCAAATCGGCGATCAGTGTGGTGTTCAGCAGAATTTCCACCGCTGGAATCTGTTTGCCGTTGATGCCGCGCACCAGGCGTTGCGAGATCACTGCACGCAAGCACATCGACAGATCAGACAGTACACTCTGGCGTGAATCGTAGGGGAAGAAGTTGACGATGCGGTTCAGCGCATGATAGCTGTTGTTGGCATGCAACGTAGTCAGGCACAGGTGTCCAGTCTGAGCAAAAATCAGCGCGTGCTTGAGGGTGTCGCGATCGCGTACTTCGCCTATCATCAGTACATCCGGCGCTTCGCGCATGCCGGATGACAGAGCATTTTCGTAATTAAGTGTGTCTGAACCAATCTCGCGCTGATTTACGATGGATTTATCGTGATTGAAAATGTATTCGATAGGGTCTTCGATTGTCAGGATATGTCCTGTCTTGGTGGAAGCCCGATGTTCGATCATCGAGGCCAGCGTAGTGGACTTTCCCGAACCGGTAGCGCCGACGACTAGTATCAGGCCGCGTTTTTCCATGATCAATGACTTGAGTATGCTAGGTAAGCGCAGTTCTTCTACATTGTTAATCTTGCCCTTGATATAGCGGATGACTATGGCTACATCGCCGCGTTGGCGAAATATATTGACACGGAAGCTGCCCAGTCCTTCCACCCGATACGAAAAGTTCATTTCCATCGTGGATTCGAACCCGTTGATTTGTTTGGGAGTCATCATCTCGTAAGCGATGCGCTTGATGATTTCTCCGCTTAGTATCTGCGAATTAACCGGAACGGCAACGCCATCAATCTTGACACTAACCGGTGCGCCGACAGAGAAAAACAAATCGGAGGCCTGTTTGTCGGCAGCCAACTTTAGCAAGGGTGTGACTATCATCGGGGACTCCTTGACTTAACGGCATAGGGGCGTATGGCAATACACCTTCAATGAACAGAAAGATTAAAAAGGGCGTATTGATGAAACAATTAATTCAACTAGGCTGGCAAATTATGTCACCCAAGTCATGCAATACGCCCCTACATGATTAAATACCGCGCAACAGTTCGTTGATGCCGACCTTGGATAAGGTTTTAGCATCCACTTTTTTCACGATTACCGCGCAGTACAGGCTGTAGCTGCCGTCTTTGGAAGGCAGACTGCCGCTAACCACAACGGAACCGGCTGGAACGCGGCCATAGGTAATGGTGCCGGTTTCGCGGTCATAAATCTTGGTGCTTTGACCGATGAATACGCCCATCGAGATAACCACATTGTCTTCCAGAATCACGCCTTCGACGATCTCAGAGCGTGCGCCTACAAAACAGTTGTCACCGATGATGGTCGGGTTGGCCTGTACCGGTTCAAGCACGCCGCCGATGCCTACGCCGCCGGACAGGTGGACGTTCTTGCCGATCTGCGCACAGGAACCGACCGTCGCCCAGGTATCGACCATGGTGCCTTCATCGACATAGGCACCGATGTTCACGTAGGAAGGCATCAGCACCACATTCTTGGCGATGTAAGCGCCTTTGCGAGCCGCAGCGGGAGGAACAACCCGGAAACCACCTTCACGGAAATCGCGGCTGTTGTAATCGGCGAACTTGGAGGGAACCTTGTCGTAGTAGTTGGTAAAGCCGCCCTTGATGAAGGCGTTGTCCTGCAAGCGGAAAGATAGCAATACCGCTTTTTTCAACCACTGATGAGTAACCCAGTCGCCGTTTATTTTTTCCGCAACACGCAGCTTGCCTTGATCCAATTGAAGAATAACCGCATCAACGGCTTCCTTGAGTTGTGCATCGGCATTGCGCGGAGTGATCTCGGCACGACGTTCAAAGGCGGTTTCGATAATTTGTTGTAATTGATCCATGATGGTTCCTTGTTAATAATAATGATTTTTGGTAGGGGTTTATGGCATACGTCCTAACGAAATTCTAGGGCCGATTGCTATATGTTCCTACGAGGGCGTATTGCCATACGCCCCTACGAATTGGGCAATTCTATGTGCTGCCTCCACGGTTTCCTCTGTCGATGCGACTAGCGCCAGTCGCACAAAATTTGCACCGGGATTGATCTGCTGCGCGCTGCGCGCCAGATAGCTGCCCGGTAAAACAGTCACATTATAATCACGATACAGGGCTTGCGCGAAGGACGTGTCGGCTGTCGGGGTCGGTATCCACAGATAAAATGATGCATCCGGCATCGACACAGGCAGTACCGGGCTTAAGATTTCCACTACACGGGAAAATTTTTCGGTGTACAGGCGACGGTTTTCGGCAACATGTGCCTCATCATTCCATGCGGCGATGCTGGCGGCCTGTATTACCGGATTCATCGCCGAACCGTGGTAGGTGCGATACAACGCAAATTTCGCGATTAAATTGGCATCGCCCGCCACAAAGCCAGAGCGCATGCCCGGTACATTGGAGCGTTTCGACAAGCTGGAAAAAATCACCAGATTACGGTAGTCCGTTCTGCCCAGTTGTACGGCGGCCTGCATTGCGCCCAGCGGTGGCGTGTCAAAGTAAATTTCCGAGTAACATTCATCCGACGCGATTACGAAACCATAGCGGTCAGACATCTCGAACAGGATTTTCCATTCCGATAATGGCATGACTCGTCCGGTCGGGTTGCCCGGTGAGCAGACATAAATCAATTGAGTGCGCTGCCAGACTTCTTCGGGAAGCTGCGAAAAGTTCAGCGCAAAATTATCTTCAGGCAGGTTGTTGAGGAAATACGGCGTTGCGCCTCCCAGAAACGCCGCACCTTCATAAATCTGATAAAACGGATTCGGACAGACCACGGCTGGATCGGGTTGAGTGCGGTCTATCACGGCCTGTGCAAAAGCGAACAGGGCTTCGCGACTGCCGTTGACCGGTAATACCTGGGTTGTGAAGTCCGGTGTTGCAATGTTGTAGCGCTGGCCCAGCCAATCGGCTATGGTGCGGCGTAACGCATCGCTGCCTGCGGTTGTGGGATAATTCGCAAGCCCGCCGAGATTGTCGGTCAGGGCATCGCAGATGAACGAGGGTGTCGCATGTTTGGGTTCGCCGATAGACAGGCTGATGGGGCGGTAGTCCGGGTTAGGCGTTACTGTACCAAACAGGGCGGCCAACTTCTGAAAAGGATAAGGCTGGAGTCGTAGTAAATCCGGGTTCATTTGCAATCTCAATGGCGTGGAACGCGCATTATAAGGGTCAGGCGAGTGTCATCAAAACAAAATGTAAAACCACTTGCCGGAATTTTGAGCGGTGCGCTGGTGTGGGGACTGATCTGGTATCCCTATCGTGTGCTGAACGAGGCGGGCGTGTCCGGACCGTTGGCAACACTGCTCAGCTATTTTCTTGCCATATTGTGCGGCGTGTTCATGTTACCCAGAGTATGGCGCGAGTTTCATCCCCGGGGCGAGCAGGCGGCATCCGTGAAAAAGATGCATAAGGGGCTGATGGGTTGGGCAGTCGTGTTGTTGCTCAGTGTAGGCTGGGCCAATCTGGGCTTCGTGCTGGCAATGTTGCAAGGCGAAGTGATGCGAGTGTTGCTGTTGTTTTATCTTTCACCGCTCTGGACGATACTGTTTTCCTATTGGTTGCTCGGTGAACGCCTGAATGCGTATGGTTATCTGATCGTGGCGCTGGCATTGTGCGGTGCCTTTGTGATGCTGTGGGAACCACGTCTGGGCATGCCGTTACCGCAAAATATCTCCGAATGGTTGGGTTTGACGGCGGGCATGGGCTTTGCGCTGTCCAATGTGGTATCGCGTCGAGCAGAAAACTTGAGTGTGGAAGCGAAGTCTTTCAGCGTATGGGCGGGTACGGTGTTGATGACGCTGCCGTTGTTGCTGTGGCAAGGGGGATTGTCGCTGCAGGGTATTGACGCGTATTCCTGGCTGATACTCGGTTTGCTCGGCATAGTGTTGTGCTCCACCAGCTTTGCCGTGCAATACGGTGTGACGCATTTGCCCGCCAATCGTGCGACGCTGGTATTCTTGTTTGAACTGGTGGTTGCTGCGATTGCGTCTTATTTATTGGCAAATGAGGCGATGGAACTGCGCGACTGGGTGGGTGCTACGCTGATTATTTCCGCTAGTCTATTGTCAGGGAAAATGTTCAAAGGAAAATAGGGTTTCCCGTTTTCCATTTCCGGTTTTGAGTTAGAAGAAAACCGTTTCGCCTTCTCTGGCTAGTCGTACGTCGAGTTTTCCTTCAATTTCAGGGTGGCGGTTCAGGGCTTCGGCAAATACCCGTTCCAGTTCGTCATCACTGCGTGTGGGTTCGTGGTGTGTGCAGTACAGGATTTTTGCACCGGCATCCAGTGCGAGTTCGATGCTGCTGTCGAACGTGCCATGTCCCCAATCTTTTTTGTTTGCATATTCTTCGATCGTATAGGAGGAATCGGCGATCAGAATGTCGACGCCCTGAATGGCATTGACGATGGACCGGCGTTGCTCTTCGATCAATATCTGGTATTGGGTATAGCCTTCATCTTCTGGATCGTAAATATTGAAATGCGGCTCGTGATCGCCGGTAAAAAATATGGATTTTCCGTTACATTGGATACGATAGCCCATATTGATGACGGGATGATTGAGCATGGTCGGGGTAATGGTTGTGGAACCGACTCTAACGCTTTGCCCTGAACAAATGGTTATGTATTCGAAGCGAGAACCCATCTCATCAACTCTCACGGGAAAATAGCTGTATTGCAACTGGGTATTCATGATGCGTTCCGGCCCTTCGCCGGTAATCGGGTCGGCTGCACCGTACAGTTTAAGGGTGTTTCCCGGGATGAAAATGGGAATGAAAAACGGCAGGCCTTGTATGTGATCCCAGTGACTGTGAGTATTAAAAACATGTGCTGTAATGGGAAACGAGTTCAGCAAGGTTTGTGATAGTTGATAAATGCCGGTGCCGCCATCCAGAATGATCAGATCGTTATCGTCGCTGCGCACTTCGATGCAGGTCGTATTGCCACCGTAACGTACGGTTTTGTCTCCCGGAGAGGCGATAGAGCCACGAACCCCCCAGAATTGCAATTTCATTATTCTGCTCCTCGGGCAATTTGAGCAAATGACTGTGCCTCGTTTTCAAATCGGGAGATGTCGCCCAGACTATCGATGATGTCTTGCAGTTGTCCGCCAAAATAGGCTTCCAGTTCGGGAGATAACTCTTCCAGTTCATCATCATCGCTCGTACCCGCAAGCTTTTTGCTGATTTGATTTGCAACAAAAAGACAGCTTTGTATCGTATTGTCGGTTGATATTTTGCCGTGATGGTTGCGGATGTTGCTTGAAAGCAGTTTGGGAAATTGCCATTTTTCTACCAGCATGCTGCCGATAACAGTATGGTCGGTGCCGATGACCTGGCGCTCGGCTTCATGCAGCGAAATTCCCTGTTCGCGGCTGAGATCGAGTGCCTGTTTGAATTCTTCGGGTAGGAATTGGGCAAACACGACTTTGCCGAAGTCATGCAGTAGGCCTGTGATGTAGCAGTCAGCCGGATCGGTTTCATCATTACCGTACTTCAAGCATAGGGTGCGCGCCAGTCCTGCGGTGGTCAGGGATCGTATCAGGTAGCGCTGCATGTCAAAACCGCAAGTGTTTTTCTGGGGCAGGGTACCCATGGCCGCAAACGACAAAGCCATATTCTTGATGGTGTTCAGACCGAGAAAAACCATGGCCTGGTTTACCGAGGTGATTTGTTTAGGTAGGCCGTAGCTTGCCGAATTGAGTATGCGCAGCAACTTCATGGTCATCACGGGGTCTTGTTCGATGACCATGACCAGTTCCTTGGGAGAGCTTTTTATGTCGCGAGAAAGTTCCAGTACCCGTTGTACGCTTTTCGGGAAGGCGGGCATTCTTTCGACCGCGTCGTACAGCTTTTGAGTCAGTATCGTTGATGTTTCAGTCATTTGTTACAGACTCCAGTTAACGGGCAGCTCTCGTTGCGTGTTTTATTTTTCTTGACTAATGTACGAAACGAGCCTGAAATTTCTTTATGAATCTGGTGGGCACAGAAATCATGAACCGGATTTCGATGCATAGCAGTAGCAATTGCGACCTGCTGTTTTAGCCATGTACATTGCATTGTCCGCACTTTTCAACAGATTTTCCAGATTGTTCGCATTTTCAGGGTAAAGGGCAACGCCAATACTTGCTGAAATATAATGTCCTGTTTCATTATCGCTAAAGAAAAATGGTTTTGCCAGTTTTGTAACGATATTCTCGGCAATGCGCTTTACTTGTGAAATGTCGTTCAATTCAGGAAGAATGACGGTAAATTCATCGCCCCCCAGTCGTGCAACCGTATCAGTTTCGCGCACGCAACTGCTGATACGCCGGGCTGCTTCCATCAATAATTCATCGCCTTTGGCATGCCCCAGGCTATCGTTGACTTCCTTGAAATGGTCCAGATCTATAAAAAACAGTGCCAGCGGTAACTTGGTACGATGAGCCAGTTTGAGTGCTTCCGCCAGTCGATCTTGAAACAGACGGCGGTTCGGAAGCTGGGTCAGTGGGTCATAGTTCGCCTGCCAATGTATCAGTTCGTCCTTCTGTTTTTTCTCGGTAATGTCCGAGAACTGCGCAACATAACGATAAATGCTGCCATCCTTGTGCCGTAGCACAATGATATTGGCCAGCTTGACGTATATGCTGCCATCACGACGTTTATCCCAGATTTCACCCTGCCAGTGGCCATGTTCGAGCAGCGTGTTCCACATCAGTTCGTAAAACTTCTTGTCATGCCGCCCCGACTGCATAAGTTTCGGGTTTTGTCCGAGTGCTTCTTCTCGTAAATAACCGGTAATACGGGTAAAGGCCGGATTGACATCCACGATGAGATTGTTCTCGTCGGTTACGACGATGGCATCGGCATTGGATTGGTAAATAGACGCGGCCAGTTTCATCGATTTTTCAGAGCTGCTTAATGTTTCCGACATATGGTTGAATGCCGCCGTGAGCTTGCCAATTTCGTCGTGGTTGTCCTGATCTATCGGAATAGGAACGAATTTTTCCATGCTGCCACTGTGCTGCATGAACTCCATCGTGGATTGCAGTCTGATCAAGGGTCGGGTAAACCGACGAATCAGCCAGTTAGTCGAGAAAAACAACAGAATTTGCAGCACTATCTGCCCGACCCAGAGTTTTTCCTGAGTGCGTTCAATAGCATTGAAATCTTCGGTCATATCGATGGTGATGCTGGCCGCGCCATTAACCGAACCCACTTCGGCATGATGGCAACTGAGGCAATTGGTACCCCGATAGTTGGAACTCACGATGAAGGGTAATACGGCTCGTAGTGTTGGTGCATCGCGATTTTCGGTCAAATGGAATTCCATCTGCTTGGATTCGATGACGCGCCTGTCCATTTCATCCTTAATCTGTTCTTCCGGCAATCCCGGCCCGAACTGATCTTGAACCTGCTTAGAGCGTATGATCCGCAATTCTTTTACGTTGTCGGTTTCACCCATCTTTTTGATGAAAAGACGGCGATTATCTGGATCGGAAATCATGCCGGTAACCATCAGCATGTTCATGCCGTTGATGACACCGTCGGCGGAAACGATCGCGCGTCGTTCGGCACCATCCAGAATGTCGTTCTTGATACGCTCCATTACCCAAAAATGGGCAAATGAAAGCACCACAACTAACATCACCTGGATGGGGATGTTAAGTTTGTTTCCGATGCCAAGCGATTTCCACCAGTTTTGCATAAGTCTTATCGCGTAGCGATTTTGAATATTATTTCCTATTCCAATCTTACCTCATTGCGTATCTATGTGGGAATAAGTATGGCGTTGTCGTTATATCAATTGTGTATAATTTTCCGCTTTGCGATGGAAGCCGGAAATCATGTCTAAACTCACAATGGGTACACCTCTTACCTCTTCCGCTACCCGTGTCATGTTGCTGGGCAGTGGCGAACTGGGTAAGGAAGTTATTATTGCGCTACAACGATTGGGCGTCGAAACCATAGCCGTGGATCGTTATGCCGACGCGCCGGGTCATCAAGTGGCGCACCGTGCGTATGTGATCAACATGGCCGATGGCGAAGCCTTGCGGGCGTTGATTGAAGCCGAAAAGCCCGATTTGATCGTGCCTGAAATCGAGGCGATTGCCACCACGATGTTGGAACAAATCGAACAGCAGGGCATTGCAACGGTGATTCCTACCGCACGGGCCGCCCGTCTGACTATGAATCGTGAGGGTATACGCAGGTTGGCCGCAGAGACGCTGGGCTTGCCGACTTCCCCTTACCGGTTTGCTGATAGTCTGGAGGAAATGCGCGCCGCTGCAGAATCGATCGGCTATCCCTGTATCGTCAAACCGGTGATGTCGTCATCCGGCAAGGGCCAATCCAGAGTGGATAGTGCAGAACAGGTCGAGGCGGCGTGGAACTATGCCGCCAGCGGTTCTCGCGTGAATCAGGGCAGGGTGATCGTCGAAGGCATGATCCATTTTGATTATGAAATTACCTTGCTAACGGTGCGTGCCCGAGGTGAAGGTGGTGAGATTGAGACGCATTTCTGTGAGCCGGTCGGGCATGTGCAGGTACATGGCGATTATGTGGAAAGCTGGCAACCTCAGCTAATGTCGGATAAGGCTTTACAAGGTGCACGTGACATCGCGCAGAAAATCACCCGTGATCTTGGCGGTTTGGGTCTGTTCGGCGTGGAGTTGTTCGTCAAAGGCGATGAGGTATGGTTCAGTGAAGTCAGCCCCCGTCCGCACGATACCGGCATGGTGACGATGTGTACGCAGGTACAGAGTGAATTTGAGCTGCATGCACGCGCCATCCTCGGCCTGCCGGTTAATACGCGTATGCGTGAGCCGGGTGCTTCGGCGGTTATTTACGGTCAGCTCGACGAAAAGGGGATTGCCTTTGAAGGTGTCGCGGAGGCATTGCGTGTGCCGAATAGCGATATACGTCTGTTCGGCAAGCCCGAGTCGTTCGCACGTCGCCGCATGGGTGTAGCACTGGCGACCGGGCGGGATACCGATGAGGCGAGAGTGCGCGCCAAGCTTGCCGCAAGCAGGGTAAAACCGGTGAAAGGTGTTTGATCTTAAAAACTTATCTCTTCCACGAAAAACACGAAATGCACGAAATAAACCAGATGATTACTATAGAGTTGCAAGTCACTCATTAGGTGGCACAGGTGAATTTAATATGCTATTGATTTTGTTCGTGTTTTTCGTGGAAAAATGCATTTTATGGGTTGATCGGGATATTCAAGGTTGACAACAATGAATCACAAACATCTGGAATTACTGCTGGTTCGCGAAATGCCTTATGGCAAATACAAGGGGCGTTTGATTGCCGACCTGCCGGGACATTATCTCAACTGGTTTGCGCGTAGCGGCTTTCCGCCCGGCGAAATCGGTCAGTTGCTGGCGTTGATGCATGAACTGGATCACAACGGTTTGAATTCATTGCTTGATCCGTTGCGAAGGCGGTAGTCGGTCTGTTGAGCAGAATACAGACGTTATTGCCGCATAAAACATTCCTGGCTTTCCCCATTTTTTGCGACCTTGATTTGCTATCGTACCGACTTGCAGGCGGTTCGCTTAAGGTCTAGTATCTGTCTTGCCGGAAGATAAAATCTGAACGGCATTATTCACCAAAGGAGAATGGAAAATGCAAATCCCTATGCAAATCACGCTACGTAATGTAGATCATTCCGAAGCACTCGAATCGCGTATCCGTGAGAAAGCCAAAAGGTTGGAGAATTTTTTCGAACATATTATTTCTTGCCGGGTAGTCGTGGAATTGCCGCACAACCACAAGCAGCAGGGCAAGGATTTCAAGGTGCGTATTGATGTCGGCGTGCCGGGTCGTGAACTGGTGGTGAATCGCGATCATCATGAAGATGTCTATGTAGCCCTGCGGGATGCCTTTGATGCAGTACGTCGACAACTCGATGAGTATGTTCAGCGCATGCAGGGCATAACCAAGAACCATAAAATTGAAAGTATTGCTTATTAACCTTTAAATTATCAGGCCCGTTTGCGTAAACGGGCCGAAAAGATTCATCAGAGACCTTATTCAAGGCTCTTTCAATTCAATGCAGCTTGTCTTTCAAAGTCCAAACCCCGTCGCGATTCTGCGTTTCTAACCTTATAATAGTTCCAATCGATTTTTCAAAATTTAACCGGGAGGTAAAAGCATGCGTATCTTGTGGATAGTTTTTGTAACCTTATTATTGAGCGGTTGTGGCTACAACACGTTTCAGTCTAGCGATGAACAGATCAAGGCGAGTTGGGCTGAAGTATTGAATCAATACCAACGACGGGCCGACCTGATACCTAATCTGGTCAATACCGTAAAGGGCTATGCTGCGCAGGAAAAAGATGTGCTGCTGGGCGTAACCGAAGCACGTTCCCGAGTGGGTAGTATTCAGGCGACCCCCGAATTGATTAATGATCCACAGGCTTTCGCCAAATTTCAGGCGGCTCAGGGAGAGTTGACTTCGGCATTGAGTCGTTTGTTGGTGGTGTCCGAGAATTATCCGCAATTGAAATCGGATGCGAATTTCCGCGATCTTCAGGCGCAACTCGAAGGTACCGAAAATCGCATTACCGTTGCTCGTAACCGCTATATCAAGGCCGTGCAGGAATACAACATAACGGTTCGCTCCTTTCCCTCCAACCTGACTGCGATGGTGTTCGGCTATACCGTAAAGCCTTCCTTCACCGTGGAAAATGAGAAGCAAATTTCACATGCGCCGACTGTGGATTTTAACGCTGCACCAGCAAAATAATCTGAGTTAGGAGCGGGAGTTCCGGTGTTGGCAGTATTGGTGGCGGTAATAGTTCTAGTGTAAGCGGCGCTTCAGGAGGTTTGGATGATTAATAAACGCATGATGCGGCATTTATTTACCGGCAGTGCAAGGGTGCGCCGTATGTTTCCATCGCAAACGCTTGCGGCTATCGAACAGGCTATTGAGCAAGCGGAAGTGCAGCATGACGGACAGATACGCTTCGCGGTCGAGGCGGCACTGGATATGGCACCGTTGCTGGCGGGACAGACTGCACGCGAACGCGCCATTAATGTGTTTTCCGACCTGCATGTCTGGGATACAGAATACAACAACGGCGTGTTGATCTATCTGCTGCTGGCTGACCGTGATGTTGAAATCGTTGCAGATCGTGGCATTCATGCCAAACTTGGGAGTGAAGTCTGGGAAGTGATTTGTCAGCAAATGGAAGCTCAATTTCGTGCGGGCAATTTCGAGGCGGGCGTGCTGGCAGGAATTCGTGCTGTGGGTGAACAATTGGCGAATCACTTTCCGGCGCGCAGTAATAAACCCAATGAAATGCCGGATGCGCCTGTATTACTTTAATCTGGTTACCAATCAGGCCGTTCGTGGTGAGCCTTTAGACTTAGTTCAGGAGAGCCCCGTCGAACCACTAGCGCTGATATGGGCGTTGTAAATTCATGCAGTACCGGGCGTGTTTTAAGACTACTGGATATCCGGGCTTACTATCACACGCACCAGCCGCAATTAACCTGAAACGGTAAAACAGCCATGAAAAACGTATTGCTATTTCTGTTCACATTTTTTTTGATAAACGTGGCGCATGCTGAAATAGAGGTGCCTCCGCTTACCAAACGCGTCACCGATCTGACGGCCACACTGGATGCAGAACAGTCCCAGACGCTCGAAGCGCAACTAGCGGCTTTTGAGGCACAAAAGGGCGCTCAAATTGCGGTACTGATCGTTCCTTCAACCCAACCTGAAACCATCGAGCAGTACGGTATTCGCGTTGTCGAAGCATGGAAATTGGGTCGCAAAGGCGTTGACGATGGCGCGTTATTGCTAGTCGCCAAGGATGATCGCACCCTGCGCATTGAGGTTGGTTACGGACTCGAAGGTGCGCTCAACGATGCCACGGCGAACCGGATCATCAACGAAATCATTGTGCCTCATTTCAAGGCAGGCAATTTCTCTCAAGGGATAGCGGCAGGCACGGCAACGATGATGCAGGTGATCGGAGGTGAACCGCTGCCTGAGCCGAAACATGCAAATAAAAGCAGTCGCCAGGACTACGAATCGCTTATCTTCATCGGCTTTGGCATCGCGGTGGCGCTGGGCGGAATGCTGCGTGCGTTGCTGGGCCGATTGCCGGCGGCGCTGTTGGTCGGTGGCATACTGGGCGGTCTGGCCTGGCTGGTTGTCGGCCTAGGCATGATCGCAATACTGGCCGGGCTTGCCGCCTTCATCTTCGTATTGCTGGGCGGCGGGAGCGGGCACATTGGTTATGGTGGACATGGCGGTGGAGGCGGCTTCGGAGGGGGCGGCGGTTTTGGTGGCGGAGGCGGCGGCTTCGGCGGTGGCGGTGCATCGGGACGCTGGTAAATGTTTATTGGCAGGCAGAAAGGAGTAATTCCATGAACGAGAATACTGAAATAACCACCACACACCGCAACCCATGGCTGCGCGGCTTGTACATGCTGTTGATGTGGATGGCCTACCATGTGGCCGGAGCAATGTTATTCATCATCGCCATCATCCAGTTTGTTCTGGTCTTGTTCAACGGACAACCCAATCCCCGCCTGATCACCTTCGCCCGTAGCTTCGGCAACTACTACCAGCAAATAGTTGGATTCCTGACCTTCGTCACCGAAAAAATTCCTTTCCCATTTAGCGACTGGCCGTCTGAAAGCTAATTTCCTCACAAGACCGATATTGATAATCCGTAGGGGGGAGCGCAGCGTTGCCGCCACTTGGCGGCGGATGTTCGCTATTCCTTTCCGCGCAGTTTATAGAGGTGTGCTCAAAAGTAGCTGTTGCGCGCCCAGTCAGCCGAAAAAGTAGAGCGATCATGTTGTTTATTACTTCATTTTTTGCACCATCTTGCAAATTGCTGCGATCGATAAATGGAATGACGCAAATCCGAATCGCGATTTATGCAAAATCAGGCAATTTTGGCTGGTAACCTTATAGGCGTTTCGGCTTACACTTCGCCGCGTCGGGAAAATATCAGAGGTGGTTTGATTAACCCCCGCATTATAAAAGCATTAAGGCTTTTTCGCATTGTCCTGCCATGCCGTTCCCGACACTTCTACAGTAAATCTGCCCGCGCCACTCAGGTCGAATTCCATCACCATGCCTGAACGTGGCTGTGTAGATGTGCTTGTGAAATGAGCTAATGCCGCAAAACCAATAACCTACGAGAGAGAGTCATGAAACTGCAAGACGCCTGCGAAGCCTTTTTATCCCATTGCCGATCCGCGATTAGTCTGTCTGAACATACGCTTAGAGCTTATACCTTTGATCTGGAAGATTTTCAGAACCACGCACAGCGTGAAACCGACCTGGCAACGCTGGATAAGGAGAACCTGCGCCAATTCATTCGCCACCTGCGCGAAGAGCGCAAATTAAAGGAAATCACCATCAAGCGTCGCATCGCCTGCCTGAAACTGTTGTTTCGTTGGGTAAAGCTGGAAGGTGTGATAGAAATCAACCCCTTCGACAACCTGCACGAACGCATCCGTCTACCCAAGCGACTGCCGCGTGCGCTGGGCAGCGAAGAAATAAACCTGCTCTCCAAAGCCGTCAATCTGGACACGAATAATAATGATTTTCAGGAATTCTCAACCGGTATCGCGATAAAACTGCTGCTGACGACCGGCATTCGGGTAGGAGAATTGGTGAAAATTGACATAGAAGACCTCGTTCTCGCCGACAGCAGCCTGAAAATTCACGGCAAGGGAAACCGCCAACGCTTGGTCTACCTGTTCGAACCGGTGTTGAATCAAGCGATGGGACGTTACCTCACATTGCGACGAAGCAAAACCACGGAATCCAGAAAACTGTTCGTCTCCGATGCCGGAACTCCCCTAACCACCCAAAAAACCCGAAAACTCCTCGGTAACCTAGCCAGCAAAGCCGGAATAGAACGCCGCATCACCCCCCACATGTTACGCCACACCACCGCCACCCAATTACTTGAAGCGGGTTTGGATATCCGCTATGTGCAGAAACTGCTGGGACATCAGAGTATATCGACTATGGAAATATTACACACGTTACGGATCAAGGGTTGAGGGGGCGTTGAGGAGGGCTTATGGGGGGTAGGGGGATGATAATTCCTAGTTATCGTTCAAAGAATCTTTGAATCTATTCGTATAATTCAAAGGCGGAAATTGTTCTTTAGTAAAATACTCTTGGAAGCATACCGTGACAACAAGTCAGTGCTATTTCCAAATCGCACATCCCCCATCCGTCAACTGCATTCCATAACCCTTTATACCAAAAATAATTGCATGCGTAACCTGGCTAGGTAGCCAGTTGTGCCTTTGTTAAATGTGTGGTAGTGGCCTGAAATAGGGTGCCGGGTTTACGGGGGGGGGGGGGGAAGGGCGTATTGTCACACGCCCCTACGCTATTATTCCGCCCCGATAAAAGCTGGTGAGCGCGGGGTTTTATCCCGGCGCTGTTACGTATGATTCTACTTGAAGTTCGTTATTGGTACCGCAACGCTTCAATCGGGTCGAGTTTGGCGGCTTTGTGGGCGGGGTAGTAGCCGAAGAAGATGCCGACGGTGGCGGCGACGCTGAAGGCGACGAGGACGGAGCTGCCGGAGATGATGACCATGGTGTCGGTGAGTTTGTTGGTCAGTAGTGCGCCGCCGACGCCGAGTAGTAAGCCGATGAAGCAGCCGAGTACGGAGATGATGATGGCTTCGAGCAGGAATTGCAGCAGGATGTCGCGTTCGCGGGCACCGATGGCCATGCGGATGCCGATTTCGCGGGTGCGTTCGGTGACGGAGACCAGCATGATATTCATAATGCCGATGCCGCCGACCAGCAGCGATACGGAGGCGATGGCACCCAGCAGCAGCGACATGATGCGGGTGCTTTCGGCGGCTGAGTCGGCCACGGCGGTGAGGTTGCGTAGTGAGAAGTCGTCCTCCATGCCGTCGCGGGTGCGGTGGCGTTGGCGTAACAGGGCGATCATGGATTTTTCGACGACGGGCATGATGTCTTGGGCGGTGGTTTGCACCATGATCATGCGCACCGTGCCGGGAAACTGGGTGCCGAAGACGGAACGTTGGGCGGTGGTGATGGGGATGATGATGGAATCGTCCTGATCGCGACCGTCCATGGATTGACCCTTGGGATTAAGTGTTCCGAGAATGGTGAAGGGGCTTTGGTTGATGCGGATGGTCTTGCCGACCGGGTCTTCGTCGCCGAATAGGTTAAGCGCGGCGGTCTGTCCGATCAGTGCGACACGGGTGCCGGTGCGTACATCGGAGGCGGTGAATGCGTTGCCGCTGTTCAGTGACCAGGAGCGCGCATCCAGATAGGCCGGGGTGCTGCCGATGACGCCGGTGTTCCAGTTGTTCGGGCCGTATACCACCTGAGCGCTACCCGGATGGATGGGGGCGACGGATTGCACACCGGGCAGTTCGGCGATGGCTTCGGAATCGCTGATGGTCAGGGTATGTGCCGAGCCGCTGCTGGAACGCGCACCGCCGCTGGAAGTGTGCCCGGCCAGCAGGATAAATAGATTGCTGCCCATGGAGTTGATGGATTGCTGGATTGAATATTGTGCGCCCTGACCGATGGACATCATCAGTACCACGGCACCAACGCCGATCACCATGCCTAGCATGGTCAGCAGTGTGCGCAGGCGGTTGGCTCCCATCGCACGCCAGGCTTCTCCTAACATGGCGAGCTTCATGAGGCGGCCTCTAAATGGGGAGTGGGTTGGTCGCTGATGATGCGCCCGTCATGGAAATGAACCTGACGGGCGGCGTGTTGTGCGATGTCGTCTTCATGGGTGACCAGTACGATGGTCAGTCCTTCGCGATTCAGCGCGTCAAAGAGTTTCATGATTTCGTCGCCGGTGCGGCTGTCCAGATTGCCGGTGGGTTCATCCGCCAGCAGCAGGCGAGGGCGGTTGATCAGTGCGCGAGCAATGGCGATGCGTTGTTGTTGACCACCGGAAATCTGGTTGGGCAGCGATTCCGCCTTGTCTTCGAGATTGACCTTGGCGAGCATTTCGCGGGCGCGTTGCTGGCGCTCTGCTTTTTCTACGCCGCAATAAATCAGCGGCAGCGCGACATTATCCAGCAACGACATGCGCGGCAGCAGGTTGAATCCCTGAAACACGAAACCGATGGTGAGATTACGCAATAAGGCCAGTTCGTCGCGGCTCAGTTCGGCGATTGCACGACCGTTCAGCGTATAGTTTCCGCTGGTCGGCTTGTCGAGGCAGCCCAGTATGTTCATGAAAGTCGATTTTCCCGAACCAGACGGCCCCATGATGGCGACGAATTCATTTGCGGCAATGCTCAGGTTGACGTTTTTTAATGCAGGAAACAGTCCGGCGGAAGTCTGATAAGACTTGAACAGGTTCTCGATATGAATGACAGGGAGGGACATCATCCGGCCTTAAAGCGAAAATCGGCGCGGCGGGACACGATCTGGTTTTTGTACGCTACGTGGATTGGTTTTATCCCGGATTGTCCAATCACCCCCAAGCTCGTCATTCCCGCGTAGGCGGGAATCCAGTTGATTAATAAATCCCCGCGTAGCGGGTCAATACCAAGGTTTTGTCCGCTTCGCGGAGTGTTTGTTTGGCTGGATTCCCGCTTTCGCGGAATAACCAGCCACTTGGCAACCGTATTATGGTTGCTTAGTGGGATGGCTATAAGTAGTGGCTTAGGTGTGGTTCTTTCACACCTTAGTCCAATACTTAGTGGTTCCATCAGTTGCTGTATCAATGACGGTGTTAATGAGTTATTCGGGATTATTGCTGGATTCCCGCTTGCGCGGGAATGACGGGAATTACGGTTTGCCGTTTGAGTCAATGCTGGAGCGTACATCAGAACATCCTCATCCTAAATGGCGAGGTACTACTTGATTGACCGTTATCTCCGTCAAGTAATTCACCTATTACCAGTTGATCGTGTTCCTTGATTTCACCGGATAGCACTTCTGTGTTGCGGTTATCGGTGATGCCCAGCTTTACGGGAACGGGTTCGGGTTTGCCGTTTTTCAATAGGTATACCTTGCCTGAAAAACCTTCCTGAGCGGGTTTGACTTTCTTTTCGCCGTTGCGCGGTTTTTTATCGGCACCGTTTTGAGCGGTGGTTGCGGCAGGCTTGAAGCGCAGCGCTGCGTTCGGAATCAGCAAGGCGTTGCGGCGTTCGGCGACGGCAATGCTGACATAGGCGGTCATGCCGGGCAGTAGTTTTTGATCGGGATTGCTGACATTGATAACGACATCGTAGGTGACGACATTTTGCGATATGGTGGGATTAAGGCGTACGCGTTTGACGACTCCCTGAAAATTCCGGTTGGGGAACGCATCCACGGTGAACTGTACCGTCTGGTCTACGCGAATATTGCCGATGTCGGCTTCGGCAAAGTTGGCATCAATCTGCATTCGGGATAAATCCTGCGCGATTTTAAATAGCGTCGGTGTTTGCAGGCTGGCGGCGACTGTCTGACCGACATCCACCGAACGATCTACTACCACGCCGGAAACTGGTGAACGTATGATGGAATAGGCTAAATTGGCCCTGTCTTTTTCGACGGTCGCCTGTGCCAGTTGCAACTGGGCCGCAGCCGATTTTCTGGCCTGAATTGCGGTGTCCATTTCCAGACGCGAGGCATATTCCTGAGTGAATAGGCTGCGGGTACGTGCTTCGTTAGCGGTCGCCAGTTCCAGCATGGCCGTTGCACTTTGCACGTTGGCCATGCTCTGCTTTTGTTGAGCGGCGAGCAACGCGTCATCCAGTTCCAGCAATATCTGCCCTTTTTGCACTTCACTGTTGAAGTCTACATACAACTTTTTGACCGTGCCGGAAACCTGTGTGCCGACATTGACCAGAGTTACCGGGTTAATCGTGCCGTTGGCCGAAACCGTCTGGCTGATGTCGCCTTTCTCTACGGCCTGCAAGCGATATTGTGGTTTAGATTTATCTACGCCGAACTGCTGGTAGCCGAAATAGCCTGCTACTGCCAGACCGCTAACGATCAGAAAGAGTGCAAGTGGAGAGTTAATTAATTTTGTCATTTGGAATTCCTTCCGTCATTGTTGCTGTTCGGCAGGCTTTGCAATTGTTCTGTATCCAGATTGCCGATAGCCTGCGCCATTGTCGCGCGGCTGATATTCCAGTTGTACCGGGCTTGGATGCGTTGCTGGCGGGCGCTGGCCAGTGCGGTTTGGGCATTGAGCACGTCCAGCATGGTGCCGGCTCCAGCCTTGTAGCGACCGATTGCCATACGTTCGGATTGTTCAGCACTGTTGAGCAGGTCGGCGGTCATGCGTCGGTTTTGGATGGAGGTGTTCAGGTTTTGCCAGGCGATCCATACATCCAGCGCTACTTGCAGCCGTATGCGTTCCAGTTGTGCCTTGCTGGTTTCGATCTGCGCTTCGGCGGCGCGTATCCGGTAGGTCGGTGCGAAGCCGGAAAACAGCGGTACGTTCAGGCTTAATCCTACTGTTGAACCGTGCGAATTGATGCCGGCATTATTGGTTTGACTGGTTGCTGCATTGAGCGAAATCGACGGCTTGCCTGACGCGCGTGCTGCATTGGCACTGGCTTCCGCTGCCAGTAGCTGTGCCTGTGCTGCCTGTAAATCGGGACGGCGTTGACGTGCCTGCTCGATCAGCGTGGCAATGTTCTGATCAACGTCGCTAATTCTGGATTCATCAGTAAGACTGAGCGTATCGCTTTGAGCCGCAGTTAACATGACGGCTTGATTCGCATCCAGACCCAGCAAATTAGCCAGATTTCCCCGTGCGATATTCATCGCACCTTCGGCAGTAATGCGGTTCAGTATCGCTTGCGAATAGGCGGTGCGAGCGGCAAGTTTGTCTGAGGGGGTCGCACTTCCAGCCTGATAACGCGCATCGGCGGCGGCAAAACTTTCCTGTGCCGCACGCTCGGAGATATTTGCTGCTTCATAAGCGGCTTGTGTCGCCAGTGTCTGGTAATACATTTGTACGCTGGATAGAAACAGGGTCTGTAGCGTGCTGTCCTGTGTTGCGCTTGCCGCCGCCAGCAATTGCCGGGCATTTTCCAGATTGGCCGCACGAGCACCGAAATCGTAGAGCAGGTAGGACAGATTCAAACCCAGACTACGCTGGTGTGTTCCGGGTGAATTGCGGTTTCCGGTAACGCTGGCAGTCAGACCCGGCAGATAGCTTGCCTGACTGATGCCTAGCTGTGCGGCCTGAATCTGAGCGCGTGACCATGATTCACGAGTCTGCGGGTTGTTGCACAGGGCAATATTGACTACGTCATGCAGCCCGAGTTCATGATCGGTTGTTAGCTTTGAACAGGGCGTTTCGCCGAGTTGCAATCCCGGTTTGGCAGGCAGCTTGGCTTCAGTCGAAAACGGGTCAAGGCGAGTTTCGGCATGTGCCAGCCCGCTGATGCTGAGCGATGCGACACAGAGCATTGCATGAGAAAAACGCTTTAAAAGGTATGAGTAGGCAGGATTCATCTGTTTATTTTAGCGTTAATAGCGGATGTTATGCATTGTTTGCTTACATTTGCTTACAGATAAAAGGGTGCAGGCATTGTTTCCTGCTTGTATTCGTAGGGCTTGGAGACGATGGGACCGCACCATTTTATGCGGGATACGATTTATAAGGCTCATTTAACTCTAAGATTGCTGACAGCCAGCTTACGATTGACAGGGTATAGTCAGGCGGGGAGAATCAAGGCTGAAATGCGTTTCACATCAAATTACAATTGTAAGGCAGAGGGAAAGTGATAATGAATTCCAGCGAAGTGCCGAAGTATCCGAGTAGTGCAATGACTAAAGAGGCGATTCTCGCTTCACTCAAGCATCATCTGATTCATTCCAACAGCAAATATCTTCCCAACGCAACGACGAGAGACTGGTTTCAGACCACTGCCTACGCGGTGCGTGATCGTATGGTTGAGCGTTGGATGGAAACCATGCAACGCTATTACGAGCAGGATTCAAAACGTATCTATTATTTGTCGCTGGAATTTCTGGTTGGGCGCACGCTCAGCAACGCGATGCTGAATCTGGAGATACAGGAGCATTGCAAGGCGGCGCTTTACGAGTTAGGGCAGGAGATTGAAGCCGTAGCCGAAATTGAGTCTGACGCGGCATTGGGTAATGGTGGTTTGGGACGATTGGCGGCCTGTTTTCTTGATTCCATGGCGACGCTTGACCTGCCTTGTTATGGTTACGGTATTCGCTACGAATACGGCATGTTCCGTCAAAGTATCGAGAAGGGTATACAGGTAGAGCATCCCGATAACTGGCTGCGCTATGGCAATCCCTGGGAATTTCCGCGTCCTGAATTGTTATACCCGGTGAAGTTTTATGGCAGTGTGGTTGAATATAAACACGAAGACGGTTCGCAGCATCATCATTGGGTGGATACGGATGATGTGATGGCGATGGCTTACGATACGCCCGTACCCGGTTACGGCGGTAAAACGGTCAATAATATGCGCTTATGGGCGGCGAAATCATCGCGTGATTTCGAGTTGCGTTATTTTAATCAGGGCAACTACATACAGGCGGTGGCCGATAAGAACGAATCCGAGAATTTATCCAAGGTGTTGTACCCGGATGATTCGACCGAAGAGGGGCGCGAGTTGCGCCTGAAACAGCAGTATTTCTTCGTCAGCGCGTCGCTACAGGACATGTTGCATCGCTACAAGAAACTGCATCAAGGTTGGGATCAACTGCCCGACAAGATAGCCGTGCAATTGAACGACACCCATCCGTCCATCGCTATCGCCGAGATGATGCGCCTGTTGGTCGATATACATGATTTGCCTTGGGATAAAGCCTGGGGACTGACCACGCGTATTTTCTCTTATACCAACCATACTTTGATGCCCGAAGCACTGGAAACCTGGCCGGTGCATATGTTTGAAACCCTGTTGCCGCGGCATTTGCAGATTATTTACGAAATCAATCATCGTTTCATACAGCAGGTAATGCATCAGTTTCCCGGTGATGGCGATTTGTTGCAACGCTTGTCTATCATCGACGAGAAGGGCGGACGCCGGGTGCGCATGTCGCATCTGGCTATCGTTGGCAGTCACACGGTAAATGGCGTGGCCGCACTGCATACCGAGTTGATGAAGCGCACCATTTTTGCCGATTTCGAGCGCATACATCCGGGCAAGATTATCAATATGACCAACGGCATCACGCCACGTCGCTGGTTGAATCAGGCGAATCCCGGTTTGGCGGGATTGATTAACGAGTGGATCGGCAAGGAGTGGATAACCGATCTGGATCAGTTGCAGCAGTTACGCAAAGTTGCAGACGATACCGACTTTCAGAATCAGTTTCATGCAGTCAAACAGGCCAACAAGGCACGTCTGGCACAATTAATACAAACGCAACTTGGGGTCGGGGTCGATCCGGATTCGTTGTTTGATATTCAGATCAAACGCATGCACGAATACAAACGCCAGTTACTCAATGTATTGCATGTCATCACCCTGTATAACCGCATTTGCGCGGGTAGTCATGAGACCGTGCCGCGTACCGTGATTATTGCGGGTAAGGCAGCGCCCGGTTATGCGATGGCTAAACGCATCATTCGTCTGATCAATGATGTGGCTAGCATTGTCAATAATGATCACCGGGTGGGCGATAAGCTGAAGCTGGTGTTTATTCCGAATTACGATGTATCCAATGCCGAACGTATCGTACCGGCGGCTGATCTTTCCGAGCAGATTTCCACCGCCGGGACGGAAGCTTCCGGTACGGGCAATATGAAGCTGGCGTTAAACGGCGCATTGACTATCGGTACGCTGGACGGTGCCAATGTCGAAATACGCGAAGAGGTGGGTGAGGAGAATTTCTTCCTGTTCGGTTTGACCACCGAAGGCGTTGAGGACTTGAAGAAGCAGGGCTACAACCCTGAAAGCTATTATCTCGGTAACCCCGAATTGAAACGCGCATTGGATATGATTGCATCGGGTTATTTCTGTCCCGATGAACCGGGGCGATATGTTGAGATATTCAATGAGTTGGTGAAGAAGGGTGACCGTTTCCTGCTGCTGGCTGATTATGCGTCCTATGTGGAATGTCAGGAGAAGGTCGGTGAGTTGTATCTTGACCGTCGGGAATGGATCCGGCGTGCCATACTTAATGTAGCCGGAATGGGTAAATTCTCAAGTGATCGCACTATCCGTGAATATGCCGAACGTATCTGGCATGCTGATCGGGTAAATAACCAGCGGTAAGTCCCTTAGGGTGAAAAGTTACTAAAATACCTTTTATTGTGAAGGGGAAGAGGAAAGGGAGAAGGGTATAGCCGCTTCTCCGAACAAGGGATATGAGGTTTTATCCTTTAACCTTATCTTCCTTTTTCCTTCTCCTTTATTTGGTACATTTACAATTTCCATATTTCTTAGCAATAACAAAAAATGGAGCTGCCATGAAAAAAATTGATCCCTGTACACTGGCTATATTTGGTGCTGGCGGTAATTTGAGCCGTCGCAAATTGATTCCTGCACTGTTTCGTCTGGAGGTGGCGAATCGTCTACCACCTCATCTGGCAATACTGGGCTGCGATATCGTGCCGCGCGAACGCGATGAATGGCTAACCATGGTGAGTGAGATCATGCGGCCGATCTATCCGGGAGGAGTGGATGAGGTGGCGTTGAAGCGTTTTTGCGACCGTTTGCATTATTTTGCGCTGCCCCCGGGGGATGAAGAGGCCTATGTGCGTCTCGATAAGATGCTGGAAGAGGATGACTCCTTCCCGGCTAATGTGGTGTTCTATATGGCGGTGCGCCCGGCGGATTACCCGATTATCGTCGATAAATTGGGCAAGGCGGGATCGCTTAAACAGAAGAGCGGCTGGCGGCGGGTGGTGATCGAGAAACCGTTTGGCTACGATTTGCTCAGTGCCCAGAGTCTGCAAAGCAGCCTGTACAAACATCTGGATGAACCGCAGATATTCCGCATCGACCATTATCTGGGAAAAGGCACGGTGCAGAATGTGATGGTGTTCCGATTTGCTAATTTGCTGCTTGAACCGTTGTGGAACAACCACTATATCGACCATGTGCAGATTACTCATTCCGAAACGCTGGGCGTGGAAAATCGAGCCGATTATTACGAAGGTGCTGGTGCGTTGCGCGACATGATACAGAGCCACTTGCTGCAATTGATGGCGCTGGTGGCGATGGAGCCGCCGGTGTCGATGACCGCTGAACATTTGCGAGATGAAAAGGTGAAGGTGCTCAGGGCGATACGTCCGATACCGCAAAATGCGGTGCATGCTCACTCATTCCGGGGCCAGTATGCCAGCGGCAATATCGATGGCAAGACCGTGCCCGGTTATCTGGAGGAGCGGGGTGTTGCTCCGGATAGTACGACCGAAACCTATGCCGCGTTGAAGCTGTATGTCGATAACTGGCGCTGGGCGGGTGTGCCGTTCTATCTGCGTACCGGAAAGCGCATGCCGGAAAACAGTTCCGCTATTTGTATCCGTTTCAAAAAGCCGCCTCAGGATTTGTTGCGCCACACCCGTAACGGCCCGTCGCAACCGAACTGGATCATGCTGGGTATTCAGCCGGATGACTGTCTGAAAATGGAAATACAGGTCAAGGTGCCGGGGCTGGATTTGCATACCCGCAGCATCAGTCTGGATGCGACCTATCGCAAGGGAGGCGAAGAAGAATACGATGCTTACGAAGGTCTGCTGCTGGATGTGATGCTGGGCGATCATTCGCTGTTCCTGCGTATTGATGAGGTGGAAGCGGCCTGGCGTGTGGTCGATCCGATACTCAAGGTCTGGTCGATGGAACGCGATTTCATTAACACCTATCCGTCAGGTAGCTGGGGGCCACGCGGCACTTATCGCTTGTTTGATCGTGACGACCAGTTCTGGCGACACTCGCTGAATTTGGATGGAGCCGACTTGAAGGCCTATTGATGAAATTGCCCAACGCTAGATCCGTTATCCTGCATGAAGACCTGACTTCATTGAGTCAAGTCGTCGCGCAGCGTATCGCAGAACTTTCAGAGTCTGCCATCGAAGCTCGCGGCTTGTTCCGCATCGCCCTAGCCGGAGGCGAATCGCCACGCCGCTGTTATGAAACCCTGCGCGAACTGCCGCTGGACTGGATGCGTGTATATGTTTATTTCGGTGACGAACGTTGTCTGCCGCAAGGCGATGCACAGCGCAACGATACGATGGCTTATCAAACGCTGTTGAATCATGTGGCGATTCCCGCTGAGCATATCCATGTTATTCCTGCCGAAAAAGGGGCATTGCGGGCCGCCGTGGACTATGCGTCATTGCTGGAAAACGACTTGCCGCTCGATCTGGTGTTGCTGGGCATGGGCGAAGACGGACACACCGCCAGCCTGTTTCCCGATAACCCCGCATTGCAAGGCACAGCATCAGCCGTTGCAGTATTCAACGCCCCAAAACCTCCGCCCGAGCGCGTATCACTGAGCATGTCCACCCTGAATAATGCCCGCCACAAACTGTTTCTGGTCGCCGGAGCCGGGAAGCGCGAAGCACTTCAAGCCATTGCAAATGGTGCATCGCTACCCGCCGCAAAGGTGATCGGAGCCGAATGGCATTTGGATCACGCCGCCTGGGGATAGCGGCTCGGCTGGTTTTGTTGTTGGAACGCAGGCAACCTGCCAGTATAAAAGGGCACAGGTATGGACGGGACGTCCGTGCTCCTTGGATTTATTGCAATTCTATCGTGCCATTAATTTGTACAGTCATGCGTGATTCGCCGCCTGAAAAGTCGGGGGCGGGGATGGCTGATTTTGACAGCATTAAGCTGCGTCCTTCTGCAAACGGGTAAGGCTGTGCATGATTGCCGCTGTTGATTGAGAAATGCACCATCTTGTAGGATTTTGCACCTGAGGCGATGCGTATTGCATCGGCGCGATTCTGAAATGCCTTGATTGCGGTGCTAATGAGTTCATCTTCAATTTTCAGACGGGCATCCGGTGACAGGGTAAATTGCAGTTCACCCAGTTGCATTTTTTCTTGCAATGCCATGATGAGTTCGCCAGCGGCCTTGAAATCGCGGCTTTCAAGACGGATACGTGCCTGCCCACGCCAAGCACTAACCTGATTATTCTTGTCGTATACCGGGTAAGTGTTCTGGTTGCCGCTGCTGGTTTTGACGGTGCCGAAACTGGCGGCCTGTTTTAGTGCTTCGTTCAGTGTGGTGTTGAGTCGTTGGGCGACCAGAGCGGGTTGTCTGTCCTGTATCTCGACATTCATCTGTGCAACCAGCAGGTCATTGCTTATCTCTCTTGCCGCCTCTACCTGAAAATCTATTCGGTTATAGGTTTCGGTTTCCGCATGGCTGTGGAGACTGAAAGAAAACAGGCAATAAAGCAGGGCGATACGCAACATGACGTTCTCCAGAAAATAGTCGAATTTCTATGCTAAAACAAAACCGCTTTGGTTTGGTGGGTTGGGTTCGCAGCCGTATGGGCAGATATATAGTTAACCAGATAACCAGCCGATCAGATAACCAGCCGATTCAGGCTGCCGGTCTTGGCTTCGGTTAATCTTGCCACAGTCGGCAGCAGGTTCAAGCCGGTTTCTTCCTTGAATTTAGCCGCGATGTCTTTCAGGTCATCCAGATCAATATCAACCGGGTCACCTGCGGTCGCAAACGCAATCGTGTTGCCGCTCTCGCAGGAAGGGAACAACAGCCCGCGATCATCGAATGCATTCAGGATATGCGCAAATCCGCCCAACACACCCTTGCATAGCCCCAGCAGATTGACGACCAGAATTCCTTGATCGCTTAGCCGATTGCGGCATAGCTGATAGAACGACAGGCTGTTCAACTGACCCGGATGCGCGTGCTCATTGAAGCCGTCCACCAGTATCAGATCGAATTTCTTGTCGGTATTGAGCACATAATCCGCCCCGTCGCCGATCACCAGATGGATGCGCTTGTCGTCTTCAGGCATCTTGAAATACTGACGCGCTACCGCAACTACTGCCGGTTCGATCTCCACGATAGTCAGATGCGCCAGTGGCCGGTGGCGATATAAAAACTTAGTCAGCGATGCGGCCCCCAGGCCGATCAGCAATACTCTGCGCGGCCAGCGTGCCTCATCGCGTAACAACAGCGAAGCCATCATCTCGCGGGTGTATTCCAGTTCCAGATTCCACGGGCGCGCAATGCGCATCGCTCCTTGTATCCAGGATGAACCAAAGTGTAAAAAGCGTACCCCGGCTTGCTCGGAGATGTCGATAGGGGTAGTCATGGTGGTAATTTGATAAGGAGAATAATTTGGTGGGCTATTTTAATTCAATATCGGGCAGTCGAGGAAGGCGGGATAGCCGATTCCGTGTATGCGTGGAAGGAAAGGGGGATTTAGATGGTGCTGTTGTGTCAAGTCACCGGATGCAATGCTTGTATTCAATCAGCTTGCCCCCTGATCCGTTTACTCATTTAAATCGTCCGCCAAGATCAATGAACTTCCATGCTCGCGGCGACCTTCTTATATTTTGCTGCTCGTGGATTGCCGCGCTTCCGGTAATCGTCGGCTACCATTTGGTAGCCGTTCGTTCTTAGACGGATATCAGCGACATCGGGATTACTCACGGTGCCGATCAGAGCGGGTATCTGCAATGTAATCCCGATGTCGATCAGGTCAGGGTTTCGACGTGACAATGCGTGTCTGTTCTCAGCATAGATAATCGGCCACCAATAGGAGTCGCCCAATCTGGTCGCTGCAAGCCCCCACAAGGTATCACCGGGCGACACGATAACTGCAGTCGACGCAGCGTTTGTCGGCGTGATTTCCGGCTCTAGCGGAGCAACAAAAACGGTTGTGGGCGCAACAGTATCGAGAGTCGGCGCCACTACGGCTTTATCCAAAGGCATCTCATACGGCACCACGGGTGCATCCTGACCGGCTATCCAACTCTTTACCCTGATACCAAGCAAAGCCAGCAGCAATACCAACAACAGTAGAAGTAGCCAAGCCCAGGTTCTGATACGCCAAGCTGATTTGTCTTGAGTAAGTTCCTTGATTCTCAGAAAACGGAAAGGCAGGTTGACTGCCCAACGCAATGCGCTGTAGGCGCGAAAGTGGACACGTGTATGTGCAGGTATCGTTAACGGCACACCGGAGTTGGGATCGTGCCCCGCCTGCTCTTCGACATGGGTGGTATGAAAACGACCAAAGTGATGCAGATTAATGTCGCCGCCATCCTCTAATTCCTTACTTATGCTCTTCGCGAATTGATGGATATAGGTGTCTGCTTCGACATTACTGACCTTGGCACGCTTGGCCACCAGTGCCGTAAAATCGTGAACCCCTATCTTGTTTTCGTCGCTCATGTCGGCGCACCTGCTTCGTCCGATTCAATATCGTAAATGTTTTCACGTAACAATGTACCCGTGCGAAACACCGGAACACGCCGTTTCGGGAATATCGCAAAGTCATGACTGCCTGGTCGATAACCGCGATGCTCATCGTGGATCGACGTGTCGAAAGTGCCAAGGTGCGGGATAGTTACCGCGTGTCCTACTTGAAGCAGGTCACGAATCTCCCGCAGTGTTGCCTTCAGCAACCGCTGCGACTGAGCGTTCGATATGCCCAACTCCTTTGCGACTTTTTCAATAAGCTCAAATTGATCCATGGGTGCTCCATAGTTGGTAGGTTTCGATGAAGTACCAAACAACCTGTGTATTGGCTGTAACTCTATGGAGAATCGCTGCTTGCATCTGTGCGTTACCGTACGTTGATTATCTGGGGATCAGGTAGCTCGCCAATCGCAATGGCGAACCTGTTTCGCTCAAATTCGCTGTGACTTTGTGGCATGCAATCAGTACGGTAAAACATGGATAACTGACATCCCCCAATATCTTCGCTACCAGATACCCCGTTCGCCACGGCGGAGGCGAACTTCCGATATTCTTTCGGTACGCGGTAAAGCCTTGGGCGCTGATTGACACTTGGGAAATTCCATTTTTATCAGCGGCCAGCGCGTCGCGTAATCCGCATCTCCGGGCGGCAATTCAATGACGCAATGTAAATGTTCGGGTAATACTACCCAGCCGTGAATTTTGAAAGGATGGCGTTGCCGGACAGATTTTACGGATGCACGTAATAATTTGATGTGACGTATCAATAAATCATTGCCTTGCCGTTGCAGCAGGTTGACGGTAAAGAAATAAGTTCCGCCCGGATGCCAGGCACGTCGCTAATCAGGCATAAGGGAGGTAGGGAATCATTCGGCGCAATGCCCGTTGGTTATTGCGTCCTACGCTCTGCTGGGTTGGGCAATTACTTATTTGTTCTCGCGCAGAATGCTGAGATATGACCTATCGTTGTCCTTGTTTTTCCATGTCTCCGTGATGTGCTCTGTCAGCGCAGGCACATCAATTTCCAAAGTGGACTGCCAGAGGCAAGGGTTGTAGTCATAAACCCTGAGCATGTGATCAATATCGAAAATGGCGGATGTTCCTTTTGCCCGAATGAGACAAACGGGTTTGTTAAAGGCAATGCGCATACCCAATTCAAACAAAACGTTTGGATTGTGTTCTGTCAAATCAACAATGACCAAGTCGGCAGCGTCAAGGTCATTAACGATGGTGGATTGGATAACTTCACTGCCAGCCTTTTTAGCTGTACGTGCGTTGAAATTTGCTTTCACCGCTGCTGGGGTTATTAGGTGTTTAAGTACTTCGTCGAAGTAGCCCTTTGGATATGCAGATGTTTTTTCTGAAAAAGGCATGGCGACAAAAGCAATCAGCGTCCCTGCGTTGTTCGATTCGCCAAGAATTATTGAACTAACTGCGGTCTTTGGCTCGGAGGCTTTAGGCGGAGCTGTAAGCAACTCTCCCTTTGACTTAAGGTAAGAGAGATTTTTCTGGTAAATGTCGTAGAAATCATCCTGATACTGTTCGCCTACGCCGAACTCTGTTTTGAGTGTGTTTTTTAGATACTGTATTTCAGGTAGATTTTCACCTTGGTAGTAGTCGAACACGTTCTTGAATAATTCGACACTCCGAAATGCTGCTTGTATCGCTTCCGCCTCTTCTTGTGGGCTCTTCGGATATACAAGTTTCCGGCCAAGGGTGGAAAGTTCTATCTTTTCTGTATCCCTTGTTCCAATCGTTAAGTCATAGTCTCTAGACGAAGCAGTCAGGTAGAAGAAGTTGTTGCTTACTCCCATCTTGAGAACAGCAGCAATGTCTTTAGGTGCCCATGGATTGCCTGCGTTAAATTGTTTGATAGCATCTGCGATCTTTCGACTCTCCTCAATCGTGTACTGAGGAAACGTCCTTTTTGGCTTCGCTGATTGTTGTGATCGAAGCTTCTTCTGTGCCTTTACTGGCGCAGCGTTAGTCACTGACTCCACATCAGTTGCCTCGGTTTTTTCCGTCATATTTACTCCACGAATTAATGAAATGCCCAACGTTTAAATATCCAGAACTTTTTCTGTATAAAAAGGCGAGTGTTTTGCATAAGCTGTCTTGTTATATCATAACCCTTTGATTTTGCAATATTCTAAAATTGTAACAAGTTAACCCCTCCAGCAAACTCAGCACCTCATACATCTGAAATACTGGAACCCTGAAGCGGTTGCGAACCATATCAGCAATAGTTTGGCCGAACAATATGCCGAACGGCCTATATTGCGGCTTTTCGTGAAGAATTGTGGACGGTGTAATTTTTCAGCACTTAGCCAAGGTAACGTCGTTAGGGTAACGCTGATTTATTCGGTTTTGTCGTTCCCGCGAAAGCAGGAACCCAGTTAAATTAAGTCGCTGGATTCCCGCTTTCGCGGGAATGACGATTTTGTCATCACGCCGTTAGTCGTGTTTCTCAACTATCCAGTCATTCAAAAGTCGCCGCGCCATGTCGGCGACTTCGGAGGCGGTCATGCCTATGGCGTGTTGTTTTGCCAGTTCGTCGCCGGCGGCGCCATGCAGGTGTACGGCGAGCAGGAGTGCTTGATCGGTGCTCAGGCCTTGTGCGATGAAAGCGGCAATGATGCCGGTGAGGGGGGGGCACCCACGCTGGTGTTGTTGTGGAACAGTTCGCTGTTGCTGAACGCATGTCCGTGAGCGAGGCGATGCTATGTGAACTGCACTGGCTGGCGCGCAGGCGGGCAAGTACAAGGAGAAAGACGGCGACATCATCGAGCGTTATGCGGATGGGCGTGAACGGATGCGATTTCGTCCAGTGTCTGCTGCTGGTATCTCATGGTGTGAGGACATTGGCGGCGTGTCCAATTTTGGCAAATGCTCCTGTGGGAGCGCAGCCTGCATGTCCTAAAGGACACAAGTGAGGCAGGATGTCCGCGCTTCTGGCATCAAGCTTGAACGCTGATCAGGTACCGGCAACCTCAACACTCATTACGCCCGTTTATGAATCAGTGCTGCTTCCCGTTATCCTGATCATGCGCATGGCGTTTATATAGCGCTGTCATGATGCCTGAAAGCATCAGGCCGAATACCAAGATGATGATGTAGATGCTGAATTCCAGTTTTTCCATCAAGGCATACAGGCCCAGCATCGCGAAAATACTGAGGTTTTCGTTGAAATTTTGCACCGCGATGGAGCTGCCCGCGCCCATCAGCAGGTGGCCGCGATGTTGCAGCAAGGCGTTCATCGGCACCACAAAATAGCCACCCATCGCGCCGATGACAATCAATAGGATGATCGCCAGAGTGCTGTTGGTAACCGGTATCATCAGCATGACTACCAGACCCATGGCAATGCCGATGGGCAGGACTTTGACTGAATGTTCAAGACGAACGAAGCGGGCGGCCAGTACGGAGCCGATGGCAATGCCTATGGCTACCCATGCGGTCAGTTTTGCGGCTTCGCCGATGTCGTAATTGAGCGCTACCGCCGCCCAGCCCAACACAATCAGTCGCAATGTGGCACCCGTACCCCAGAATAATGTTGTTACAGCCAGTGAGACCTGGCCCAGCGGGTCTTTCCATAACAGCTTGAAGCAATGCCAGAACTCGCCCAACAGGAATACTGGATTGCGGCTTAGCGGCTTATGGTCGATAGCGACATGCGGAATGTAAAGATTAAACACGGCAGCGATGAAGTAGATCACCGCAATGATGGCGATGGCCAGTTCAGGTGCGGTGTCGATGCCGGTATTGATTGCCGGTACATCCCACCATTGCAACATGACATTGGCTATATTCGGACTGACCAGTACGCCGCCGACGACCGCGCCGAGTACGATGGCCGCGACAGTCAATCCTTCCATCCAGCTATTGGCCAGCACTAGCTTTTTGGATGGCAGATATTCGGTGAGGATGCCGTATTTGGCAGGTGAATAGGCTGCCGCGCCCAGACCGACCAGGCCATAGGCCAGTAGTGGATTAATACCAAGCAGCATCGCGATGCAACCCAGTATCTTGATGTTGTTGCTGACGAACATCACTCGTCCCTTGGGTAGCGAATCGGCAAAGGCGCCGACAAACGGAGCCAGCACGATATACGAAAAGATGAAGGCTTCCTGCAATACCGGGGTGTGCCAACTGGGAGCATCCAAGTCTTTTAACAGAGCAATGGCGGCAAACAGTAATGCATTATCTGCAAGTGCGGAAAAGAATTGCGCTGCAAGGATTATGTAGAAACCGAAATTCATTCAACTGACGTATTTTTTAGCAAGGCGTTTTATATCACGAAAGCATATCCCCTGCTATCATTGGGCATTCGAATAGTCATTAAATTTTAACTTTATGCCGCGTCCCATACTGGCTAGCATTAATCTTGATGCGCTGGCAAACAATCTTTATGTAGCACGACGTGCCACTTCGGCGCGAATAATGGCGGTTATCAAGGCGAATGGCTATGGTCATGGCTTGCTGTCCGTGGCAGAAGCACTGGGCGAGGCGGATGGCTTTGCGATGTTGGATATTCAGGATGCGGTACGGTTGCGTGAAGCGGGTTTTCGCCAGACTATTCTGTTGCTGGAAGGCTTTTTCGATGCGGATGATTTGCAACTGGTCGCCGAATACCAATTGACCTGTGTGATACATAGCGACTGGCAGATAGCCTTGCTGGATGCATACCCTGCTCGCGGAGCACTGGATGTCTGGCTTAAAATCAACAGCCGTATGCATAGACTGGGTTTTGCGCCTTCACAGCTTGCGCGGGTGATGGAACAATTGGGGCATCATGCGGCGGTGCGTGAAATTACCTTGATGACACATTTTGCCTGTGCCGATGAGGCACGAGGTGTGTCCGCTCAACTGTCGTTGTTCAATGAGGTCGCATCGGCTTATCGTAATCCCCGCAGTCTGGCGAATTCTGCGGCGCTGTTGCGCTATCCGGCTACGCACGGTGATTGGGTCAGGCCGGGAATCATGCTTTATGGCGCTTCGCCGTTTCCTGAGGTCAGTGCGCAGCAACTGGGATTGAAGCCGGCGATGACTTTGAGTAGCCGCATTATCGCTATTCAGACTTTATCCGCAGGTGATGAAGTTGGCTATGGGGCATTGTTTCGTGCGGATCGTTCGATGCGTATCGGTATCGTTGCCTGTGGCTATGCGGACGGTTACCCTCGTCACGCACCGAGCGGCACGCCGATACAGGTGGATGGCAATGAAACGCAAACGCTGGGGCGTGTTTCGATGGATATGCTGTATGTGGATTTGACCGCATTGCCTCAATCCGGTGTGGGGAGTGAGGTTATACTATGGGGTGACGGGATGCCGATTGAACGCGTGGCGGCGGCGGCAGGAACCATAAGTTATGAAATGATGTGTGCGCTGACGGCGCGTGTACCTGTACGGATGTAACTGGAAAGGACTTTATGGCTCACAGGTTTGTACCTGTCAAGGACAGGGAAATTGAAATTGGCAAGCCGTTGGCATGGTCAGTGTACGACAAGTTCGGAAATTTGTTGCTGAGAGAAGGAAATCAGGTTGATTCTCAAAGGCAGATAGAAGGTCTTTCAGAAAATGGCTTGTTTCGTGAAACCATCTTTGTCAGTCGTGGTAGAGCGCCGGAGCCCCAAGAGGAAAAAGCGAGCGCCGAAAAGTATGAGGATTTGCAATCGGTCAAGTTAAGCATAGGGGATGCGGTTCAATTGCAGGACACCTCAGCCGGTAAGCAGCAATATTATGTGCGACTAATCGGCTTTCTGAATAAAAAAAGTGTACTCGTTTCACATCCGACCGTTAACGATAAATTGTGCTTTATCAAGGAAGGAAATGGTTTTTTATTGCGAGGTTTTTCCGGGACGAAAACATTTGAATTTCACACTAATGTCATCAGCGTTTGTCTGAGCCCCTATCCGTATTTGCATCTGGCATTCCCGCCTCAAGTTAAAACTACCAATATGCGTAGCTCGGTGCGCGTTAAATTCAAGTCGGTCTGTTCGGTGGAGTCACTGGTCACCGGCGATAAGGTGGCGGCAACTATCGAGGATATGAGTATTTCTGGTGCACGTATTCATGCCAAGAAGGCATTTGGTAAGGTAGGTGAAAATGTGACGATCAGTCTGCGTCTTCAGGTAGAGAATGAAACGCAGATATTTAATGTCCCTGCTATTGTACGAAATTTGAGTATGGAGACCGATAGCCAGACTGGGGGCGAGGTGGTGATGCATGGTTTACAGTTTGTACCAACCCTGACCATGGATCTGACCATGTTGCAAAATGTGATTTACAAACGCATGCTGGAAGCATGAGGAGACACGATTATGTTGGGAATTATTGGCGGTAGTGGTGTATACAATATTGACGGTCTGGAGAATTCCCGTTGGGTCAAGGTAGAGTCTTCCTTTGGTGAACCATCGGATGAGATTCTGCTCAGTGAGTTGGGTGGAGAGCCGATAGCTTTTTTGCCGCGACATGGCAGGGGACACCGCCTTTCGCCTTCCGATATAAATTTTCGTGCCAATATCGACGCGTTGAAGCGTCTGGGCGTAACCGACATAATTTCGGTCAGCGCGGTGGGTTCACTGCGTGAAGATTTGCCACCGGGTACCTTTGTCGTTGTCGATCAATTCATCGACCGCACCTTCGCCCGTGAGAAAAGCTTTTTCGGCACAGGTCTGGTCGCTCATGTCTCTATGGCCCATCCGGTATGCAGCCGTCTTGGCGATCATCTGTTTGAGGCGGCGCAGCAATTGGGAATTCCGGTGGCGCGTGGCGGTACCTATCTGGTCATGGAAGGGATGCAGTTCTCCAGTCTTGCGGAGTCGGAACTGTATCGATCTTGGAAATGCGATGTAATCGGCATGACCAACATGCCCGAGGCCAAGCTGGCTCGTGAAGCTGAAATTTGTTATGCCACTGTGGCTATGGTCACGGATTTCGACTGCTGGCATCCTGAACACGACAATGTCACCGTCGATGCCATCGTCAAGGTGTTGCTGGCAAACGCCGACAAGGCCCGTGCGCTGGTCAAGGAAGTGGCTCATCCCGTGCGTAAGGATGTTACCGCCGATGCCTGTTCCTGCCGTACCGCCCTGCAATATGCCATCATCACCGCCCCCGAAGCGCGAGATAAAGCCATGCTGGAAAAACTCGCTGCGGTAGCGGGAAGAATGATAAACGGTTAGCTGCTCCAGCTTCCAGTTAACAACAATCACTAAACTCCAAACTTATTAATTATGCCTATCAAATCCAGAATACGTACCGTTCCTCATTACCCTCATCAGGGCATCATGTTCCGTGATATCACTACCTTGCTTAAAGACCCGATTGGTCTGCGAGCGACGATTCAGGAAATTGTGACACGTTACAAGGATATGAAAATCGACAAGGTAGTTGGTATCGAGTCGCGCGGCTTCATCGTCGGCACACCTGTCGCCTACGAATTGGGGCTGGGTTTTGTGCCTATCCGCAAGAAAGGCAAGTTGCCGGCCGAAACAGTCGGGCGTGATTACCAGCTTGAATACGGCACTGACCGCATCGAGATTCATGTTGATGCCATCCAGAAGGGCGACCGCGTATTGCTGGTAGACGACCTGATTGCCACGGGCGGCACAGCCGAAGCCGCCGCAAAACTGATCGAAGACATGGGCGGCATCGTCGTCGAATGCTGCTTTGTTATTGACCTGCCCGACATCGGCGGTCGTGCAAGGTTGGAAAAGCATGGACATAAGGTATTTGCGCTTTGTGAGTTTGAAGGGGATTAACTTCCTCGCTATTTTGTACGTAGGTTGGTGGTGAGGTACGAACCCCAACGTATGTAGAGCGTGAACGTGCTGGGGTTCGCATAGCTCACCGCCAGCCTACTAATCTATTTGATGATCAACTTAATATTGCCTTGAAGCTCATTAAATATATTTTCAATTGAAACCTGTAAAATGAAAATTCGATCAGCATTGATTTGAGTTAATAATAATTGAGACAGTTTTATGAAAATCAACGGAACACCCCATCGTACTATCTGGCCATCTGCTGATGGCGTAGCGGTCGAAATTATCGACCAGACCCGTTTGCCGCATGAGTTTGTGACGGTTTGCCTCGAAAATATGCGTGATGCGGAATATGCGATACGCGAGATGCAGGTGCGTGGTGCGCCGTTGATCGGGGTTACGGCGGCCTATGGCGTGGCGCTTTCGATGCGTCATCATGCGTCGGATGCGGCGCTGGCGGCCAGTTGTGACATGCTGGCGAAGGCGAGGCCGACAGCGGTGAATTTGCGCTGGGCGGTGGAGCGGATGCGTGCGGTGTTGGTGCCGTTAGCTGCGGATAAGCGCGCCGAAGCCGCCTGGCTGGAAGCGGGGCGTATCGCTGAAGAGGACGTGGAAATCAATGCGTCCATCGGGCGGCACGGTTTGGAAATCATTCGTGAAATTTATCTGCGTACCAATACGACGGTAAATATCCTGACCCATTGCAATGCAGGTTGGCTGGCGACGGTGGATTGGGGTACGGCGCTGGCACCGGTTTATGCGGCATTCGAGGCCGGGATTCCGTTGCATGTGTGGGTGGATGAAACCCGTCCGCGTAATCAGGGTGCGAGTCTGACGGCGTGGGAATTGGCGCAGCATGGCGTGCCGCATACGGTGATTGTGGATAATGCAGGTGGGCATTTGATGCAGCATGGGCAGGTAGATATGGCTATCGTCGGCTGTGATCGCGTTACTGCACGCGGCGATGTATGTAACAAGATCGGTACCTATTTGAAGGCACTGGCGGCATTCGATAATGGCGTGCCTTTCTACGTGGCAATGCCGAGTCCGACGCTGGACTGGACCTTGCAGGATGGTGTGAAGGAAATTCCGATTGAAGAGCGCGCCGCCGAAGAGGTGACCCATATTTCCGGGCTTTGCAATGACGGCACGATACGTCGCGTACTGGTTACACCGCAGGGTTCAGCCGCTGCCAATTATGGTTTTGATGTGACACCTGCGCGCCTGGTGACTGGCTTGATAACCGAGCGCGGCACCGTGGCGGCAAATGCGGACGCGATTGCGACCTTGCTGGCTTGAGGATGAGATGACAAATAGTGCTGAGCAAATGACATTGAACGAGAACGAATTGCGTGCCGAACTGGTACGCATTACCAATAAACTGGATGCGCTGAACCTGAATCGCGGTACCTCTGGAAATTTGAGTGCGCGGTTGGGTGAAGGTTTTCTGATTACGCCTTCCGGCTTTGGCGCGGAAGGGCTGACCGAAGACGACATCGTGTTTGTGCATCTGTCGGGTAAATCCGAAGGGCGCTGGCAGCCGTCCAGCGAGTGGCTGTTTCATCGCGACATCTATGCACAGCGCCCGGAATTCGCGGCGATTATTCATACTCATTCCACGGCGGCGACCGCGCTGGCCTGTCTGCGGCGTGATATTCCGCCGTTTCATTATATGTTGGCGTTGCTGGGTGGCGACAGTTTGCGTTGTGCAAGCTATGCGACATTCGGCACGCAAGCCTTGTCGGATAATGCGTTGATTGCTTTACGCGAGCGTAAAGCCTGTCTGCTGGCGAATCACGGAATGATTGCGGCAGGAAAAAATCTGGCCGAAGCGCTGAAAAACACGGTAGAAGTGGAGAACCTGAGTGAGATGTATCTGCGTACCTTGCAGGTAGGTGAGCCAGTATTGTTAAGTGCAGAGGAGTTCGGCGATGCGCAATCCCGCTTTGCCAGCTATGGCAAGCCTGCGGACAGATTCGAGAAGTAAATCAAAATATTCCGGGAAATCGTTGCCTCGTTTTATGGAAGTGCCCTGAAATAGAGGTGTCATGCCGCTTTTGATCGTAATAACTGCTTGACGCTGCTCCTTATTTCATTATAATCCGCGCTCCTTTCGGGCCGATGTCCGGCTTGATAGCCTTGCTCCACCGTTTCGCATGACGGGGAGCTTTAATTAACCATAAGGAGATGTAATGCGACATTACGAAATCGTGTTTATCGTGCATCCTGATCAGAGCGAGCAAGTGCCTGCAATGATCGAGCGTTATCGCACATTAGTTACTTCCAAGGGTGGTCAAATCCATCGTCTGGAAGACTGGGGTCGTCGCCAGTTGGCCTACGCCATCCAGAAAATTCACAAGGCACATTACGTGCTGATGAATATCGAATGCAATCAGGAAACATTGGATGAGTTGGAACATGCATTCCGTTTCAATGATGCTGTTCTGCGTCACCTGACTGTTAAGACTAAAGCAGCTGTTACCGTGCCATCAGCAATGATGAAGGAAGAAAAATCCCGTTCAGTTCTGGCTGACGACGCAGGTAAAGTGGAAAGCGCTGAAGCTTAATCACCGGTTTGAAATCGGTCTGCATTTAAAAAATTCTGGTAAAAAGGAAATATCATGGCTCGTCCATCAAGCAAAAGTAACGATGACAAGAAAAAGCGTTTTTCTCGCAACAATCTGTTCAAGCGTCGCAAGTTCTGCCGCTTCACAGTAGAGAAAATCGCAGAAGTGGATTACAAGGATGTAAACATCCTTAAAGAATTCGTTTCTGAAAACGGCAAGCTGATTCCAGCTCGTATTACAGGTACCAAGACACGCTTCCAGCGTCAATTGAGCACCGCCGTGAAGCGTGCACGCTTCCTGGCTTTGCTGCCTTACACCGATTTGCACTAGGAGTTCAGAACATGCAAATAATTTTGATGGAAAAAGTGACCAAGTTGGGTCAATTAGGTGACGTGGTAAACGTCAAGAATGGTTATGCTCGTAACTTTCTGATCCCACAAGGAAAAGCAAAGCGCGCTACAGCCAATAATCTGGCTGAATTCGAAGCACGTCGTGTTGAGATCGAAGCGGCTGACAAGGCGAAATTGGCCGATGCGCAAGCACGCGGCGAAAAACTGGCTGGTTTGACTGTGCAAATCGTACAAAAGGCTGGTGTTGATGGTCGTTTGTTCGGTTCTGTTACCAACGCTGACATCGCTGCTGCATTGGCTGAGCAAGGTTTTGAAGTAGAAAAGGCTCAGGTTCGTATGGCAGAAGGTCACCTCAAGGCAGTTGGCGATTACACAGTCAGCATTGCTTTGCATACTGACGTTCATGTAGACATTACTGTTTCCATACTGGGCGAGTAATGTTTCATCGGCGGAAGGGTTAGCCTGTAAGCCGATATGAAGCAAAACGAAAAAGGACTGGAAACAGTCCTTTTTTTATTGTGCGGCCTGCATGGGTGCGATTCCTGAGGCAGGATAGACCAGAGGCAAGGTAGAATAGCGTCCGTTTATTTGTCGCCGTTCAATCAATGCAAAACTTTTCTAATTCTGACGCACAAGTCGATCAAATCAAACTGCCACCTCATTCGGTAGAGGCCGAGCAATCGGTTCTGGGCGGATTGATGCTGGAATCCTCTGCACTGGATAAAATCGCCGACCTGATGAGCGAAGACGATTTTTATCGTCGCGAACACCGTTTGATTTTCCGTCATATCGTGCGGATGAGCGAGCAAGCCAAACCGGTCGATGTGATTACCGTAGCCGAATCGCTGGAAAACTCTGCCGAACTGGATAAGGCAGGCGGGCTATCTTATCTGGGCTCGCTGGTACAGAACGTACCTTCCGCCGCCAATATACGCCGTTACGGCGAGATCGTGCGCGAACGTTCCATCATGCGTAAACTGGTGGAGGTGGGGACTGATATTGCCGCCAGCGCGTATAACCCGACCGGGCGCGATGCCGCACAATTGCTGGATGAAGCCGAGGGCAAGGTATTCGAGATTGCCGAAGCCGGTTCACGCGGCAAACAGGGGTTCATCGGCATGCCGCCCTTGCTCACGCAAGTAGTCGAGCGTATCGAAACGCTTTATGGGCGCGACAATGCCAGTGATGTAACAGGTACGCCTACCGGCTTTACCGATCTGGACAAGATGACATCGGGGTTGCAGGCGGGTGATCTGGTGATCGTGGCGGGTCGTCCCAGTATGGGTAAGACCGCTTTTTCGATCAACATTGCCGAGAATGTGGCACTGGACAGCGGCTTGCCGGTGGCGATTTTCAGTATGGAAATGGGTGCGACCCAGCTTGCGATGCGTATGCTGGGTTCGGTGGGTAAGCTCAATCAGCATGACTTACGCTCAGGCAAGTTGCAGGACGACGATTGGGGAAGGTTGACCCATGCCTTGGGCAAGTTGAATGATGCACCGATCTTTATCGACGAAACAGCGGCCTTGTCTTCGCTGGACTTGCGGGCCAGAGCGCGTCGTTTACATCGTCAGCATGGAAAACTCGGCCTGATAGTGGTGGATTACCTGCAATTGATGAGCTCGAATGCGGGCAAGGCCAGTGAAAATCGTGCGACAGAGATTTCGGAAATTTCTCGCGGACTCAAGGGACTGGCCAAGGAATTGCAATGCCCGCTGATTGCACTCTCCCAGCTTAACCGCAGTCTGGAACAACGTCCCAATAAACGTCCGGTCATGTCGGATTTGCGCGAATCCGGTGCGATTGAGCAGGATGCTGATTTGATCCTGTTTATCTACCGCGATGAGGTCTATAACAAGGAAACGGAAGACAAGGGCAAGGCCGAGATCATTATCGGTAAACAGCGTAACGGCCCGATTGGCACGGTCGCGCTGGCGTTCAGGGGGGAATTTACCCGTTTCGATGATCTGGCTCCAGGAAGCTATTAGTCATATTTGCCTGTCAATCTGGATGTTTGTCAGTTTATCAAAACAAATTATTTGCGATTGTCTGTTATGAATGATCAATTATTGTCTACGCTCACTGCATTGCGTGAGGGTTTCATTGCCAAATTGCCGGGGCGCCTAGTTGTGCTGCAAGCCTTGTTGGATAAGGTGAAACGTGGTAAATCTGGTGCGCTGGCTGAACTGCATCGTGCTGCGCATAGTCTGGTCGGAACGGCGGGCACCTATCGATTGATGCAGGTGTCCGAAGCGGCGCGTGAACTTGAAAATATCGCTTCTTTTTTGCAGGAACCGGTTAATGAAGTCGATCAGCATGCGTTAGACACTGCTTATGCAGGGCTTGCGAGTTGTGCAGCCAGATCGGCTTTAAATCTCGTGTCCGCACAGTTGAAGCGCACAGTTTCTGCTCGCGTGATGGTGGTTGAGGATGATCCTGAGCAAGCTGAGTGGTTGCGTTCGGTGCTGGAGGAGGCAGGGTATCGGGTCGGTATGTATTCCGAACTGGAATCTTTTCGCGCTGCGTTGCAGGAGGCTGATTTGCCAGCTGCAGTAATCATGGATATGGTTTTCCCGGAAGGGGATGAGGCGGGTGCGCAGATCATTGCACAAATGAAACAGCATAGCCTAAAGGTGGTGCCGGTAATATTCCTGTCCGTGCGGCAGGATATGGCTGCCAAACTGGCTGCCCATCGTGCCGGGGCAACCCGTTATCTGACCAAGCCGGTTGAACGTGAAGCCTTGTTGCGGGTGATTGCCGATTCTGCCGCACTGGCACCGGATACGCCCTATCGTGTGTTGGTTGTGGATGATTCCAAGTCGCAACTTGCCGTGCATTCTCATATGCTAAGGCAGGCGGATATGGAAGTGTGTGAATCAGGAAACCCGCTTGAGGTGTTGAATATACTCGAAAATTTCCCGGCTGAATTATTGCTCCTTGATATGCATATGCCGGAATGTTCAGGGCCTGAGCTGGCCGCAATCCTGCATGACGACGAACGTTATTCGGGAATTCCGATTGTATATTTGTCGACAGAGACCGATGTTTCACGGCAATTGCTGGCGCTGGATCGAGGTGGCGATCATTTTCTGTCCAAGCCGGTTAATCCTATGCATCTGGTTTCTGTGGTATGTCTGCATGCACGACGTTTCAGACAAAGCAAGGAGCAGGCGGAGGCGATGCGTGCCATGCGTTACGAGCAGGAACGACACCAGCAGGCTTTGGATGCCCATGCCATCGTTAGCGTCACGGATGTGTCAGGCAATATTCAGTATGTGAATGATAAATTTTGCGCGATCAGTGGTTATGCGCGTGAAGAATTGCTGGGTAAGAATCAGCGCGTCGTTAAATCATCCGTGCATCCAGGTGAATATTTTGATGCGATGTGGGAGGCTATTTCCAGTGGGAAAATCTGGCAGGGGGAAATTTGTAACCGGACGAAAAGTGGTAGCCTGTATTGGGTTCAAACCAGCATCGTGCCTTTTCTGGATAAGAGCGGTCTGCCTTATCAGTATATTTCGATCCGTACTGACATCACGCATCTGAAAGGTATTGAGCAGGCTTTGTTAGTATCAAAGGAGGCGGCTGAATCGGCCAGTCGTGCCAAGAGCGAGTTCCTGGCCAGTATGAGCCATGAACTGCGTACACCGTTGAATGCGATATTGGGTTTTTCGCAGTTGTTTACTATGGATGCGCGTATACCTCAGGATGCACGGGAAAATGCGCGAGAAATTGAACGTGCCGGACAGCATCTGTTATCACTTATCAATGACATGATTGATTTGGCACGTATTGAAGCGGGAAAATTGGGTTTTTCCGTCGAACCTGTTTCCATGGAATCCGTGCTGAAAGGCAGTTTTTCCATGGTTGAATCCTTTGCTCGTGAGCGAGGTATACGGCTGTTGGTAAACGGAGCTACCGGGCAGGACATTACCGTGCAGGCCGACCATTTGCGCTTGCGACAGGTCTTGATTAATCTGCTTACTAATGCGGTTAAATACAACAAACCTCAGGGTACGGTAAATCTGTCGTGTAATCTCGGTGAAGGTAAGGTACGTATAAGCGTAACGGATACGGGCTACGGTATTCCGGTTGAGCTGCATGGGCGGATATTTAACGCCTTTGATCGCCTGGGCGAAGAGCGCGGCGATATTGAAGGAACCGGTATTGGTCTGGTTATCACTAAACGTATTGTCGAAGCGATGGGTGGAACGATAGGGTTTGAAAGTATCGTAGGGCAAGGTAGTACCTTTTGGGTAGAAATGCCGCTGGCTATCGAGGGTGAAAATCACTCGCTTGAGCAGGCGGATGATGCAGTTATTCAACATGCGACGGCTCAATCAGACAGGCCCATAGTGCTTTATGTCGAAGATAATCCGATGAACGTGCGCCTGATGCAGCAGATTTTTGCCGGACGTAAAAATCTTGAATTATGTCTTGCCGGATCAGCGGAGGAGGGAATGGAACGTGCTAACCAGTTACATCCCTCATTGATATTGATGGATATAAATCTGCCCGGTATGGATGGCTATAAGGCTTTGGAGTTGCTCAAGGCCGATGAATACACCCGCCACATCCCGGTTGTGGCGATAACCGCCAATGCGATGAAGGGAGACGAAGAGCGTTGTCTGAGTTCGGGATTCTCAGCCTATCAGGCAAAGCCATTGAACATCAGCGGCTTCCTGATGATGCTCGATCAGTATATTCAGTCTGGATCAGCTCGTGGTTAAGTCCGGGTTAAATCGGGCAGGTGTCTGATGATGCAGGCTCTGGATTAAATCACCTCTTGTTTATGGCTGGGTTTTTTTGCTGTTTTCGCCTTAACCGGTGTGCAGGCTGTTCTGACTATTGCGCTGGATGTGTTGACGCGGTTGCGAATCAAGGGTTTCGGCCTGTCTATTGATGATTTCGGTATCGGATATTCATGTTTCGAGCAATTGGGGCGCATACTGTTTTTACCGAAATGAAATTGTGGCGCAGTTTTGTTTCTCAGGCAGCTGAGGATGAGGCGGCCCGTATTGGAAAGCAGTATGAATATGGCACGTAAACTCGGGTTATCAACGGTTGCCGGGGGGCGAGTTGCTAAGAACGTTAGGCTGCGACCGGGTGCAAGGGTATTTGATTGCGCGGCCTATGCCGGTGGATGATTTGATAGTCTGGTTGTACAAAAACAACCCGTCTGCGTAAAAGCAATCAGACAAGTGAAAAATAGTCAGGAAGAATGGAATGGATTTGACAATAAATAATCTAGAAGTGGAAATTATTCCGCTCAAGATTTTGGCGGTGGATGATACCAAGGTCAATTTGATGTTGTTGCGTTCAGCGCTAACTCAGTCCGGTCATACTGTGATTACCGCAAGTAGCGGCGAGGAGGCGCTGGAGCGTTTTATTGAAGACAAGCCGGATGTGGTACTGATGGATGTGATGATGCCGGGCATAGGTGGTATTGAAGCCACCCGTCGTATACGTGCGCTCAATGTTGAACACTGGGTGCCGATTATATTCATCAGTGCTTTGAGTCATCGCGATGACATGGTCAAAGGGCTGGAGGCCGGAGGCGATGATTATCTGACCAAACCGGTTGATCTGATTTTGCTGCAAGCAAAAATAGTTGCGATGCAGCGTATTTCTGTACTCAAGAACAAGTTATATCAGGCTTATGAGGCACTGAGAGTCAATCGTGATAGGGCCGAATACGAACTGAATATGGCTAGGGACTTGATTGAGCATATGGTTGCCGAATCTTCAGCCAAGGTTCCCTGCGTCGAGTTGTGGTTGCAGTCCGCCACTAATTTGAGTGGCGATATGATTATTACCCAGAAATATGGCAATGATCGCGAATATGTATTATTAGCGGATGCGATGGGTCACGGACTGCCTGCTGCATTGCCGCTGGTTCCGCTGGTGCAGGTATTTTCGTCTATGTCACAGCGAGGATTTGCTGTGCCTGCAATCGTCCGGGAAATGAATACCTGTTTGAAAAGCCTGTTGCCAGTGGGCAATTTTGTGGCCTTGACATTGCTCTCCATTGACCGGGGCAATCGGGTGGTGGAAGTCTGGAATGGCGGTAATCCGGCCATGTTGTTGCTGGATGCGGCGGGTAATCCGGTGCGTGAATTCAAGTCACGTCATCCGGCGGTTGGCATATTGCGCGGTGATGATTTTGATGCCGGTTCGGAGTGGTATCAATGGAATGAGCCGGGTTGGTTAGCCGCTTGTTCGGATGGTATGACCGATGCGACTAATGCAGAGGGTGTTGCGTTCGGTATAACGCGTATCGTTACCGCACTTAAATCAGAAAAGCCGTTTGATTCACTCAAACAGGCCGTGATCGGCCATTTGGAAGGGCATCCCGCGCATGATGATATTTCACTTGCTGTCGTTTGCCTTCGTTAAATCTACGTTTCATTTTTCGTAAATAAGTAGGTTATTAAGGTACGTTGAATATAGGGTCGCCGGAATTTTTTCGTCATGCTGAGATGGTTAAATGACTGGTAGCGAGGGTATGCAGAAGGTAAAATACCCATAAGTTTCACAGGTATTTAAGTTTACCCTTGGCCGTAATAACTTCAGGTCTGAAAGTTTGTATGAATAAAAACCTGGTTTCACGGGGTAGTATCGAGCATACAACCCTGTTGATTGATATCGCCACATGCAATGTCGTGCGCTTTTCCCCCAGTGATAGTGTGGGCGAAGCCGCTCGCGTCATGGCTGAAAAACGTATTTCTTCCATTGTCGTTGTTGATGAAGAGGGCCGTCCGGTAGGTATTGTCACCGAACGCAATATGTTGCATGCCATGCAATCCGGGTGTCCCATTGGGACGACGCTGGATGTGGTTATGTCTAAACCGATCATCACGGTGCCGAAATCCATAACGTGTCTGGATGCTTATCAATTGTGTTTGCGTGACGGTATTCGTCATCTGGTGATCGTGGATGTTGAGCAGCGATTATTCGGTATCGTCAGTGAAACGGATTTTCGTCTGCATATCAATCTGACCGAATTGGCTGGTCATCGTCAGGTGACTACGGTCATGAGTAGTTCGGTGCTTAGCTTGTCGCCGGATGCCAATTTGCAGGATGCGCTGGATTTCATGAAGTCGCATCGTAATGGTTGCGTAGTGGTAGCCGAGGACGAATGCCCGTTGGGCATCATCACCGAACGGGATATTGTTCGTCTATATTCAGGTGACCTGAATATAGGTCGCATTATGCTCAGAGATGTGATGATTTCCCCCGTTTTGACCATAGAGTTGGGCTGCACTCTCAACGAAGCGGCGAAATATATGCAGGCATCCAGAGTGCGTCATTTGGTGGTAGTGAACCCTGAGGGGCATCTGGCGGGCTTGCTCAGTGAGCATGAGTTGACGCATGCCATGACCTCCGGTCTGATTGATAGTAAGACGAATTCAGAGGGCGCTTTTTTGCACACTCTGGTTAATACCATTCCCGATCTGGTTTGGTTAAAGGATGTGAATGGCGTTTATCTGGCTTGTAACCAGCGCTTTGAGCTATTTTTCGGAGCGGGGGAATCGGAGATCGTCGGAAAAACCGACTATGATTTTGTTGAACAGGAGTTGGCTGATTTCTTTCGCAAGCATGATCGTGCGGCGATGGCCGCAGATAAACCCAGCATTAATGAGGAGTGGTTGACCTTTGCCTCGGACGGTTATCGCGGACTGTTTGAAACGATCAAGACGCCGATGCGCGATAGCTACGGCAGGTTGATAGGCGTGTTGGGTGTTGCTCGCGACATTACCGAACGCATGAAGATGGATGAAATGCTGCGTAAGCTTTCTGCCGCAGTTGAACAAACAGCGGCCTCCGTCGTCATCACCGATCTTGATGCCTGCATACAGTATGTTAATCCTCGATTCACTGTTAATACCGGCTATAGCGCGGAGGAGGTAATCGGGAAAAATCCGCGCATCCTTCAATCCGGGAAGACTGACAAGGAAGTCTATCGGGATATGTGGGGCAAGCTGACACGCGGTCAGGAATGGAAAGGCGAGCTTCTCGATAAACGTAAAAACGGTGAGTTGTATTGGGAAGACGTCAGTATTGCTCCGGTCAGGAGCGCGGATGGCATGGTGACTCACTATGTCGCGATCAAGACTGAAATTACCGAGCGCAAGCTTATGGAAGTAGCGCTTGCCGAGAGTGAATATCGCTACAGAACTTTAATTGAAAATTCACCGTTCTGTATCCATGAAATAGACAGGAAAGGCCGTTTTCAATCCATGAATCAGGCCGGGCTGGCTATGCTTGGAATAGGTGAAGAGAAGAGTATCTGTGGTAATTCCTGTCTTGATATAGTCAGCGAATATGATAAAGAACGTATCAAGGATTCGCTGCAAGAGGCTTTGAACGGCTCTGATATGCATTTCGAATTTACCGCTGCGGGTGATACGACGACGTATTTAAAATCGTGCTTCATTCCGATCAGGGATGCCGATGGCAATGTCATCAAGTTAATGGGCATTACCGAAGATATTACCCAGCGGAAGGATATGGAGCAGCAACTGCTTGCCAATACAGCCGCGCTTCGCCATAGCGAAGAAAAATTGCGTACCCTGATTGAAGCGATTCCCGATCCGATTCAGTACAAGGATGGCGAAGGGCGCTGGCTGGAGTCCAACTCTGCGGCTAGACAGATTTTCGGTCTGAATAATGTTGATTGGGTTGGAAAGACCGATAAGGAACTCTACGAGATTGTTGAGCCGGGCTTTCGGGAAGCTTTGTTGGAATGTGATCAGACAGACAGGCAAGCATGGAATGCCCGTGATGTCATGCATGTGGAAGCCATTGTCCCGATGGAGGATGGTCGCAACCTGTTTTTTGATGTCATCAAAAAACCACTTTTCCATGATGACGGAAAGCGTGCGGGATTGGTCGTTGTTGGACGTGATATTTCCGAGTTGCGTGAATCTCAGAATGCATTGCTGGAACGAGAAGAAATGTTTCGTGCGATCTTTGAGCAAGTGCCTAATGGCGTTGAGTTGATTGATCTGGATAGCTTGCGTTTTGTCGAGGCGAATCCAGCGTCCTGTCGTATGCTGGGCTATACCCATAAAGAGTATTTACAGTTGAGACTGGATGATATCCAGAGCGATTTGCATGAGGATAAACTGGTTGAGGCGGTTCGGAAAGTGGAAATCTCCGGCGCGACCTTTGAGAACCGGCACCGTTGCAAGAATGGCGAAAGTCTCGATGTTGAGGTTACAGCTCGTGTGCTGAATGTGCCGGGCAAGCATTTACTGTTGGGTGTATGGCGCGATATTACCGAAAGCAAAAAAGCTTCGGCATTGTTGCTTAAGCAGATGCAGTTTTCCGATGATGTGATCAATAGTTTGCCGGGTATTTTCTATCTGCTGGATCAGCAGGGAAAGTTTATCCGAACCAATCCGCAATTCCTGAAAGTAACCGGCTATTCTTGTGATGAAATCAAAAAGCTGAACGCGCTGAGTTTCTTCGATGAGAAAGATCGAGAGTTAGTTGAGAAAAACATGCAGGCCGTATTTGAATCCGGTGATGCATCGGTCGAGGCATCATTAATAGTCAAGTCCGGGAAAAGGATTTCTTATTATTTTTATGGACATCGTACCTATATTGATGATCAGCCCTATCTGGTCGGACTTGGGACTGATATTTCGGAGCGCAAGCACGCGGAAGAAAACCTGCGCATTATTGCCAGTGTGTTCGATACCAGTCAGGAGGCGATCATAATCACCGATGCCGATAATCTTATTACGGATGTCAATCCAGCTTTTACGCTTATTACTGGATACCTTCGCGAAGAAGTCATTGGTAGAAATCCGAAATTGCTGAGTTCGGGTCGTCATGATCATGCCTTTTATGCTGAAATGTGGCGGTCGCTCAAGCAGGAAAAAGTGTGGCGTGGCGAAATATGGAACCGACGCAAGACCGGTGCCATTTACGTAGAGTTGCTTTCAATTTCGGCTATCTGCGACGATCAAGGCAGGGTGCAGCGCCACGTTGGTGTGTTCTCGGATATCAGCTATCTTAAAGAGCATGAGGCCGCTCTGAATCGTATTGCCCATTACGATGCGTTGACCGGCATTCCCAACCGGATGTTACTGGCTGATCGTATGAAACAGGCTATTGCACAGACTTCGCGTGATGGAAATATGTTGGCCGTTTGCTATCTTGATCTTGACGGGTTTAAACCGGTTAACGATACATTGGGTCATGATGCAGGTGATCAGGTGTTGATTGAGATAGCCAAACGTCTGCTAAACACTGTGCGTGGCGGAGATACTGTTGCCCGCTTGGGAGGGGATGAGTTTGTGGTGTTGTTGCTGGGATTGGAGCGGGGCGATGAATGCATGGTGACATTGGAACGTCTGCTTTCGGAAATCGCCCAGCCGATTTCGGTAAAGGGGAATCTGCTTACGCTGGGTGCCAGTATCGGGGTCAGTATTTATCCGCTGGACGATGAGGTTCCCGATACGCTGTTGCGCCACGCCGATCAGGCCATGTATGTGGCAAAGCAATCGGGCAAGAACCGTTTCTATATTTATGACATGGCAATGGAGCAACGCGCTCGTGGTCGTCAGGAATTCATGAAAGGTATACGCAGCGGGCTGGAGCAAGGCGAATTTGAATTGCATTATCAGCCGAAAATCAACCTGAATACCAGGAAATTGTTCGGCGTCGAAGCGCTGATTCGTTGGCGACATCCTGAGCGAGGTTTGTTGTTACCTGTAGAATTTCTGCGCTCAATCGAGAATACCGAGCTGGATATTGAAATTGGCGAGTGGGTTATTGCCACCGCACTTAATCAGGCTAATCAATGGCATCATGACGGTCTGGATATCGAAGTCAGCATAAATATTTCAGCATATCATCTGGAATCCGGTTATTTTGTTGAGAAACTGCGTAAGCAGCTTGATCAATATCCCAATTTGCCATCCGGCAGGTTTCAGATTGAGGTTTTGGAAACAGCCGCTCTTGATGATCTTGCCGTTGTACGTGGAATTATTGAGGCATGCAGCCAATTAGGTGTGAAGTTTGCGCTGGACGATTTCGGCACGGGCTATTCTTCATTGTCCTACCTAAGCAGTCTGCCTGTTGATGTGCTCAAGATAGATCAGTCTTTTGTTCGTGATATGCTTGAAGACAAGGGTGATATGGCGATTGTTCATGGCATTATTGCCTTGGCTAAGGCGTTTAACCTTCAAATCGTGGCGGAAGGTATTGAGACTTCAGCGCATTATCAGGCGTTGCTTGATATGGGCTGCGAGGTGGGGCAGGGATATGACATTGCGCGCCCGATGCCGGCGGATGAGCTGATTTCATGGCACGCGAATGTCTTGAAAGGAATATTGTGAGTAATTCTATGAGTCTGCGTCAGGCATTGAATCATCTGGATGTCTTGCCCGCGATTCCGTGCATTGCGCGAAAAATTTTAGCACTTAAAATTACCACCGATGAAGGCGAACGGATGTTGCTTGAGTTGGTCGAGAAAGATCCGGTAATTTTGTCCAGAATAATTGGTCTTTCTAATTCTCCGCTTTATGGCACGTGGCGGGAAATTTTGACATTGAAAGATGCTGCAACATTACTCGGTATTAAACGCGTCAAAATGGTTGCGTTGAGTTTCTCCATGATGTCGTCCATATCCGTTAAAACAGGCGGTGTGCTAAATGTGCAGGACTTGTGGAAACACAGTCTGGCTGTCGCTATGACGATGGATACGCTGGCTCATCTTATGCCAAAGGAACAAAAGCCATCCAAAGATGAGATTTATCTTGCCGGACTGTTGCATGATATTGGTTTTCTGGTGCTGGATTATCTGGATACGCCGTTGAGTGATCAGTTTCATGCTCGTCTTGCTGCTAAAGCAGGGTGTTCGGTGGAAGAAATTGAAACAGAAATACTGGAAATTACTCACGGCGAATTAGGCGCGGCACTCGGACGGCATTGGGGGTTGCCGGAGGAGATAGTTGCCGTATTAAATTATCATCATCATCCGGGTGATCGACGGGCAGACATTGGACAGCCGTTGGTTTCCATGGCGAATCTGGCAGAAAAACTGCTGCCCACGTTTGGTATTCCCGAGTCTGTCATGCCTGAAATCAGTATTGATGAATGGCAGGCTTTGGGTATCGACATTAGTAAGGAAAGCGAGATCAACGCCGCAGTTGAAAAAAATATTCAGGAAGTGTCATTCATTTTTTCTTGATGGCGGCATCATGCCGTCGCACTCCAATTATCCGTTTCAGTTGGTGTTCTTCAGCAGGATCAATGCCGCGCCGTTGCCACCCAGTTCGGGAGGAGCCGGGCAGAAGGCCAGAACCTGAGGGTGCTGGGTGAGCCAACTGCGGGTAAGGTTGCGCAATACAGCTTCTCCGTCGCGGCTGTTCATTCCTTTGCCATGAATAATCAATACGCAGCGCAGATGGCGTTGCATCGCTTCGTGCAGAAATTCCTGTAATAGTTTTCGGGCGGCCTCAATTTGATTGCCGTGCAGGTCGAGGCTGTCCTCTATCGGGAAGCTACCGCGTTTGAGTTTGCGCAGTGTCATGCGTGATAAACCGTTGTGCAGGAATTCCTGAAGCGGGTTTTCTGATGCATAGTCGGATAAGGTATCGGCTATGTGTAGCGGGGTAGGGGACTCGCGTACGATGGCCTGTACAGGCGGTTGGGAGGGAATAATCCGGTTTTGATCGGGGAGGGGAGTTACCTTGCCGATAGCTGCACGGAAGAGTGCGGCATCGTCATTGTTGATTACTTCGGGCGGTTTCTTTTGAATATCCCCCTGTGTCGCCTTGACTTGCGGATACAGGGGGCGTTTAGCCACGATCAGGGGCGGGTTTAGAGTTTGCCGGTAGCTGCCAGATACTTGTCCGCATCGAGTGCGGCCATGCAACCGGTAGCCGCACTGGTTACGGCTTGACGGTATATCTGATCCTGTACGTCTCCTGCTGCAAAAATACCGGAGATGCTGGTTGCGGTTGCATTTCCGACTGAACCCCCGCGCGTCTTGATGTATCCGTTGTTCATTTCGAGTTGCCCGGTGAAGATATCGGTATTGGGTTTATGCCCGATGGCGATGAATACGCCGGTCAGTTCGATGTCTTTCTTTTCGCCACTTTGTACGTTTTTGATACGCATGCCGGTCACGCCGCTATCATCGCCCAGCACTTCGTCCAGCGTGCTGTTCAACTGCAACGTGATTTTTCCTTCTGCCACTTTTTCCATCAGATGGTCAATCATGATGCGCTCGGCGCGGAAGGTGTCACGGCGATGCACCAGCGTGACGTGTTTGGCGATGTTGGCCAGATACATGGCTTCTTCGACAGCGGTATTGCCGCCACCGATTACCGCTACATTCTGTCCGCGATAGAAAAAACCATCGCAAGTTGCACAGCCGGAAACGCCGCGTCCCATGAATGTTTGTTCGGACGGCAGACCCAGGTATTGGGCGGATGCGCCCGTGCAGATGATCAATGCGTCGCAGGTGTAACTGCCTGCATCACCAGTCAGCAAAAACGGTTTTTGTTGTAGTTTTGCCGTGTGGATGTGATCAAAAATTATCTCGGTCTTGAAACGTTCCGCATGCTGCTGCAACCGGGTCATCAACTCCGGCCCCTGTACGCCATTTGCATCGCCGGGCCAGTTATCTACTTCGGTGGTAGTCATCAGTTGACCGCCTTGTGCCAGGCCGGTAATGAGTACCGGGTTGAGGTTGGCACGCGCCGCATAGACTGCCGCCGTATATCCGGCGGGTCCGGAGCCCAGAATAATAAGACGATGATGTTGAGTAGTGGTAGTCATGAATAGGCCTTTAACGATTATTTCCAATTTAATGGCTAATGTTTTATCGAGTGATAGCGAAATTTACCAGTAATGACGGTGATCTGTCGAGCATCGGTTAGAATATAAGCACCATGAAAAAACTTATTTCCTTTTTTGCGCTTTTTCTCGGTGGGTTTCTTGTTGTTCCTGCCTATTCTGCTGACCTTCCCGGAATCACTGAATTTATTGATGAAATGGTGACTGAGCACCAGTTCAAACGCGATGAGTTACAACTGATGTTCGCACGAGCAGAGCACCGTCCCGATATTATTGAGGCTATCAGCCGTCCGGCTACAGCTCGTCCTTGGGTGGCGTATCGTGCTAATTTTGTAAACAGTCAACGCATTAAAAATGGTCTGATATTCTGGAGGAAGTATCAACAACCGTTGCGTCGTGCCGAGAGAAAGTACGGTGTGCCACAGGAAATTATCGTTGCCTTGATCGGAGTGGAAACTTTTTACGGTGAACATCAGGGGAATTTTCGTACTCTTGATGCATTGACTACACTGGCTTTCGATTATCCGCGTCGCTCAAAATTCTTCCGCGATGAACTGGAGAATTTTCTGTTGCTGGCACGCGAACAGCAATTTGATTTACTCGATATACGCGGTTCTTATGCCGGAGCGATGGGTATACCGCAATTTATGCCCAGCAGTTATCGTAACTATGCGGTCGATTTTAATGGAAATTCCAGAGTTGATCTGTTGAATGAGCCCGTAGATGCAATCGGCAGTATCGGTAATTATCTTAAGGGTTATGGCTGGATCAGGCATGGTCGGATTAGCGTTCGCGCTACTGTCGAGGCGACTGATGCGGCTAAGTTTACAGATACCCCACGCACTTTGGAGGATTGGGAAAAGGTTGGCGTGGCTCCCGAAGGCAAGGTTCGTCGCGATCAGTCGGCCCGTCTGCTGGACTATACCGTAGCAGGAGGCAAGGAATTCTGGCTGGGATTCAATAATTTCGAGGTTATTACACGCTATAACAATAGCGATTATTACGCGATGTCGGTGTTTCAGTTGGCTGAAGCTTTAAAATCAGCGCACAAGTGGAGACGAGCCCCCCTTAAGGCATAATTCGTCGCGCGCCATTAAAACGGTTACGCCAATAACTTTCATTCAGGCTGGTAATCATGATGGCTTTGCCGCGGCGGGGGGAATGTACGAAGCGCCCCTCACCGATATAGATGCCGACATGGGAATATGGTCGGCGTGTCGTGTTGAAAAATACCAGATCGCCCGGCAGTAATTGGCTGGATGCCGGTGCATAGCCGATGCCACTCATTTCCACGCTGGTACGGGGTAATTTCATTCCCAGTGAATTTTGAAATACATATTGAACAAATCCGCTGCAATCGAATCCATCGCCGCGTGTGCTGCCGCCGTACTGATAAGGCGTTTCGGTCAGGCTCATTGCATAAATCGCCAGATCGCTCATCCGGCTGTCGGTCTGTTTCGATGGTGTATTATCGTGGTATGTGGCTAGGGGCGCGTCTTGACGAGGCGTACCACAGGCGCCCAATATCAATACGGAAAGAATCAGGATACGTTTCATAGTATTGAATTTACGGCATAACACCGCGAATTGTAAAGGAATAAATGTGAAAAAAATATTAATGTTGCTGGTTTCGGGATGGTTGTTTGTCGCTACAGCATTGGCGAATGAGCTTGAGGTTATTGATTTGAAGCATCGTAGTGCGGAAGAGTTACTGCCGGTGATACGTCCTTTGTTGGACAAGGACGAAATGGCCAGCGGCATGAATTATCAGCTGATCCTGCGCGCTTCGCCGCGTAACATCAAACAAATAAAACGCATGCTGGAAAGTCTGGATACCGCCCCGCGCCGTCTTATTATTTCTGTGATGCAGGACGTGGATAATGAAACGGCTAGCCGTATGATTGAAATGTCCGGCAGCATCGGTGTCGGGCGCAATGCACGTATTACCGTACCTGGAAGCAGCGGGGTGTTAGATGGTAGTCGCGATACGCTGCATGCAAGAGTAATCAGCACTCGTATGCTTGAAGATGATCACAAGACTCAGCAATTACAGGTGTTGGAAGGAAATCGCGCACTGGTACGCAGCGGCAAGAGTGTGCCGGTTACGCAGCGGGTGCAGAGCGGTTGGGGGGCGCAGGTGATCGAAACTACGCAATACCGTGATGTCAATAGCGGCTTTTATGTGTTGCCGCGGGTCAATGGCGACAAGGTAACGTTAGAGATCACCACCCAAAACGACTCGCTTGTGCCGAATCAGGGGGCCGGCAATCCGACCACCCGCACACAGGATGCCTCCAGTATCGTCTCGGGCCAGTTGGGCACCTGGATTGCATTGGGCGGTATTGGTCAGCGTTCCAGTCAGGATGATTCTAGTATTACTATCAGCAGTCGATCAAATGCAAACGAGCAGCGTACTGTGTTGATTAAGGTGGAGGAAGTTGACTAAGTTGTGTTGTAGGTCGGGTTTTAACCCGACATGTCGGGCTGAAGCCCGACCTACGTTCTAATGAATTATTTTGGTTAAAGCCCGATATGCAACTCAGGATTTAATCTGCGAGTTTTCCAATTCCGGGAATTTAACGCCGCGACGTTCGGCCATTTTTCTGCCCAGTTTGATTAATTGTTGCTGATTGAGCAGTTGCTCTGCCATCGGAAGTAATTCGCCGTTTTCGATGGCGATATGATCGGTGTAGGCGGTGATGAATGGATAGGTCAGCGTATCGGGCAATGTTGTCTCATTTCCTTCAGCGAGTTGTTGCAGTGTCGGACGCAAGGCCGTCCAAGCGGACAGCATGACTATATGTTCTGCCAGCAGCCTGTCCAATAATGCCGTATTCATTCCGGTTATAGTGCGTAATACAGGAAACAAATCTTCTTCTTCATCCTGGTGGTGAAATTGCCCTGCGGTGTCGAAATAGCGCAGGATTCCTTGCGCCGCCTGTTGTATTTGGGCATCACATCCCTTGTTTACCAGATGTTCCGGCATTTTATTCAGGGTATCGCATTGCCGTAATATTTTGCCGTGACAGGCGCGCAGCATTTCCAGCGGGTGATCGAAGCTTGGGGCGGCTTGGCCGGATAGTGCAGGTGTCAGGGAAATCATGGTTTTTAATTAAATAATGGTAATGGGGTGTGGTTGATCGCGACCAGCACGATGTAAGCAAATACTACTTGTGCGGTCAGCCAGGCATAAAGTCGCATAGAGCGGGTTTGGGCGTATTTCAGCGCGATGAAACCCAGTCCGATATACAGCAACAGTGCAATCACCTTGGCGGTGAGCCATGCGTTTACGAATGGATACTGGTCGATGGTATAGGCCAGCGCGATGGCGGAACCAAGTAACAGTGTGTCCACGCTATGCGGTACAAATTTGACCCAGCGTTGTTTCATGATCGGTAAGTCATTAAATTTCCAGATGCCGCGCAGAAAAAACAGTGTGTAGCTGATGGCGGCACAACTGATGTGTAGGGATTTCAGGACGATAAAGCTCATGGCTCAACCTTTTCGATACGTGCAAGGGTGCGGCTATACACCGCAATGCCGGTATACATCGCAAAACTTAACAGCAACCCCTGTAGTATCAATCCGATAATCACCAGCCAGATAGCCTCCATCAGCATCGTGGTCAGGACAATCGCCAGCAGTGTGGCGATGTGCAGCCAATAATGCCGCCATATCCAGACTTCCGGGATGATTTCCTTCATATTGGGGACATTTTGGGTGATGCCGCCGCGAAACAGGTGGAACCAGACCAGAAACGGGACGATTTTGTACAACATGCCGTGTATGACCGATATCGCGAAACCGCAGATAAACAGGATGATGGACAGCGATCTGAAGTAGGCATGGATAGTGGGTATCATCGCCAGCATTGAAAGCATGGCGGCGCAGAGTAGCGAGACCATGCCCAACCGGAAGAAGCTTAAGGTGGCATCGGCAACGCGGCGTTTACGGTGGCTTTGCAGCCTGAGCGTGATGGCGGCGAAACCGATTGCCAGTAACCAGAATGCACCTTCAGCCAGTTCACTGATAGTCATCAATTGAAACTGACGTGCCACTAAGCTGGATAGTAATGCGGCCAACAGTGCCGGTGGCAGGGTGTTTGCCAGTCTGGCTGGATAGTTGGGCGTTAATTGGAACATCGGCACAACTTGATATGACACGCCGATAATCAACAGCATAACCCAGCCGCCCAGTCCCAGACTGATATGGGCGGTAGCCAGTTGCCGGTAATCCAGCGGCACACCATCGGCATAGCCATGCGCCATCCATGCGCCTAGCGTTATCGTTCCGGCCAGTGCCAGAACGGCCATCAGGATGGCATTTTTGGTGGCATTCTTTGCGGCGGCTAGCGCCAGTGAGGTCAGGCTGGCGCTGATAAATATTACAAAGGCCAGACTCAACAGTCCCCATGCAAGATGAAGTAATCCGGGTTGGCTCAGCATAAAGCCACCACACAGTGACAATGTACCTGTCACCAGCGGCAGCAGGGTAAACCAAGCGACCAGCCGGGATGCCGGCATAGGACTGCCGACAACCACTGGCAGGATTTGCTGGATAGCTCCCATCATTACCAGCGCCATGAACCCCAGCGTGATGCAATGGGTAGCCGCGAGCATGGCGGGGGAATGCATGTTGTCCAGCGGGTTGATGCCGTCAGTCATGCTTTGCGCAATCAGCCAGGCAGCCAGCAGTAGAAACAGCGGAGCCACGGCAAAGAAGCGTAACGGCACTGAAATCGGTGGTGCCTGATCGGTACTGAGCATGGCTATATTCATTAAAAACAATCCATTAGGCTGTCATTAATGAAGCAACTGATGGAACTATTAAGTATTGGACTAAGGTGTGAAAGAACCACACCTAAGCCACTACTTATAGCCATTCCACTAAGTAACCAAAATACGGTTGCCAAGTGGCTGGTTATCCCACGCAGGCGGGAATCCAGCGAAATAAACACTCCGCGTAGCGGACAAAGCCTCAATGTTGGCCCGCTACGCGAGGATTGTTGCGAGTTGAACAAAAGGCCGCCCATCCTTGCTAAACGCGCTCCAATTAACTGGAATCCAGCCTGCGCGGGAATGATGAGTTTTTGTTCTAATGGATAATCTGGGTTCATGATGCCCGTTCGATCAATATGGAGAAATTGCCGTCCGGCAATGTACGTGTTTCCCAGCGATAGCCATTGTCACGCAGCACGTCATAGAGCGGGAACGGTTCACGGTGTATCAATACGCACAGACGGGATTCGGGCACCATGGTTTGCAACGCGTACATGATATTCTCAAAGGGTTCGGGCGGCGGCAGGCCGCGCACATCCAGTTCTGTCATCGTTGCCAACCGGACTTAAATTGCTTTTAACCGGCTAATCAGCGTCTCGCTGGTATTGCCCAGTATACGATCCATAATCGGATAGAGAATCTGTTCTTCCTTGAGGTTATGCTGTTGCATTACGATGAGCAGTGTTTCTGAAAGTCCGCCATATTTGTTGCTGTTCTTGCTGGTTATCGCCGCACTCATCTGTTTAATCAGGTCGTTCATCTGTGCATGTTCCATACGCATCATTTGCACCGGGCCGGTTGGGCCGCCCGCGTCCAGCAGCGCGGGAAAAAGTACCTCCTCTTCCATGCGAAAATGCGTATCCATGTCATGCAGAAATGTTGCAAAAGCTTTTTCGGCATTGCTCCAGTCATCGTTTAACGCGATCTCTTCGGCGTAGGCAAAGGCATTGTCACAGGCCTTGTGGTCTGTGCTCATAAATTCTGCAAGAGTGTTCATAGTGAAGTCCTGATTGTTGAGTTTTCGGATCGGTAAATAGAAACTTTTTGAACTATACAATAAAACATGTATTATTAGTACATGTTATCTGCGGCGGCAAATTATTCGCCCTCGATTTTGCCGGTCTCTTTTCTGTCAATGTTAGTAAGGAATTCTGAATGTCACACGATTGCGCCAATACCATCTCCCTTGATTTAAGTTACCCGTTTGATGCGCGCGGCGTGGCAAAACGCTTTCGCCATGCGGCTATTTTTGGTGCACTGGATTCATTGAATACGGGCGAAACCATGCGTTTTGTCAATGATCATGACCCGTTGCCGTTGTTGGCCCAGTTGAAAGACCGCTATGGTGACGGAATTTCGATCAGCTATATCACTCGTGAACCGGGGCAGATTGCAATCAATTTCAAGCGAGTATAAGCGTGTTCTGCGATTTCATTAGCTTATGAGTCTGTTCGAAAAAATCAGAAATGTGTCTGGTATCGGGCCGGATGCCACCCGTCATTACGAAAAAATCATATCGGCTGGCGGTGGTTTTATCGGCATTCTGCTGACAATGTGGATCAGCCATCATTTTCTTGGCATGCAGGGTGCAGCATTGATCGTGGCATCGATGGGCGCGTCGGCGGTACTACTGTTTGCCGTTCCTCATGGTGCATTGTCACAGCCCTGGGCGTTGTTGGGGGGGCATGGAATTTCAGCGGTAATCGGCGTGGCTTGTGCGCAAAATATCGCTGATCCGTTTCTGGCGGCTCCGCTTGCGGTTGCGCTGGCTATCGGGGCGATGTACTACTTGCGTTGTATCCATCCCCCCGGCGGGGCAACGGCTATTTCAGCGGTAATCGGCGGAACGCAAGTGCATGAGTTGAGTTACCAGTATGTGTTTACCCCCGTCATGTTGAATGCCCTCATCATGTTAATTGCGGCTCTCGCGGTAAATTATGCATTTCCGTGGCGTCGTTATCCGGCAGGTTTAATCAAGAAGCCTACTGTAAGTAAGATCGATACGCTGGTTCGCACAAATCAGTTGAGTCATGCCGACTTTAAGTATGCACTGGGCGAGATCGGTTCCTTTGTCGACATCAATGAAGAGGATTTATCCAATATTTACCGGCTGGCATGCAAGCACGCCTGGCACTTGTCCGATCAGCCTGAGCAGATAAGCGCCGGGCTGTATTACAGCAATGGGAAACAGGGAGCGGATTTATCGGTACGTAAGGTCATCACTTTGTCAGGCGAGGATGACGGGATGGTCGTTAGTTACCGAACCGTGGCTGGCGAAGGTGTAGATACGATAGAGACCGCGAGTCTGGAAGACTTTTCCCTTTGGCAGCAATACGAAGTGATACCGAAAGAAAATTCATGGCATCGAATAAGACCATTTTCCAACCCGGATTGAAATGCTGACATGAAATTGACCCAATATTCCGACCTCGGTTTGCGTTTGTTGATGTATCTGGCATTGCGACAAGGCGAGCCAGTCACAATACAGGAGGCCAGCGAGCGTTTTGCCGTTTCCAAAAATCACATGGTCAAAATTTCTCATCAACTGACCAAGTCCGGTTTGATCGAAAGCAGTCGTGGGCGTAACGGCGGCGTGCGTCTGGCACGTCCGGCAGATTCCATCAACATCGAACAAGCCTTACGCGCAACCGAAGAAAACTTTGATCTGGTTGAGTGTTTTGGCTTAAAGAGGAATCAATGCGTGATCTCGGGTGCGTGCAAGTTGAACACTGTATTGGATCAGGCACTGGAGGCATTTTTTGAGGTGTTGCGAAACACGACATTAGCTGATCTGGTCGTGAACGGGAAAACGCTCGAAGCCGCACTAATGGCTTTCCCGATTAAATCCTTCCGCGATTCGAGCCAATCACCAATATGTAAGACGGCCTGAGTCAGAATTTATGAAAGCTAAAGCATGAGTTATCCGGCATTCTTTGATGCAGTTCCCGTCATCCGTATGTATGACCCGCTGGCTGAGTTTCTCGGTGCGGCGGATGGCGGGGTGTTGCAATATGGTTATGTTGATGCAGTACGGCTGGCCGGGCACTCCTGCCCGACTGTCGCGGCGGCCTATGGTGCAACTCGCCATGCATTGACTGCTCTTTATCCCGATTCCTTGCCGGTACGGGGTGATATTCGGGTGGAATTCAGCAAAGACAGCAGCAACGGCGTGACCGGAGTGATCGCAAATGTAGCCAGCCTGTTGACGGGAGCTATGTCCGACAACGGTTTCAAGGGTATAGGCGGGCGTTTTGACCGACGGGAGCGGCTGTTCTTTGCGGTCGATTTCACCGGGGAAATGCGTTTTACCCGACTCGATACCAGTCAGGCCGTACAGGTCGCGGTCAATCTACAGCGTGTTCCGGCTACACCGCAATTGTCCGAGTTGATGGCGAGCTGTTTGTCGAATATCGCTACACCTGCCGAAGCGGTTGAATTTCGCCGACTTTGGCAGGATAGGGTGAGCCGCATCCTGCTTGAACATGGCGATGATCCCGAGGTTTTTGCGGTAACGTCAGCATGAAAGTCCATCCACTCTGGCTGGTGGGCTTTCGTCCTTTCTTTCTGCTGGCCTGTCTGGCTGGTTTGGCACTGCCGATGCTGTGGGCGCTGATATATGGCGACATGATTGCTGCCCCGGAAAGTCATTTTGCTCCCATGCAGTGGCATGCGCATGAGATGTTTTTCGGTTTCGGCTGGGCAGTGCTGGGTGGATTTCTGCTGACGGCGACCAAAAACTGGGTCAGGGTGCGTGGTTACTACGGTCAGGCGCTGATGTTTCTGGCAGCGGTCTGGCTGTTCGAGCGGGCCGGAATGTGGTTCGAGGGTGCGTGGCCGCAGCTGTTGTTCAGGATTTCAAACAACCTGTTTTTGGGTGCTATCGTCGCGATGATCCTGTGGACGTTGATACGCAATCGGCATACCGACAGCTATCGCGACAATTTTCTGTTCCTGTTGGTGCTGCCGTTATTTCTGGTCGCCAAGAATTTGTTATTGAGCGCGGAATATTTTCAGTACGGTGCCGAGATGACATTGGCGTTATTCAGGATGGCCTTTCTGGTGATGCTGGAGCGCACCGTAGTGCAGTTCATGAAAGGTGCTTTTCAGGTCGAGATACTCAACCATATCCGCTTCAACATGGCGATCAAATTCTGCGGTTTGTTGCTGGTATTTTCCAGTTTCATGCCGCCAGCGCTGGCAGGCAGTTTCGCGTTGTTGCTGGCCTTGATGCTGACCGTGCGTTTTATCTACTGGAAACCGCAACTGGCGATGCATAGGCTGGACATCGGCATCATGTATCTCGGCTATCTGGCGATCATTGCACAACTGCTGATCGAGTTTGCAAGGCTGGGCCTGCAACAGGATATTTCTGTGTCTATTTCGATTCATGTTTTTACCTTCGGTGCGATGGGGCTGATTATTCCGGCGATGCTGATGCGTATCAGCCGTGGACATACCGGCAGGAAAGTGGTTTTCGACCTGCGCGACAAACTGGTGCTATGGATCATGATGCTGGCCTTCCTGTTCCGCCTTGTCATGCCGCTGCTGGAACCTTCCAATTACACCCGCTGGATATTCCTCGCGGCAAGTTGTTGGGCCGCAGCCTTCGCCTTATTCGCATGGCGATATATTCCTTATTTGTTGCAAGCCAGAGTGGATGGTAAAGAAGCGTAGGGTGTTCTACAAACACCAAACACTAAATACCTCAAGATTGGTAATATGTTCTCCGTTGTGAATGGCTAATAACGGAGTAATTATGCGGAAATTTCTGTTTATCTTGTTGCTGTGCGGGTTGTCCGGTTTTGTGAAGGCGGAAATCTACGGCTTACTAATCTTTAATGGTGATTATCAGGATGGCATTCCCAAGCTGGATGGGGTGCAGCGGGATGTTCCTACGGCCAGTTCCATTGCGCATCTGATGGGGGTGAAGGAGGAAAATATGCGCGTTCTGACGGATTTAACATTGGATGAGATGCGTACCGCTTTTGACGAACTGGATGCACGCGTCACTTCCGGGGATAGGGTGTTTATTTATTATTCCGGGCATGGCGGCAGGCAATATGTACGCGAGCCGGTAGAGCGGTGTGGTGAATCGCTGGTGTCGGTGAACGGTGGCTTCTTTAATGATTCGGAGTTGGATGATCGCCTGAAAAAACTTTCCGAACGTGCGCAAAAGGTCATCGCGATGCTGGATTCATGTCACTCCGGCGGTGTGACGACGCGGGCGCTGCGTAATACCCAATATCGACCCAAATACTGGAGTAAGGGCGGGCAGGATGCCTGTTATGAGCCGAGCAATATCGTTACCCGAAGCATAGGTCGGGCTAGCCGTTCAGTTGGCGGAGGCGGCAAGAATTTTGTCTACATTGCGGCTGCGAAAAATGATGAGGTATCGCTGGATTCGACCGAGGGCGGTTTTGCCACGCTGGCCTGGGCGCAGTGCATGTCGGGCGAAGCGGTGGATGCGAATGGCAGCGGGGGATTGACCGCCGAGGAAATACGCCGTTGCGCCCAACAGAAGATTGATGAAAAAACCCAGGGGCTGCAAGGTGTTCTGCCGCAACATATCAGTATCGTGGGCAATCCCGATCTGGTCATGACGCTGGTAGCCAAAAAGGCGGATGTTGTGCCACAGCTAGTAGATGCGCCGGTTGTTAAGCCGGTGATTGATTCGAGCGCACCGGCTACCTTGCTGGATATTTATAACGGGCGCGATGATAAACGCATCGTTGAAATCACACCGGCACTCACAAAACTACGGATCGGCAAGGACAAGTTAAGCTTCAGTCTCCGTTCCAGTCATGATGGTTACATTTACCTGTTGATGGCAGGTTCGGATGGTAAAACCTTCGATGTGCTCTTTCCCAACAAGCTGGATCGCGACAACTATATTCAGGCCGGGCAGGCGTTACGCTTTCCGCGTGTCGGATGGGAAGTCGTCGCACAGGGGCCAGCGGGGCGGGATCATATTCTGGCGATTATTTCCGACGCGCCGCGTGATCTATCCCGGTTCCCCGTTGCCAATGCCGGGCCTTTCTCCGAAGTTTCCGCCAATCAGCAGAGCCAGCAGGATATACAGTTGATTTCCTCCTCTTCAGCGGTGGAGCAACAATGCTCCGATACACTCAAGCGTAATCTGGGCATCAAGAAAGTCTGTTCGGATGCCTATGGCGCGGCGTTAGTGGAGATTGATGAAGTCGAGTAGGTGAGCAGACCGTATCACCGATAAATTGGAAAAATCTGGAGATGTTATGCTGGCATGCAGGTGGATTTTGGGGTTGAGTTTGGTCGTGGCATTGTCTCCTGTTGCGGCGCAGCCGGGAGTGAAACATGGCAAGGGTTTTGTCGCTGAGCCGGATATAGTTTATCGAAGTTTTCCCGGCGTGCCACGATTTCGCGCTTTCTTGCCGCCTGAAGTAGACCTTTCAGCGCATTTTCCAACTCCCGGAAGTCAGGGGCAACAGGGTTCCTGCACGGCCTGGGCGGTGGGCTATGATTTGCGTAGCTATTATGAAGGGCGGGCCAGACAGTGGGGGCAATTCACTACACCTGAACAGGTATTCAGTCCTGCTTACATCTATAACCGCCTGCATGAAGGAGCGACCAATTGCGATAAGGGAACCGCCATTTCGGATGCGTTGGACCTGCTGATGAATGAAGGCGTGCCGCCGATGTCCGAATTTCCCTATGCCGCGGATAATTGTTTCCGCATGCCGGATAACAAGATCAAATTGCTGGCCTCTCGTTTCAAAATCAAATCCTGGCGCAGGATAGAGCCAACCAAGCTGGATGATGCCAAAGGGCAATTAAACGCGGGTAATCCTGTGGTATTCGGAATGGACCTGGCGGACAGCTTTGACAACCTGAAGGGTGACGAGATTTACGACGATACCGACTCGCCCAGAACGGGTGGTCATGCTATGGTGTTAGTGGGTTACAGCGAGAAACGGCAGGCGTTCAAGTTCATCAATTCATGGGGAACCCATTGGGGTGATAACGGCTATGGCTGGGTATCCTACCGGGCGCTTAAAGTGTTGGGGCAGCGTTTGTTTGTGGCAGAAGCCGCCGAGCCGCCACCCGCTCCAGTGGTTGTTCCACCCGCCCCGGTAGTTGTTCCACCCGCCCCGGTAGTTGTTCCACCCGCCCCGGTGGTTGTTCCACCCGCTCCGGTAGTCGTTCCACCCGCCCCGGTAGTTGTTCCACCCGCCCCGGTAGTTGTTCCACCCGCTCCGGTAGTTGTTCCACCCGCTCCGGTGATTGTTCCGCCTGCTCCGGTAGTTGTTCCGCCTGCTCCTGTCGTGATTCCTACACTTGCAGGAACTCGGGATGCGGTTGTCGCTCGGGTGAATCAAATGCCCTGTGCGGCTATTGAATCCAGACTGTCATCGAATCGTGTCGTGTCGCTATCGGGATTTGCCGGTTCGGAGCAGGACATGGCAACGTTGCGCACTGATTTGCAGTCCATGCCGGGTGTTAAAGGCGTATCGGAAAATGTGACACTGCATCCCTGGCCGCAATGCGAGGTTTATCTGAGTTTCGCAGAAGCTTTGGGCGTACATAAGGGACTTGAAATCAAGCTGCTGGGTGCATCGGATCAGGTATTTCATGCCGGAGATTCGATGAGCGTTGAAGTGACCACACCGGATTATCCGAGCTATATTTATCTCACCTATCTACAGGCCAGTGGCGATGCGGTTCATTTGCAGTGGCCGGCGGGGCGGTTCCCCAAAAAGCTGGCACCGAACAGCAAGGTGATATTCGGTGGCGGCAAGAATGGCGAACCGGTCTATCGTATCGGTGCACCCTATGGCGATGAGATTGTGGTGGCGGTTGCTTCGGCCAGTCCCTTGTTCCCGGAAGGTATGCCCGAAGCGGCAATCGACCGCGAATACCTGACCTCATTCCGCAGGGCTTTTCTGGTAAAACCGAAAAATGGCGCGGGTAGAAATGGTCCAGATAAAAATATTCCAGATAAAAATATTATGGATAATCGAGTTGTGTCAGCCGTTGCGGCGAGCTTGAAAACAAAACCATAATGAATCACACACCGGAATTTTGAAGGAGTTTTACGATGAAACAAACAGAAATTATCATGCTGGCATTATTTTCCCTGTTTACGGTAACGATGGCTCAAGCGCAGGAGGTGACGCGCCGACCTTCGGCACAGGAAATTGTCGAACGCCTGACCCCGCCGCCCGAGACCTATCATGTGCGCAGCATACAGCCGAGGAGCATCAGTGCAAAAGGCGTAACGGTCGAGGGACGGAAAACCACGGTTGAGGATAGTCCCAGCATCGATCTGGATGTTAATTTTGAATACAACTCGGATAAATTGACGGCCGATGCCCGACTGATGCTGGATAATCTGGGCAGTGCGTTAACCGATCCATCCTTGAAAGATTCTCACTTCCTGCTTGCCGGGCATACCGACGCTTCCGGTGGCGATGCCTATAATCTGGCCTTATCTAAACGTCGTGCACAGGCGGTCGCGGACTACTTGACCAGCCAATACGGCGTGGAAGCCGCACGGTTGAAGGTCGAAGGCTATGGTCGCAACAAATTGCTCGATTTGGCAAACCCGAATAGCGCGATGAATAGACGGGTTCAGGTAGTAAATCTGGGGCAATAATTGTGCGTTATTTCTCTTGTTTGAAAATGTTCGGTGTTGGTGTCGCATTGTTGAGTTCTTTTGCACTGCACGCGGGTGAACCACCTAATGAGCCTGTGTTGAGGATTGATCCGGGGGAACATACATCGAAGATCAAGCGCATCGCCACCGACGACGCGGGAAGCTATCTGGTCACGGCCTCGGATGATAAGACAGCCAAAGTTTGGGATTTAAGTGAGGGTCGTTTACTTAGCACCTTGCGGATTCCGATCAGCAGCGGCAATGAGGGCAAACTGTATGCCGTGGCACTATCGCCAGATGGGCAGACAGTGGCACTGGGGGGCTGGACGCAAGTTGGCGATAGCGGCAGTTCCATCTTCCTCTTTGATCGCGCTACGGGGCGTATCAAGCTTAGACTTACAGGTGATATGCCCGGTGTAATTATTCATCTGGCTTTCTCTCCTGATGGCTACAGCCTTGCGGCCACAATGGGTAGCGGTGGTCTAAGGTTATTTTCCGTCTCTGATGGCAGCCTTATAGGAAAAGACAACGACTATGGCGCAGGCAGTTACAGCGTCCACTTTAGCCAAGACGGGCGACTGGTGACCACCAGTTGGGACGGTTATCTGCGGCTGTATCACTGGATGGGCAACACCTTGACACTGTTGCGCAAGCGTGCAATTCCCGGCGGCAAGCAACCTTCTGGTGCGCGCTTTTCGCCGGACGGCACGCACATTGCTGTAGGGTTTTCTGATACCCCCGCTGTGAATGTGCTGGATGGCGGCGATCTATCGTTGGACTATGCTCCGGACACTTCAGGAGTGGATGCGGGTTTGTCCAGCGTCGCCTGGTCGCGCGATGGGGCGACGTTGTATGCAACTGGGATGGCGCAAAATCAATTCAAGGGTGTCGGGCAGAGGTACATCCGCCACTGGACGAAATCCGGTCGTGGAGCGGCGCTGGACTATCCAGTAACGAGTAACACTCTAATGGATCTAGTATCTTTGCCGAACGGACGATTGGCATTCGGTAGTGTGGTGCCGTCTTGGGGAGTAATCGACTCAACCGGAAAACGCACCCTGTTTCATGCCTCGGTATTGGCTAATTTCAACAGTCTGTTAAATAGTTTCACTCTCTCCAGCGATGGTTCACGGGTACACTTCGGCTATGAGTTTCCGGGTAAATCCCCCGCTGTATTTGACATCCAGAGCCACGGCTTCCTGTCCTCAGACACGCCCGGTCTTATTTCGCCGTCACTCAGTACCTATGGCATCGACGTCACCGATTGGCAAAATACCACTGACCCTAAATTAAACGGTACTCCACTCAAACTGGCTCAATATGAAACATCACGCAGCCTGGCCTTGCTACCCGATGGATTTGTGCTGGGAACGGAGTGGAAATTGCGTGCCTTCGATCGCACCGGCCATGAACGCTGGAATAAACCGGCTCCCGGAGATGTATGGGCCGTCAATGCTTCTCAAGACGGACGTTGGGTGGTGGCGGCTTACGGGGATGGCACGATACGCTGGCACCGCGCTTCCGACGGCGTAGAGCAACTGGCTTTCTTCCCCCATGCTGACAAGAAACGCTGGGTAATGTGGACCCCGTCCGGTTATTACGATGCCAGTCCCGGTGCAGAAGAATTGATCGGCTGGCATGTCAACAACGGCAAGGATCAGGCAGCGGACTTCTTCCCGGCTTCGCGCTTCCATGATCGCTTCTATCGTCCCGATGTGCTGACTAAACTGCTGGCGACTCAAGATGAAACCGAAGCCGTGCGTCAGGCCAATGAAGAATCCGGTCGGCGTACTCAGACTACCTCCATTACACAGGTATTGCCCCCGGTCGTCGATATACTGTCCCCGGATGATGGCACGGCTGTTTCTACCGCGACCGTGACGGTGAAGTATTTCCCGCGTACTGCCGATGATGCGCCTGTGACCGGCATACGGGTACGTATCAATGGGCTGGCGGTCACATTGCCGGATGAACGCAATCTCGCTGTTGTCAAAACTAACGGTGTACGTGAAGTTACTATCCCCATCCCTGCACAGGACAATGTCATACAGTTATTTGCCGAGAACAAGAACGGCGTTTCAGTACCGGCTACCTTGCGTTTAACCTGGGCAGGACGGAAGGCGGCGACAGAAGAAACTCTGTTCAAGCCCAAGCTGTATGTACTGGCGGTCGGTGTGTCGAAGTATCAGAATCCTGATTACAATCTCGGACTGGCGGATAAGGATGCGACTGATTTTGCTCATGCCTTCCAGAATCAGGAAGGGAAACTCTACAGCAAGGTGTCGGTACGATTACTCACTAATGAAAAGGCTAGCCGGGATGAAGTGGTAGATGGTCTGGACTGGTTACAGCGGGAAGTGACATCGCGGGATGTGGGCGTGATGTTTGTTGCCGGACATGGCATGAATGACAATGCGGGTACCTATTATTTTCTGCCATACAACACCGATCTGGACAAGCTCAAGCGTACCGGGGTGGCGCAGGGTGACATACAAAACACGCTCAACATGCTGGCCGGTAAAGCCATCTTCTTTGTTGATACCTGTCATGCCGGGAATGCACTGGGAACAGGCAAAACGCGGGCTATTGGTGGCAGTACCGATGCCTTCGTCAATGAACTGGCTTCAGCGGAAAACGGCGTGATCGTGTTCTCCTCATCAACCGGCAGGCAGTTATCACAGGAAAATCCGAAATGGGGTAATGGCGCGTTTACCAAAGCCGTCGTGGAAGGCTTGAATGGCAAGGCGGAAATCGGCAAGAGCGGTAAGATCACGCATAAGGGACTGGATTATTATGTCACGGAACGGGTCAAGGAACTGACCCACGGTCAGCAATCGCCAGTCAGTATCGCACCCGGCGGCATTACCGATTTTCCGATTGCGGTGGCTGAGTAGTTCTGACGATAATGAACAACATTGCGCTGATGAAGATCGAGGATTGCGGTTGCCGCAAATTGCTGGATGCGGCAAATCGGAACATCGCGATGAATCGACGCGTGCAGACAGTAATTCTGGGGCAATAATTGTGCGTTATCTCTCTTACATAAAATTGTTATTTTCCGCTGCGGCACTAATGAGTTCCTTTGCGCTGCAAGCGGGTGAACCACCCATTGAGCCAGTGTTGCGGATTGATCCGGGTGAGCATACTTCGCCGATCCGACGTATCGCGGCCGATGCGCAGGGGCGTTATCTGGTCACGGTTTCATTCGATAAATCAGCCCGAGTATGGGATTTGAATGATGGGCATCTGTTGTCTACGTTGCGTGTGCCGATAGGGAAGGGGAACGAGGGTAAGTTGTTTGCAGCAGCGATGTCGCCCGATGGGCAGACAATCGCCGTAGCCGGATGGACAGGCTGGGATTATGACGGTTCGGCTTCGGTGTTTATTTTTGATCGGGCTAGCGGACAGATGCAACGTCGTCTCAGTGGTTTGTCTGGCACGGTAAATGATCTGGCTTTTTCCTCGGATGGTCGTGCGTTGGCCGTGACGTTAAGCGGCAGCAACGGTTTGCGTGTATTTGATGCGTTCAGCGGCAGCCTGTTGGGTGAAGACCGGGATTATGGTGATGTCAGTTACAACGCGCATTTCAGTAATGACGGGCGTTTGGTGACGAGTTCCTATGACGGGTTGGTGCGCATGTATCAATTTACAGATGGACGTCTGAGAATGCTGGCGAAACGTACCGCACCGGGTGGTAAGCAAATATTTGGTGTTCGTTTTTCGCCCGATGGGCGGTATATCGCAGTTGGATTCAGTGACAGCAATGTCATCAACGTGCTCGATGCCAATGACCTGTCATTCAGCTATGCGCCGGATAGTTCGGGTGGCAACAGTAATCTGGGTTACGGTATCGCATGGTCGAAAAACGGGGATTATTTGTATGCCGGCGGGCAGTCTTCAAAATATATAGATGGTGTGTGGTATCGCTATATCCGTCGCTGGAATCGCTCGGGGGAATACGTCGATTGGCCGGTGGCGGCGGATAGCATCATGTCATTGACACCGCTGGCGGATGGGTCGCTGGTATTTGGCAGTTCCGACCCGGCATGGGGGGTGATGAATCCGGTCGGACGTAATATTTTGAGCCATAGGTCTGTGCTGGCGGATTTGAGAGATAACCAAAGCGGGTTCAAGCTTTCCTACGACGGTTCAATTGTGCGTTTCGGTTACAAGGTATTCGGCGGTCTTCCTGCGGTATTCGATGGTATCAAGCGAGATTTTTTGCCTGCCGATACGCCTTATCTTGTCGCTCCCTTGTCTGAGACCAATGGCGTGAAGTTGACTGACTGGAGCCATAGAACCGATCCCAAATTGAACGGTGCGGCGATTAAACTGGAACAGTATGAAAACTCGCGTTCTGTAGCGTTAAGCCCTGATGGTGCATATTTCGCGCTCGGGGCGGACTGGAAATTGCGAGTTTTTGATCGAAGTGGTTCGTTACGTTGGGAAATTCCGTCGCCGGGAATCGTGTGGGGTGTCAATTACTCGGGGGACGGGCGCTGGGTGGTGGCGGCCTATGGTGATGGCACAATACGCTGGCACCGTGCTTCCGATGGTGCTGAGCAACTGGCTTTTTTCCCTCATGCGGACAGAAGTCGCTGGGTGATGTGGACACCAACGGGTTATTACGATGCCAGCCCCGGTGCTGAAGACATGATTGGTTGGCACCTTAATCGCGGTAAGGATAATGCTTCGGACTTTTTTCCGGCGTCGCGTTTCCGTAATCAATTTTATCGCCCCGATGTGTTGGCACGGGTATTTGATACAGGTAGTGAAGGTGAAGCATTGCGGCTGGCGAATATTGATGCAGGACGTAGAACTCAGGTGGTGTCTGTTGCCGAGGTGTTACCGCCCGTGGTGAATATCGTTTCTCCTGTAGATGGGATTTCTGTATCTACTCCGGTAGTTACTCTCCGTTACAACACTCGTACACCTGACGATGCGCCCGTGACCAATATTCGTGTACGGGTAAACGGGCTGGCGGTGGCTTTGCCGGATATGCGCAATCTGGCTATAGCTGCCAGTGCGGGTGGTGAACAGGTAATTAATGTCCCCATTCCTTCACAGGATAGTGAGATTTTGTTGTTTGCCGAAAACAGGAATGGCATATCGGTTCCTGCCAGCCTGCGTTTGACCTGGGCCGGTCAAGAAACCGGCCAGGATCAGGAATTCGTATTTAAACCCAAGTTATATGTGTTGGCGGTAGGTGTGTCGAAGTATCAGAACCCGGATTTTAATCTTGGGCTGGCGGATAAGGATGCGACCGATTTTGCCCATGCATTTCAGAATCAGGAGGGTAAGTTATATGGCAAGGTGTCGGTACGTTTGTTGACCAATGAAACGGCGACCAAGGAAGATGTGTTGGATGGATTGGACTGGTTACAGCGGGAAGTAACCTCGCGCGATGTCGGGGTCATGTTTATAGCCGGGCATGGAATGAATGATAATGCGGGTGCTTATTATTTCCTGCCCTATAACACCGATCTGGACAGACTCAAGCGTACCGGGGTTGCTCAGAGTGATATAAAAAATACGCTCAATATGCTGGCAGGCAAGGCGCTGTTCTTTGTTGATACCTGCCATGCCGGAAATGCATTGGGAACGGGCAAAACGCGCGCTATCGGGGGCAGTACCGATGCCTTTGTCAATGAGTTGGCATCAGCGGAAAATGGCGTGATCGTGTTTTCTTCTTCCACGGGTAAGCAACTTTCTCAGGAAGACCCGAAATGGGGTAATGGCGCGTTTACCAAAGCCGTCGTGGAAGGGTTGAATGGCAAGGCGGAAATTGGCAAGAGTGGCAAAATCACTCATAAAGGACTGGATTATTATGTGACCGAACGGGTCAAGGAACTGACACATGGACAGCAATCGCCAGTCAGTATCGCACCCGGCGGGATTACCGATTTTCCGATTGCGGTGGCGGGAAAACCCTGAATGCAGGGTAATGGGAGCCCCTATAAATTTAAAATCCTGACGGAGCTACTAAGGAGTTGTGCAAAAATAACATGAACATTTCGTAGGTTGGGCTGAGCTTGCGAAGCCCAACAAATATCGGAAATGTTGGGCTTCCTTCGTCAGCCCAACCTACGGGTATTGTTTATTTGCACAAGTTATTTTTGCTTGATGCCTAAGCAGAGACAAGATGCGAAGGAATTGGGAGTTATAGAGGCTCCCTATGGGGCATGGCAAAAGTGCCGCCCACGATGATGAAAAATAGGCTATTGGTAGCATGTGGTGAGCTTGCGAACCGCATCAATCACAAACGATGCGGTTCCTTCGTCACCACATCCTACGCGGCTGGGAAGCACTGAAGGCAGGGTAATGAAGATCAATAAAAGAGGGGCAGTTATGTACTTTATTTTGCGTTTTAGAATGCTATGCGTATGCGTGGCATTGTTGGTTTCATTTTCACTTCAGGCGGCCGAACCGTTGCTTAATCCCCAGTTGCGTATCGATGCTGGTGAGCATGCCGCGATGGTACGGCGTATCGCGACGGATGTTCAGGGACGCTGGCTGGTAACGGGTTCGGATGACAAGACGGCGAAAGTGTGGGATATCGCGGACGGTCGTTTACTGACAACATTGCGCCCACCTATAGGTCTGGGTAACGAGGGCAAGATTTTTTCCGTGGCGATGTCTCCTGATGGATCAACGGTCGCTGTCTCGGGATGGACGCAGTTCAATAACGGTTTATATGATGGTGCAGCTGATGGGCATACTATTTACCTTTTTGATCGTTCCACGGGGCAATTATTGAATCGTATCAATGGATTGGCTAATGCGGTACTTCATCTGGCTTATTCCTATGATGGGGCAGTGCTGGCGGCAACGCTGGGAGGCGCGAATGGCCTGCGAATTTTTTCAGCCAGCAGCGGACAGCAACTGGCGGACGATCATGATTACGGCGCTGACAGTTACTGTGTCGATTTCAGTGCCGATGGTCGGGTGTTGACCAGCAGTTATGACGGTATGCTGCGTCTGTATCGTTTTGATAATAATCGATTGTCCTTGCAGTCCAAACGCAGTGCACCGGGCGGGGATAAACCTTCAGCTGCACGTTTTTCGCCGGATGGACGGCGTATTGCAGTCGGGTTTGATGGCACACCTTCAGTCAATGTGCTGAATGGCTTTGATCTTTCGTTTAGTTTCGCAGCCGATACCAGCGGGGTGGATTCCAGCTTGCTCAATGTCATCTGGTCACAGGATGGTTCGGTTCTTTACGCGGGCGGACAGTCTCCCAAGCAGTTTGATGGTGTGTGGCAGCGTTATGTCCGTCGCTGGGACAGTTCCGGCGCGGGAGCGGCCACGGATTGGCCGGTAGCCGGTGATACCGTCATGGCATTGGCATCACTGCCGGGTGGACGTTTGGCATTTGGTACCGCCGATCCGACCTGGGGAGTGCTGGATGCGACCGGTCGTAAGGTGGTTTTTCATGCCCAGATACTGGCAGACTTCAGGGACAATCAGGAAGGATTCCGGCTTTCCAGTGACGGGGCGAAGATAAATTTTGGATACCAGTCATTCGGCAAGTCTCCGGTTGTATTTGATACCCTGAACCATATTTTTTTACCTGAGAATACGCCTAATCTCTCTCCACCTTTGATTGAATCGCCCGGTATGGTCGTGACGGACTGGAAATATACATTTGCCCCCAAGCTTAATGGCAAAAAGTTGGAGCTTCGTCCTTTTGAACGATCACGCAGTTTGGCTATGCTGCCGGGGGGCGATGGTTTTGTACTGGGATCAGACTGGGCGTTGCGTTTTTTTTCCAGTACGGGTGAATTACGCTGGAAAATTTCGACTCCCGGTGTGGTCTGGAATGTCAATATTTCACGCGACGGGCGTTGGGTCGTGGCGACCATCGGCGATGGTACGATACGCTGGTTTCGAGTAGCTGATGGCACCGAGCAACTGGCATTTTATCCGCATCCTGATATGAAACGCTGGGTAATGTGGACTCCGGAAGGGTATTACGATGCCAGCCTCGGTGCGGAAGACATGATCGGCTGGCATCTTAATCGCGGCAAGGACAAGGCGGCAGATTTCTTTCCGGCCTCCCGTTTTCGTAATCAGTTTAATCGTCCCGATGTTTTAGCCTATGTGCTGGATACCGGCAGTGAAGTTGAGGCATTGCGTTTTGCGAATCTCGCGGCGGGACGGAAAACTCAGGTGGTTTCCATTACCAATGTATTGCCGCCGGTCGTAAATATCGTTACTCCCGACGATGGTTTGACTGTATCTTCTTCAGAAATTACCCTCAAGTACAGTACTCGTACGCCCGATGATGCGCCGGTAACGGGCATTCGAGTTCGCGTCAATGGACTGGCTGTTAACCTGACCGGAATGCGTAATCTGGCCGTTGCGGCAACGAATGGCGAATCAGAGCATGAAATCAGTGTGCCGATACCGCCGCAGGATAGCGAGATTCAATTATTCGCCGAGAATAGAAACGGTGTATCGACCCCCGCCAGTCTGCGCGTAATCTGGGGTGGGCAACAGACCGCCGCAGAAGATGAAAGTCAGTTCAAACCGAAGCTTTATGTACTGGCTGTGGGTGTTTCGCAATACAAAAATCCGGAATATAACCTTGGACTGGCTGCCAAGGATGCAACCGACTTTGCCGCCGTGTTTTTCAAGCAGAAGGGAAAATTGTACGGTGATGTGCAGGTACGTTTGCTGACTGACGATAAGGCCAGTAAGGATGATGTACTGGACGGGCTGGAATGGTTAAAGCGGGAAGTGACATCGCGCGATGTCGGGGTAATGTTTCTTGCGGGACACGGCATGAATGACAATATCGGCAATTATTACTACTTGCCCTATAACGTTAATCCCGATCAATTGATGCGTACTGGTGTTGCACAAAACGACATCAAGCTGACGCTTAATACACTGGCGGGAAAGGCGGTGTTCTTTGTCGATACCTGCCATTCCGGAAATGCCTTGGGTTCGGCTAAAACGCGTGCGATAGGCGGCACTACCGATGCTTTTGTCAACGAACTGGCTTCGGCGGAAAACGGCGTAATTGTGTTCTCTTCCTCAACCGGGCGACAATTGTCTCAGGAAGATGCGGCATGGGGCAACGGTGCCTTTACCAAGGCGGTCGTGGAAGGCCTGAGTGGTAAGGCCGACTTTCAGAGGAGCGGAAAAATTACTCACAAGGGGCTGGATTACTATGTCACCGAACGAGTAAAGGAATTAACCCATGGCCAGCAATCACCAGTCAGCCTGTCACCTAGCGGGATTACGGACTTTCCGATTGCGATTTCTGGGAAATAATGCCGGTAACTTAATAATATTCAGGAAAAGGCATTTTCATTGATCCTAAAAAACTCATTCCGTCCACGAATTGGTTTTAGCAGGGATGTGCTGTTTTTTAGCGCAACTCGCAAAAACACGAAAGGCACGAAATGGGTTAAGCAGGCATTCCACCTTTAGGTGGAAGCTCGTAAAAAGGGGGTAAACAGGCAAAGCCACAGAGTGGCTGCTCTCAAATAAACAATGGGTTACGTCAAGTCACCGGAACACCCATTAGGTGAAATTAGAAACCTTGGCATGCTGTTAAGTTTGTTCGTGTTTTTTGCGAGTTTTTGCCTAAAGGCAAAATGCCTGCCAAACCCACTTCGTGCTTTTTGTGGACAATTGCTTTTTCTAGGTTGATCGCTGTAAGTGGCTCGATTGTATTTTCATCAGCGATAAATGAATCATTCGTCAAGAAGATTCATGCTTACATATTCGGAATTTACCGAGAATGACGCTAACTCTATGATTGGGCAGGTAGGTGATTGAATGCTAAATTTTCCTTAGAAATAGAATGTAAAGCATATTGACAATTCTCAATTGTTCACAAACTCAGTAACCATGCGGCTTAGCGCGGTGTGTTAACCGAATTGGGATTGCAACTTACGTTAACTTGTTGTTTTGTATGGAATAATTTCATTGATTAAAGAATGGGCAGAGTAAGAAAAGTCCTTTCGCGTCACCACCTTAACGGTTCTATCACATGATCTTCCCACAGAGTTATCCACAGATACTGTGGGAAAGTGAAATGCTGCTTTTTGCCATCGAATAACTTGACTTCTATCGGAATAGTACTATGTTAAGGCTCGATGTTTTCAGAACTCAGTTTTTTTGAAAAGGATGTTCAGGAAGCCCTTGAGCTATTGCAGTTTCCTTTGTGGCAGTAGTAGGTTCTAGATATGGCCGTGATAGGCGGCGGGAGACTTTGGTATTTCGTATATTCTCCGCAAATAATCGCCCATCCAATTATTATCAGATGGGCGATTTTTCGTTAAACCCCTTGCTTCAAACTTGCACTGATAAACTCGTCCAGATCGCCATCTAGCATGCCTTGAGTGTTACCGACTTCGTAGTTGGTGCGCAGGTCCTTGATGCGTGACTGATCCAGCACGTAGGAGCGGATTTGATGGCCCCAGCCGATGTCGGTTTTGCCGTCTTCCATTTCCTGCTTCTCGGCATTGCGTTTGCGCAATTCCTCTTCATACAGTTTCGATTTCAACATCAGCATCGCTTCGGCGCGGTTGCGGTGTTGGGAGCGGTCGTTCTGGCATTGCACCACGATGTTGGTCGGCAGGTGGGTGATACGCACAGCCGAATCGGTCTTGTTGATGTGCTGACCGCCCGCTCCGGAGGCGCGATAGGTATCCACGCGCAGATCGGCCGGGTTGATCTCGATTTCGATGGAATCATCGACTTCCGGGTAGACGAACACGCTGGAGAATGAGGTGTGACGGCGATTTCCGGAATCGAACGGCGACTTGCGTACCAGGCGGTGTACGCCGGTTTCGGTGCGCAGGTGGCCGAAGGCATAATCGCCGCTGATCTTGATGGATGCCCCTTTGATGCCGGCTACATCGCCATCGGACTGCTCCATGATTTCGACCTTGAAACCCTTGCGTTCGGCATAGCGCAGATACATGCGCAGCAACATCGATGCCCAGTCCTGTGCTTCTGTGCCACCGGAACCGGCTTGTATATCGACGAAGCAGTTGTTCGGATCCATCGGGTGGTTGAACATGCGACGGAATTCCATTGCGGCAACGCGCTTCTCAATGTCTTGTATGTCGTCGGCGGTGCTTTGCAGCGTATCTTCGTCGTCTTCGGCCTGCGCCATTTCAAACAATTCGGCGGTGTCGGTCAGGTCTTGCTGGATTTTGCCCAGACCGTGAACCACGTCTTCGAGGGATTTGCGTTCGCGCCCCAGTTCCTGTGCGCGCTTGGCATCCTGCCAGATGGCCGGGTCTTCAGACAGTGCGCAGACTTCGGTCAGGCGTTCCTGTTTGGTATCGTAGTCAAAGATACCTCCGTAGTTCGGCGCTACGCAAGGCTAGGTCTGCGAGCTGGTTGGTAAGGGCGTTGAGTTGTTCGGCTTCCATATTGATTCCCTGATAGGTGCTGGGCGTAGCTATCGTCACGCGCTGAAAAGGGCGAGATTATAACGCAATCCAGCCCAGCAGCACGCCACAGGTCATCAGGCCGAAGCCGGTAGCCACCAGTTTTGCCAGTTCACGTCCGCCAATGAAGATCACCATGCCAAACTTGAAAGTCAGGTTAGCCAGAAAGGCGATGGTAATGGAAGTGACCGTCTGCGCTTCGCTCAATTGGCCGAGATTGAACAGCCGCAAACTGGATAAGGTAATCGCATCTACATCGGTCAGGCCGGATACCAGCGCTACAATATACAAACCCTGACTTCCCGCTACGTCTTTCATCCACGCCGAACCCAGTAAAACGGCAACATAAAGCAGGCCGAAACCGATAGCCGCATGCATCTCTGCCGGGTTGCGCGTGTCCGGGATGAAGAGCTCGTTTTCCTTGTTCATCTTGCGCCAGTTGTATAGCGTCACGGTTAATCCGAATAGCAATCCACCCATCATCGAAGGTATCAGTGCAGGCAATATGCTATAGGACATGATCGCGCTGACGATCATCAGCCTGACCATGACCACCATGCTGGCGATGATAATGACCGTGGAGGCCAGATTCAGCATGGCGCGGTCGTTTTTGCAGTGTTTTGCATAGATCATCGTGGTGGCAGTGCTGGATGCCAACCCGCCGAATAGGCCCAGCAGGGCCGCGCCGTAACGGGTGCCTACTATCTGCAAAGCGGCATAGCCCGCCAGACTTATGCCGGAAATCAATACCACCATCAACCAGGCATTATGCGGATTGAATGCGTCATAGGGGCCATAGCTCTGGTTAGGCAGAATGGGCAATATGATGAAGGTCAGCACGCAGAATTGCAGCACGGCAACCAGATCGCGGCGTGTCATTTTTTGTGAGAAACCGCGTAGTTCGGATTTGAAATAGAGCAGGGTAGTAACGCCTATTGCCAGCATAACAGCCAGTTTTGACATGCCATACCAGACCATTGCACCCAGCCCGTAACACATCAACAGTGCGATGACCGTGGTGGTGCCGGGATCATCCACCTGATCCGGCTGATAGATATAGGCGGCGATAATCATGCCGGCCACCGCCACCATGCCGGTAATCAGAAACCACGGCGACCCCAGTTTACTGGAGAGTAGTGCGGCCATTGTGCCGAACAATGCAACCAGCGCAAAGGTGCGTAAACCTGCCTTGGCCGACGGATTTCGTTCCCGTTCAAGACCGATCAGCAAGCCGATGGCCAGACTGGTGACGAATTGCGGCAAGGATTCAACGCCGTTTCCCTGGAATAATATGTTTTCCATTTCCTTAGCTCTCCGGTTCTGTCTTGTTTACTCCCAATGCCTGACTATCAGTTGCAGACTTTGATTGCCATTGTATTCATTGATGCTCAGGCTGTACACGGCGTGAATTTGTTCGGGTAGGGGTTCGTTGTGCCCGAACAGGATAGCCTCGACGGGTTTGCCCCGGGTATTCAGTCGCAGTTTCAGGTGTTTTTCGCCGACTACGCGCTGACTTTCCACTGTGAAAACATCATCGAATTGTGGGACGGGAAAGCCTTGTCCCCAGACCTGTTCATCCAGCTTACGTGCTGTTTCGATGCTCATGCCAATACTATCCAGTCCGCCATCGGTTTCGATGCGCAGTTTCAGATCATCAGGGCTGAGCAATTCGCGGGCGACCTGTTCAAAGGCAGCGACGAATTGATCGAGGTCGGTTTCATTGATGCTTAGTCCGGCCGCAGCAGCATGGCCGCCGAATTTCTTGATCAGGGCAGGGTGGCGTTTGCTGATGATGTCCAGCGCGTCGCGCAGGTGCAGTCCTGCAATGGAACGTCCCGAGCCTTTAAGTTCGCCGTTGTTTGATTGAGCGAAAGCGATCACCGGGCGGAAAAACTTGTCCTTGAGGCGCGAGGCGAGGATGCCGATCACGCCCTGATGCCAGCTTTCGTCGTATAGTGCCAGACTGTAATTATCCATCTGCGGGGCGAGTGATCCATCCTGAATTTGTTCGAGAGCCGCCAGCGCGCTTTCCTGCATATCGGTTTCAATGCTGCGTCGCTCGCGATTGAGGGCATCCAGCCGGGTGGCAATTTGCATCGCGGTTGCGTCATCGTCGGTCAGCAGGCAGTTGATCCCCAGACTCATGTCATCCAATCGACCTGCCGCATTCAAGCGCGGCCCGACAGTGAAACCCATATCCAGACTCGAAACCTTGGCGGGTGATTTTTTGGCTACTTGCAATAATGCATTGATACCCGCGCAGGCTCGTCCGGCACGGATGCGTAGTAAACCCTGCTGCACCAGTATGCGATTATTTTGATCCAGCTTAACCACATCGGCCACCGTTCCCAGTGCCACCAGATCGAGCAGTTCCAGCAGTTTGCGAGCGGTTTGTTCCGGCATTTGTCCTCTGTCGCGCAATTCCGCACGTAGCGCCAGCAGCACATAAAACATCACGCCGACCCCGGCCAGATTCTTGCAGGGGAAGGGGCAGCCGGGCTGATTAGGGTTGACGATACATGCCGCATCCGGCAGCGTGTCGCCGGGAAGGTGGTGATCGGTGACGAATACCTGCATTCCCAGCCGGTTGGCTTCTGCGACACCCTCCACGCTGGCAATGCCGTTATCCACAGTAAGCAGGATGTCGGGTTTGGATTGGGCGGCCAGATGGACGATTTCGGGTGTCAGTCCATAGCCGTACTCGAAACGGTTGGGCACGATGAAATCAATACGCGCCCCGAATGTTCGCAAACCCCGCACCGCCACCGCACAAGCCGTCGCACCATCGGCATCGTAATCGGCAATAACCAGCAGCTTCTTCCCCCCCGCAATCGCATCCGCCAACAATCGTGCCATTTCACGCGCATTCTTTAGTGTGTCGAATGGCAATAAATGAGGAAAAGTCGTCTCCATCTCACGACTATCCACGATACCGCGCGCCGCCAGAATTTTAGCGAGAGCAGGCGTATATCCGCCGTTTATAAGTTGTTGCATAGCCGCTTCTGGAATCGGGCGAGGCTGGATTTGTGTCATGGCGTAATCAGCTTGAATCAGGGATTTGGCCTGAGTTTACCCCAGACTCGCATTAGAAATAAGTGCAGATGTATTTTTGATGCAACTTCTACACTAACTCATTTTCATGCGAATGGATGGAGTGCGGTGGCACAACGCCGCTTTGCGCCGTCACGACTGGGTGGTTTACGCGAAACAGCCGCTGGGCGGTCCGGCGCAGAGCCTGCCCCCGCGAAAGCCGGGGTGCTGGAGTATCTCGGTCGCTACACGCACCGCGTGGCGATTTCCAACGAGCGCATCCTCGGCATGGAGGGGAACGCGGTGCGCTTCCGGGTGCGCGACCGGGCCAACGGCAACCGCAAGAAGGTGATGCGCTTGGAAGCGGGCGAATTCATCGGGCGTTTCATGGGACACATCTTGCCCGGCGGCTTCAAGCGCATCCGCCATTACGGCTTGCTCGGTTCCGCGCATAAAGCCGCCAACCTCGCCGCCGCGCGCGCGGCGCTGGATGCGCCCGCCCCCGACCCAGTCGTGGTGGAATCGGTGTCGGAATTCATGCGGCGGGTGTCCTGCATCGAGTGGTTGGACTGCCCGCACTGCGGCGAAGGGCAATTCAGGGTGGTGAAGGCAATTCCTCCGGGCACAGGAACAAACGATCTGCCCGCCCAACTACCGCGCCCGCCACCTCGGGAGCCGCCATGAAGTCTCTCTGTTTCGTATTGCGTATCATCCGGCAATTGAGTGTTCGTTCCTGCCGTGGACACGCTCGTCCATATGGCAGATGCCGCGTTTTCACTGGGTGTTATGCGCGCAACTCCGGCACCGATGAGCGCCGGAAATTCACGTCCGAGCATCCGCTTCTTGCTCGCCCATCGCCGCTCTTCCCAAACATACTGTTGACGATAAGCCACAAAACCTTACAATCCCCATAGGTTCCGCTCTCCGAAGGTTCAGTCCAACAAGGTTTATCTGCCGCCAACACGGGGCGCGGGTTAAACAAGTTTGGGCGGGGCGGCAGATAAACGCTATTCGTTGGGCATCTTAGGAGGTCGCGTGGCTTACGAGAGTGAGAGTAAATTCGAGGCGTACATCCGGCAACTTATTCAGGAGCACGTCACGAAACTTGACCCTAGAATCTACGCCCTGCAAAACAAGAAAGCCGTTGATATACTCGTTTGCAAAGACACTCCGCAACCACAGTTGTTTTTCATCGAGGTTAAGTACCACAAGTCAAACCATGGGCGGCTCGGCTTCGGTAGTAGCAAGGGTGGCGGTTTTCAGCCCGAGATCGTGAGTCAGAAACCTGCGTACTTTGAGTCAAACCTTCGATGGGCGCTTGCCAGCGAAAGTCATGAGCCGGAGAAAGTGCTGTTCCTTTCATCTGAGGTTCTCAGACAGTATGTTTCTGGAGGGGAGGTTGGTGAAAAGTTCAACAACATTCAAGCCAAAGTGTTTCGTGAGCAACCTTGGCTTTCCGAGCAAGAGTTCATCCGTGAACTACAACTTTGGCTTGGTGTTTAAGATGCCCAACCCGTCAGTCGAGAGGGACAGCCCAGAAGCGGGCTGCCCCTCACTTTTACGTTCGGCCTCATGGCTTCTAGGGTAGCTTCCACAAAATGAGAATTTACTTCTTAGATAGAAATGCCATGGGCATTGTTAAAGATAGCGTTGCAGGGAAGCGCGTTCCTATCGAGAGGCTTGCGAGGCTACGCAGTATTGATGTTCCTCGAAACTTCGTGAGCCCTTTGCTCTCGATAATTGAGGGGCAGTCCGGCATAAAGGAGACGCAGGATCAACTGCGAGCAACTTTGAAAAAAGAGAGTGCTGCGCTATCTGCGTTCTTCAAAAAGGCAAGCACAGATTCCGAACACCTAAGCGCGAATGAAGACCAATTCGCGGAAGCATTTTCGGGTGAGGTCGAAAAGAAATTCAACGACTACCTTGACTTGGTTAAGTTGGCTCATAGGCTCTTGGTTGAGCCGAAAAGTAATCGGCGACCAATTCAAGATGCTCTTCTTCAGTTCGCGAAGGAGCGAGGAATATCACCGGGGCACCCCGCAGTTATTTGTTGCCTAGCTACGCTCTACGGAAACAAAGATGCCAGAAAGGTGCTAAAGCCAAAACTGAACAGTACCGACGATGAACTTGATAGAAGAGCATACAACGCAGTGTCCGACCTTCTCGTTTTGTCGAGGATACAAAACATATATGCCATTCAACGCCCGAGTGATCGGAAGAATACGCAAATTAAGTTGCTAACTTTTGACGATGGTCTCAACGGGTTCCTTAAAGCTATTTCAATCGTTGGAAGCACTCTCAAAGACAGCGAAACAACTGCATCCGAAGTAATTTACGACAGATCTCTCTTCCCAGATTTAACTGAAGATGAATACGTCAGCTTGGTCCATGAAATTCAAAGGCTTCAAGAGTGAATGCGCGTATCACTAGAGGCCGAACCCATCATTCCACCGGACCTGCGCAAAAAGCCGCGCAGGCCGGTGAATTCAAACGTGTGTGCCGGGCATGGCACGTAACTACTCAGGTGCAAGTCCTGAGGCCAGGTTTTCGCAGAGCCGAAGGCTAGGAGAACGGCAAGGGCGTTGCCGCGAGGCAGGGTCTATCGGTGCGCTGAATCCAAAGCTGCGGGGCGATGAACATAACCAGCGACTTGGCGCAGGTTTTTTCGCGCCTAGTCGATTGGCTAGTAGTTTCATCAAAAACCGGATATGAGGCGTGATGCATCCGGGACGAGCGGGCACGTGACCGCGAAGTCCTCCATCTGCGTTTTTGGGATGCATTTTGTAAATCCGGCGTTCGCGCAGCGAAAGTGACGTGTCTTACCCCGGGAGGTCTCTCCGGTGCTTCGGAGCATTGAAGCTGGGCATCTGGCAACGGATGCTGAATGCCGTGGAGAAGTCAGCAGAAGGCATATTAGGTGGGTGGCACCACTGAAGGCCTGAACAATGAATGACAAGGAAAAATGCCTGATGAGAAACGGAATTGCATCTGACAACTTGCGCAAGCAGGCTGCGGCTATGTCGCAGGATGAATCCGTGGCTGGAGAGGGTAGTAAATCCGAGTCAAATCAACCCAAAGCGTTGTTGGAACGGGTGCTGGAACGACCCAATCTGCAACGCGCACTCAAGCAAGTACGCCAAAACAAAGGCGCGCCCGGCATCGACGGCATGAGTGTCGATGACCTTCCCCACCACCTCAAGGAACATTGGCCGGAAATCCGCGCACAACTGGTTGCGGGCACGTACTGTCCACAACCGGTCAAGCGAGTGGAAATCCCCAAACCTGATGGCAAGAAACGTCCCTTGGGCATCCCCACCGTGGTAGACAGATTCATCCAGCAAGCCATCGCGCAAATTATCAGCGCAGAATGGGAACCACACTTCCACCCCAGCAGCTACGGATTTCGTCCCGGACGCTCGGCGCACCATGCCGTGCGGCAAGTTCAGGCGGACATTCGCGAAGGATATGCGTGGGTGGTGGACACCGACATGGAAGCGTTCTTTGATCGGGTCAATCATGATCGGCTCATGGTGCGGCTCAAACAGCACACCGATGATTCGGCTTTGCTGCGACTCATCAACCGTTACCTCAAGGCCGGTGTCAGCGTGGGCGGCAACGTACAGGCCACGACACAAGGCGTGCCGCAAGGTGGCCCGCTGTCGCCGGTGCTGGCGAATGTCGTACTGGATGAACTCGATAGGGAATTGGAACGGCGCGGCCACCGCTTTGCCCGCTACGCTGACGATTGCAACATCATGGTCAAAAGCAAACGTGCGGGCGAGCGGGTGATGGCAAGCGTGACACGCTTCGTCAGTGACACACTGCGACTCACAGTGAATCCGCTGAAAAGCGCGGTAGATCGCCCGGCAAAACGCAAGTTTCTGGGATTTACGGTCAGCCGGAACGGAGCAAGATTGAAGGTGGCGGATAAAGCCATCGATAAACTGAAAGACCGTATTCGGGAACTGACTCGCCGCACAAGAGGCCACCATTTGGCTGATATTATTGCAGAGCTGAGACAGAGCCTGCTTGGCTGGAAAGCATATTTCGGGATTGCCGAAGTATTGAGTCCTCTGCGTGACATCGACAAATGGCTGCGGCGCAAGTTACGATGCTACATCTGGAAGCAATGGGGAAGGGCTGGTTACCGAGAGTTGCGCAAACGCGGTGTATCAGTGCGAGAAGCATGGAACACCAGCAAGAGCGCACACGGCCCGTGGCGTTTGTCCAAAACCCCAGCGCTATCGCTGGCTTTGCCAGCAAAGTGCTTCTGCAGTATGGGCTTGCCGTCCCTCGCAGGATGACAAGGATTTATTCATTGAACCGCCGTGTACGGACCCGTATGCACGGTGGTGTGGGAGGGGGAAGCCGTGAGACTTTTTCCTATCCCGATTGGGCTCTGTATGTCTGAACATCCTTGGATTTGTCCACAATGCGGTGAGAGTAACCCACCATCAACAAAGAACTGCCGTAATTGTTACGTAGTGGAGCCAGCTGCAATACGAGATATTCCGTCTGAAATACCCGTTTCTAATGACGCTGCATTTGTACCAAGATGGTTAACGTACTTTATAGTTATTTTCATCTGGGGTTGTAGTGGGTTCTTCTCACTCGCTATGGCCATGTTGTCAATCAACATGATTGTGATTCATATATTCTTATGGACTGCTATTGTTTTTTTAATCTTCGCAGTAAGAATGATCTCAAAAAAGGTGTGGTTGGCATATCTTCTTGCAGTAGCACATGTACCCGCTGCCTTTCTATTAGCATTTCTGTACTACTACATATGGGGTACTCCTTAGATTCCATGTGGCCCAACGATTAAGGTTAGATCGTGATCGCGAAGCGAGCCACGATCTGGACCGTTTGTTGGACGAGCCCGGTTGAGTCCCACCATCGCTATGCAAATAGCTCCCCAGACCAATCCTGCATTGGTGGGCTGAGGTGTTCATAATCCTTTAAAAAAGCCACTTTCAGCATCGACACACCGCCGATGTCGGTGCCGGAAGCAGCTGTTTTATTGGATTCCTGCCATTTTCAGAGCGAGTTTGGCCGCACCTGCCGGTTGCGGCAGGTTTGCGGGGTGTGCGGCGCTACACGGGAGTCTTGATGTCAAGTCTTACATTTGACATTTATATGCTGCTAAGTAAATTATTTACAATATGTTGATTGATTGAATAACCGCTTAACTTTACATCAGCCCTCCATCTCATTGATGTGCAGGCTTTTTTGTTACTTTTCTACGGAGTTTTCCACAGAATCTGTGGATTCAATAATCGTGTATCCCGGTGGTGTTGATTTTAAGCGCCAGACTGATGTTGTAGCCGTTGTCGTTTGATTGGTGGGTGATTTGCTTGATTAGTCAGTCGGTGTTTTTTGATGCCGGGTTTGAATTTGGAGGCGCATGTTAAGGTCGCCTCAGGAATTCGCATCATCCTCAATCACTTTCAGAAAATCATCTCCGTAGCGCGCCAGTTTTCCCTGTCCAACCCCGCTGATGCGCCCCATTTCGTCCAGACTGCCGGGGCGTTGATCCAGCATTTCCAGTAGGGTGCTGTCGTGGAATATGACATAGGGCGGCACACCTTGCTCGCGTGCCAGTTCCATGCGTTTAGCTTTTAGCGCCAGCCACAGGCGTTCTTCATTGGTGCTGTTGAATGATAGTCGTGGCTTGTTATCGCGGGATGGGCGGGTGGATTTTTGTTTTGCGGGGCTGGCATCGCGGCGTAGTCGTACTTGTTGTTCGCCCTTGAGTACCGGGCGGGCGGCATCGGTGAGCTTTAAGCCACCATAGGCTTCAATATCCGCCTCCAGAAAACCCGCCGCGATCAGTTGACGGTATACGCTACTCCATTGCTGCGCGCTATGTTCGGTTCCTATGCCGTAGGTGGAAAGCTGTTCGTGCTGGAATTTGCTGATACGTTCATTTTGTTTGCCCAGTAGTACATCGACCAAATGGCCGACACCGAAACGCTGTCCGGTACGGTATACGCATGACAAGGCCATTTGCGCTTCCCGGGTTGCATCCCAGGTCTGTACCGGATTCAGGCAATTGTCGCATTCGTTGCAATTGCCCGGATGCGTTTCACCGAAATAGCGCAGGATGGTCTGGTGGCGGCAGGCAGTGGATTCGCAGAAACCCAGTAGCGCATCAAGCTTGCGCAGCTCTACGCGCTTGCGTTCTTCGGGTGCTTCGCCGGACATCAGCATCTGGCGCATCGAAACCACATCGCCGAGTCCATAGGCCATCCATGCCGTGGCGGGCAAGCCATCCCGACCGGCCCGGCCTGTTTCCTGATAATATCCTTCCATGCTCTTGGGTAGATCGATATGTGCGACAAAACGTACGTTGGGTTTATCTATGCCCATGCCGAATGCCACGGTGGCGACCATAATCACGCCTTCTTCGCGCAGAAAACGGCTCTGATTTTTGGCCCGTGTTGCGGCATCCAGTCCGGCGTGATAGGGCAGGGCGTCGCGGCCTCGTTCCTGTAACCAGGCTGCAGTTTCATCCACGCGCTTGCGTGATAAACAATAGACAATGCCGGCGTCATCTGCATGTTCTTTGTCAATAAAGTCTTGCAACTGGTTGAGTGCATTTGATTTTAGCGAAACTCGATAGCGTATGTTCGGGCGGTCGAAGCTGGATACGAACTGTTGTGCATCTTCCAGTGTGAGTCTTTCTACGATTTCGCGCCGGGTTGGTGCATCGGCGGTTGCTGTGAGTGCAATCCGCGGTATAGCAGGAAAACGCTCATGCAATATCGTGAGTTGCCGGTATTCAGGGCGGAAATCATGTCCCCACTGTGATACACAATGGGCTTCGTCGATGGCGAACAGGGCAAGGCCGGCAGTTTGTTCGGCTTGCGCCAGTAAGGTCAGGAAATTGGCGTTAAGCAGACGTTCGGGTGCAACATAGAGCAGATCAAGTTCGCCTCGCAGTAACTGTCCCTGCACCTCGCGCGCGGCGTCACTCGACAGGCTGGAGTTTAGATAGGCTGCCTTAACGCCGAGTTGGCGCAGGGCATCAACCTGATCCTGCATCAATGCGATCAGCGGCGATACCACGATGCCTGCACCGGGTCTGAGCAAAGCGGGTATCTGATAGCACAGCGACTTGCCCCCGCCGGTTGGCATCAATACCAGCGCATCACCGCCATTGCAGATTTGTTCGACGATGGCTTGTTGTTCGCCGCGAAAATGGCTGTAGCCGAATACGTCATGAAGAATTTTTTGTGCGGGAGATGTCATGTTTGTCAGGATGTAATTCAGGAGCTGCGCCATTTCACGCTAAAAATGATACCATCCGACCGTCCTTGAGGAGAGTTTAAATTGAAGCATTATTCGGAAAATCTGGTTGAAGTCAGCGACCTTCATTTTGCCTATGGCACGCGCCAGGTACTCAAGGGTATCAATCTCAATATTCCGCGCGGCAAGATCGTGGCTATCCTCGGCGTGAGTGGTTGTGGAAAAAGTACATTGCTGCACCACTTCGGTGGTCAACTTAAATCTTCTCGCGGCAGCGTCAAGGTGTTGGGTAAAGAGGTAAGCAAGCTGGGTAATCGTGATTTGTATGCGTTACGTCGGGAAATGGGTATGATGTTTCAGGTCAGCGGCCTGTTTAGCGACCTGTCGGTGTATGACAACATGGCGTTTCCGATGCGCGAACATACCGATTTATCCGAAGAAATGATCCGTGATCTGGTGTTGATGAAACTGCAAGCTGTCGGTTTGCGCGGCGCGCATAATCTGATGCCCGGCGATCTGTCGGGCGGCATGGAACGCCGTGTCGCATTGGCTAGGGCGATAGCACTCGATCCGGCGCTGATTATTTACGACGAGCCCTTCGCCGGACTCGATCCAATTTCGCTTAATATCATTGCCAACCTGATACGCAAACTCAACGACGCACTGGGAGTTACCTCGGTCGTGGTGACCTATGACATGTCCGAGTCGCTGAAAATCGCCGATTATGTGTATTTCATCCACGACGGTGTAGTAAAGGCGGAAGGTGAGGCAGGTGAAATGTTCGAGTCCAACGACCCGATCGTTCATCAGTTTATCCATGCAGAGGCAGATGGGCCTGTCGCGTTTCAATATCCGGGCGGGTCGTATCAGGATGATTTGAAGTTCGGTTGATCGTGCTGTTGGTTGACGATTGACGATGTTTGCGGCAAATGTCAATCAGCTAAGGGAGATGGAAATTACTAAAGCACCCTTTATGGTGAAGTGAGAAGAGGGAAGGGAGAAGCCGCCTCTCCGATAAAGGACATGAGGATTTTACCCTTCTCCCTTCACCTTTCCTCTCTATTTGGTACATTTACAATTTCCAGTTCCCTTAGGCATCAAGCAAAAATAACTTGTGCAAATAAACAATACCCGTAGGTTGGGCTGACGCAGGAAGCCCAACATTTTCGATATTTGTTGTGCTTCGCAAGCTCAGTCCAATCTGTGAAATGCTCATTTTATTTTTGCTCGACTCCTTAGCCTTTCAAACCTTCAGTCAGATGAGGTTTGATGACTTGCAGCAGTAGCGGGTGAATGTTGGGATTGCCGGCGCAGATGTGTCCGGTTTTAAGGAAGCTGTCTGAGCCGGATAGATCGCTGACCATGCCACCAGCTTCGGTAATCAACAGTGTGCCTGCGGCGATGTCCCAGATTTTCAGGCCGGTTTCAAAGAATCCGTCATAACGTCCTGCCGCCATCCAGGCCAAATCGAGTGCCGCAGAACCGGGGCGACGCAGCCCCGAGGTTTGTTGCATCAAATCCTTGAATATGCCGATGTAGGCATCCATGTGCTCAAAACGGGTGTAGGGAAAGCCGGTGCCGATCAGTGCGTCCGCCATGTGAATGCGCTTGGTTACGCGTAACCGCTTGTCGTTAAGGAAAGCGCCGCGTCCGCGTGTGGCAGTAAACAACTCGTTTCTGACTGGATCGTAGATGACGGCCTGAGTGATGATGCCTTTGTGCTGCAGAGCAATGGACACGGAAAATTGCGGGAATCCGTGCAGGAAGTTGGTGGTGCCGTCCAGCGGGTCGATGATCCAGACGAAATCGGATTCGCCCTGTGTGCCACTTTCTTCCGCCAGAATCGCATGGTCCGGGTAGGCTTCGAGCAGGGTTTGAATGATGGTTTGCTCGGCGGCTCTATCCACTTCGCTGACGAAATCCGCGTGGGACTTTTTGGTAATGGTGAGGTGATCTACCTTGTCGGTGCTGCGATAAATCAGATTGCCGGCGCGGCGTGCGGCCTTTACCGCGATGTTGAGCATGGGATGCATGAGTATGACCTTATTAATGAGCTATTGGAATTCAGCGCGCATTTTAACAGCCTTCGGCGTATTTCGTTGGTCTGTTATGCGAGATTCGCGTCCGGGGGTGGTTTTCAATTATCATCCACATCCGGTTATTGAGGGGCGCTTGCCTTATAGGGATGGATGTCTTGAACAGTTTTAATAATGTGCGGGTGGTGCTAAGCCACACCTCGCATCCGGGAAATATCGGTGCAGCGGCACGGGCGATGAAGACGATGGGATTGCAACAGCTGTATTTGATCAATCCGCGTTTTTTTCCCGATGCGCAAGCGTCGGCAATGGCCGCAGGTGCGGATGATATTCTGCAAAGCGCGGTGGTGTGCAGTTCGATTGATGAAGCCTTGCAGGATGTGGTTTTCACGGTCGGAATGACGGCGCGGCTGCGTGATATTTCCAATGAGGTGATGTCGCCACGCGATGCGATGCCGCTATTGTTACAGCAAGCGGTATCCGGGCCGGTGGCGTTGCTGTTCGGGACTGAAATGTCCGGTTTGACCAATGAGGAAGTCAGTCGCGCTCAGTTATTGGTGAATATTCCAGCCAATCCGGAATTTTCTTCACTTAATCTGGCGGCGGCGGTGCAGGTGATGAGTTATGAACTTTCGGTGGCGAGCCGTAGTTTTCAGCCTGTCATGCAGGCTATGCAGCCTGCGACGCATCAACAGGTCGAAGGTTTTATGAATCATCTGGAAAAAACACTGCTGGAGATCGGTTTCTTTACCACGCAAAATCCGTCGCGCATGATGCAGCGGCTGCGCCGTTTGTATGCCAGAGCGCGACTGGAAGCCGAAGAAGTGAATATTCTGCGTGGTATATTGAGCGTGACAACCGAGTACAATGCGCGCCTCAGGGCACGTTACCGGGATGAGCAGAATAAGTCGGAATGAGCAGGATAAGATGAACGAACTAAAAAAGTTTTGTGATGATTTTTAGAAATATCAGGGAAGACATAGCCAGTGTATTTGATCGTGACCCGGCGGCGCGTAATGTGTTTGAGGTGCTTACCTGCTATCCGGGATTGCATGCCCGTCTGATTCATCGTCTGACTAATACCCTTTGGCATGCCAAACTCAAATGGGCGGCGCGTTTTTTATCTTTTCTTACTCGAGCCATGACCGGTATCGAGATTCATCCCGGTGCGACAATAGGCAGGCGTTTTTTTATTGATCACGGTATGGGTGTGGTGATAGGCGAGACAGCGGAAATTGGTAATGATGTGACCTTGTATCATGGCGTCACATTGGGAGGGACTTCATGGCGGCATGGCAAACGCCATCCTACTCTTGGTGATGGAGTCGTGGTGGGTGCCGGTGCAAAGATATTGGGGCCGATCAACATCGGAGCGGGTGCCAAGATCGGCTCGAATGCGGTGGTAGTAAAGGATGTGCCTGCAGGGGCAACAGCGACAGGTATACCGGCTCGAATACTGGATGAGGAACGGAAGAAGTCGGCGGGTTTTAATGCCTATGGTATAGGTAATGATCAGAATGACCCGGTTTCAAAAGCGATACACGGATTGTTGGGGCACAGCGTGACTGTGGATCAACGCATAGATTTCATCTTGCAGCAGTTGGAGAAGATGGGCGTAAACATCGAGGAAGAGCGTGCGACGGCCGATAAATTTGACCCTAATCATTTGAACAAGATAGTTGATTAAAATAAACAGGTATTGTATTGTTCGTACCAGTGGTGTCTGTGTGACATCGGGTGCGGTTTGAGTGTGGTGCTTATGAGACGAGGAATATAATGAGATTGACAACTAAAGGTCGTTTTGCCGTAACGGCGATGGTAGACCTTGCAATAAATGGTGGCCGTGGGCCGGTAACGCTAGCTTCAATTAGTGAAAGGCAAAAAATTTCACTTTCCTATCTGGAACAGTTATTTGGTAAGTTGCGTCGCAATAATCTGGTAGAAAGTGTACGTGGTCCTGGTGGCGGCTATTATTTGGCCAGGGTCGCCAATAAAATCAACATTTCCGAAATCGTGCTGGCGGTGGATGAGCCATTGGATGCGACCAATTGTAGCGGTAAGGGCGATTGTCAGGATGGTAAACCATGCATTACTCATGAATTATGGATGGGGCTGAACAACAAGATTATTGATTACTTGAGTTCGATCAACCTCCAGCAGTTGGTGGATGGTCATAGCAAGTCTGGTGTGAAAGTGGCTCCGCCGAAGAAAGCCGTTGCCAAATAGTTTGCCCCATTTAGCGGGCATCCTGTCGGGCGTGGCAAGTGCCATGCTAATTGTTGAAACACGTCATGGTCGTTATTCTGGATATTCCGTTGATGGATGTTTTGGGAAGAGCGAATCGCAGTGTGAATTTCACATTAAAAAGGATAGCAAATGAAGTTGCCAATTTACATGGATTATTCTGCTACAACGCCGGTTGACCAGCGTGTAGCTGACAAGATGATCCCTTATCTGGTCGAAAAATTCGGCAATCCAGCCAGTCGTTCGCATGCCTTTGGTTGGGAAGCCGATGAGGCGGTTGAGTTGGCCCGCGAACAGGTTGCCGCGCTGGTTAATGCCGATCCCAAGGAAATCGTCTGGACTTCCGGCGCGACCGAATCCAATAACCTCGCTATAAAGGGCGCAGCGCACTTCTATCAGGGTAAGGGTAAGCACATTGTCACGATGCGTATCGAGCACAAGGCGGTGATCGATACGGTACGTGAACTGGAACGTCAGGGTTTCAGTGCGACGTTCCTCGATCCCGAGCCTAGCGGTCTGCTTGATCTGGAGAAATTCAAGGCGGCCTTGCGTCCCGATACGGTGATTGTTTCCATCATGCTGGTCAATAACGAAATCGGTGTGATTCAGGATATTGTTTCCATCGGTGAAATCTGTCGCGAGAAGGGCATTCTGTTTCATGTGGATGCGGCGCAGGCAACCGGCAAGGTGGCAATTGATCTGAAAAAGCTCAAGGTCGATTTGATGTCATTCTCGGCGCACAAGACTTATGGCCCGAAAGGGATCGGCGCGCTGTATGTGCGTCGCAAACCCCGCGTCAGACTGGAAGCGCAGATGCACGGAGGAGGTCATGAGCGCGGTATGCGTTCCGGTACACTGCCTACTCACCAAATCGTCGGCATGGGCGAAGCATTCCGTATCGCCAAGGAAGAAATGGAGCAGGAAAACGAACGCGTGCGGATGTTGCGTGACCGTTTGATGGATGGCCTGATGACCATGGAGGAAGTGCATATCAACGGCGACATGGAGCATCGTGTGCCGCACAACATCAACCTCAGTTTCAATTTTGTCGAGGGCGAATCGTTGATTATGGCGATCAAGGATGTGGCGGTGTCCAGCGGTTCGGCCTGTACCTCGGCCAGTCTGGAGCCATCCTACGTGTTGCGTGCTCTGGGGCGCAGCGATGAACTGGCACACAGTTCGATTCGTTTCTCGGTCGGGCGTTTTACCACTGTGGAAGAGGTCGATTACGTGGTTGAGTTGCTCAAAAACAAGATCGGCAAGCTGCGTGAACTCTCGCCGTTGTGGGAAATGTATCAGGATGGCATTGATTTAAACACCGTGCAGTGGGCAGCCCACTAAAGGCGGTAAAGGGATAAGAGGGAAGGGTAAAAGCGGGTGCGGCGTGCTGGTTTTACCCTTAACCCTTCCCCTTCACTGCGACTTAAAGGAGCAACAAAATGGCATATAGCGAAAAATTATTGGATCACTACGAAAATCCGCGCAACGTGGGTTCCTTTGCCAAGGATGATGAAGGCCTGGGAACCGGCATGGTCGGTGCGCCCGCTTGCGGCGATGTGATGAAGTTACAGATCAAGGTTGGCAAGGACGGGGTGATTGAGGATGCCAAGTTCAAGACCTATGGCTGCGGATCGGCGATTGCCTCCAGCTCGCTGGTAACCGAGTGGGTCAAGGGCAAGACGGTGGATCAGGCCTTGCAGATCAAGAATACCCAGATCGCCGAAGAGTTAGCACTGCCCCCGGTTAAAATTCATTGCTCGATTTTGGCGGAAGATGCGATCAAGGCGGCGGTGGCGGACTACAAATCCAAGCACGGCGCAAATGTTGAAACGGATGCCTGCAAGGGCAGTTGTTAAGCGGGAGTAATCAGATGGCAATCACATTGACTGAAACGGCTGCCAAGCATGTGCAGAATTTTATTACCAAACGCGGCAAGGGTTATGGCTTGCGCATCGGGGTGCGTACCAGTGGTTGTTCCGGTATGGCCTACAAACTGGAATTTGCCGACGCGCCGGAAGAGGATGATCTGCAATTTGAATGCAACGGGGTAACGCTGCTGGTTGATCCGAAAAGCATGCCTTATATAGACGGTATGGAACTGGATTACACACGCGAAGGATTGAATGAAGGTTTCAAATTCAACAATCCCAATGTGAAAAATTCATGTGGTTGTGGTGAGAGTTTTCAGGTTTGAAGCAGGCTTTTGATATTTCGCAGGATTATTTTCAATTATTCGGGCTGACTGCATCCTTTGAGTTGGATGTCAGTCGCCTCGAATCCGCATTTCGTGCCTTGCAGGCACAGGTACATCCCGATAAGTCCGCGCATTTGCCGGATGTCGAACAGCGTCTCGCTATGCAACGTTCCACGTTGGTAAATGAGGCGTATCAAACTCTGCGCAGTTCCATTCGTCGTGCGCGTTATATTCTATCGCTGCATGGAGTGGATACCGGCGAAGAGAGTAATACGTCCATGCCGATGGATTTTCTGATGGAGCAGATGGAAAAACGAGAGACGGTAGCCGAAGCATTGCAGTCTCGCGATTTGGATGCGCTCGAGCAACTCGAAAGCCATATGAAGAAAGAAACGCGCGAGCTTGAAGCGCAATTGGCGGTTAAAATCGACATCGAGCAGGATTACACCCATGCAGCCGGATTGGTACGCAAACTGCGCTTTATGGAAAAACTTGCGGAAGAAATTCATTCCGCTTTTGATGAAATAGACAACTAGAGCCGGTAACACATCCTTACCGGCTGGAAGATTTTTTACATGGCACTCTTACAGATTTCAGAACCCGGTCTGAGCACGGCACCCCATCAGCACAGGTTGGCAGTGGGCATTGATCTGGGTACGACTAACTCCCTGGTAGCTACTGTGCGTAACGGCATAGCGGTGGTGCTCAATGATGAACACGGGCGTGCAATGTTGCCTTCGGTGGTGCGTTACTTGATTGATGGTGTAGTAGTCGGTGAAGTCGCTCAACTTTCCCAGAGTGATGATCCGATCAATACGATTGTGTCGGTAAAGCGCTTTATGGGGCGTGGTCTGGCGGATGTGGGTGATACCAGTCGTTTGCCGTATCGCTTTGTTGAATCTCTTCCGTCGGAAGCGTCAGGTCAGGGCGGTATGCTGCAGTTGCGTACCGTGGCAGGCGTAAAGAGTCCGGTTGAAATTTCCGCTGAAATTCTCAAGGTGTTGCGCGTCCGCGCCGAGGCGGCGCTGGGGGGAGATCTGGTTGGTGCGGTCATTACCGTGCCTGCCTATTTTGATGACGCGCAACGTCAGGCAACCAAGGATGCGGCCAAACTTGCCGGAATCAACGTATTGCGGCTGCTTAACGAACCGACCGCCGCAGCGATTGCTTATGGATTGGATAATGCCGCGGAAGGCGTGTATGCGGTCTATGATCTGGGCGGTGGCACCTTCGATATTTCCATATTGCGCCTGTCTCGCGGAGTGTTCGAGGTATTGTCGGCCAATGGCGATTCCGCGCTGGGCGGTGATGATTTTGATCAGCGCATTCATTGCTGGCTGCTGGAGCAGAACGGTCTTTCTGCACTCAGGCCGCAGGATACTCGTTTGTTGTTAACGCTTGCGCGTACTGCCAAGGAGCAGTTAACCGATCACGATCAGGCACGCATTACGGCCGTGTTGTCTACAGGTGAAATTGTCGACAATGTGCTGACGCAGGACGAGTTTCATTCGCTGTCGCATAATCTGATACAGCGTACTTTGCAGATAATGCGCCGCGCATTGCGCGATGCAAAAATGGGCATTGAAGAGGTTAAGGGCGTGGTGATGGTGGGTGGTGCGACACGCATGCCGCAGGTGCAATATGCAGTAGGCGATTTTTTCAGTCAGCCACCTTTGACCAACCTCGATCCCGATAAGGTCGTCGCACTCGGTGCGGCGATGCAGGCCAATCTGTTGGCGGGCAATCGCGGCAGTGATGACTGGCTGTTGCTGGATGTGATTCCGCTTAGTCTTGGGTTGGAAACCATGGGCGGATTGGTCGAAAAGATTATCCCGCGCAACAGCACTATCCCTACTGCGCGGGCCCAGGAGTTCACCACCTATAAAGATGGTCAGACGGCGATGAGTGTTCATGTGGTGCAGGGTGAGCGCGAATTGGTGAGTGATTGTCGTTCGCTGGCCCGATTCGAATTGCGAGGTATTCCGCCTATGGTGGCTGGTGCGGCGCGCATACGCGTGACGTTTCAGGTTGATGCCGATGGTCTGTTGAATGTGGCGGCACGCGAAATGGCCAGCGGAGTAGAGGCCGCCATCGTCGTCAAGCCCTCCTATGGCTTGAGCGATGCAGAAATTACGCGCATGTTGCAGGATTCCACGCAGCATGCGCAGGATGATATGCAGGCGCGCGCCTTGCGTGAACAGCAGGTAGAAGCGAACCAGTTGCTTGAAGCGGTGGAGCATGCGCTGAAGCTGGATGGCGAATTGCTGGAGCAGGGGCAGCGAGAGCAGATCGAAATGCGGATGATCGCTTTGCGCGATACCTTGCAACAATCCGATCATCATCTGGTTAAGCGCGCCCTCACGGCACTGAATGAATCTACCGTCAGCTTTGCCCAGTCGAGGATGGACAAAAGTGTAAAGCAGGTTCTGGCTGGCAAGAATATTTCCGAACTGGAGGTTAAATAATGACGCAAATTATCGTATTGCCGCATGAAGAACTTTGTCCCAATGGGGCATTGTTTAATGCGGATTCGGGTACTTCCATCTGCGATGCGCTGTTGCAGCACGGGATCGAAATTGATCATGCCTGCGAAAAATCCTGTGCCTGTACGACTTGCCATGTCATCCTGCGAGAAGGGTACGAATCGCTCAGTCCTGCCGAGGAAATTGAAGATGACTTGCTGGATCGCGCCTGGGGACTGGAGCCTACTTCCCGGTTGTCCTGCCAAGCGCTGGTCGCTGAGTGTGATCTGGTGGTGGAAATACCCCGCTACAGCATCAATATGGTCAAGGAGTAAACTTCGATGAAATGGATAGATATACGTGACATCGCCATAGAGCTTGCTGAAAAGTACCCGGATGTCGATCCGCGTACCGTGCGCTTTGTAGATCTGCACAACTGGGTGGTTGATCTGGACGGATTCGATGACGATCACGGGCATGGTGGTGAGAAAGTGCTCGAAGCGATACAGGCGACCTGGATAGATGAAATTGAATAACCTGTTGAAGCTTTGGGCGACGCTATCCAACCGTTGGTTATATCTGGCTGGCGCATTGTTTGCGAGTTCGCTGATGGGATTTGCGCTGTACCTGCAATATGTAAAGCACGAAGACCCGTGCCCGTTATGCATGGTGCAGCGCGTTATATTTATTGCCATCCTCGCCGTGTTTGTGCTCGCGACCCTGCACGGGCCAAAACGACTCGGGCAGCGTTTTTATGCTGCATTGATTGGGGTGTTTTCACTAACCGGGGTTGGTGTGGCAGCACGCCATATCTGGATACAAAATCTGCCGCCGGATCAGGTTCCTGCCTGTGGGCCGGGATTGGACTACATGCTTGAAACCATGCCGATGTCCAATGTGCTGAAGGAATTGATGCACGGCTCGGGCGAGTGCGCGGAAAAAGGCTGGACTTTCCTCTCGCTGGGCATTCCTGAATGGTCGTTGCTGTGTTATCTGGCGCTGGGAGCATGGGCTGTTCTGATCGCGTTCAGAAAAAGAACTAATTAGCTTTAAATTGATTTTATGACCAAATTTATTACCTTTGAAGGTGTGGATGGTGCAGGAAAGAGTACCCATTTGGCCTGGTTTTCTGAAACATTACGTCTACGCGGCATGGATGTGTTGGTCACGCGAGAACCGGGTGGCACGCCTCTGGGTGAGCAATTGCGCGAGATGTTGTTGAATCAGGACATGAGTATCGGCACCGAGGCGATGCTGATGTTTGCGGCGCGGCTGGAACATATCGAGCAGGTGATCCGGCCCGCGTTGCAATCAGGAAAGTGGGTGATTTCAGATCGTTTCAGCGATGCCAGCTTTGCCTATCAAGGCGGCGGAAGGGGGATGAGCTGGGAACGGCTGAAGCAACTTGAACACTGGGTACATGCGGATTTTCAGCCTGATCTGACCCTGTTTTTTGATGTGCCAATTGAAGTGGCGCGTCAGCGTTTGTCCAACAATAGTTCACTGGATCGTTTTGAGCAGGAGCAGGGTGAATTTTTCGAACGGGTGCGTGCCGGCTATCATCGTCGTGTAGCCGAGAATCCACAGCGTTTTGCGGTGATTGATGCATCACAAACCATGCAGGCCGTTCAGGATCAATTATCTGAAATCATCGCGTCTGTTTAAGTGTCATTAATTTTCGGGAACGGATATGAGTGAAATTTACCCCTGGCAGCAAGATGACTGGATACGATTGCAGTCCTTGCGTCAGCGCTCCACTCAAGGTTTGCTGCTCAAGGGCGGTAAAGGCATAGGCAAGATGGATTTGGCACAAAATTATGCGAAATCCTTGCTATGCCAGCATCCCGCTATGGATGGTTATGCCTGTGGTGAATGTGCTTCCTGTCATTGGTTTGACCAGGGTACGCATCCCGATCTTCGCATTCTGCAACCCGAATCTGAAACAGACGAAGCTGAAGATGGAAAAAAGCCAAGTAAACAGATCGCGGTAGATCAGATACGTGGTCTCACTGATTTTCTCGGGATGTCTGCGCATCAGGGCGGGCGCAGGGTGGTTATTATCCATCCGGCAGAGGCCATGAATACCAATGCGACCAATGCCTTGCTGAAGAGTCTGGAAGAGCCGCCGGCGGGTTTGTTGTTTATATTGGTGTCGCACAAATCTCAGCAATTGCTGCCTACACTGTTAAGTCGCTGCCTAGTTGTTTCGCTTGCTGTACCGGATGCGGCAAGTGCTACGCGTTGGCTGGTATCCAAGGGAGTGAAAAATCCCGAGGATGTATTGGCCTCAGCCGGATTTTCCCCTTTGCTGGCGTTGCAAAACGCCGCTGAAAAGGGGATGGAAATGCGCGATAAATTGTTGCGCGGGGTGAAGCAACCGGCAACGCTGGATGTATTTGCGCTCGCTGATTCATTGCAAAAAACCGAACAGGTGCTCGTGGTGCAATGGCTCCAACAATGGAGTCATGACCTGATTTCATTAAAATTGACCGGCAGCTTGCGTTATCATCTGAACGATGAAGCGGTCATTCGTGAACTGGTGAGTACGGTAGATCCGGTTAATCTGACACGTTTACAGAAATATCTGCAAACCGCGAAACGTGAAGCGCAACATACGCTTAACCCTAAACTCTTCTTCGAGTCGTTGTTGCTGGTTTATTGTCAGTTAATGCGTCCATAAATTCCGGTTCTACAAGGCGCGCAGTTTGTTCTACGCCCATATCAAATTTGTATTTTCGAGGTTTTCATGTCTTTTGTAGATTCCCATTGTCACATCAACTTTAACGAATTGGCCGAAAACATCAGCGATGTGCTCGCCTTGATGCTACAGAACGATGTCTCCAAAGCATTATGCGTATCGGTTAATCTGCGTGACTTTCCGCAGGTACTCGCACTGGCCGAGCAGCATCCGAATATCTACGCCTCGGTCGGTGTGCATCCTGACTACGAAAATGTGGAGGAGCCGACCACAGCGCAGTTGGTCGAACTGGCGCAACACCCCAAAATTGTAGCGATAGGCGAAACCGGTCTCGACTACTATCGTTTGACCGGCGATCTGGAATGGCAACGCAAACGCTTCCGCAATCACATCCGTGCATCGCGTCTATGCGGCAAGCCACTCATCATTCATACCCGTTCATCAGCCGAAGATACGCTACGCATCATGACTGAGGAGGACGCGTCGGAGGCGGGCGGCGTCATGCATTGTTTTACCGAAACTTGGGAAATCGCCGAAGCCGCGCTGGCAATGGGTTTTTACATCTCTTTTTCCGGGATAGTGACCTTCAAAAATGCCATACAGATAAAAGAAGTCGCGCAGCGCGTACCGCTGGAACGCATCCTGATCGAAACTGACGCGCCGTACCTCGCCCCCGTGCCATTTCGCGGCAAACTCAATCAGCCCGCCTACGTGAAGCATGTGGCCGAAGAAATCGCATTGTTGCGAGGCATCAGCGTAAAAGAAGTCGGTGAGCGCACTAGTGAAAATTTTGCACGATTATTTAAGATTTAATTCTTAAAAAAAGTTGACAGAATTTCTGAAGTCCCTATAATTCGCGCCTCGCAATGCGGGAGTAGCTCAGTTGGTAGAGCGATACCTTGCCAAGGTATAGGTCGAGAGTTCGAGCCTCTTCTCCCGCTCCATTTTAAATGGGGCATTAAATGGCAGCCCAAAAGTTTAAAAGCGACGCGTCAATGCGGGAATAGCTCAGTTGGTAGAGCGATACCTTGCCAAGGTATAGGTCGAGAGTTCGAGCCTCTTTTCCCGCTCCATTTTAAATGGGGCATTAAATGGCAGCCCAAAGTTTAAATGTGATGCTCCAATGCGGGAATAGCTCAGCTGGTAGAGCGATACCTTGCCAAGGTATAGGTCGAGAGTTCGAACCTCTTTTCCCGCTCCAAATCAAAGGGAAAGCATTAAGCTTTCCCTGATTCATTAAAACGTTCTTCACCGAACGGCGAGATAGCAAAATGGTTATGCAGCGGATTGCAAATCCGCCTATCCCAGTTCGATTCTGGGTCTCGCCTCCACTAAATAAGCCAGTTTAATCCATTGATTAGCTGGCTTTTTTGTTGCCTGAACCACTCACATTAAGTTTAAACGCTGGAATTACGGCAGACATGCTGGTACTGCGCCGCAGTGCGGCCATGTTTGGCGAATGCGTACTGGAACTGACAGATTCCAACGGACAGGCCAGCGACAACATCGCCATCGGAACGGTGAGTGATTTGGTGATACTCGGCGTGTACGACAACAATCCTTTTGACTTTTTTACGATACAGACGATTCAGTTTGCCGATGGCAGTCGAGTTAGTTCGCAGGATTTTGTGATGCAGCGGGGGATTATGTCATTTGCAGTTCTCGGAAAAATCCTGTGCGTATAGGAAAAGTCCGAGGTGCAGCAAATGACGCATGCCTTCGAGTTGCCTGATCATAGAAATTTCCTGAAGCAAATCCATAAATTTTAATCTGCAAATAATCAATTAGTTGATGTTGATTATTGGTTCCATTCAACCCGTCTGGCAAGCCTGAGCAGGGAAATCCCTATGCTGAAATATCTAGGCCTTTCGGTATATAGGAATTTTTTAAGAACAGGGGTAGTCTCGCAGTCGGGATTGCATCAACGTTTTATGAGGAAATCGGCAATAAATAAACTATTACAGGAGTCTGATAATGAACGTATTTTTACAAAGCACTTTACGGATAAGTAATGGTATTTTTATGCAGGATAGAGTTTGTCCAAGGGAGAACAGGAACGGCGCGCGATGCGCCGTTTTGTTTGGGCGAAAGAAATGTTGTATGGAAAATGAAGTACGTGACCAAGTCGAAAGGAGTGGAGCATGAAAGACATTCTCGGTCTGTTGGTGCTGGCATGGCCGCTGACGTTGCTGATACTTATTGGCATTGCGTTTTTGATAGTAGTGCCGTTGGCAGTGCGATATGCCGGTAAGCATGGGCGTAGCAAGTGGCGTTGGGGCATAGGGGCATTCTTGATAGTGTATTTTCCAATCTTCTGGGACTGGATACCGACCGTAGTCGCACACAAGTATTACTGCGAAAGGGAGGCTGGATTCTGGGTCTACAAGACGCTGGATCAGTGGAAGGCTGAGAATCTGGGGGGGATGGAGGGGTTGGTCTATTACAAGGACATGCCATATGTTCAAGCACAAAATGGTGTAGAGACCGCTTTGAATCAGCGATTCATTCATGTCCACAATTATGAGGGGCCATTTCTATTTAACCGATGGCGAATAGAAACAGTAATACGAGATAGTAAAAATGGTGAGGTTATCGCCCGTGAGATTGGTTTTTCGACATCTCAAGAACGACGACAAGCCGGATGGGACGGTTGGAAATTTTGGTTGGACAACGAAAGATGCAGTACCGAGAATCACAGAGATCAAGGGTCATTTGACAAAATCATTGCACAATTTGAGGGAGCTAAAAAATGAATACGGTTCAGAACTTGTTTCAACAAGCGCAATTGGCTGAAGCTGCATATGTTAATTTTTTCGATAAGGCTGGAAGCTTGATAACAACGAATGCTGGTTTAGTAACAGCACTTACCAATAGTAAATTCAGTCAAGCCCAAGCCGTCGCCTTCGCCGCCGAATGGAGCGTAGTCAGCCAGCAGCCGAACACCGTGAGCGGGTTTTCTGCAACGGTGTTTAAGAATAATGTCACAGGCGAATATGTCTTTGCGGCATGCGGGACAGAGCCTAAAAGCCCATTTGACTGGGCAACTAATCTTGGTGACATCGGTGCCGATGGTATTGCCATCTCGCAGGGTATTGATATGTTCAACTACTACCAGCGCCTGATCGGGGTGCCCGGTAAACTTGTGGCGCAATATGCGTACTTCCCAGAGATAATCACTCCTGCAACGAATGGCAGTACACCTAGCATGGTTCCAGCCCGGATTGAACGGATGCCTGATGTACTTGCAGCAGGTGAGTTGACCGCACAGCCCACGCTGACCGCAGTCGGACATTCGATGGGTGGGCATCTCGCTATGATGTTGAGCCGTATGACGGCACATGTTGGGAGTGTAACAACACTTGTTGCTCCTGGATTTGATTCAGCAAGCAGAGTGAATCCTTTGACAGCCGATGGCTTTTTCAGTCTGCTGGGAGCCGCGACCGGACTTTCCTTTATGACAAATGGTTGGGATACCACAAACATGACGCACCTTGACGTACAAGGTGATCTGGTACACATCATCGGTACAACGCCGGGCAGTTCGCAGAACCTGTTTTCTGAATATACCAATAAAAATCCGATTTCAGCGCACGATAAGAGCGCCATCACCGACTCCCTCGCCGTCTACAACCTGCTCGCCACCCTGGACCCCGGATTAACACTCGCCGACATCACAGGTATTCTCAAGGCCAGCAGCAATGTTGCGGAGAACAGTCTTGAATCCGCCGTATCGGCATTAGGCAAGTTGTTCAACGTATCCAGCGCAAGCAAAGTGGGCAGTACCCGTAACGAACTCTATGTCGCACTGGATGCCATTCGGAGCAGTGTGAATGTCTGTTATGGCATTGTTGCGCTGGACGTTATGGATGCGGCAACTCTGGCGACCAGCGCCAAAGGCGACATCGCCTACCGCTATGCACTGGTTTCAGGAAATCCGTTTGTAGTCTCGGGTGCAGACTACAGCAACTTTAATCAAAACGGCGAGCTTGATGCTTATGATCTTGCAACGGGTCGGGGGCAACTCACTGACCAATATCTGATCGACCGCAGTGGCTACCTGATTGCCCGACTACGGTACAACAGCAGCGACGGCATGGTCAGCACATTGCAAAATATCCGTTACCACGATGTTGAAACCCACACCACCTTGAATCCGATCAATGCCGAATTGAGTCGCGTTACCTTCGGCGGTGCGTCGAGTGATTTCTTTAGCGGCGCGAACGGGGATGACAGTTTGTATGGAGAATTTGTTTGGCTGATTCACGAGAAAAGCGCAGCAACGAATGACGCATCACTCGCGCGAAGAAAGGCGGCCTGAAATGTGGGGGCTTGCGGTAGTTATCACGCTGTTTCTCTACGTCCGACTCGCGATGTGGGCAGCCAAAAAACTGTCTGATAAACGAGAAAGCAAACAGTGGAAATGGGGTGTTCGAGTTTGTGTGGCGTTGGTATTCATGCTCATTCCGACATGGGACTCGATCTTGGGGCAACTGTATTTAAATCATTTATGCAGCAGCAAAGCGGGCGTGAAGGTGTATCAGACAGTGAAATTGCCTGCGGAGTATTGGGATGGGGAGATGAGGCCGAGGTTTATTGCTGCAAACGGATTTGTTGATATGAAACTTCTCCCAGCTAGATACAAGTGGCAAAACTTTGAAGAGTCATACATAGACTCGGTAATAAAAATTGAGAAATGGCGCTGGCAATTGATAAATACAGAAACAAAGAATGTTTTGGGTGAACGAATTACTTATATGCGGCATTTCGGCTGGCTTAATCGTTTTTCCCCTGCACCTAATATCGGCGAAGGTTGTGAGTTAAGTAGAAGTCAGGAACAAGAGCAAGAACAGAATTTTTTTCGTGGAATTTTCAAACCTGCAACATCAACTCGATAAGGGAGATGAATCATGACAACGATTACACAATATTTTGAACAGGCTCACTTCTGCGTTCAAAGTACTGAAGCGGTTTGGTTTGAACTAGAGAAAAGTGGGGCGGCGAACGATGCAGAAAGGCGGTTGCGTGCATGAGCGGATACCTCAAACAAAGAGCATGGGTTGCGGCAGCACTGTTTGTGTGCCTGATGCACTTAACGCCAGCACAAGCGGCGAGCTTTGAGTGTACGAAGGTAGAAAACAAGGTCGAGCACATTATCTGCGATAACCCAGAGTTGTCGAAGCTGGATGAAGCATTGGCGGATAGATACAAGGTGGCGCTGCAAGGACAGTCGAAATCTGACGAGATCAGGCAGGCGCAGAAGCAGTGGATGAAAGAACGCAATGGTTGTACCAATGAGGTATGCATTAGTGCAGCCTATCAAAATAGGATCGAACAACTCCGTCCAATTTTGTTGCTACCCCAGGTTTCACAGCTATCTGCTCATTCAGAAACCGTTTGTCTTGTGCCGAAAATTGATTGGCGCAACTACGAATGGACGCTGATTACAGGTAATGGCGAAGCGATTTGCGAAGAAATGCTTGCCTACGTTAAATCCCGGCCTAATAACATCGCACCTCCAACCTGCCCAGATGAGCGGCTACCGCCGAACGGTAACTGGACAAGGCCTGAAATAAAGATACTCGGCGAAGAAGAGAAACAATCCATTCTTAAAAACATCCCGGAGCGATGGCGGCAGAAAGGGCCCGGCGGGCCAGTTAGCTACGAATGGCAAATCAAGAATTCCGGATTGCTGCGCGTGATCCGGGGCGACATTACCCGAGATGGGATACCAGAATCGTTTTTGGCTTTAGGTCAATATGAAAATATCCAGCAAATCTGCGAGAAGTCTAAACGGTGCGCAGTGACTAATAGATTTACCCCCAGCGGCTACGTGAATGAAATTGACTTGAAAGGCGATTCCTACGACCTGCTGCCAATGAACGATGAAGGTACGCAGGTGAACTGGTTGCACAGGACTGCTGGATCCGCTTCATCTCTGCAACTTATGTTAGGCGAGTTAATTTTCTATCAAGAGCGACCTTATTGGTTATCTCGTGTCGTGTGGGGGCAAGCATTACATGATGATTTTGTTCATAACAGTACGAGACCTAATTATTCCTACAGCGCTATTTTTTCACTGGCAGAAATTGGAGTTGCTCCGGTGATTAACGGCAATAAAACTCCACACTTCAAAGACGTTACCGTCGTGGCGATTGAACATGACCCGGAAAGTAATCGCGTCTGTCGCTTCGGCTACTTCCATCGAAATAATCTTAAACTCAATCCACCCAACCAAAGGAGATAAACATGCTCAATGTCACCGCGCTCGACAATGCCGTAGTTGATGCCAATAGCCAGACCGCCTACCAGCGTTTTCGCTTTGACCTGATCAGCACGCTTGAAGCCATTTATAGTACCCCTTACCTTGATAGCAAAAGCGGCAGCGGGATACCCACCATCGGTATCGGATTCAATCTTCAGGATGATAACATCCTTAAATTGGTGCTGAATGCATTCGGCATTGACACATCATCGCCATCATCAACTGCATTAAGTGATTTCCATAAAATTGCCAATCAGCCATTCACCAGTAATGCGGCTCTGCAAGCAGCCCTTAATGCTGAGATGAGTCGGCTTGCAGGACTCAATCCGCCTCAGGCAGACCGCTCTAGTTTTGCTTTTTCGGGTGGGGATATTGGATTGACGGAAATGCGCGCCTTATTCGATACGGCAGTGCTAATCTATGACAACAGAGATACCACTATTGCGCCACTTGGACGATTAGATAAATGGCTCTCCGGCATCCCCGACTCCTACGAGCGTGCCGTATTGGTTTCGATGACCTACAACGGCTATATTACTGCGGGTAATTATTCTCCGTCCCTTCGTAATGCCATCGCATCTGGCGACCGTGCCGAAGCCTGGTTCCAGATTCGCTACGACTCCAACAAGCTCGCTAAACACTACCTTACCGGTACGCTGACGGCTGAGGAAACGGCGGCTAATGGTTCTTTCACGAAAGGTGAAGACAGGGGAGTCGCTAAACGCCATTTTGTAGAAGCCGATGTGTTTGGGCTTTATCAGGACAGCAATAACGTTACATTGACCGAGGCCAAACAAGCCTATCAGATGTTGCAAAAACATCGGGAATATATTTTCAAATACGAGGCAGGATACGGACAGACACCGGATGGATTGACAGGAACTCGCGGTGACATGATATTTGCGGCGAATAATAGCTCGACCATAGTAATGAATATTGTTGGTGTATCCACACTACTTGAAAGCTTCGATCCTGCCAAACTCGTCATTCTCGCCGACTTGCTTGTACAAAATCCTAACAACCTTCAACTCCAGAACGCCTTGGCGACAGAGCTGGATACTGATTCTGCAAACGATAAATTTCTTTCCACCAACATCTATCTAGCCGATTCTGTCAATGGTATGCCGTTGTATTCATCGCAGTTTGAATTAGCCGTCGATGAAATTATGATAGGGGGAGCAGGGGGCGACTATCTCTTTGGAGGTAAAGGTAATGACATACTGGTCGGTGGGGTTGGCGAAGATACATATATTTATCGCTATGGCGATGGCAACGACATCATTGCGGATAGTGATAACAAAGGCCGTATTCTCATCTATGACACGACAGGACAATTTGTCCTTGAAATTGCTGCGGGGCAATTCACTCAAGCTGCCGATGGCAGTAATGTCTGGGCCAGCACCGACGGTAAAATCACCCTTACCCACAATTCTCCCTGGACGCTGCATTTGCAGGATGGCAGCACTATCAACCTTGGTGATAATTTTACTTCAGGCGATTTCGGTATCACCCTTGGTAATTCCCCGATAGCTCCAACACCGACCAACACCATCACCGGCGACATCGCCCCCACCGACATCAATACGGGCATGCTCGGCATTCAGGCAAGCCGTGATGCGCAGGGCAATTTAATTGGTGTCGCTCAACCTTATGCAGACATTATCGTCGGCAGTTCGGGGGATGACCATATTCTGTCCGGTGTCCTTGACGACAACGTCGGCGGCAATGCGGGCAACGACTGGATCGAGGCGGGTAGCGGTAATGACTATGTCAATGGCGAAGCTGGCAACGACCTGATCGAAGGTGGAACAGGTACTGACATACTGGCTGGAGATGATGGCAATGATCAGATTTTTGGGGATGTGCAGATAGATACCGCTACCGCCATTGCCAATGGCAACACCGATATGGGTACGGATTTGCGAGGAGACTGGCTTGCAGGTAATGCCGGTGACGACATTGTGATAGCCGGAGCAGGCAATGATGTGCTCACCGGAGGTGGCGGTAACGATATTCTCATCGCGGGCGCGGGCGATGATTACATACTGGGCGATGCCGACTACACCGCGCAATACCTACTCGAAACCACTCCGCGTTACAACGTAGGTGGCGTTGACTGGTTTCACACTAGCACCGATGCGTTTAACTGGACGACCACATTACAGGCTGATGGCACAGCGGTGTTTTCACCGGTAACAGGCGTAACCGATCCGACAGACAGTGGCAATGACATCATCTATGCAGGTAACGGTAACGACCATGTCTGGGCTGGTGCGGGTAGCGATGTGGTCTACGGCGACGGTGGTAACGATACATTAAACGGCGAAGGCGGCAATGACATCCTGATTGGTGGTGCGGGTGATGACACCCTGTTTGGTGATGGCAAAATTGCCAATATCGGAGATGACTATCTGGATGGGGGAGAGGGTAACGACACCCTGTGGGGCGGCAACGGTAACGACACTGTGATTGGTGGCAGCGGCGATGATCGACTTTACGGCGAGGTGGGGTCGAATTATCTGGATGGTGGCGACGGCAATGACATCCTGAATAGCGGCGGGCCGGGCAGTAGCTTGTCGGGTGGCGCGGGAAATGATGACCTGTCTGCCATTGGTGGCGGGAATTATCTGGATGGTGGTGAGGGTGTCAATACGCTCTGGGCCGATGGTGGCAATAACACCCTGCTGGCCGGAACCGGCAATGACACGCTGTTTGCTTCGGGTGGCAACAATACCTTGAATGGTGGCGATGGAATCAATGCCCTTCAGGCTACGGGCGGTAACAATACGCTGTTTGCCGGGAGTGGTGACGACGACCTTGCGGCTTGGGGGAATGGCAACTCTTTGGACGCAGGCGCAGGCAATAACACCCTGTATGCCCAAGGCATCAACAACACCTTGCTTGCCGGGAGCGGCAACGACAGCCTTTCCGCAACAGGCGGCAACAACTATCTGAATGGTGGCAATGGCACCAATACACTCATTGCCGATGGCGGTAACAACAGGCTGATTGCCGGGTCGGGTAACGACTACCTTTCTTCATCAGGTGGTAACAGTTCTCTGGATGGTGGCAATGGCAACAACACTCTGGTTGCCGATCTGGGTTTCAATACCCTGAACGGCGGGTCGGGAAATGACACACTGTCCGCAACCGGCGGCAACAATACCCTGACTGGTGGCAGCGGTGCAGATTATCTGGTGGCCGAAGGTGGCAGTAATACACTGGATGGCGGGGTGGGGGACGACAGTCTTTCAGCATTGGGCGGATACAACCGACTCAATGGTGGCGATGGCATGGATACGCTGATCGCCTACGGCGGCGGTAGCTTACTCGTGGGAGGTGTCGGTGACGACAGCCTTTATTCTTCAGGAGGCGGTAGCTTCCTTGATGGCGGCAGCGGCAATGATGTGCTTGAGGTGGATGCAGGTTACAACACACTCAATGGGGGACAGGGGAATGATACGTTACATGGCGGCAGCGGCGACGATGTCTATGTCTACAATATCGGCGACGGTGTAGATCGCATCGTAGACAGCAATCTCAACGGACAGATCAATACCCTGCGTTTCGGTAACGGCATCAGCATCAATAATATCGTCCTACGACTCGGTTCGCTGATGCTGGACCTGGGCAATGGTGATGTTATCCATATCGAGAACTACGACGCGAACGATGCGCTCAACGCCAGCACTATTCAGCGCTTCGAGTTTGTCGATTCGACATCGGCTACCGGTTATGCCAGCTACACCGCTCAGGAACTGGTCACCACACTGGGCTTTGATCTGCTGGGCACTGATAACAGCGACACGATCATCGGCACCAATGTCGACGACCGCATTACAGGCGGGGCAGGCAATGACATCATGTACGGCGGTATGGGTAACGATACCTATATTTACAATCTCGGCGATGGCGCTGACCAGATTGTGGATAGCGGACAACAATACAGCGCCACGGGCAGTGTCATTAACGAAACCAACACCTTGCGGCTGGGGGCTGGCATTACCGCAGCCATGATTCAATCTTCACGTAATAACGCGACCGGGCAAATTACCCTGAGTTTTGGGAATGGGACGGACAGCGTCGTTATCGGAACAGACAGCGATCTGGCGGTGCAGGCCATACAACTGGACGACGGCAGCCAGATCGCCGTGGCAGACATCCTGCCGCCACCGCCACGTTACACCATCAATGGCAGTGTGCTGACGTTCGATGCCGGGATAACGGCAGACATGCTGGTGCCACGTCGCAGTGCAGGCATGTATGGCGAATGCGTACTGGAACTGACAGATTCCAACGGACAGATCAGCGACATCGTCGCCATCGGACCACTGGGCAATCTGCTGATACACGGCATATACGACAACAATCCCTTCGATTCCTTTACGATACAGACGATTCAGTTTGCCGATGGCAGTCGTGTTAGTGCGCAGGATTTTGTGATGCAGCGGGGGCTGACACAAACCGGAACGGAATTTGGGGATTATCTGGTCGGTGAGGATGCAAGCAATGGTTGGGTTCCTGATCGTCTGGAGGGTGGTCGGGGAAGTGATGTATTGCGTGGCGGCGGAGGTAGCGACATTTACGTGTTTAATCGCGGTGATGGTGCTGACATTATTCAGGATGGTGCCAATATGCAGTACCACCCTATCTGGGGGCAGATGTCGGGTGGTGATAATACGTTGTTGTTCGGAGCCGGGATTACGGCGGCTGACATTACGGTTACGCAGGATCACAGCTATTACTACTGGATGGCGGATGTGATTGCTCTGAATCTGGGGAATGGAGACAGTATCAATATTGGCTCGTATGCGAGCAATCTGGCTATTCAGAATATGCAGTTTGCCGATGGCACAACCTTCAATATAAATGATTTCCTGATGCAGAAGGGTATCAATCATACCAGCACTATATCGAGCTGGTCCAATTACTGGGTGGGAGCGGAGGAATTCCCGAATATCATGAATGGATTGGGCGGTTCGGATACGTTATATGGAGGTAAAGCTAATGACACGCTCATAGGCGGCATTGGCGATGATTATCTGGTTGGACGCGGCGGTAGCGATACCTATTTTTACAATCCGGGAGATGGCCGCGATTACATTACGGATGATTATATAGGTGGAAACAAGCTGAGTTTCGGCACCGGGATTACGGTTAACGACATCACGCCGCTATGGGATTATGCCGCTAAACAATTGACGTTGGGTTTGGGCGGGCTGGATCAGATCGTTATCGGTTCTTTGGAAAATTTGGCGATACAAACGCTAAACTTTAGCGATGGCTCATCCATGACCATGCCGGATTTTCTGGCGCAAAAAGGTATTGTGCAACTGACCGGAACCGATGCAGGTGATGTGATGGCAACTTTCGCCAACGGTCAGACGCTACAAGGCTTGGGCGGAGACGATATTCTGTTCGGCAGCGTGTTGGACGATACGCTTGAAGGTGGAACAGGGAATGATGTGTTGTTGGGTGGGGCAGGTAGCGATACCTATATCTACAATATTGGTGATGGGGCCGACACGGTTATTGATAGTGGCGATATATGGAACGGCATCGAGAATACGCTGAGTTTCGGAGCGGGCATCACTTTAAACATGATTGCGCCTGAGTTTGATAACTTGACGAGTACATTAACTCTGAATCTGGGCAATGGTGACAGCATTAATTTAGGCTCAGCTTATGACCTTGCGATACAGAATTTACGTTTTGCTGATGGAACGTTGCTGACGCTAGACGAGTTTATGGCTAAATCGGGTGGAATAGTGCAGATCGGCACAGAATTTAACGACAACCTGTACGGCACACCTTTGGCTAATCATATTGAAGGGCTGGATGGCGCGGACTATATTTTTGGAGATCGTAAAGAAGATACCTTGCTGGGTGGTGCAGGTGATGACTATCTGGATAGCCGCGAAGGCGACGATGTTTTGGTCGGCGGGACTGGCAATGATCAACTTACCGGCGGGGATGGTAATGACAGTTATTATTTCAACTTCGGCGATGGTGCAGACTCGATTTATGATAGCGGTTTTTCTAATCCGTATGAGGCCGATCCAGTCGCCGAAGTCAATACGCTGATTTTCGGGGCCGGGATTACAGCCGACAAGGTAATCAGAACCCAGAATGGCTGGGGTGGCGTGATGCTTGATCTGGGCAATGGCGATAGCGTTGATATTGGTTCCGAGAATGATTTGTCTATCCAGCGCATTGTGTTTGGTGATGGACTGTCGCTTTCGACGGAATCGTTTTTTACCGGCTCTCCTGATGCGCGTGGAATTGCAGGTCAAACGACCTATCAGGATGCTGCATTCAGTTTCACGATTCCGGCAGGAAGCTTTTTTGATCCCAACGGCGATAGCCTTACCTATTCAGCCACGCTGGATGACGGGAGTGCCTTGCCGGGTTGGCTGGCATTCGATGCGGCTACGCAGACTTTCAGCGGCACACCAGCCAATGGTGATGTCGCCATCCTGAACTTGATGGTTACCGCAACCGATACAGGCGGGCTGACTGGCAGCAGCATTTTTGAATTGAATGTGCTTAATGTGAATGATGCGCCGACAGTGATACATGCGTTAACGGATCATACGGCTGTTGCAGACGAGGCATTTCATTACAGGATGGGTGAAAGCTTGCCGATCATCCCCAGCTTCCTCAATGATGTAACTGATACTGGCACAGCGGCCCAGACTTGGGCGAATTACGACAATTATCTTTCCGGCTCCGGGGGTGATGATACCTATAGCTTTACGCGTGGTGATGGCCGCATATATGTCAGTGAATGGGATAATTCGGCTCTGGATGTGGTGCAATTCACCGATGTTAATCCCGCCGATATTTCGATTACGCAAGATCAGTGGGGAGGAGCCATTCTTTCGATCAATGGTACGGCGGATAGCCTGTATCTGGAATCCTGGTTGGAGTCTGATGAGGCCAAAATCGAGCAGATAGTCTTTGCTGACGGCACGGTGTGGGGTGTCAGCGATATTCAATCCCGGCTTTCAGTCGCCGCTACGGAAGGAGGCGATTACATTAGCGGAACGGCGGGTGACGATGTTGTGCATTCGTTGGCGGGTGATGATGCGATTCTGGCTGGAGACGGGAATGACAGCGTGTTTGCCGGAGCAGGGGACGATAATGTCTACGCGGGAGCCGGAAATGACACCGTTGTTGGGGGAGCGGGTAATGATTTCCTTATCGGCGAAGGCGGGAGTGACATTCTTTCCGGCGGAAGCGGGGTAGATGATATTTATGCCGACTGGGATAGCATCGATGTGGCCAATGATCTTTTGGCGGGTGGAGCGGGGGACGATTTTATCAATGCATCAATCTCGAATGATTTGCTGATCGGCGGTGAAGGAAATGACCAGATTGGTGGCGGTGGCGATAATGGCGGGAATAATGTGATTCTGTTTAATCGCGGCGATGGTAGCGACTGGATAGAGACTTGGAGTAGCACCGCAAGAGCAGATACGATTTCGCTTGGTGGAGGCATTACCTATGGCGAGTTGTATTTCAGGTTGCAAGGATTTGATCTGGTATTGGAAATGGGCAATGGTGATTCAATCACCCTCGCCAATTGGACTGATGCTTCCGGTAATTTCAAGGTGGTAGAGCGTTTGCAGATTATCGCGGAATCCATGCCGTTTTTTGATCTGAACTCATCTGATCCGCTTTCGAATCAGCGTATACAACAGTTCGATTTTATCGGGCTGGCAAATCAGTTCGAGGCTGCAATCGCTGCCGATCCATCTATTACTTTTTGGCAATTGGCACCGTACTTGAGCAGCTACTCATTAGGCGGTTCGGATACGCAGGCTATAGGTGGTGACATGGCCTATTTGTATGGCATGAACGGCAATCTGGATGGTTTGAGCGAAGCCGAATTGCGAGCCCAGTTGAATGATGTTTTGTTCGGTGTAGATAATCAGACCTTGAACAAAGTGGGCTTGGGCGTAGACCATGTGATATTCAATGATGTGGACTTTATACATGGTGATAGCCTGACTTACAGTGCTACGTTGGCGGATGGCAGTGCCTTGCCTGCTTGGCTGGCATTTGATGCGGCAACGGGGGTATTTAGCGGCACACCGGCCAACGGGGATGGCGGCATTCTTAATGTAGCTGTGACTGCGACGGATACGGGTGGGTTAAGTGCGGTTTCGACATTCCGGCTGGATGTGTTTAGCTTGAATGCCGCACCTGTAGCCGTAGCCGATCTGCTGGCTGTAACGGAAGACGAAGGCATCATTACTGTGTCGGTCGCCGATCTGCTGGCGAATGATAGCGATCCCGATGCAGGCGATACCTTGAATCTGATCGGTTTCGATGCGGTTACAACACTGGGGAATTCGCTGATACAGAATGTTGATGGTCAGCTCTTGCTCGACATCGGCAATCTTTACCAATCGCTGGCAGCGGGGCAGTCTGTCATGGATAGTTTCGGCTACACCATCAGCGATGCGGGTGGGCTGACTTCCAGCGCGACTGTGGATATAAGCATCACCGGTGTAAACGATGCACCGGTGATGGCCTCGGCTATCGCTAATCAGCAGACTGATGAAGATGTGCTATTCAGCTTTACTGTGCCGGTTGAAACCTTTACGGATATTGATCAAGGCGATGTGTTGAGCTATAGCGCGACGATGGCGGATGGTTCGGTCTTGCCCGCATGGCTTACGTTCGATGCATTGACGCAGACCTTCAGCGGCACGCCGGATAACGGGGATGTGGCCAGTCTGAATGTATTGGTGACGGCAATCGATACGGGCGGATTGAGTGCATCCAGTCACTTTACGCTTGATGTCATCAATGTGAACGACACTCCAACCGCCAATGCCGATTCGGGCGTGGCAATCGAGGATGGCGGTGTGGTAATGCTGGATGCCGCCAACCTGCTGGCAAATGATACCGACCCGGATTTTATCCATGGGGATGTGTTGAATATCACTGGCGTTATGCAGGCTGCCTCTGGTGCGGGTGTGGTGCTGATTAACGGTGGCGTGCAATACGATATTGGTAACCTTTATCAATCTCTGGCTCAGGGACAGACCGCTACCGATACCTTTAGTTACACAATCGCCGATACCGCAGGAGTAGAGAGTTCAGCACAAGTTACCATGACGATCATCGGCACTAATGATGGCCCGGTAACAGTAGCGGATAGCGCTTCGGTACAGGAAGACACACAGCTTATTGCATCCGGAAATGTCTTGAACAATGACAGCGATGTCGATCAAGGCACTATCCTGAGTGTTGCCAAGGCAGGGGTATTTATCGGCCTGTATGGGCAACTTACCCTGAATACTGATGGCAGCTACAGCTATGCACTGGACAATACCTCGCTCGGAGTGCAGTCACTGGCCGAAGGGCAAAGCGTCACCGAAACCTTTGACTATCAAGCAACGGATGGATGGATTGCAACCCCGTCAAGTTTGACTATCACCATCACCGGCAGTAACGATGCGCCAATCGTCGCCATGACTATTGCGAATCAGCAGACTAATGAAGATGCACCATTCAGCTTTACCGTGCCGCTTAACACCTTCACCGACATTGACCAGAGGACGGTGCTGACCTATAGCGCAACGATGGCGGATGGCTCAGTATTGCCAGCCTGGCTCACGTTCGACGCCATCACTCAAACCTTTAGCGGCACACCGGATAACTGGGATGTGGGCATGCTTCAAGTTGCGGTGACGGCTACCGATAGCGGCGGACTGAATGCGTCCAGTGTCTTTTCGCTGGATGTTCGCAATGTCAATGATGCGCCGGTAGTCGCTCTTCCGCTGGTGGCGCAGAGCATAAAACAGGCCTCCATCTTCAGCTTCACGCTGCCTGCCAATACCTTTACCGATGATGATCTGATTCACGGCGATCAGTTGACTTACAGCGTCACATTGGCAAATGGTTGCGCATTACCTGCTTGGATAAGCTTCGATGCCGCAACGCTTACCTTTAGCGGCAGATCGCGCAATCCCGAAACACTGGGCTTGCGTGTGGTGGCGACTGATCTGGCGGGGGCGACAGCAGCCAGTAATTTCACTCTGAACGTGATGCATGTTTCCACACCGGGCAAGAAACTAATGGGTGGTTGCGGCAATGACAGCCTTGTCGGGACTAAAGACGATGATTTGCTGGACGGACTGGCTGGCGCAGATACGATGTTTGGCGGCGAGGGGAACGATGATTATATTGTTGATAACAGTAAAGACAAGGTCGTCGAATCAGCCTGGCAAGGGGTGGATACCGTCAAGTCTTCAGTAAGCTACACCCTTTCCGCCAATATCGAAAACCTGACACTGACCGGAGCGGCTGCCATCAATGCGACCGACAATACCCAGAACAATCTGCTCATCGGAAACGCCGCGAAAAATAGCCTGACAGCAGGTTTGGGCAACGATATTCTGCAAGGCGGTGCAGGCAATGACGTACTGACCGACACGGCAGGCATCAACTTGTTGGATGGCGGACTGGGTAATGACACCTTGACCGGCAATGCGGCCAGTGAAATGTTTGCAGGCGGTGCAGGCAATGACATTATCAATACTGGCAATGGCGCAGACATCATCGTGTTCAATCGAGGCGACGGTATGGATGTAGTCAATGGTGGTATAGGCGCGGACAATATCGTCAGCTTGGGTAGAGGCATCGCCTATGCGGATATTGCACTGTCCAAAGTAAAAAATGATCTGATACTCGAACTCGGCAAGGGAGATCAGATCACCTTCGCCAACTGGTATAACACCGCCGCCAATAACCACAGCGTACTCGACCTGCAAGTGATGGCCGATGCGATGACGGGATTCAGTGCTACTTCAACCGATCCGTTGCTGAACAAGGCAGTACAAAACTTCGACTTCAGCGCCATCGCCGCCAGCTTCGATCAGGCACGCGGAACCAGTGCGACCTTCATGCACTGGAGTGCCACCAACAGCCTGCTCGCCGCCCGGCTTTCCGCCAGCGACACCGCTGCCTATGGTGGTGATCTGGCCCATCAATACAGCAACAACGGCGGCTTCACCGGCATGAATCTGGGCGCTGCTCAAACTGCCCTCAACGATCCACTATTCGGTGCGCAGATGCAAAATCTGCAACCGTTGCAGGGATTGCAGGGCGGGGTGGCGATGCTGGCGTAGGAAATTCAAAAAAGTGCGGGTGCCGGTAGTACGGGTGCCCGCAATGTTTAATAAATATTTGATTGTTAATCAGCTTGTTACCGAGTTGATTTAAGTCTGCTACATCATTTTCAGATATAGATCAAGTGCCTACCTAGCCAGTATTCAGTGGGGGAATAACTGGTTATATTTAAGCCGGATAGTGCATTCGGCTTGAACCCGAATAATCCATTAGCACTGTCATTCCCGCGCAGGCGGGAATCCAGCTGATTGAAAAATCCCCGCATAGCGAGCCAATGCCAAGGTTTTGTCCGCTTTTCGGAATGGATTCCCGCCTGCGCGGGAATGACGAGTTCGGGGGCTAATGGACTATCTGGGTTGAAATAACATAATTTGCCAGCCTCCGTTCGACAAGTTCTCCACGAATGGCCTAATGGATTATTTCTGTAAAAAACTCTTCAGGAGTTTGATGTGTCTCGGGTTTGAGTCAGTATTTCCTTAATAGACAATTGGGGAAACAACTGACGAATTCTAGGGATTTAAGGTTCAATTAAATAAGGGAAAGTAATGCATTACACAGGGCAAGACATGCTATGGCTGATTGGTAGTTTGTCCAGCGTATTTCGATTGCCGTTTGATGCCAATCTGATTCGTCAGCAATTTCCACCGCCATATTCGCGTACCTCATTGTTGAACGCCTTGCAATCGCTCGATTTCAAGGTGGGTGAAATGGAGTTGGATGAGGCCGCTATTTCCACGTTGGAGCGGATTCCTTTTCCTGTGGTGGCATTTTTACGTGAGGATGAGGTGGTCGTGCCGCCTGATGCGTCATTGACGACAGACGAATCAGAAGCCTCACCCAAAACGGCTATGCCTGTTCTGTTGATCAAGGCGGATGCTGAACGTGTGCTGTTCTTCAAGGCAGGTTCGACCCAGCCGGAAACGATTTTACTGACTGAATTCAGCCGGCATTTTCGCAATGACATCTTTTTGGTTGCACGCGAGACACGGCAATCGAGCGCCGATCTCGAAGCCGAACAGTCTGATTCGGCAACACGAACAAGTCAGCATGGGAAATCACAGTTTGGTTTTCGCTGGTTTATTCCCGAGTTGATGAAGCACAAGCGTGTCTGGCGCGATATTTTGATCGCGTCTCTGGTTGTTCAGTTGGTTGGCTTGATTACTCCCTTGTTTACACAGGTCATTATCGACAAGGTGATCGTCCATCAGACTCGAAGTACCCTGATTGCCATTGCTGTCGGTCTGGTGATGTTCATGTTGTTTAATAGCGCGATGACCTGGTTGCGCCAGTATTTTGTGTTGCATACCGGTAATCGGATTGATGCGGTGCTGGGTAGTCAGGTGTTTCGTCATTTGCTGCATCTGCCGTTGCCTTACTTCGAGCATCGACCCACCGGCACGCTGGTGGCGCGTCTACATGGGGTGGAGACGGTGCGCGAATTTATCTCGGGTGCAACGGTCACCTTATTGCTCGATCTGCCATTCTTGTTCATCTTTGTTGCGGTGATGTTCTGGTATAGCTGGCAACTTACGCTGGTGGCATTGCTGCTGTTGCTGCTGATTACGGCATTGAGCTTTGCCGTGACTCCGGCTTTTCGTAGCAAACTGGATCATCAGTTTTTGCTGGGTGCCAGGAATCAGGCTTTTGTCACCGAATACGTGGCGGGAATGGAAACCGTTAAGTCGTTGCAAATGGAGCCGGTGCTGGAGCAGAAGTACGGTGAATATCTGTCGCAATATCTTGCCGCCGGATTTGCCACGCGTCAGCTTTCCAATAGCTATAACGTTGCTGCCAATGCGCTGGAGCAGATCATGACACTGTCTATCCTGCTGGTTGGCGCACTGTTGGTGATGAAGAATGACGGCTTTACCATCGGCATGCTGGTTGCTTTCCAGATGTTCGCAGGTCGTATGAGTCAGCCTATGCTGCGACTGGCCGGGCTGTGGCAGGAATTTCAGCAGGCGGATATTGCGGTGAAGCGTCTGGGGGATCTGATGGATATGCCCGCCGAACCTCATGCGCTGGTTCCGGCACGTGCCCAAAGTGGCGCAGGTGGACGCGTCGAATTCCGTGATGTCAGTTTTCGTTACAACGACACGCTTCCCTATTTATATCGCAACCTGAATCTGGTTCTGGCATCCGGCAAATTAACCGTGCTGATGGGGCCGTCCGGTTGTGGCAAGAGCACGCTGGCCAAGATGCTGCAAGGCTTTTACTGGCCCGGCGATGGCAGCATTCTGCTTGATGGTTACGATATTCGTCATCTTGCGGCCAACGAATTGCGCGCCAATTTTGGGGTGGTGCCGCAGGAAACGCGGCTGTTCTCCGGTACGCTGTATGAAAATCTGCAACTGGCTAATCCTCATTCCAGTTTTGAAGAGATTGTTCAGGTTTGCAAGATGGCAGAGATTCATGTGGTAATCGAGCAGTTGCCGCAGGGGTATCAAACGCCGGTAGGTGAGAATGGCGTGGGGCTCTCAGGCGGACAGCGTCAGCGTATTGCCATTGCCCGTGCGCTGCTCAAACGTCCGCGCGTACTGATTTTCGACGAGGCAGTCAGCAGTCTCGATCAGGCGACCGCCGAACATTTTGCTGGTACGGTCAACAAGCTCAAGGGGCGCGTCACCATGTTGTTTATCACGCATCAACTGCCCAAGGCGTTACAGGTGGATGAGGTGTTGAACTTTGGTATGCCGGATGCGCAGATAAGTACGCCGTGAAAATGAAGCGTAAATTGATCAAAATCACGGTTGCATTATGGCTGGCTGGATTGTTCGTTGCAGGGATGCCAACGGTTTATGCGCTGACGCTGGATGAGGCGATTATCAGGGCGCTGAATAATGATCCCACTTTTCTTGCGGCGAAAGACAGTGTGAATGCCAGTCGGGCACGATCATCACAGGCGTTTGCAAGACTGATGCCGCAATTGAACATCAGTGCCAATAGCAACGATAACCGCCGCGACTATACGGCATTGAATGCACAGGGTAATTCCACGCCTGAATACTATAGTAGCCACGGGACGCAGGTGAATCTGAGCCAGTCACTGTTTCATGTAGAGAAATTCAGCGCGCTCAATCAGTCCGAGTTGTTAATAAGTCAGGCTGAATATCAATTGGCGGCTGCCGAAAATGATTTGATGGTCAGGCTTGTTCAGGCTTGGCTGGATATACGACAAGCAGAAGATGTGCTTGTGGCGAGTGAAAGCAAGCTTCGCGTCAGCGGGCAGGAACTGGATTTGGCACGCCGTGCTAATGAGCAGGGCATTATGTCCGGTACGGAATTTGAAGCCGTGGTTGCACGTTACGATCAGACCGGGGCCGAGCTGATTGCGGCTCAAACCGAGCAGTTAATTAAACTGGCGGTGCTGGAGCAAATAATCGGCTCAACGGATCACCCGTCTTTTGGCCTGTTTTCAGCACGATTTGCGACGCTTGATCCCGACATGAAAACAATCCAACAGTGGATAGTACAAGCGGAATATGGCAATCCCTCACTAATGGCGGCGCGACGAGCACTGGATGCCGCCGATGAAGAAGTTTACAAACAGCAGTCCGGACATTTCCCTACGCTGGAATTGGTGGCTACGCATAACCAGTCTACGCAGGGTTCCGGTTTGATTGGTGGGCAAGCCGGTTTTCATAACGTCGTAAACAGCATCGGAGTGCAACTCAATGCCTCGCTGTTTAGCAGTGGTGAACAGAGTGCAAAGGTCAGCGAAGCGCTCGCGATGCGTGCCAAGGCCAGTCATGAACTGGAAGCAACAAGACGTGCGGTACACCTGAAGATCAAACAAGCCTGGCTAAGCTGGAAGGCCAGTTATGCCCATCAGAAATCAGGAGAGCAGGCGGCTCATTCTGCCATTAATGCATTGCAGTCTGACGATGCGCAGAGAGCGCATGGTCTCAAGGCGGATCTGGATGTGCTGCAGGCACAGCAAAAATGGGACGAAGTGCGACGAGACCAGCACAAGGCGCGCAATGATTCCATCCTCAGTTATTTCAAGTTGCTAGCGGAAGCAGGGCGGCTTAGTGAGTCTGAGGTGCTGGAAATGGAAGGAAAAAATACTTCTATTTTTCAATTGCATAGCGAAGAGTGAGGGGTAATCAATATGAAGAAAATGCAGGATAAAACCCATTGGAAAAAGCAGTTAAGCGTGGTTGATCCACTGGATTTCTCGCCGGGATTGCTGCGTATTCAGGCTAAACCGCCTACGCCGTTTGCGCGGGCGGTACTGTATGGTTTGCTGATTCTGTTTAGTTTGTTAATGATATGGGCGATATTCGGCAAACTCGACATCGTGGCCAGTGCCGAAGGAAAGCTTTTGCCACAAAGTTACCTCAAGATTGTTCAGCCTTCCGAGCAAGGCGTGATTCGTGAAATTATGGTGATTGAGGGACAGCACGTACAAGCGGGCGAGATACTTATGCGTATGGACACCACGTTGAGTGATGCCGATGGTCGGGAAATTAATTCAGATTATCTGGGTAAACAAATCGCCTTGCGCAGAATAGATGCAGAACTGGCAAATAAACGCTTTGAACGTCTACCTAACGATGACGCAGCGCTATTTAATGCGGAATTTAATCAATATAGTGCCAACCGCAAGGCGCTGGAAACGGCCCAGGCGGAAGAGCGTGCGTTGCATGCACGGGCGCAAAGTGAAATGGCTTCGGCGCAAACCATAAGCAACAAGCTGACGCAAATTCTGCCGCACTACCGCGCTCAGGATGCGGCGTATCACGATCTGGTCAAGGATGGCTATGTCAGTCAGTTGTCTGCTACCGATAAGGCTCGTGAACGCATCGAAAAAGAGCAAGACCTCAAATCGCAGCAACATATTATTGCCGCCGCTCAAGCTACGTTACAACAAAGCCGTGAACGGATGGACAAGATAACGGCGGAATATCGTCGTCAATTACAAGCCGAACGAGGTGAGATCAGTGACAAATTTGACAAATTGCAGCAGGAGCTTGCCAAGCAGCAATACCGTCGTGAATTGCATGAGCTCAAAGCGCCGCAAGAAGGCATCGTTAAAGATCTGGCTACGCATACCATCGGCACTGTCATCAGTCCCGGTACTATTTTAATGACGTTGGTACCCAAGGGTGAAATCCTGCGTGCCGAAGTGTGGGTCAACAATCAGGATGTCGGTTTTATTCATCCGGGCGAAACGGTTAAGCTGAAACTGGCTTCCTACCAGTTTCAAAAGTACGGCATGATAGACGGGAAAGTAAACACCCTGAGTGCTGATGCCAGCGATACGCCTCAGCAAGCGGGTGGGCAAAGCGGATCGTCGGATGGAAAACACGGTAATGGTCAGCCATCTTCCTATCGGGCATTGATTGATCTCGGTACGCAATATCTTGTTGCAAATGGAGTAAGGCATAGCCTTACTCCAGGAATGCAAGTGACTGCGGAGATACATCTTGGCACCCGCAGCATTTTAGAATACCTGCTCTCGCCAGTGCAGGGGGCGTTTCAGGAGGCATGGAGAGAGCGATAAGGTTTTATACCGTCTATGTTGACAAAAAAAATCATAAATGTGACTATCCGCGCCATGAAAACTTTCTGTACAACTATGCGACGTAGCAGCACCCGACATGACTCGGGTCTGCCGTGCTGCGTGCGTGATATTTCGATCAGAAAACGGTGCTAAAGATATAGCGTCAGACTGATAGAAAGTTTTCCCTGACAAGGCCACGGCTAACCCCCGTGGCCTTTTTATTTTTTACGAAAGATAACTTATGAACACTTCATTTGCGCATACCAAAAATAGTTTGATGCCCACGACGCCTCGCCCGGATATTGTGTTCGTGCGTGGCGACGGTTCGTATCTGTTTGACCGGCAGGATAAACGCTATCTTGACTGGGTGCAGGCATGGGCGGTGAATTGTCTAGGTCACTCGCCTGATGTGGTCTTGCAGGCGCTTTGCGCTCAGGCAGGGAAACTGATTAATCCCGGCCCGGCTTTTTACAATGAGCCCGCGATGGAGCTGGCGAATCTACTTACCTCGAATAGCTGTTTCGACCATGTATTTTTCGGCAGCTCCGGCGCGGAAGCCAATGAAGGGGCGATCAAACTGGCGAGAAAGTGGGGACAGAAGTTCAAGGGCGGCGCGTTCGAGATCATCACGTTTACCAACGGTTTTCATGGACGGACACTGGCGACCATGTCGGCGAGTGGCAAAGTGGGCTGGGATACGATATTCGCTCCTCAGGTCAGCGGCTTTCCGAAGGCAACGCTGAATGACATCGACTCGGTCAAGGCGTTTATCAATCCGCAAACGGTCGCCATCATGCTGGAGCTGATACAGGGCGAAGCGGGCGTTATCCCTGCGAGTGTCGATTTTATCAAGACATTGAGGACGCTTTGCGATGAGAACGGTCTGCTGTTGATCGTCGATGAAGTGCAAACCGGCTGCGGGCGTACCGGTACGCTGTTTGCCTATGAACAATATGGAATCGAGCCGGACATTATGACGCTGGGTAAAGGCTTGGGCGGCGGCGTGCCCATTTCCGCGCTACTCGCCAAGGCATCCTGTTCCTGTTTCGATTATGGCGACCAGGGCGGCACATTTTGCGGCACGCCGCTTATGACTTCTGTCGGTGTGGCCGTAATACAAACCTTGTTGTCCGATGGATTTTTGCAGAACAGTCGTCAGGTCGGCGCGCAACTGAGCGAAGGGCTGACTGCCATTTCGCAGGAATTTAATCTAGGCGTAGTACGCGGCAGAGGGATGTTGCTGGCACTGGAACTGGGCAATAACTCCGGGCCGGAAATAGTCACTGCAGCCAGAGAGCAGGGCCTGTTGCTCAATGCCCCCCGGCCACATTGCCTGCGTTTCATGCCTGCACTCAACAGTACAGCGGCAGAAATAGACGAAGGCTTGGGGCTATTGCGGAAAATATTGAGAGAGCGGAAATGATGACGGCTGACACGACGCTATTCAGAGCACTTTTTATCGGGAGGAATATTTCGACTACCCTGCCATTCTGAAGGCGCTGCAACTGAACGGATCAAAATCAGCCACCAATTGATGCTAAGTGAAAATATGTCGCGGGTGATATACCAGCCGGGCGGGTGGCACGAGGGTACTGATAGTTGAATGATATTTGAAAGGGTTGTGGGCAATTCGGTGGGCAATGGCTACAATCAAGCCATTGAACAATTCATAAATACGAGGCTGATGTGGCTCTTAGAATGCCTGCGCGCAAAACCATTTTGTTGACTCTAGCTGGTCTCGTCGTCAGCTATCTGCTGTTTGCCTGGTTGGCGTTGCCGCGCATTCTTCAGTCTCAGACGGAAAAATTTATTGCCGAAAAAACCGGTCACCATCTCAGCATGGACAGGCCGGAGTTCAATCCCTTTGCGTTACGCTTGCATCTGTCCGGGTTGCGCCTTACTCAACCCGATGATGAGCCGCTGTTGGCTTTTCGCGAGCTGGTGGTGGATATGTCTTCCGCCAGTATTTTTCGTCACGCTTTTATCTTTGACGATATTCGCCTCGATGGTGTTGAGGCTTCAGTCGCATTGTCGCCCAAGGGGCAGCTCAACTGGTCGGCACTGCTCGACTCGCTCAAAAGCAAGGAGCCGGTACCAGATTCGGCATTGCCGCGATTAGATATTCAGCACTTCATCCTGACCAATTCCAAGCTGGACTTCGCCGATAAACGCAGCGCATCCGCCTTTGTCACCCATATTGATCCGATGAATCTGGAACTCACCGATATTTCCACGCTGCCCGATGACAAAGGGCGGTACAAGGTTTCGGCACACACCGCATTTGGCGCGCATATAGATTGGCATGGTGAACTCAGTCTTGAGCCGCTAGCCATGACAGGCAGCATTAGTGTTGAACAGGTGGATATCGCTAAGCTAATGGGCTATTTCAAGAACCAGCTACCGATTGCGCCGCCCGCAGGGATTGCCGCCGTATCGGCAGATTACCGGCTGGGTTTTGCCGCAGGGCAGATGGAACTGAGTCTGGAGCGCATGGCCGCGAAAATTACCGACCTCAGGCTGCATGGCAAACAGAGCCCGAACCCTGTTGTCTCCATCGCGGCCATCGAGGCGAAAGAAGGCCGTTTCGATCTGGCAAAAAATATTCTGGTGTTGGGTGTGCTGAGCGCCAACGGCGGCAGTCTAGATTTACACAGCAAGGAAGGTGAGCCGAAGGCGCTGGAGCTGGGCAGCTTTTCTGTTGAAGATGTGCGTGTCAATCTGGCAGCGCATCAGGCAATGGTGGCGCGTATCGCGCTCAAGGATGGCCGCATTCGTGCCGGGCGCGATGCGCAGGGGCGCATCGACTTGATTGAAGCATTGCCGTCTATATCGCCGCCAGCAAAGGCTCAGCAGGGCGGCAAGGAGAAAACCACGAACACGCTCACCGCAGCGCCCTGGCATTATCGTGCGGAGAAATTAGAATTGAGCGGATTCGGTATCACTGTGCGCGACGCAGCCATCACACCCGCGGCGGAACTGTCGCTCGACGACATCACATTGAATATGGAAGGAATCAGTGATGACATGAAAGCCGCTTTACCGCTGCGCGCTTCTTTCAACGTGCGCAGCGGTGGCAGCTTCGCGGCGGAAGGCAACATTATTCCTGCCGGGCCGTCAGTGGATGTGCAGCTCAAATTGGCCGATCTTAGCCTCACGCCGGCGCAACCCTATCTGTCATCATTCGCTATGCTGACGTTGGCGGGCGGGCGTTTATCCAGCGAAGGCCAGGCTAGCTACAACGCAAAAGGTGGCGGTTATCAGGGCAAATTTTCTTTACGCGACTTGCGTCTGAATGAATCTGAAAGCGGTAATCTTTTCTTTGCATTGAAGTCATTGAGTAGCCGTAAATTTGACGTAAGCCCTGCCAAGCTGGATATCGGTGAACTGGTCGCGGACGGGCTGGACACCAAACTGATCATCAGCAAGGATAAGACTGTTAGTCTCACGCGCGTACTGCGTAAGCCAAAAATTGATGCGGCAAAGCCAGCCGGGCTTCCGGCCGCAACTGCGACAACCACATCAGCGCAACCGTTTATGTTCGACATCGACAGTTTGCGTTTCAGTCATGGGAAACTGGATTTTGCCGATTATTCTCTCGCACTGCCGTTCGGTACGCAGATTCACGATCTACATGGCATCGTTGCGGGACTCTCTTCACGCCCCGGCGCTCCCGGTCAACTGGAACTCGACGGACAGGTGGATGACTATGGGCTCGCGCGTGCTATTGGTCAGGTCGATCTGTTCAATCCTACCAACTTCATGGACCTGAAGGTGGTGTTCCGTAACATTGAAATGACCCGGCTCACGCCTTATTCGGCCACCTTCGCTGGCCGCAAGATCGCCTCCGGCAAACTCTCGCTTGATCTGGAGTACCAGATCAAGCAGCGCCAATTGCAGGGCGAGAATCAAATCATTATGGATCAACTCACGCTGGGTGAAAAAGTAGATAGTCCGGATGCCATGGACTTGCCGCTCGATTTCGCGCTTGCCATCCTGCAAGATTCCGATGGACGTATCGACCTTGGTTTACCGATGTCCGGCAACCTCGACGATCCGAAATTCAGCTATGGCAGCATAGTTATGAAGGCCATTGTGAACGTGTTAACCAACATCGTTACTGCGCCGTTCCGTGCACTCGGTGCGCTATTCAGTAGCGGTGATAAATTCGAGGACATCGCCTTCGAAGCGGGCGATGTGAGCCTGACACCGCCGGAACGTGAGAAGCTGGTCAAGATTGCAGATGCTCTGAACAAACGTCCCCGTCTTTCCTTGTCAGTGCATGGCGTATATGCCGAGGCAGATAGGGCGGCACTGCAGGATCGGCAGACACGCCGCAGTGTGGCCGAAAAAATCGGTCAAAAAACTGAAGAGGATGGCGATCCCGGCCCGATTTCATTGCATCAGCCCAAGGTTCAATCTACGCTGGAAAGCCTATTCTCGGATCGTTTTGGCAGCGGCGAACTGGCCGCGATGAAGGAAGGTTTTCGCAAGGCGAATCCGGGTCAGATGGAGGAGAGTGCCG
>JBBRAJ010000009.1:0-143848 GCA_038206935.1 Burkholderiales bacterium
CGGTGTGTCCCTTCTGACGGCCAAACCCCTTGACCTCGGTCACGGTAATGCCCTGTACGCCAATCGCGGACAACGCCTCACGCACCTCGTCGAGCTTGAACGGTTTGATAACTGCGGTAACCATTTTCATGACAATCTCCTGATGGAGGGCGGGACGTATCCCGCCCGGTGTAAATTAGAACGAATGAGCCAGTGACAGAACGGCGGTTCCCTTGCCCAAGTCTTTACCCTGTAGCGAGTAGTAAAATGCGCCCGGACCGGTTGCCGCGTTGGTCTTGCTGTAAGCCAGACCCAATGCATAGCCGCTAAAGCTCTTGGAAACACTCAGTTTATAGTCAGAGTAAGTTGCAGCGGCTGCGGCAGCCCCTTTGTAAGTTTGTTTGCCGAAATGGGCTCCCAGCGTTACTCCCGCATCTTCAAATGTATAGTTGGCGCTCAAATCCAGATAGTTGGTACCCTTTGCGCTAGCCACGCCGAAGGTGTCACCCAAGCTGTAAGAATATTTAACGGTAACCCACTTGTAACCCAGTGCGCCATAGACTTCATCGGTATCGGCTTTAACCGCGCCTGCGGCATATGTTCCAGGGTAGTTGTAACGCAGGAAGCCAACGTCGTAGCTGAAGTCTTCAGCGAAACTGCTCTTGAAACCAAAGTAGGTGTCCAATTCGACGCTGGCATTGCTGGCAACGGCGGCATCACTCAACCAACTGATATTGGAGCCCCAGACACCGGCATACAGACCGCTGGAGTGCGCATAATCGACACCCCCTTGAATGGCAGGCTTCGCACCTGTTTGCGAGATGCCACGGTAGAGGTAATCGCTTACCAGACTAACGTTAGCCGTAAACGGCGAAGCTTCTTCGGCCATGGCGATGCCGGGAAGTGCCAGAGCAGTCAGGATCAGGGTGTTCAGTAATTTGCTGTGTGACATGATGGTTCCTTTTTTAGTGATTTAAGATAAAACAGATTTCTGCGGTTATTTAAAAGCAGGATGCGTGCCACAAACATTTTTTACTATATAAACAGAATATTGGGTAGGTTGTTGGAAATATTGAAGTAGGCTGCGCACCATTTGTACGCATGGTTACGGGATCATGCACTGTGAGTGTGCCCCGCTGCAAGTTGGAATTTTGCTACACTGCGGAAAGTGAAACATCTTATTATTTGTCATTAGCCGGAATTAATTTAAGGAACCAATCATGTTGAATGCTAAAGTTTTTGAAGATATTTCATCCAAATTGAGCGAAGCGCTGGAAAGCAGTCCGGCCAAGGATATAGAAAGGAATATGCGTGCTCTGCTGGTACAGGGATTTGCCAAGCTTGATCTGGTGACGCGTGAGGAATTTGATATTCAGACTCAAGTATTGGCCCGTGCGCGTGAGCAACTGACTGCTTTGGAAGCCCGCGTAGCAGAGTTGGAAGCAAAGCAAAAATAATGCTCTCCCTGTCTGCAGTTTCCTATCAGGTATTCCTGCCATGGCGGGGATAACAAGATGAGCCTCGCGGTTCTCTATAGTCGGGCATTGTCCGGTATGGAGGCCGCTTTGGTTACGGTGGAAGTACATCTGGCGAACGGTTTGCCCGCGTTCACTATCGTCGGATTGCCGGAAACCGAGGTAAAGGAAAGCAAGGATCGCGTACGCGCCGCGCTGCAAAATTGCCAGTTCGATTTTCCAGCTCGTAGAATTACAGTCAATCTTGCTCCCGCTGATTTGCCCAAGGAAAGCGGACGGTATGATCTGCCGATTGCGCTGGGAATTCTGGCGGCAACCGGACAGATTCCGCAAAACAAACTCAAGGATTACGAATATGCCGGGGAACTGGCGCTGACAGGCGAATTGCGTCCGATACGCGGTGCACTGGCGATGACCTATCGTGCCGCCAATTCCGGTCGAGCCTTTATCCTGCCGGAAGCCAATGCGGCGGAAGCCTCACTGGTAGAAGACGCGGTGGTCTATCCGGCGAAGACGTTGTTGCAAGTAGCGTCACATCTGTCCGGGCGTGAAGCGATCACCGCCTATGTTTGCCAGCCGCAACCGGTTGTTCCGCAATATCCTGACATGAAAGAGGTGAAAGGGCAGGAGCAGGTCAAGCGTGCGTTGGAAGTAGCCGCTGCCGGAGGGCATAGTCTGTTGATGATGGGCCCGCCGGGTACCGGCAAGTCGATGCTGGCGGCACGATTTCCCGGTATTTTGCCGCAAATGACGGAGTTGGAAGCGCTGGAAAGTGCCGCGTTGCAATCGCTGGATGGCAGTTTCGATGTGTCGCGGTGGCGCATACGTCCTTACAGGTCACCCCATCACACGGCATCCGGCGTGGCGCTGGTTGGCGGTGGCTGTGACTTATCGAAATTAATGCGACTAAAGCGAAATAGATGCGACCAGCCCATATATAAAAATTCATCTTTGATCCCAACGCCATCCTTGCTCCACCAAGGATGGCGTTTTTTCTTGCGAGACCACAATGCCCATTCCTTTTAATCTCAAAATAAAACCGACAGCGAAAACTATCAGAATTGATACGCCGTTGAAGGATAATCACACTGAATGGGTGGCCTGGTGGTACGGAGGTATTTACAAAAATAGAAAGGCCAACTCTCAGCCCAATGTAATTGTTGCATTCAGAGAAATATTTGATGGCGCTGTATCTGACAAGATGATTTATCGGTATATACCGCTCACGGCATTGGGACAAGTTACAGTTGGATCTATCTGGAAAGACGGAGTTTGCCGATCAGGAGTTGATTTCACTGTCCAGGATTTCGACATTGATTTCCGAAGTGACGGTTGGCAATTAACCTCCTTCGAACATGCCTTCAAAAATAATCATGAGCCGCCATACCCATTTGATATACATCCCCTCCAGTATCCTGGGGATAAAAACTGGCTCTTACAATTCAGGCTGCCATCGGGTGGAAAATTGGTTGTGCCATGCCTTGAATTTTTTTCAAGGTGCTATGGTCGCTCACAGGAAGTTAATCGAATTTTGGCATCTTATCCATGGGAGGGAAGTGAGGACTCTTGCCTGAGTAAATTCTATGCACGTCTTGATGAGCCCGAAGAACCGAACAAATGGAAGGTCAAATTGAAGAAGCGCCTCAGAAATGGTGATGCCACTTTTCTTGCTCATGCGAAATACGACTTGTATACAAAAGAAAAATTAAAATTAATCTACTCGCAGATCGAGAAAAATTACAAACCAGAAAGCACCTCTCCTATATTTATTGAGGTAGCTCCTTGGTTTCAAGGCCCAGCCGAGATCAAGGTAAAAGGAATATGGTTCGACAACAATCGATCCTTCCTTGCGCTCCAAGTCATGGGTTGCAGTGACCCAGATGGCATTTTAATTGAACGTGACCGTGAAAATGCCAATAATCGAGACGGGGGTGCTGGCGATGAAAGTGATGCAGATGGCAATGCATGGTCAGGAGTCCCTGAAAAGAAATTAATTCGCCCTCCTGATATTATTGATCTTACCGGTAATGCAGAACCAGATCATGGTGCCAGTAGCGTTGAGCTATTAGATCAAGATTTTGTGGTCATGGGAATTCCGCGCGCCATCGTAGATCGTCATGGAAAAAAAATTACAAGTCGTTCTGGCGCAAAACGAAAAGGGGATGACGCATCCGCTTATTCGAGTGGCGAACCACATGGTTCAGGTAAAAATATTGGCTTCGCTTCTATTCACGCGAAGCCGGTCATGGAGTCGCATGGCGCACTAATGGATATGTGGATTGCCATGCTGCACACCCAAAAAAAATATCCAGACAATATTCAAAGTGTCGAATGGTTTACATTCGAGGATGGTTACAATTCACGGGGGATTCCAAACCTTATCGCACTTGATCCAATTGAGGAAGACGACATACCCACCACGACTCGGAACTGGGTCTATTGCGATGTTGCAGAAAAAAGAGTTCGAGGTGTAATGGTTGTTCGTTTGCTAGTCGATGGAACACCGGTTCACATCGTTGAGCTTCAAAGGAGACCTCGAAAAATTAAGGACGAAAACGACCAAGAAAAAGATGGCGAGCAATCTTTCAAGGGATTTGTAACCGTAATTGAGGCCAAAGATGAATTTATCCGGTGGCTAAAAAGATTTCTGTCAGACGTCCGCTATGTTCAAGGCATTGTTCAAAAGCTAACACCATATGCGCCAGGAAAAGCCGACACTTTCACGCATAAACCGGCACGTTACGAGGAGGTGCCCTGTGAGGCGGCGGTACTAAATTCGTTCTCAAAAGTAGGCGTCAAAATTGCATCATAAGAGAAATATGTTGTTCATAACAGCATAAAACCAAACTTTTAGTTATATAGAAGGTACAAAATGTCTGCTAGTGAGAAAAAAATAAGTATAGTCCCTCAAGTAAATAGCAATAAAAGCACTGAACAACGTCCTAGTGAGGCAATCGCTGAAAGAAAATCAAAAGAGCTAGTAATTGCATTTGCTGGACCAATTGGCTCAGGCATTCAAGCCGTAAAAGACAGAATCTCAGAAAACCTTATTGCATCAGGCTATAAGGTACACACAATTAAAATTAGCGATTATCTGAAAGAGTGCGTTTCTAAAAAACTTGTTTCCATATCTGGCGAACCTTCCGACAACGGGGCAGATAGATACATTCAAATGCAAGATGCTGGAAATGAGCTACGAAGCGTACAGTCCGATATCCTGGCTGAATATGCAATCGGAAAAATTGCAGAAATCAGAACGGATAAAATTGATGCGGATGCAGATGCAATAACAGACTACGTTCCTGATCGAACCGCATATTTAATTGATCAGTTAAAACACCCAGAAGAGGTGGTTTTGCTAAGAGCCGTCTATGGAAATTTATTTTATCTTTTTGGTATTCTTAGTATTACCCCGCGTCGCGAAAAACGGCTAAAAGATGAAGGCGTCGATCCGCAAAGAATTTCCGAACTGATTGAAAGGGACCGCAAACAAAGAGATAAAAATGGCCAACAATTAGATAAAGCACTTCAACTTGCAGATTTTTTTATTCGTAATGATCGCAGCAACACGGAAGCTTTAGATTTACAGGTAAAGCGATTTGTAGATTTAGTTCATGGTATCAATGGGTTGTCTCCAACCAAAGAAGAGTACGGTATGTATGTTGCCTATGCAGCAGGATTGCGATCTGCCTGTCTCTCCAGGCAAGTTGGTGCTTCAATTATGAATACAGAAGGAACCATTATTGCTACAGGACGTAATGACGTTCCAAAGTCTGGTGGCGGACTTTATGGACCAGAAAATGGCAATGATGATGCACGATGCATAAAGCTTGAAGGAGAAAATTGCCACAATGACGTATACAAAAGACGCTTAGTGAATGAAATCCAAGAAGTGCTTAAATCAAAGCTTGGGAAAACTTTCTCAACACTGATTCAAGGTGATAGCGGCGACACGCCCCTGCTGGAGAAAATTGATGTGGGAAGGCTTTCTGGGGAAATAGCAGAGTTTGCCTATGAAGAAACTCGATTGAGTAGCTTGATAGAATTCTCTCGATCTATTCATGCAGAAATGGATGCTATAGTATCTTTAGCTATGAAGGGTGGCGGAAGTACAAAAGATAGTACGCTATTTACATATACTTTCCCTTGTCATAACTGTGCAAGACACATCGTGGCCGCTGGTATCAGAACAGTTTATTACCTTGAGCCATATGAAAAAAGTTTGGCACTAAATTTACATTCTGATGCCATAGCAATTGATGGTGTTAGTGTTGTCGGTGAAGGTGTTGGAGAAAGTGATCAGAAAGTCAGGTTTCTACACTTTGAAGGGGTGGCGCCACGTCAATATCTCAATATGTTTACTCCGTCAGGAGACAGGAAGGATAAGGCTGGTAAGGCAGTCAAAATTAACATACGTGATGCGGGCAAAAAAATACCTGAATATTTAGACGACTATAGGCAATATGAATTAAAAGTTGTTGAGCATTTATCCAAGGTAATACAGGGATTAGAGAAGAAAGAGTTGCCGTCGCCGACTTAGTCCACTAAAATCCACAGCTAAAGGGGGGGGATGAAAATGACACAGCTTATAATAGACACAGATGATCGACAATTGGCTCTTGATTTCAGCCCAGCTCCAGCGCAGGTTGAAAATATCGTTGTAAATCAAGCTAATGTAGTGAGCATGAGCGACTTTGTCCAGTCTCGCCAATTGTTAGCGACCACACCACCTGTTTTGGGACGTCTTCTCCAAGAAGCACAAAAATTGCGGTGGTAAGTCGGGTTTATTGAGCGCCACCGGTTTTTAGTCTTACAAGGGACGCTGCGCATGCTACAAGCTTCAGCACAGGCAATACATCAAAGGCATCTCTGCTGGACCAATGGTCGTGCTTCGCAAGATTTCCTTAGGCAGATAGAGTTTCACGGTGCACGAGCGGTTGTCGCTGCTGATCCAGCAGATTGACGGTCGATCGCCCTGTGACGGCACGGCCTACGGTTTTACTAATCGCAACAATTCGCGCTTAAAACTACTGATCTGGGACGGCACCGGCGTCTGGTTGTGCCATCGCCACCTGCACAAGGTACGTTTTAAATGGCCTGCCCCCCCGGTGAAACCTTATTTCAAATGAGCGCGGAACAATGGCACTGGCTGACAACCGGCGTGGACTGGCAACGGCTGTGTGCAACGCCTTCTGTACACTGGCGAGTTTAACACCTACCCTTGAATCTTAATTTTGTTTTACCTTTAATTTTATGTCACGCAATTTTTTGCGTGTGTGAAGCGATTTCAGAAAGTACGACATCTACAAATCGAGCTTTTACAATCCAATTGTTATATTCAGGATTCCAATAACCACGCCCTCTACATGCGCCTTCTACGATTGCTCTTACTTTCACATTTATTGGATGCCGAACTGTCATGTCCCCGCTGGGTAGTGTGCCTGTTTCTATCGGCCACGCATTTTCAAGTACGAATATCGCCATAGTTATCCTCTATATTTTTCCCAGCAGCGGAAGCGAACGTCTCGTACATGCATCCATAGCCAAATGGATCAAGTACGATCCTCCAGCCGCGATGAGACAAAACTTAAGCACTTTCTCCATCTCAGTTTTAGTCTCCCACTGACCTAGCTTATACATACCACCACCAATCAAGGTTGCTAATGCCACGCTGTGGAAAAACTGCCGATGATGCGGATGTATGGCTGGCTCCAATATATCAGGGAGATTTGTACATATTGCTGCTAGTACAGATCCTCCAACTGGCGCTAGCGTTTGCTTTCCTTCCTGCGCTTCTATATTCAGAATCACCAGTCCCGTAACAGTTGCTGCAACTGCACGGTGCGCTAATGCATTCGACATTTATATTTCCTCACTTCCGCGACATCTTGGATAATTCATACAGCCCATAAAGAATCCGTATCGACCATTACGAATTTCCAGCATTGAGCCACATCGTGGGCAACATGGAGCTTCACCATTCTGCCACCGCCATATTTGATAACCACTGTATATAAATCCGAGCGCTGAAAACACTAACAAGCCAGCGCTGAAATATGTAATACCCTGAGTAAGGCTATCCATAACAGGTTTCAAAAAGACGCTAGTATTTTGCTGGCTCTCCAACCAATAGCTCAAATATGCTGCAAGCACGAGCGCTATTGAAGGCTTAGCAAAAAGTTTTAAATACATAACAGTACCCATTTCTCTTGCCGCGCCCATGAATGGCAGCCCATCAAGTTATGCATCAATCGAATGAGTCCATTGCGGCAATCCACTACGTGAAAGGTGTTCAACCAGATTCTTGGTTCCATAAAATTTAAGACAGCCACCTTCGTTGAAGGCCAGCGCAGATTGATCAATTTTTAAACCAGCACGTCTTGCCTTAGCAGTAAGCTGGACAAGAACCTCTGCATTAGCAGAGTCTGAATTAGTTGTGGAGTGGGCATCGAATACTGCAAAGTCAATTGCCCCTCCATTTGTTGAGCGCTCACGGATATGAGCGAGATTAATTTTCATTTTGCGGTTCCCTTAATAAATTAACAATCAAATTGCCTACTGTTGTAGTGCGAACACAAGAAGCTGCCACTCTATTTTTCCAGAATTTGGACTGTGTTGATGATGATTCTGCGGTGGTAAAACATGCCCTTTGGCAATTGCAATCTCGTCGCCACACCCGACGCAGCGATAAACTCCTGCATTTGTTGCGGTACTACCTGGGGCATGACGTTCGTCGAAAGCTGTATGATCATTTTGTTTTAGAAAATGTCCATATTTGTACTGTGCCATGTGATGCTCCTTTCAATTTTTAACCAACCATAAAGCGTAGATTACATCATCTTTTTGATGATGTCAATAGCGCAAAATGGTTGTGTAAACGCCGCCTATTGTTTAAAATTACACCATGCATTCAAAATCAATTTTTAACTCCGATCCAATTTCCATCCAAAATATCAGCCAGGCTCAAAGAGAGAGATTGGCTTATATTGAGTTCAGACTGTATTTCCTAGGAGAGGCCCGTCGCCAAGATTTAATTCAGCGGTTCGGGACCGCTCCAGCCGTTGCGACAAGGGATTTCGCAAAATACAAAGAACTCTTCCCGAATAACATTAGTTTTGATAACAAAACAAAAAGCTATGTAATAGGAAATGACTTTTTGCCAGCGTTCAGCCATGTACCCGAAAGGGTGCTGACAGCCTTGTCGCAGGGCTTCGGTGATGGCGGGACTTCCGCTGGCGGTTCGCTCCTTCCATGCGAACTTCCCCTAATATTAAATCGCCCTTCAATGACGATTCTTGCTCCTGTCACACGCGCCATCCATCAACAAAAAGCAATCAAGATCGAATACAAGTCATACTCAAGCGGAATATCGGAGCGTGAAATTGTGCCATTTGCTTTGGTGAACGACGGGCTTCGTTGGCATGTGCGTGCATTTGATCGTAAGCGAGAAATGTTTATTGATTTCGTGCTTACACGCATAAACGCATCCTCCAATATTGAAAACAGCGCGGTGATGAAACATGAATTACCGTCTGCAGACATTCAATGGAATCGAATTGTCGAGTTGGATTTAGTCCCACACCCAAATCAAGTGAGTGCCGATATTGTTGAGGGAGACTACGGCATGATAGCCGGTGTCTTACATATCAAGGTGAGAGCGGCAATTGCTGGATATGTATTGCGCCAGTGGATTGTTGACTGCAGCCACGACCACAGCCTTCAAGGTAAGGAATACAGACTTTGGCTCAGGAATCATCTTGCACTTTATGATGTATCGAGCGCATTTTTTGCTCCAGGATATGAAACTCCTAAATAAAAATTCCAACTTTGACTTTAGTTAACTATTTTTGATCTGTGGTAAATGCCAATACCAAACAAATCTGAATAGGATTAGCCTGGGCAATTCAAAGTAGATCTATGACACGTCGCTACTGAGTCCGAAAAATGAAGCTCGGGCTTCGAAGCTGGGATTGTGGATTGATAGCGCTCCGGTGCCGCTATGGGAATACAGAAAACTTAAACGGCAGAACAGTAAAAAACATCAAAAATCAGAGGTGGAATCGATTGAGCGTTAACAAATTATGGCTACAAGACGAGCAATTTGCACGGAGCATTGAGCGATTAATTGACAGAGAAACTCTGATTGACCTGCTTGGTATCGTGATTTACGAGGCCAATCGTTCGTCTAAACTTGAAGATGCTGGTTTCGCCGATCAGGCAAACAGCGTTGAATGCTTGTTTGATTACGTCCTTGATGCACTGCACGTCACGGCTGAAAGTGAGACTTTCAGCCGTGAACCATTTAGAAAATTGTTCTATAACGATTACTGGTTGGAACATCAACTTCTATCACTACAGCATGTACTGTTAGGGCTGGAGCAGCTTCGCGATACGATTGAAAATGATCGCAAAACAAGCTCGAAAAACGCTGAGGTGCAACGTGCCAGCCTTCATGTCATCAGCACTAACCACTAACAATGACTAGGCTGACCCTTGGTAGCCTTAACAATAAACAATCATTTGTAAAGAAAATAAAATTTATGGCTAAGCATCTATCTGAAGTTCGCACCGAAGACACTATTCTTGATTTGCTGCGTATTCAAGGCTGGCGCACAGACAAAGCGCCAAAAGGTTCGCTTGTTCGGCAAAACGAATACAAAAACTTTCCAGTTCTAGCCGGAATGTTTCGAGGTAAAAGCAAGACAGGTCCCGGTGATGCCTACCCGGACTTCTTGCTCATTAACCCACAGTCGCAACTTCCGCTATTGGTCATTGAAGCTAAAGCAAAGCTTGATGATCTTGATGGGGCTCTTGAAGAAGCTATTTGGTATGCAACAGCGTGCCATGAAGATGGACATCCAGTAATCGCTGTTGGCGTGGCGGGCCAAGAGCATTCTACGGTTGGCGTCAAAGTTGCCAAGTTGGTTAATGGTAAGTGGACTGTTATTTCCTATAATGGGCACCTAATTTCCTGGATTCCAACGCCAAAAGACGTTGATAACCTCATTGCCATCAATGAACTTCTCGATCTTCTTCCAATAGTTCCAAGTGCTGCTGTTTTGGCAGACAAAGCTGATCTTATCAACAGGATATTGCGCGAAGCGGCAATCAAGGACGAATTTCGCCCCGCTCATGTAGGGGCTATGATGCTGGCGTTATGGCATAGTAAAGGCAATATAAGAAAAGACCCTAATTTTATCCTTGGCGATATTAATGATGCATGCCAAAAGGCATTCGCTGCCGCAGGGAAAACAGAGCTCGGTAAAGTTCTGAAGCTACCAGAAGCTAATCATAAACTTGCTATTACAGCTTGGGAAATTTTAGCAACACTAGAAAAGTTGAATGTGGTTACAGCAGTTTTTGACCACGACTACCTAGGGCAATTGTATGAAACCTTTTTCCGATATACAGGCGGAAATACAATTGGTCAATATTTCACGCCACGCCAAGTTACTCGCTTCATGGTTGATTTGTGCGAAGTAAGCAAGAATGATCGTGTAATTGACCCCGCTTGTGGAACAGGAGGGTTTTTGGTTGCTGTAATTCAACGAGCTTTCGATATTGAAGAGGCAAAGTATGAAGATGTGGTTGAAATGGTTCGGCATAACCTTATTGGCTATGATTCAGAACCGCTTACGGCAGCATTATGCGTAGCTAACATGATATTGAGGGGAGATGGAAAATCTGGGATCGCGAACGAAGACGTGTTTCATGCATCCAACTTTCCAACAGGGAAATGCAAAGTTGCTCTCATGAACCCGCCGTTCCCACACAAGGCCACAGACGTTCCACCTCAGAAATTTGTAGAAAAGGCGCTTGAAGCACTAGATAACAGAGGCAAGTTGGCTGTCGTCCTCCCCACAAGCATGGTTGTAAAAAAGAGTTTTTCTGGATGGCGTCGCGATCTGTTAAGTAACAACACATTGCGAGCCGTTATTGAGCTTCCAAATGAAACTTTTCAGCCTTTTGCCAGCGCAACGACTTGTGTGCTTCTAATTGAAAAAGGAATCCCGCATAACAAATCAACGAAAACAAGCTTTGTTCGCGTTCAGTATGATGGATTGATTCTAAAAAAAGGGGTGCGAGTACCGCGCCAAGACAAAAAAAATCAACTTGGCATTGCGGTTAACGCGGTGCTCAATAAAGAGTCTATACCGGGTTTCGCAGGAAAAGCATTGGTCACCGGTGCAACAGAGTGGTTTCCTGGCGCTTATATTCCATCCGGTGGAATGGAAGACGGCGCGCTTAAAAACGCTGTTGATGAATTGATGCGGCGCCACGCATCCTTCTATACTCGCTATGCCTTTGAGATTGTTAGACAGCGAGCTTTAGTAGAGGCTGGCGATCTGATCCCGCATGACTATCGGGATATGCTTACCAAAAAACGTTTAAAGAACGCGGCGACCCTGCCTTCCATTTCAGGCACTATCGGAGAATATTTTGACATTTTCTATGGACAGAAGGAATTGCACAGTCGGGACGGAATTCCTCCAGGTGAAAGCTTAATTATTTCGCCTACGGAGCAGTATAACGGTACTTATGGTTGGCTTACATTTAAAGCACTTATCCAACCTCCTTTCGTTACTGTCGCGCAAACAGGGAGCATAGGTGAGGCTTTTGTTCAGACAGAACCTTGCGGCGTAAACGATGATTGCTTAATTTTGCTTCCAAAGAAAGGGAAGGTTTTATCAGACGCAATGCTATTCATAGCGGCTGCCGTGATACGTTTAGAAAAGTGGCGATTTTCTTACGGGCGAAAGTTAACGCCATCACGTATTGCTGAGTATCGTCTTGACGCGTCAGCTGCCCTTGAAGGTTGGACTGGAGAGCGGATATGCCAATGGAAAACCATTGCAGAGCAGGCACTTGAACCTTATGTAGATAGGGTTGAAATTGACTAATTCAGTACCGACACTCCAGGCTGGTGGCAAAGCGCCACCAGCCCTTGTTTGAATTCGGGTGCATGTCGGCGGCTAATAGAATGAGATGCGTTCATGAAAGTGTCCACTAAAAATTAGGTGGACACTATGCTCTTAGCTTCCGCTTATACAATCAATGTGAGTCGGCCGGACCCTTACGGCGCTTGCACCAAACAATTAAAAACAATCTGGCGGTTTATTCAGAACAATGACCCTCCCTAAAGGAGGTGGTTCATTAGCTCCAGGTGATGTTCGATAGAATATTGCTTCAGTTTTCCCAAGCTAGTAGTAGAGCCATTCTGGTAAATATTCTTGAATTTTTTGGCTGCATCTGAAAAACCTAAGGTTGCCACATTGGCTTTAACGTACAAATCTAATTTTTTTAGGCACTCACCTATCTTTAGATTCGGGTCACTGGGAGGGATCGTTGTCGTGTCCGAGACGAAGTGTTGTATGCCAATATCATTTGATGGACGCTCATAGGTCAAGTGTATGGCTACTGCATGAGCCTGTCCTCCGCCCTCTCTATATCCCACACCTGTAATCGTGAAATCAGAATAGCCTTTCATTTGCTCTATTGTTGAGTAGGTCAGATTTAGATCATCATAGAGCTCACTGGATGGGTAGTCTGCATTCCTGTCTGCTACATTAAATCCATTTCTAGCCAAAACTCCTGTACCACTCAGGGAGAGACGATACGCTGATGAAATGTGCGGGTGGATGTTAATATTAAGTACACGGGTAGCAATTGGCTTTATAAGTGTATTAAATTTAACTAGATCAGTTTCTGACCAATGTATCAATGCGATACTTAGAGGATATTTTGCAACAAATGAACTAATTTCGGAAAAACTGGTATTCGGCGTAATCTTAAATCCAAATGTTAGTCTTGGGTGAGATGGAAATGCATTGGATATTTCGGATAGCCAGGTGGATATAGCTGCAGTGGACGCAGTCTTAAAATCACCTTGGTGCGGATTGACGATAACGACCGCAGAAGATCCCTCATCCAATAATTCCTTTAAGGCTTTGATGATATCGGAGGTCTTGATCTTCACCGGCTCAATAACAGGAATCACTTTATTTTTGATCCCTATCTTTTTCGCCACTCCCCGTAACGCTAAAAGCTCATACTGGCGACCATACAAATACGGAAAATACATCTTGATACTCCCCTTTTTGATTGAGTATTAATAATATTCGTATTATCAAATCGGGTGTGACAATCTTTCCAAAATTTTAATTTTATGGGAATTTGATACTTCTGACGCCATTCCAATCGCAACTAAGGATCTGGGTAATCGCTGGATAAAATCAAGAAACTCCCCAGACTTACTACGTGCTTTCAAAGCTAGCAGCATTCCCTGGTGAGCCTCAGTTGGAGAGAGCTTACCGAACTGCTCTCTGCATTGTTCATACCATCCATATTTACTTCCAGCTGGCGCAAAGCCTAAACTTCGCAAGAGGATATTAAGATATTCATTTTGCCTAAGTGAATCGAAGATAACCAATGGATCTACATTGGCAATGTTCGACGAAGCGGGTCTGCAAGTTTGCAAGGTAAAACGATCCGTTAGCGCAATTATACCTATATGAGATTCGACATGATGTATTACTTTGTCTATGCCGTCCGCATGAGTGACCACATAGATTTTATCAAATAATTTTTGATAATCTGATAGCTGCCCCTCCAGTCTATTGAGATCGTCAAATTCTGTCTTGATCTCGTATACAGATGAAGTTCCATTCAAAACGACTGCGTCAGCCTTCGACTGGTTAACCCTAAACTCAGTTAGCAGCTTGGCATTATTGGATGGGTGCCGCTCGATGGCAATCTTTTGGGCTATTGTGTTCTTATAGACATACTCAGAACGATAGTGCAATTGGAGAAAGCGATAGAGAGCATCAAGGAGCTCACCTACAGTCAGTCCCTGACAACAATCTTTCAGGGGTGAGTGAGTTGCTACAAGACGAATAAAATCCAAGTTTGCATCGGTTGCAAGCTTCTTTAATAACGATTGATTATACAACTGCGCTATCGGACGCCAATCAAACTTTATCTCAGTTTGCATGATCATAATTCAGAGTAGCCACCGCCGGGTTAATAAAGAAAATTCCTTGATTTCAATATTTGCAATTTTGCGTTATTATGCTGCAAATATGCAAAATAAGCAACCAATACTAAGAGAGTGGAGTGTCGTCTCTCATGAATTAAGTTCGAGTCTATCCAATTGCAGTTTAAGCTATAAGGGACTTTCGAAAGCTGCAGGTATTGGGTATGACGCCGCTCGACGTTATAAGCTTGGCAGGCTGAGCAACTTTACCAAAAATGCAAAAAAATTATGTGAATTTTACAATATTCCAATACAAGAAAGTGCAAATCTGCAAATATCAGATGAGTCCAGTCTCCTATCTGCGATCCATGAATTATGGGATGGAACACCTGCACATGCAGAACTGATAATTGAGTTGGTAAAAAGCACCATACCATTCGAAATCCGAAATAAAAACAAAGGCAAAACCTAATCTTGGGAGCGCTTGGTTATGGTGGGCATCATTGAAAGGGCAACAGACGGCGAGCATATTGCGGGCGGATATGACGAATCACAAAAAAATAATTTCCAATTGTTCGCTGACATCTTCACCGATCCGTTACATCCGTACTCCATGCAAAGGGAATCCAATATTTTTGCTCTCCCCACTCAATGCTAAGACTCCCGTCCTCATGACCAAGAATTTGCTCACATTGAATGGAACTTCCTACCTTTCTAGGCAATCCGTGAAAATACGCCAAAGCCACCGATAGCCACCGTCGTCTAAACTCATTGCCTTTGCCACCTTCCCGCATCAGCACCAACATTTCCGCTTCCAGCCTTTTTTTACGATTTTTTTGCACCTGCTCAGTTTTAACATTGGGCAAAACAATTTCGACATCATGCATGCTCCGCAAATAGCATACAAACCCAGATACGGCCGCCCGTTGTCCCGGCGTTTTCTCCAGATAGGTATCCAATACTTTTTGATCCGGTGGTATAACTCCCATATCACGCCCTTTTAGAAGCAAAGCTGCTGCTGGAGTCATGGCGAGCCGGATTGAACGTAGCGTTGTTTTCTCGTCGCTCAGATCAACCATCAATGCTTTGAGATAGCCATCCAAGATGGCTCTTTCTTTTCCAAACTGCCCAACCTTATCCAGCGTAGCTGTAATACGACGCTGATCTGAATCCTCTTCTTTTGCTACAGTGTCCGGTACCACCAAACCCACTTCCTGGATCCAGCGCATTGGGAGTAATGCCCGACGCAGCCGAAGCGTGCCAAAATGCTTCAGCAGTACCATGTATTCAGGAATGACTTTCCATTGATTCTCGATGTCCAGAAAAAACGGTAAGTAGCGGTGCAAAGTGATCGCCGCCTTGTGATATTCAACTTCTTTGCCAAGCCACTCTCCGAACACACGAAAATGCTCTGCCATTACTGGTGCGGAGAACATCGCGCAATCCATCACCACACGTTTTTCCAACAGCCCGCGCCAATAGCACGCCTCGCACTGTTTTCCCCGACCGGCTGGCATGTGCTGCCCACACTCAGGGCAAGGAACCTCACCTTTCTCATTACAAGCTTTGCAAAGCATCCGTCCGTCTTTTACTTGTTCAAGCAAGCGGTGGTGATGGCATGCCTGACAGACACCGTGATTCGCACGAGCACAGCTTGGACAAACTCGATGGTCATGGCCTAGCTTGGAAACACGACTAAGCCGCTTAGATGGCTTGCCGCAAATCTCACAAGGTTCTGCTTCGCGGAAATACGATGCGCAAGAATTGCAAACAGGACCATATGAAGTAATTTTCCCAGTCGCATAGTCTGTCTTGCCACACCGGGCGCATGGCTTCGCAACTCGGCATTTCTGGCAAATCGCTTCATTGTCATTTTTTGGCATCCGTGCGAAGTTCCCGCACTTGGGACAGATGCGCCGTTTGAAAACACGCGCATAGCAGGTGCCACAGTATTTATGCTCTTTGTAAATGCGCCATATCCGGGCAACGGTCTTGCCACACTCATCGCAAATTTGTGGCTCAGAAGTAGGTGTGCTCATCGCAGCGCCATCTCCAGTTTGCGTTGCAACCTCGCCATCATTCTCATAACCTCTTGTCGCGGACGCGGACCAACCAATTTACGGGCTGCCTTACGAGTGTGAACTCTCGGTTTGTCCGGTAACGTCGAGGTAATCTCCAAAAGTGGTTTGGGTAGTGTTTCGCCCTTGCTGCAGAACGTTTGCAATGAGATGCCGGATTCCTTCAACGCAATCTCAAATTGCGCTTTGTCGGCAACCACCAATAGGTAAACCAGCCCCAACAACTTTTGACGCTCATCAGTTCGCAACATATCAATGCCAGCGCCTGAGAGTACCGGCATACCATCAGGCAATTGCAACCCAAGCCTGTGAATAAAATCGTTCAGGGTTTCCGCGCCACCACGGTTTGCGCGCCGAAGCAGTGACTCGAAGAAGTTCACCAGCACAAACCATTCAGGCACATCAATAATCTGTCCTTGAAACGATCCATGACCATGGAGCACAACATGATCTACAGTTCCTTGAAAGGCCAGCGCATCCGCAGGACAGGGATGGCTGCTGGCATTACGCAGATCAGCTTTGCAGGTCGCGCATACTGCGATATTTTGATTTTCCGCCAACAGCCGATGCGGTTCAATCGGTGCACCACAGGCATGACAACGGTCTAGCAGTGAGACTCCATGCTTTTCGCAGCAGGTGTGCCAGGCAAACCGCCACTGGCGCCGGTAGTAAGGCTTGGCATCTTCTGTCAAACAGGACGAACAGTATTGCATTCCACCATGTCGCTTGGTGTTTCGTGCACCCAAGGTCAATATCCACGGCCACGAAGCCTTCTCAGGTGGAGTACCGCCAAAAATTTGATTGGCAATGGGATAGAGGGTTGCCGCTCGAAATTCCTCCATTGGTATGCTTGACACCGTACAAAGCGACTTGAGCCGTTCATCTCCAAGAAAACGATCGGCATCCTGTGTCCATATTCTCCACTTCGGCCAAATCTCTCCGGTTAATACCAGCGGATCACATCCCTGAGTGAGCGCGGCACGCACCAGCCAAGACGAAATAATTTCGTCTTGCAATAACGGTACGGGAATCGCCCAAGGTGTCATTATCCTTTTAGCTCCCGTATTCCACGAGTAGGACGCAGCCATGCTTTGCTCTCAATGATAGATTTGTCGATTTGTTCCTTGCTGCTGTTGATCGCCTCTGTTGCGCACTCAATCAACAAGCGATGAAGATTGCCTGTGTTTCCTTCGGAAATTGTATGCAGCAGACTGGCTAATTCAGGCGTGTGTAGCTTTGATGCCTTCTGAAGCGGCAGCACTTTCTCAAACCCGGCTAGCAATTGCTGAAAGTCTTTGTTTAATTCCCACAGCGGCAACGTCACCACGTCGAACCGACTGGCATGCTGGGGGTCAGTGTGCAGTACACGCACAGCCTCGCGCGTCCCTACGCCGACGATGGGAATGGCAAGCTCGTTGCACAGTAGTTTGATGGCGTTCATTACCTCGCGTTGTTTGATCGGCGAGCCGGTGAATAGGGAATGAAATTCATCAATAATGAGCACTCGCGTATGACACATGCGCAAAAGATGAATGACCTGATACCTAAGTTTCGTGGTCGGATCACTTGCTCGGTAAGGTGCAAAGAAGCGTTCTAGTATGGAAACATATAGCCCCTTCTCGTCGGCGCTTGGAGGTGCTTCAGCGAGAATGACTGGTTTTACGGGCTCCGCATCTTCGTTGACATAACCCTGTCCGCACAACTCACGAAAACGTCGAACAATGGTCGTCTTGCCGTTGTTCGATTCGCCTACGATTAACAAATTTGGCATGCGTGGACGAACCGGCTTTAGCATCAAGCCTTGCAGGGTATCGAGAATTTGCTGTGCAGTTTTGTTGCCAATCCAGCGCGGCTGATCCATGAATTCAATCCGCTCCTTGTCGGACATACCCATGATGTGCCTAAAATCCGGGTGGATATGTTCATAGCTACTCGTACTCATGAGATATCTCCAAAGGCGTCAATGTCACCATCAATCAAGCCGACAATAGGTGGTTGTGAATTGGCCGTTATTCGAGCTGGTTGACTTGGTAAAGGCGCTGCTGGCGAAATATTTTTCTCATGCTCTTTGCGCCGCTGGTTCATGCGGCGAGCCTTCTTTGTTTTTTCCTTGGACTCATCAACTTTGCTGCGCAACTCCGTAATGGCGTGAAGAATCTGGTGCTCGTTGATGCTCTTTTTGCCCTCGCGTTTGAGCATTTCACGCGCCTGCTGATATTCCCAAATACTAATTGATGGCAGCGCCTGGTCGGCGAACGGGATCTTGAAATACTGTTTGAGATCGGGGTCAAAAAACCACACCGTACTGATGTCTCGCGGATCGCGCCGAAAAATGAATTCTCGCTTCTTGCCACGCGCCTCTGGATCTTCAGCATTGATCCATTGGCGGAGCATATCTGCGTAATAGGTCATGCCGTCGATTGTCACGCCAAAAGTTTGCACGGTACGCCGGAAAGAGGGCAGGAAGTCCAAAAGCACGGTTAGGCGATCCGCAGTCCGCGCGGGGATACCCTCCCCCTGAGTTTCAGTATTTCCGAAAATACCAATTTCCCACTTGCGAAGTGGCGACATGCTGATACCGCTATGCAGGCGTTGATGATAAACCTTGCATATCAGCGTCACCAGCCACGTCTCAAACTCCGATTTGGTCATCACGGCCTCTTTTTCAGAGTCGTAGCCTTCCCTGTCCTTGATGGACGAAAACGTGGTGCCAGGCAGATCGTGTATCTCACGAAGCAACGTTCCAAGTACGCGCTCAATATGCCCGCCGTAGCGTGGTTGTTTGACGGGCCGATATTCGAGGTTAATGCCATACATCAGACACGATTGCTGAAAGTTGTTGGAACGGAAATCCGCTCCATTATCAACATGGATAGTTTTAGGGAATCCCCATACAGGCCATTGAGCATCCACGCCATGTAACAACAACCATTCATCCTTTGGAAGAACGGAATGCGCAACGCACATAGCAACAGAAGTTTCGGAAGGGGGATCGAAAGAAAGGTAATAGCCCGTAACCATACGAGTGTGAACGTCCATTGCCAGAGTAATCCAAGGGCGACCAATGGGCTTACGATAAACATCGTCCACCAGAATGATGTCAGCCGGGGTGTGATCAATCTGAATGACGGCCAACGGAAAATCGGCATTTGGAAAACTGCCAGCAGCGGGAAGAAATTTGTTCTTGGCTTTTTCCTTGAAGCCACGTCCGCGCAATCGCTGTTTTTCTGTGACCCTACCAATACGTGCCCGTATTGTGCTCGGATGCGGTGCATCGATGCCGCGCAATTGACAACGGCGCTGCACCTCAATCACCGTTTTTTGTGGGGTTGAACGCTGGGTGGTCAAATAAAAATCATTGATAACTTCATCGACAATCTGCTCGGCAAATACAGGAATGCGACCTTTACCTTCTTTCCATCCACGCTTTTGCGGAATAAGCGCGGTTATGACACCAATGGCATTATATTTCTGCAGCCACCGATACAAGGTGGCAGTATTAACACCTACCTCTTTAGAGCGTAGCTCAACATCATGCCGTCCCATGAACACAATGGAGAGTAGCGGCTTAATAGCTGCATAGCGTTGCTGTGCAATTTTCCAGTCTTCATCAGCAATGTCAGCAATGTCGTGCGTGACATTGGTGGTGTCAGCAACAACAGGACGCAACTCATTGATACGTAGCGGTGTGCTGCGACCGCTTTCCACTTCCACGCCGATGATTGAATCAAAATCCAGCACTTCTGTGATGCGATAAACGGAATCACCACGCTGAACGAGGCCTCCTGCCTGGATATCAACACGCTGCCGAATTGGCTCAAACGATTCGTTTGGCGGAACCCATTGCTCGTCTGCATTTTTACTCATAAGTTGGCACCCATAGTTCAGTGAAATCATTCAAGGGACGTGTAATGTCGCAATCTAATTTGCGCGTCGCCAGCAGATACCAGATATGCGCGACACCCTCAGCCTTGTAGATGCCCATGAAGTGGCGGGCAAGAATGTAGTGAAATGGCGCACTGCCCATTTGTTGGACGTTCTCAATCACACACCGGGTTTCTTCAACTGGAAATTCTGTACGCTTGTAGCGATCTAAGAAACGAATGTTCGTAAGTATCTGGTCACGGATGCGGGATTCGTCGTGGATATGAAATTCCCATCCCTGTTCCTTGGCGTACCGGTAAGCGGCCTTCCACTTTGGTAACCATTCGCGCCAGTGCGTTTTCCATTCAGCCTGAGGCTTCACCTCAATGAGAACCGGCTTTGGATATTCGCCATAAACCATGTTGCCCAAGCGGTAGTACACCAAGAAATCGGGAGTGTAAGTGTACGTTTGTCCGTTGCTGGCTACGAATGGGATATGAACCGGTTGCGGGATGATATCCAAGACTGCGAGGCAAAATTCTTTTCGGATCAAAAAGTCTCGTTCCAGCGAGGACTCAAATGGGATAGCGGTTTCACCGCGAAAAGCGTAAATTCCCGACAGGCTACGACGAGTCGTGCCAATACGCCGCATTTGTCGTGGTGATTGAATTGAATCGCAGCTATTTGTCATAAATTGCATCCCAGTCGCAGCTAATTAATAAATATTGTCGCATTAATTTCGAGAATAACTAAAGTAACTGCTTGATTATTGGTTGACATGATCGCATCTATTTCAAAAAGTCACAGTGGCAGTAATCCGCGACCGGGCGAAATTTCAATGGCGCTGCACGGTGTTTTATTTTTGGACGAATTGCCGGAGTTTGAGCGTAGTGTGCTGGAAGTATTGCGTGAACCGCTGGAGTCGGGGCGTATCACTATTTCACGCGCCGCACGGCGGGCTGATTTTCCCGCCCGATTTCAATTGATAGCGGCGATGAATCCGTGTCCCTGCGGTTATTCCGGTCACTACAATGGCAAATGTCGCTGCACACCGGATCAGATTTCGCGTTACCGCAACAAAATATCCGGCCCGCTGCTGGATCGCATCGACATTCAGATCGAAGTGCCCGGTGTGCCGCAACAGGATTTATTGAAGCAGTCTGAGGGTGAGCGTAGCGCGGTGATTCAGGATCGGGTTGAAGCAGCCCGACAACGCCAGCTTGCCAGACAAAACAAGGCGAATGCCGAACTTTCTGTCGCCGAGATAGATGCGTATTGTGTACCGGATGCAAAGAGTGAAGTCATGTTGCGGCAGGCGATTACCCGTCTGAATTTATCAGCCCGCGCTTACCATCGAGTGCTCAAGCTGGCGCGAACCATCGCCGATCTTGCCGGAAGTGATAACATTCAACTTGCTCATATTGCCGAGGCGGTGCAGTACCGCAGGATGGATAAGCAGTTTTAATTCAGGGGCCGGTGAAAACTATCGAGTGCGGTGGCACGACACCGCTTTGTATTGAAATCTCACAATTTATTAGCGCAGACGAGTCTGCGCACTCCATCTTCTATTGAAGCTGTAGCCGCTAAAACAATTCGCCTAGCTTCCGTATCGTTTTCATCATCCAGTAATCGGGCAGCAAGCGCCAGATGACCAGCGCGATGAGCGACAGGATCAACCAGATTCTGATACCGGGGAAAACAGCGGGGAGCAGGAAGATTGCCAGTGCAATAAAGCTGATGGTTTGTAGGCTAAGCCAGCCGGTCGTGATGGCGCGATGGCGGCTTAGCTTATCTACTGCATCCAGCATTCTGTCTGCACTTATTTGCAGGCGTAGTGCCTGCTTTTTAAAATCCAGCCATTCCTGACTGGTGCGACCCGAGGCACGAATGGTGGTGATGAGTTCCAAATAGCGTTCCACCTGATGCCTCAGATCATCGCAGCGTGCAGGCATCGGCCATGCTGTTGTGGCGATGGTGCGTATATTTTCCAGCACAAAACGCACTTCTTCCTGCAGAACAATAAACTCTCTTTCCTTATCCTGACGATGGCGTTCGATTTTCTTCCGTTGATGATGGACTGACTTTTTGATTTCCGGCAATAACGCTTCCAGTACCAGTAGCGATGCGGCATCCATTTGCAGCGGATCACCCAGATCACTGACCCAATCGCATAGGGCTACCAGCCCGAGAAATTCGGCAAGCAGGCGTTTGCGCAGCCGCTCTGCCCAGGAATTGTCATAGGACATGGCGAGTAGTCGGGCATGCATGTTGACGAGAGCGGGACGTTGCAGGTCGTTGTTGCCGTACATGAGTTGGTCAAAATCGGCGATTTCATCCGGGTCACGCGCCGCACTTTTTTGAGCGGTGATGGCAAGCTGGGTATTCCATGCATGATCGAATTGATCCAGTGCGCGATTCCATCGCTTAACCAGATCGGCGGCCTGACGATTGCCTGCTTCGGCGTAGATTTCCAGTACGCGGTGACGATATAAATTATCCAACCAGTAAGCTGCTGTTGCTTCACCTTTGAGTGCCTTGCCGGCATAGCCCAAGATGGTGGACAACTCGATGGTTTCACCCTGCCATACCGGCGGTAGGCCGGGAGCCAGATGTAATATCAGCTTGAGTAATTGCAAGTCTTTAGACAAGCTCATCTGCTGACGCATCTCGATCAACAAACGAACTACATTCTGATCTTTTTGTACATCGCGAAACCAGGTCAGCAATTGTCCGTTGGAGATGTCGATTACCCCTTCCTTCCAGTGCCGCGCCAGTGCGACGGCGAGTTGCTCGGGTTTGTAGCAGACTTCTGTAGCGATATGGTACGGTTCGCTGAATCCCTTGATTACACCTTGCACGGCAGGTTCGGCAAGGTCAGGGTCATTTTCCAGCCAGCGCCCTACTTCACTCGCTCCCCAGCGTAACGCCGGGTCGCGCTGCAACAGTCCGAGTAATAACTTATGCAGATTTTGATCCGATACGGCGGAAACGTCGATGTTGCGGGTGGTCAGGTGATGCATTACCACGGCTTCGGACAGATTCGCAAAAGGATGTTTGCCGGTGGCGGCCTCCAGTACGATCATGCCCATGGCCCAATAGTCGGATTTAAAGTCGATCACGCCCGACAGGCTTTCCGGAGATGCATAGGGCAAGGTGCGGGCCACCCCTGTAAAGCGTTGCGTAACATCCAGTATCGAGGAGATGCTGAAGTCGGTTAATACCAGATCAAGCGGTTGTTGACTGCGTACCAATACATTTTCCGGCTTCAAGTCTCTATGCACCAGACCAACGCCATGTACATCCTGTAGGGCTGTCGCCAATTCATGGATTACCCGTAGTAAAGTGACGGGTGTCAATGCGCCATGATCCAGCATTTGGCGTAATGAGCCGTGTTCGCATAATTCCATCAATTCATAGGCATAACCTTCGGAAACACCCTCTTCCAGTACCTCGACCCGATGTGCAACCGGTATCCGGTTGATGCGTTCCTGGACATCGCGTTTAGGCAGGATGCCGTGCCGGTAAATCTTGGCAACACGATGCGGCCCGCCTGAAAACGCCTGAACAATTAATAGTTCTGCCTCGGCACCTCGTGCAGGCATGGGGTTGATGATGCGGTAATGTTCCTTCAATGCAGCAGGCAGATTAACCAGACTTTGCAATGATTCAGAGGGAGTTAGTTTGCTGGGAGGTGCTTGTTCAGCGATGGGGCGGTTGCAATATAAACAGATCGTCGAACCGGCAGGATTGGGCTGGGCGCAATCATCAAAGGTACAGATAAGCGGTTCCGGCGAGGTCTGTGTAGCGGCAGGTTTCTCTACTGGCGCGGTCTCAATGACGGGTCGAGTAACAATATCTATGCCCGCCAACATGACCCCGCAACGGCAACGCAACGTTGACGGAGGATTTTCAGTGCCGCAACCGGGACAACGGCGTACAAGATCAGAGTTCATCTACTCTTTTTCCGCACTATCGAGACTTACATCATGCATACACATACACGCGTTGGAATGTCGTTACCGTATTTATAGATGTTCCCTTTAATCAGACAATGATCCGGTTACATATGTCGTGTGTAAATCAGACATGCCAATCGGGCCGCGCATATCAGAACTCTTCGGTTAATTCAGCTTTTTTTCTGCCAGGTTTTTTTGCCGTAGTTGTAGATGCCTTGGTTTTCGGTTTGGCGGAGGCTTTTTTAACAGCGGGCTTTTTGGCTTCCGATTTTTTTGCAGCCGGTTTTTTCGCCGCGCGAGTTTTGCCTGTATCACCCTTTGCAGCCTTTGCAGAGATTAACTCTAAAGCTTCTTCCAGTGTAATTTCATCGGCGGAAACGTCCTTTGGCAATGTGGCATTGATTTTGCCATGTCGAGCATAGGGGCCGTAACGGCCGCTGCAAATTTCAACCGGTGATTTGTCGTCAGGATGTTCTCCCAATGTACGAAGCACGGCATTTCCTGCTTTCGCCTGTGCCAGTAACTCTTCGGCACGTTCCAGCGTAATGTCGAAAATACTGTCAGTGCGCGGGATGGACTTGAATTTACCGTCGTGTCCGATGTACGGGCCGAAGCGCCCGATATTGACGATGACTTTTTTGCCGGACTCGGGGTGTAAACCCAGTTCACGAGGAAGTGATAACAGTTTCAGTGCGCTGGAAAGATCGGCTTGTTCGACAGGCATTTCCTTGGGCCATGAAACACGTTTGGGTTTGAGTTTTTCGCCTTCAACAACCTCTCCGAGTTGCACATAATGACCATAGGGGCCGCGCAACAACAAAATCATCTGTGCCGTTTCAGGGTGTGCGCCCAATTCAACACGGGCAGTGGCTTCATCCTGCGTGTCGCTACCCAGACTGCGCTTGTATTTACATTCGGGATAGTTGGTGCAACTGATAAAGCTGCCGTACCGGCTGAGTTTCTTTGCGAGTGGTTTGCCGCACTCGGGACAGACTTCATCGAGCAATTCCAATGGTCGCTCGATGTTGGTTTTTTCCTTGATAAGCGCAGCGAATCCTTTCCAGAATTCATCCATAACGCCGATCCAGTCGCGCTTGCCTTCGGAAACTTCATCCAGCTCATTCTCGAGCGAGGCGGTGAAGTTGTAATCAACATAGCGTTGGAAATGTTCGGTGAGGAACCGTGTTACTACGCGACCGACATCGGTCGGGACGAAGCGCTTCTTGTCCAGAATCGCATACTCGCGGGTTTGCAGCGTCGAAATGATGGTGGCATAGGTTGAGGGGCGACCGATGCCGTACTCTTCCAGTGACTTGACCAGACTGGCTTCGGTGAAGCGCGGAGGAGGCTGGGTAAAGTGTTGTTCGCCGAATAATTTATCGATAGGCAGTATGTCGCCTTCAACCAGCGGAGGAAGCTTGCTACCCTGCTCTTCTTCAGCATCGTCCACATCTTCCATGTAAACGCTGATGAAGCCGGGGAACACCAGTACCTGACCCGAGGCGCGGAACAGGGTGTCGTCTCCGCCCAGTCGAATATCGGCACTTACCGTGTCGAATCGTGCCGGTGCCATTTGGCAGGCGAGCGTACGTTTCCAGATCATCTCGTATAGACGTGCCTGATCGGCGGTCAGACGATCACGCAGGCTGTCCGGTGTACGCTCGATAGAGGTAGGCCGTATCGCTTCATGGGATTCCTGTGCGTTTTTGGTCTTGCTCTTGTAGGTTGGCGGTGCGCTGGGCAGATAGTCGCTGGAGAAATTGTCCTTGATGTAATCGCGTATTTCCTGAACGGCTTCTTTTGCCAATGTGACGGAGTCGGTACGCATGTATGAAATCAAACCGATGGTCTGACCACCAATATCGACACCTTCATAAAGCGACTGTGCGGTGCGCATGGTACGGTCGGCGGACATGCCCAGTTTGCGTACGGCTTCCTGTTGTAAGGTTGACGTGGTGAACGGTGCTGCGGCATACCGTTGCTTGAATTTCTTTTCTACCCGCACTACTTTCGGAGGTAACTTGGCGGTGTTCAGCTTGTTGAAAATGGCTTCGTACTCGTCCTGACTGGTGATACTGAGTTGTTCCAGCTTTTTGCCTTGATACTGAAACAGCTTTGCTGAAAACGGCTGGAAGTCCTTATGGCTGTCCAAATGCACCGTCCAGTATTCCTGACTGCGGAACGCTTCGATTTCCTGTTCGCGCTCAACGATCAGACGTAGCGCGGGACTTTGTACACGACCGGCAGACAATCCGGGGCGAATTTTGCGCCAAAGTAACGGCGACAAATTAAAGCCAACCAGATAGTCAAGCGCCCGTCGTGCCTGCTGGGCATTTACCAGCGGCATCGCTATCTCGCGCGGGTTGGCTACGGCTTCACGAACCGCAGACTGGGTGATTTCATAAAACACCACACGGCGAATAATCTTCTTCTTTAGTGTTCTCTTGGTTTTGAGGAGCTCTGCGATATGCCAGGCGATGGCTTCACCTTCACGATCCGGGTCGGGTGCGAGCAGGATGTTTTCGGCGGAAGCGGCCGCCTTCGCGATGGCGTCCATATGTTTGCTGTTTCGTGCAATGACTTCATAATTCATTGCGAAACCGTTTTCGGTATCTACCGCACCGGTCTTGGGAACGAGATCGCGTACATGTCCATAGGAAGCGAGAACCTCGTAATCACTGCCCAAATATTTTTTGAGCGTTTTGGCCTTGGCCGGAGATTCTACGATCAGAAGATTAATTGCCATGCGAGTTGTTTGATTAATGTAATTGAGTTGAATGGATAGGGCTGAGCAATTCCTCAATCAGTAGAGGATTGATGTCAGAGCGCCGATTCCACAATACAATCAACATGATAAGTTTAAGTTTGTCCAGCGGAAGCTCTTTTTGATGCAATGCGACGGCGCGGTCGACAATGATTTCCAGTTCGACGGCTGAAATCATCTTCTGTTGTTCTGCAAAAAACAGGAATTGCCGTGCTTCAGCATCAATGCGTTCTATTTCAAGTTCGGCAAAATGGCGTATGCCGCTATGTTCAAGGGCTGCAGGATAGTTGCCGGAATTTTGTGCCGTCAGTTCGGAAAGCCAGGTTAAGGTTTCATCTATGTCATCGCCTTCGAATCCGGCGGCATACAGTTTCCGTGATAGTTTGTCCGGGGCAGGATAACTACCAACATCTATATAGCTTTCAAATAAATAAATAAGAATTTCAAACATGATAGGGTTGTTTAATTTATGCGTTGAAATAATCCACCGGGTAGTGTTGCTATGCATCCTTCCAGTTCCAGCGTTAACAGCATGGCGGATAGCTGGCTAACCGTCAAGCCACTGCGCAAACAAAGTATATCCATACTGACCGCATCGTAGCCGATCAGTTCCAGCAAGTCAGACCCAGTTTCCTGTGGGGTAATTTCGGGGGGCGCATGAGGTGCGGCTAACAAACCAGCTAATTCCTCAAGTATATCCTGTGACGTTTCGATCAGCTTGGCTCCCTGTTTTATCAGGGCATGGCAGCCCTTGCTTTGAGGCGAATGGATAGAACCCGGAATGGCAAATACATCCCTGCCCTGCTCCATCGCAAGTCGGGCGGTAATCAACGACCCGCTTTGAATCGAGGCTTCTACTACCAGACAACCAATACTCATACCACTGATGATGCGGTTGCGGCGCGGAAAGTTTGATGCAACAGGCGGGGTGCCGAGCGGGAATTCGGAAATCAGCGCACCCTGGCTGGCAAGTACATGGGCAAGTTCACGATTTGCGGCAGGGTAAACTCTGTCCAGTCCGGTTCCGACGACGGCTATGCTGCTTCCGGGACCTGATAATGCACCTTGATGAGCCGCTGCATCAATGCCATGAGCTAGACCGCTGATTATGCATAGACCGGCATTGCTCAGTGATTTTGCGAAAGCTTCTGCGTTGTTTATGCCCTGCGGGGTTGCTTTTCGGCTGCCGACGATGGCCAGTGCATTCCGGTTAAGCAGTGTACAGTTCCCTTTCACATATAACAGCAGGGGTGGATCGGGAATGTTTAACAGCGCCTGTGGGTAATGGCTATCGCCAAGAGTGACTATGTGATTGTTTGCGTTTTCCAGCCATGCCCGTGCCGGCGCAAGCTGTTCATCGTCTATACCCTTGCCGATTGCGGATGCCACTTCTGCATTTACGTAGGTGGCGAGTGTGTTGGCCGGCGCAGCAAGAACGGCCTCGGGTGAGCCGAATTCCCGTAATAAACGTCGAGCACCTTCGCCACCCAAGCCGCGTATTAGGCTGAGTTTTAGCCACGCCTCCAGAGATTTATCAGTAGGCATGATCAAGTCGGGTGTGGCAGACTCGTGATTGAACGTGGTCTGTCAGTCATGACCGTCAGGGAGTGACAGCACGATCCAGCAGTTTTGCGGGAAGACGGGTTTGCATCACCAGCGCATACGACACCTTGTCGAATACGCGGAATACGAATACCAAGCCGTAGTTTTCATCGGGCAGGGTAACATTTTTGCCTTCGTATTTTGTAATGAGTCCCTTGCTTAGCAGAGCCAACACATGCCCGTTTTCTAATCCATCGCGGGCCCCTTTGTTTAATGTAACAACGGTATTTTGACCGGCTTGTGATACACCGCCATAAATGGAGATGATGCGTGCATCAATATGTTCCTCTGGTGCGCGTGGCAGGTAGTGCGGATTCACGCTATCAGAAGGAACGATCAGGCGATCACCCTGATTGATTTCCAGTTTGGACTCGGTGATGAATACAGTGCTTAATTCACCAAACGCGCTAACATCGGCGCGACCCAAATAAATGGCTTCATGTCCAAGCACTTCTTTTGTGTCTGGATCAACGAAGGTTTTGCCGGGACGATAAATCTGCCAGCTTTTGCCCTGTTCTTCATTCAAGCCTCTGGCATAGGCAATATCACCGGAGCCGAGAATTACCCGACCCTCATGCAGTCCTACCAGAGTGGGCGCATTGGATAATGCACTGTCTTCAATTATCAACGGTTGGCTCAGAAATGGTTCAATAGCATTGGAAGGAATGCTGGGAATGGCGGAATGCAAGCTGGCTTCAGGACGGACGGATGGAGATAGTTTGACAACAGGGTTGCTGCTGGTGACCTCCTTGTTTGGCAATGGCCCTACGTGGAGTGTACCGGTTTCCCTGTCTAGTACGATGATCTCGCCAGGATAAATCCAGTGCGGATCACGAATGGAATCCTTGTTCATGCCCCAGATATAAGGCCATCTCCACGGATCCATAAAAAACTTCTCGGAGATGTCCCATAAGGTATCACCTTTTACTACCGTGTACTGATCGGGGGCGTCGCTACGTAATTGTGGTGGAAGCTCTGGCTGACCGGCATAAGCCAAAATAGGCAACAAAAAGCAAATCAGCGATATAATCTTGCGCATGGAAAACCCCGAAAGTGTCAAAGAAATTGGCGGCAGCGTTGCCGTGACGCTTTAAATTCTGCATCTAGTCAATTAAATTAGCAAGCATTTATGCCAATCTTACAAATATTACAATATCCGGATGAACGCCTGCACAAAGTTGCGGCTAAGGTCACAGAAGTGAATAGCGCTATACGCAAATTGGTGCAAAACATGGCTGAAACCATGTATGCCGCACCAGGTGTGGGTCTCGCCGCGACGCAGGTGGATGTGCACGAACAGATTATTGTTATTGATGTCTCTGAAACCAAGAATCAATTGATGGTGTTTATTAACCCTGAAATCCTGAGTCGCAGTGGTGAATCAGTCGGAGAGGAAGGGTGTTTATCCGTGCCCGGCATCTATGAAAATGTACATCGTGCTGAGAAAGTGACGGTGCGTGCGCTCAATCAGAAAGGCGAGGTATTTACATTGGATGCTGAAGGCTTTCTGGCTGTTTGTATTCAGCATGAGATAGATCATTTAAAGGGCAAGGTGTTTGTGGAATATCTGTCGCAACTTAAGCAGACACGGTTACGTGCCAAGTTGAAGAAGCGCAGACGAGAGGCAATGTAATTTTTATCAGGTACCATGTTCTTCAGTTCGGCAGTATCCGAGGCGGGAGCGGGTATGGCTGTTCTTATGTGCTAACAATCGGGCAGTATTGCCTGCCCTTATCAGGTTAATTTTCAGTGAAAATAATTTTTGCCGGTACTCCTCAATTCGCAGCCTATGCACTGGCTGCCTTGCTCGAAAAACACCAGGTTGTTGCTGTATTGACGCAGCCGGATCGTCCTTCCGGACGCGGCATGAAGCTGATGGCTAGTCCGGTTAAACAACTGGCTCTTCAACATGGGCTGAATGTTTTGCAGCCGGCAACACTTAAAACGGAATCAGCACGGCTTCCCCTTCTCGAAATGGATGCAGATGTCATGGTGGTTGCAGCCTATGGCCTGATCCTGCCTAAGGAAGTTTTGCAGATACCGCGTCATGGTTGTTTGAACATTCATGCATCGTTGTTGCCGCGCTGGCGCGGCGCCGCTCCGATACAGCGCGCGATTCTTGCGGGTGACCATGAAACGGGCATTACCATCATGCAAATGGATGAAGGTCTGGATACCGGCGATATGTTATTGCGTACTTCTTGCGCGATAACGGCGGATGATAATGCGCAAACCCTGCATGACAAACTGGCCAATATGGGTGCAGAGAGCATACTTGAAACTTTGAGTATGCTTGATCAGCAGCGTCTGGTGCCGGTCACGCAGGATAATAATCTGGCCAATTATGCGGCGAAGCTGAGCAAGAGTGAGGCACTGTTAGACTGGAATCAGGATGCGGAGCAGCTAGAGCGGGCCGTACGCGCCTATAATCCCTTTCCGGTCGCGCAGGTAAAATTAGGAAATGTGGTGCTTAAGGTTTGGCAAGCCAGTCTGTGTACTGCTATGCATGGTCAGCCTGGGGAAGTTTTGGCGGTGGATAAATCAGGTATTACCGTTGCGTGCGGCAAAGGTGCGATACGTTTTGAGGTAATGCAACGTCCCGGTGGCAAGGCGCAACCGATAGCCCAGTTTATACAGGCAATGCCGGTTACGGTGGGCGAATTTTTTCGGTAATCTAAATGCACAATATACAACTCGCTGCCACTCAAATTATTCAGCAGGTACTGCTGGACGGGCGCAATCTTAATCAGGTACTGGATGAGTCATTGCGCAGAAAATCCGTCTGGACACCCGCGCAGCGAGCCGCGCTCCAGGATTTGAGTTACGGAACATTGCGTTTTTACGGGCAGTTGCATGCCGTGCTGGAATTGCTATTGCATAAGCACATGTCCGATAAGCGCATTTATCATGTGTTGCTGGTCGCACTTTATCAATTGCAATACAGCAAGGCGGCGCAGCATGCGGTTGTTGATCATGCGGTTCGTGTGGCGCAGATGTTGAATCCGAAAACCAGCGGGTTGGTGAACGCGATATTGCGTAATTTTTTGCGCAATCAGGCTGACTTGCTTGCGCAGGTGTCGCTTCAAGCGGTAGCGCGCTATAACCACCCGCAATGGTGGATAGGCGAGTTACAGGCGCAATATGGGGATGAGCAGGCCGATGCAATATTGAATATCGGTAATCGACATCCGCCGATGACCTTGCGCATTAATCAGCGGTGCGGAATGACTGACGATTATTTGACTGAACTGAGTGCGGTGGAAATTCCGGCCAGAAAAATTGGGCCGTATGCTGTGCAACTGGATAAACCGGTGTCTGTAGATAAATTGCCCGGATTTTTCGAAGGCAGGGTCTCCGTACAGGATGCCGGTGCACAATATGCGGCAATATTACTGGATGTCAGTCAGGGTTTGCGTGTGCTGGATGCTTGTGCCGCACCGGGCGGGAAGACGGCGCATATATTGGAATGCGCAGATGTGGAAATGGTGGCGCTGGACAAGGATGAGATTCGATTGCAGCGCGTGGCAGAAAATTTGCAGAGGCTGAAGTTGACGGCTACATTGCTGACCGGTGATGCGGCGAAGCCGGAAAGCTGGTGGGATGGAAAATTGTTTGATCGAATTTTAGCTGATGTGCCCTGCTCTGCGGCGGGTGTGGTACGGCGACATCCCGATATAAAATGGTTGCGCAGAAAAAAGGACATTGCGGCTTTCGCAGTACAACAGTCGGCCATACTGCAATCGTTATGGCCATTATTGGCACCGGGCGGGAAGTTTCTTTATGCCACCTGTTCAGTTTTTAAGCAGGAAAACCAGATGGTTGTAGATGCATTCCTGTCAAATGTCGGTGATGCTCGGCAATTGACTGCGCAACCTGAAGCCGGGCAATTGTTGCCTACCGACCAGCATGATGGATTTTTTTATGCGCTGTTGCAGAAAACTAATTGATGTTCTGATGTTTGTGGCATTGCCAGTATGGCTGTTTGCCATGCCTGTCTTGGCGGAAGGGATCAGCGTAAACAAGGCGGAAACGCGGTTGAGTGAAGAGGGTTATCAACTTGCGGCTGATTTCAATATAAATCCAAGCTATGCCGTGTTGCAGGCTTTTTCATTGGGCGTACCACTTTATTTCGTCGGTGAATTTTCATTAACACGTTCGCGCTGGTATTGGCTGGATGAGCAAGTATTTCAAAGCGAACAATCTGTAAAGCTTTCCTACAATGTGCTTACCCGTCAGTACCGTATTTCGCGCGGTTCGCTGTTCCAGAATTTTGCTACTTTTGAAGAGTTGTTACAGATTCTTGCCAGACAGTATTCGACGCTTATTCCACCGGATTTGATGGCAAAGGACGCATCCTACATAGCCTCAGTGCGACTACGACTTGATACCAAACAATTGCCCAAGTTGATGCAGGTAAATGTGCTTACGAACAAGGATTGGGATCTGGATTCGGGCTGGTATCGTTGGGTGGTACGACCGGCTGACAGCGCGGCTCGCAATTCTGGGAAAACGGAGTAATTGAGCGGTGAAGTACCTGATTATTCTTAGTGTGATAGCAGGTATGGCTTTGCTGTATCTGTTGTCGAGTAATAGTGTCAATACCGAAGTATTTTCAGTCAATTACTATGCCTTGCTGGGCTTGACAGGATTGTTGGCGCTGAGTCTGTTGGGACTGGTCGGTTATCAGATCCATCGTTTACGAGAGCGACTGAAAAATAAGGTATTTGGCGCCAAACTTTCTTTGCGGCTGGTATTGTTTTCTATTCTGATAGCGGTGTTGCCCGGCATTCTGGTCTATGCAGTTTCGGTCAATTTTCTGGGTAAAAGCATTGAGTCCTGGTTTGATGTGCGCGTGGAAAAGGCGCTGGAAGGAGGTTTGAATCTGGGTAGAAGCGGTTTGGATAACAGCCTGAGCGAGTTGACAAAAAAGACCCAGTTTATCGGATTGCTGCTTTCCGAGAAAAATCCGAACAATTTTCAGGTGGCGTTAAATCAGTTGATTGATGAAGGTGCGGCGCAGGAAGCTTCAGTGTTCGGTGTTGATGGAAAGTTGATGGCTTTTGCTGCCAATGATAATTCCCTGCTGCCTGATATACCCGAGAAATCACTGATAAAGCAGGTGCGTGAAAAGGGATACTATTCCGCGATTGAATCCTCCCCGAACAAGCCTATGAGCTTACGGGCGTTGGTTTTGGTTAATACAAATAGTTATTCCGGAATAAATTATGTATTGCAGTTTAGTCAGACGGTTCCGCGACAGATAGAGGCTGATGCGGAAACCGTGCAGACGGTATATCGCGAGTATCAGGAATTGACTTTATCGCGACTGGGATTGAAGCGGCTGTATGGCATAACGTTGACGTTATCTTTATTGGTAGTTTTACTTACGGCGATTTCAGCAGCTTTTTTTATAAGCGAACGATTGGGTTCATCGCTGGAAGCGCTGGCAAAAGGAACTCGTGCGGTTGCGCAAGGTGACTTTACAGGGCAGCACCCGATTCGCAGTAGCGATGAGTTGGGTGCGTTGACGGGTTTATTTAATCAAATGACACAACAATTGGCCGATGCGCGGCGGGCAAGTGAACAGCAACAGCGAGAAGTAGAAAGTGCAAAAGGCTATCTGGAAAGTGTGTTGACGCACCTTTCTTCGGGAGTCCTTGCACTGGATAGTGAATTTCGTTTGCGCTCGGTAAATACCAGTGCCGCGCTGATCTTGGGCACGCCGCTGCAAGAAATGCAGCGTATGTCATTGCAGCAAATTTCCGAGAAATTCAGTTTGCTTCATTCTTTTTGCGTGACCATCGTGGATGCCTTTTCACAAACAGAGGCGAATGAAGCCGGAAGTGGTGAGTGGCAGCGTCAAATTGAGCGTTTAAGTAAGAATGGTGCGCAAATACTATTGATGCGTGGAACGCGTTTGCCGCAGGGGGCAGAAGCGGGTTATGTCGTGGTTTTTGATGACATCAGCCATTTGTTGCAAGCAGAGCGTCAGGCGGCTTGGGGAGAGGTGGCTCGTCGTTTGGCGCATGAGATCAAAAACCCGCTTACGCCGATACAATTATCTGCGGAACGATTGCAATACAAGTTGAGCTCCAAGTTGGATGAAAAAGATGCGAAGTTGTTGCAAAGGGCAACCCAGACCATAGTCAGCCAAGTAGGTGCGATGAAAAATATGGTGAGTGATTTTGCTGATTACGCGCGTGGCCCGGCCTTGAAATTGGTGTATCTTGATTTGCATCGATTGATCAGGGAAGTACTGGGTCTATATGAGGCCAATACGGTGCCCATCACGTTAAATATGCAGGCGGCGAATGCCGGGATTAATGGTGATGCGACCAGATTGCGGCAGGTTCTGCATAACTTGCTGCAAAATGCGCAGGATGCATTACAGGGGGTTGCAGAGCCGCAAATTATTGTCAGTAGTGAATCCGTGTCAGGAGAAATACATTTGCGAGTGATGGATAACGGCCATGGCTTTTCCGAAAGCGTCATATCACGAGCTTTTGAACCTTATAGGACAACCAAAACCAAGGGAACCGGGTTGGGCTTGGCTATAGTTAAGAAAATTATTGAAGAGCATGGAGGCAGAATAACCGTTGAAAACCGGCTCAACGGGGGGGCGTGCGTAGACATTTGTCTGCCATTGACTGAAGAGGTGCAAAGATGAGCAAGTTAATATTGGTAGTTGACGATGAAATGGGCATACGCGAGTTGTTGGCGGAGATTTTGTTTGATGAGGGATATCAGGTTCATCTTGCAGAAAATGCGGAGCAAGCCCGCCAGTATCGCTATCAACATGAGCCGGATTTGGTGTTGTTGGATATCTGGATGCCGGACACGGATGGGGTGCAATTGTTAAAAGAGTGGGTAGAGCAGGAATTGTTGACTATGCCCGTTGTAATGATGTCAGGTCACGGTACGATAGAAACGGCTGTCGAAGCAACACGGATAGGCGCGGTCGATTTTCTTGAAAAGCCGATTTCAATGCAAAAATTGCTGAAAACGGTCGTCAAGGCGCTTAAGGAAGGGGCTCCTGTGCTGCAACTGACGACACAGGTGGAAAGAATGCAGAATCTGATGGTGGAAATCGACGGATCGAATATGCAACTTCCTTTCTCGCTTGATTTGCCACTTCGCGAAGCGCGTGATTATTTTGATGCTATATATTTTGATTATCATTTGCAAAAAGAAGCGGGTAATGTCTCGCGTGTTGCTGAAAAAATCGGAGTTGAGCGCACTCACCTCTATAGAAAGCTTAAACAATTGGGCATAAAAGTAGCGAAAAAGAGTGGTGAAAATGAATCATGATGCCGTTCATCAATATAAACGGAGTAAGCATGTTGATGTATTCCGGGGTGTACGGCATAATTCCATCCATTAAAAATCAGGCGTTAAACATAAACCCATCCCTTTGGGATGTTTCGGAGGAGTCAGTAAATGACCGCAAATCGTAGTATTACACCACCAAAGTATAATGATATAACTGGCGCGATCCGCATGCTTGCGGTAGATGCTGTGCAAAAGGCTAACTCGGGACACCCGGGAGCCCCGATGGGCATGGCAGAAATTGCCGATGTACTTTGGAATCGTCACCTGCGTCACAATCCAACTAATCCCAAGTGGCCTGGCCGTGATCGTTTCATGATGTCAAATGGACATGGTTCCATGCTGGTCTATGCCTTGCTGCACTTGTCAGGCTATGACTTGCCTATCGAAGAATTACAGCGTTTCCGTCAAATGCACTCCAAGACTCCGGGTCATCCAGAATATGGTTATACACCTGGTGTAGAAACAACAGGAGGTCCGCTTGGTCAGGGGATTACCAATGCTGTTGGTATGGCGATGGCAGAAAAATTACTGGCAGCGGAATTTAACAAGCCAGGACATGAAATCGTTGACCATAATACTTATGTGTTCATGGGCGATGGCTGCATGATGGAAGGAATTTCCCATGAGGCTTGCGCATTGGCAGGCACCTGGGGTCTGGGCAAGCTGATGGCATTCTGGGATGACAATGAGATTTCGATCGACGGTCATACCAACGGCTGGTTTACTGATGATACTCCCAAGCGTTTTGAAGCCTATGGCTGGCATGTGATTGCTAATGTTGAAGGTCATGATCCTGCTGCAATTGATGCGGCAATCAAGGAAGGCCATGCTGTTACTGACAAGCCTACATTGATTTGCTGCAAGACGATTATCGGCGCGGGTTCTCCAAATAAGGAAGGTACACACGATGTGCACGGCGCTGCATTGGGCGCTGCCGAAGTAGCGGCTACTCGTGAGCATATTGGCTGGAATTATCCTCCATTCGAAATCCCGACACATGTATACGAAGCATGGGATGCGCGTACTCGTGGTGAAGGTCTGGAAAAACTGTGGAATAACAAATTTGAAGAGTATCGCGCGGCTTATCCTGCAGAAGCGGCTGAATTTGAGCGTCGTATCAAGAGTGAATTGCCGGCAAATTGGGCTGAACATGCCGCAGCGGCAATCGCAGCGACTAATGCCAAGGGTGAAACTATTGCGACTCGCAAGGCATCGCAAAATGCGATTAATGCACTGGCTCCAGCTTTGCCTGAGTTCTTGGGCGGTTCGGCTGATCTGACCGGTTCAAACCTGACCAACTGGACGGGTTGTAAGCATGTACATGCCAAAACTACCGGCAACTACATCAGCTACGGTGTTCGTGAATTTGGTATGTCTCACATTATGAACGGCATGGCTTTGCATGGTGGCTTTCTGCCATTCGGCGGCACCTTCCTGATGTTCTCCGAATATGCTCGTAATGCCTTGCGCATGTCTGCATTGATGAAGCAGCGGGTTATTTATGTTTTTACACATGATTCCATCGGTCTGGGTGAAGACGGCCCAACTCACCAACCGGTAGAGCAGACTGCAACATTGCGTTATATCCCGAATATGGAAACATGGCGTCCATGTGACTCCGTTGAATCTATCGTAGCCTGGGTTGCCGCTGTAGAGCGTAATGACGGGCCTTCAAGCTTGGTATTCAGCCGTCAAAATCTGACATTCCAGCAACGTGATGCTGAACAAATCGCCAATATCCGCAAGGGCGCTTATGTTCTTTCCGAAGCAGCAGGTGGCAAGCCACAAGCCGTTATTATCGCTACAGGTTCAGAAGTTGTATTGGCGCTGGATGCACAAAAGGCACTGGCGGCAGAAGGTGTCAATGTTCGTGTAGTGTCCATGCCTTCAACTAATGTATTCGATAAGCAGGATCAGGCTTACAAGGATAGCGTATTGCCACGTGGAGTAAATCGTGTCGCTGTCGAGGCGGGTGTGACTGGTGGTTGGTACAAGTATGTCGGTTTGGAAGGCGCTGTTATTGGTATGGATTGCTTTGGCGAGTCTGCACCTGCACCAGAGCTATTCAAACACTTCGGTTTCACGGTGGAAAATGTGGTAAGCGCAGTTAAAGGCGTGATTTAAGACCGCATTAGCGGCGAGATTTTAATAACTAAACGGGAGAGAAGACATGGCAATTAAAGTTGGTATTAATGGATTTGGTCGTATTGGTCGTATGGTATTTCGCGCTGCTGCAAAAGATTTTCCTGAAATCGAAGTGGTTGCAATTAACGACTTACTGGAGCCTGACTATCTGGCATATATGCTGAAGTACGATTCAGTACATGGTCGTTTTAATGGTGAAGTGGGCGTAAATGGTAGCAATCTGGTTGTTAACGGCAAGGAAATTCGTTTGACTGCAGAGCGTGATCCGGCAAACCTGAAGTGGGATGAAGCGGGAGTAGAGATCGTTATCGAATGTACCGGTTTCTTCCTTGATGATGCCAGTTGCCAGAAACACATTGCAGCCGGAGCGAAGAAAGTTGTTATGTCTGCTCCATGCAAAGACAAGACACCGATGTTTGTTTATGGCGTAAACCACGGAACATATAACGGCGAAGCCATTGTTTCTGCAGCAAGTTGCACAACCAATGCTTTGGCACCTGTTGCTAAGGTATTGAATGACAATTTTGGCATCAAACGCGGCTTGATGACGACCGTGCATGCAGCAACGGCTACTCAAAAAACCGTTGACGGCCCGTCGATGAAAGATTGGCGCGGTGGACGCGGTATTCTGGAAAACATCATTCCTTCTTCGACTGGCGCTGCCAAGGCTGTGGGTGTGGTTATTCCTGAACTGAATAAAAAGCTGACTGGCATGGCATTTCGCGTACCTACGTCTGATGTGTCCGTAGTGGACTTGACTGTTGAATTGAACAATGAAGCAACCTATGAAGCAATCGTTGCAGCAATGAAAGCAGCTTCAGAAGAAGGTCCATTGAAGGGCGTTCTGGGCTTTACAAATGAAAAAGTAGTTTCTACGGATTTCCGTGGTCAAACAACTCCTTCCGTGTTCGATGCTGAAGCAGGTATTCAGCTTGATCCTACATTTGTAAAAGTCGTTGCCTGGTATGACAACGAATACGGTTATACCTGCAACTTGATGCGTCTGGTTCGTCATATCGCATAAGGTTGTAGCGCTACCTGCCGATTATCAACAGGTAGCGCTATATCCCCGAAGTAGTAAGCATTTTTACCTTGTAGAAATGCTTACAAGTTTTCAAAGGAAAAATCATGTCTGTAATTAAAATGACTGATCTGGATTTGAAGGGCAAACGTGTCCTGATCCGGTCAGATTTGAATGTGCCGGTTAAAGACGGCAAAGTTACATCCGATGCACGAATTACTGCATCGATGTCTACAATCAATGCGGCGCTAAATGCAGGTGCGCGCGTAATGGTTACTTCGCATCTGGGTCGTCCGGAAGAAGGTGTATTTTCGGAAGAAAACTCTCTGAAGCCAGTAGCCGATGATATTGCAAACAAGCTTGGAAAGCCGGTACGCTTGATTCGCGACTGGATTGATGGCGGCTTTGATGTTGCAGAAGGTGAATTGGTTTTGTTGGAAAATTGCCGTTTTAACAAGGGCGAAAAGAAAAATAACGAAGAGCTTTCGAGAAAATACGCCGCCTTGTGTGATGTGTTTGTAATGGATGCATTTGGTACGGCGCATCGTGCGCAGGCATCTACTCATGGGGTAGCACAATTTGCACCTATTGCTGCCGCTGGTATTCTTTTAACTCAGGAACTGGAAGCGTTGACCAAGGCATTATTGAACCCTGCTCGTCCAATGGTGGCCATTGTTGGCGGATCAAAAGTTTCTACCAAGCTGACCGTTCTTGAGTCGCTATCTGAAAAATGTGAACAGCTGGTAGTAGGCGGCGGAATAGCCAATACCTTCCTCAAGGCTATGGGCAATAACGTAGGAAAATCATTGTGTGAAGATGATTTGATACCGACTGCGCAGGCATTGATCGAAAAAATGAAGAAGCGTGATGCCAATATTCCTATCGCTGTTGATGTAGTTGTTGGCAAGAAGTTTGACGCAAACGAACCCGCAATTCTTAAGGATGCAGGAGATGTTGCCGATGACGATATGATTTTTGATATTGGTCCAAAATCTGCACAGGAACTCGCTGACATTATCATGAAAGCGGGTACCGTAGTCTGGAATGGCCCTGTAGGTGTATTTGAATTTGATCAGTTCGGTGAGGGCACAAAAACTATCGCAAAGGCCATTGCTGAAACCAGTGCTTTTACATTGGCCGGGGGCGGTGACACGATAGCGGCTATTCAAAAGTATGACATTTTTGACAAGGTGTCCTACATCTCCACGGCTGGCGGTGCCTTCCTTGAATTTCTCGAAGGCAAGACATTGCCTGCGGTAGCGATTCTGGAAGAACGTGCCAAGTCATAATTATCTAGGAATCACATGCTGCGTAGAACCAAAATAGTTGCAACGCTGGGACCAGCTTCCAGTGATCAAAAAGTCCTTGAGCAAATGATTCGTGCCGGAGTTGATCTGGTACGGATGAATTTTTCGCATGGATCCGCAAAAGACCATATGGATCGTGCTGAAGTCGTCCGCGCTGCAGCGCAAGCTGTGGGGCGTACCGTCGGTATACTGGCCGATCTGCAAGGTCCGAAAATTCGAGTTGGCAAGTTCGAGAATGACAAAATCATGCTGAATAAGGGTGATACGTTTATTCTCGATGCTGACCTGAATGGGCTTGGAAATCAGCAATGCGTCGGGTTGGACTACAAGGAACTGCCTAATGACGTTAGCCGTGGATCGGTGTTGTTGCTTAACGATGGGATGCTGGAATTTGATGTTGAAGAAGTTCAAGGTTCCAAGGTTATTTGCAAGGTTGTACGTGGAGGTGTGTTATCCAATAATAAGGGAATTAACCGTAAAGGCGGTGGTTTGACGGCTCCTGCCTTGACGGAAAAGGATATTGAGGATATCAAGACTGCAGCCTTAATCAAGGCCGATTATCTTGCTATTTCGTTCCCTCGCAGCGGTGACGATATGCGTTATGCGCGTAAGTTGATGCATGCGGCGGGTGGGAAAAGCCTGCTAATGGCAAAAATTGAGCGGGCAGAAGCAATTCCTGTTTTGAGCGACATTATTGAGGCTTCCGATGCGATCATGGTAGCGCGCGGTGATTTGAGCGTGGAAGTAGGCGATGCCGCCGTTCCGGGCCTGCAAAAACGCATGATCAAGATGGCTCGTGCAAAAAATCGTCTGGTTATTACAGCAACTCAGATGATGGAATCAATGATTACCAATCCAATTCCGACTCGTGCCGAAGTTTCCGATGTCGCTAATGCAGTTCTGGATGGTACCGATGCGGTAATGTTGTCAGCCGAGACGGCAGTCGGTGATTATCCAGTAGAAACAATCGAAGCCATGTCGCGCATTTGTTTGAATGCGGAGCATCAGGCGGAGGAGCATGCGATGGATCATCGTATGTCGGGGCATAAATTTACCCGCATTGATCAATCTATCGCGATGTCAGCTTTGTTTGCGGCTACGCATTTCCGGGTTAAGGCTATTGTCGCCTTGACGCAATCCGGATCGACAGCATTATGGATGTCTCGTGTTAATGCGGGTGTGCCGATTTTTGCACTAACTCCGATCGAAGAAACCTTAACCAAAGTAACCCTGTTTAGTGGCGTACATCCAGTATTGTTTGCCAGCCGTGACTCTATGCATCCTGCCGAAGAACTGATAGACGCAGAGAAGCATCTGGTAGAGAGAGGATACGTTGCGGAGGGTGATCTGGTCGTGGTGACAGTAGGTGAAGCCGTGGGTAAATCGGGACATACCAATACAATGAAGATCGTGCGTATAGGCGATCACCTGAAAAACAGCATCTAGGCAATACCGCAAAGTTTAGCTTTGCGGACTTTTATTTAATCAGGAGGAAAAAATGGCTTTAGTATCTTTGCGTCAACTTCTCGATCATGCAGCAGAAAATGGCTATGGCTTGCCGGCCTTTAACGTCAACAACCTGGAACAGGTTAAGGCAATTATGGAAGCGGCTGATGAGACCAACAGCCCTGTAATCATGCAAGGCTCCGCAGGCGCTCGCAAGTATGCAGGTGAAGCATTTCTGCGCCACCTGATCGAAGCAGCAGTAGAAATGTATCCACATATTCCTGTTGTTATGCATCAGGACCATGGTGCTTCCGAGGCTGTATGTATTCAGGCTATCCGTTCAGGCTTTTCAAGCGTAATGATGGATGGATCACTGATGACGGACGGCAAGACTCCATCATCATTCGAATACAACGTAAATATTTCACGTCGTGTAGTCGAAATGTCACATGCAGTTGGTGTTTCAGTTGAGGGTGAATTGGGTTGTCTGGGTTCACTTGAGTCTGGTGAGGGTGAAAAGGAAGATGGTCACGGTGCAGAAGGTGTTCTGAGCCACGATCAGTTGTTGACTGACCCGGAAGAGGCTGCAGAATTTGTACGTCAAACAGGTGTTGATGCTCTGGCGATTGCAATTGGAACATCGCACGGTGCCTACAAGTTTACTCGCCCACCTACCGGTGCCGTTCTGCGTATTGACCGTATCAAGGAAATTCACGCTCGTTTACCAAACACACACTTGGTCATGCACGGATCATCATCCGTGCCACAAGAATGGTTGAAAGTTATCAACGAATTCGGTGGCACTATGGGTGAAACGTATGGTGTACCGGTTGAAGAAATTGTTGAAGGCATCAAGAATGGGGTACGCAAAGTAAATATTGATACCGATCTGCGTATGGCTTCTACTGGTGCAACTCGTCGCTTCCTCGCTCAAGATACGAAAAACTTCGATCCACGCAAGTTCCTTGCAGCTACGACAGTAGCAATGAAAGAGATTTGCAAGGCACGTTATGAAGCATTTGGTTGCGCAGGACAAGCAGCCAAGATCAAGCCAATTTCACTTGACGCGATGGCAAATCGTTATGCGAAAGGTGAGCTGAACGCAATTATCAAATAATTGTTAGTACGTTACTGAATAAAAAAGCGACTTTCGGGTCGCTTTTTTTTGATTAGTGAATTTATAAACGGTGTTGAGCTAACTCATTCTGTTGGCCTCATGTAGAAGAAAGTTCTTGAAGGCGGAGGCTGCTCCAGAAAGTCTCTTTTGGCTGCGGTGAGCGACAAACCATTGCCTAACCAGAGGGAAATCTTCGACCTCTAGTATCCTAAGCCGCCCTGTTTCGACTTCAAGCTCTATGCTATCTTGTGAAAGAATGCCGAGCCCCATTCCCGCCTGCACAGATTGTTTGATGGCTTCGTTGGTTTCAACTTCCATACTGATGCGAGGCTGTACATGATGGACCTGGAAGATACGTTCCATAGCGCTACGGGTACCAGAACCCTTTTCTCTAGAAAGAAAGTTCTCTGTTGCAAGTTGGCTGAATTTGACTTTGGCAAGTTTTGCCAGTGGATGATCAGGTGGAGAGATGACTACGAGTTGATTTTCCATAAACGGCTCGGCCGTAAGATCGAGACCTTCGGGTGGCTGACCAAGTATGGCGAGGTCGGTAGTATTGTCTGCAAGTTGCTTAAGAACGGCATCTCTATTGGCAACATGGAGAATAATTTTGACGCCGGGATGTTGATCACAAAAGCGTGCCAATAGTCTAGGAGTAAAGTAATTGGCGGTATTTACAACAGATAAAATAATTTTTCCTTGTCCCGGCCCCTTCATTTCACTAAATATCGTTTCCATTTCAGCAAGTTGTTGAGAAATACTGCGGGCGTATCGAAATAACTCATGCCCGGCCTCGGTAAGAAATATTTTCTTACCCATTTGCTCAAAAAGAGGTAGTCCGATGTGACCTTCAAGTTGCTTGATTTGCATAGACACTGCGGGTTGTGAGAGGTATAGTTCCTCTGCGGCGCGCGAATAATTCAAATGACTGGACACTTTCTCAAATACTTGTAATTGTCTTAGCGTGAAGTGCAGCATATTCGTGCGGTTTGGCTGTCAGGTTGGATATTTAGTTAGTATAACAAACCATAAGAAATGCTTATGGTTTTAATAAAAATAATTGACTATCGCTTATGAAGCGATCCCCTTATAGTAGCAACCAGTCGCACATCGCTAGCAGTTAGTGAAATTTATCGTTAACACACAGGAGAGGTAAACTATGGATCAATCAAATCGTTATGCAAATCTGGATCTCAATGAAGAGGAACTGATCAAAGGCGGCAAGCACATTCTGGTCGCTTACACAATGACTCCGGCAGCAGGATATGGCTATCTGGAAGTGGCAGCACACATCGCAGCAGAATCATCTACCGGTACAAACGTTGAAGTATCAACTACCGACGACTTCACCAAGGGTGTTGATGCATTGGTTTACTTCATTGATGAAGCAAAAGGCATCATGAAGGTGGCATATCCAAATGAATTGTTTGATCGTAACGTGACCGACGGTCGTGCGATGATCGTTTCCTTCCTGACATTGGCAATCGGTAACAATCAGGGTATGGGTGACGTTGAATGTCTGCAAATGCAGGACTTCTGGATTCCACCACGTATGCTGCAATTGTTCGACGGTCCTGCAGTAGATATTTCAAATCTGTGGCGCATTCTGGGTCGCCCGGTTGTTGACGGCGGTTACATCTCGGGTACGATTATCAAGCCTAAGCTGGGTTTGCGTCCTGAGCCGTTCGCAAAGGCAGCGTATCAGTTTTGGCTGGGTGGCGACTTTATCAAGAATGATGAGCCACAAGGCAATCAAACCTTCTGCCCTATCAAGAAGGTATTGCCACTGGTTTATGACTCAATGAAGCGTGCACAGGACGAAACCGGTCAAGCTAAACTGTTCTCCATGAACATCACGGCCGATGACCATTATGAAATGTGCGCTCGTGCTGACTATGCGTTGGAAACTTTCGGTCCGGATGCAGACAAGTTAGCATTCTTGGTTGATGGTTATGTGGGTGGTCCTGGGATGGTTACGACAGCACGCCGTCAATACCCTGGTCAGTACCTGCATTACCATCGTGCGGGTCACGGTGCGGTAACTTCACCTTCTTCCAAGCGCGGTTACACTGCGTTTGTTCTGGCAAAAATGTCCCGTCTGCAAGGTGCTTCAGGCATCCACGTAGGTACTATGGGCTTTGGCAAGATGGAAGGTGGCAAGGATGACCGTATCATCGCCTACATGATCGAGCGTGACAGCTGCATGGGTCCGTTCTTCCATCAGGAATGGTATGGCATGAAGCCAACAACGCCAATCATTTCCGGCGGTATGAACGCGCTGCGTCTGCCAGGTTTCTTCGAAAACCTGGGCCATGGCAACGTGATCAACACTGCGGGTGGCGGTTCATACGGTCATATTGACTCACCAGCAGCTGGCGCGATCTCTCTGCGTCAGGCTTACGATTGCTGGAAGTCTGGTTCCGATCCTATCGAGTATGCGAAGGAGCACAAGGAGTTTGCGCGTGCTTTCGAATCATTCCCGAAAGATGCGGACAAGATTTTCCCAGGCTGGCGCGAAAAATTGGGCGTACACAAGTAAGCTCAGGTTGCAATAATGCAGTGAAAACGCGCCCCCACTTGCTGGGGGCGTTTTTTTCCAAAACCAGAATTCGTTATAAACACGAAAATGGTAAGTAATGGAGATTGATATGAGTAATAAAGATCAATATAAGGTTCATGACGAACCGTTCTATCAGGCGCAGAGTGACGAAGTCGCGCTATATGAAGCTGCCTATGCCGCTCGTTTACCGGTGATGGTAAAAGGGCCAACCGGATGTGGTAAATCACGCTTTATTGAATATATGGCCTGGAAGCTTAATAAGCCATTGATCACCGTGGCTTGTAATGAAGATATGACGGCAAGTGATCTAGTCGGTCGCTATTTGCTTGATGCCAATGGCACACGTTGGCTTGATGGTCCATTAACTACTGCCGCACGAATCGGTGCAATTTGCTATCTCGACGAGATTGTTGAGGCGCGTCAGGATACAACGGTAGTTATACATCCGTTAACCGATCACAGGCGTACACTACCACTGGACAAGAAAGGTGAGTTGATTTCAGCACATCCCGACTTTCAATTGGTTATTTCCTACAATCCTGGCTACCAGAGTCTGATGAAAGACCTGAAGCAATCGACAAAACAACGTTTTACCGCGTTCGATTTTGACTATCCGACCAATAGCGTGGAAGTCGAAATTCTAAGCAAGGAAACAGGCATGGATAAAGAACTTTCTGCCAAACTGGTAAAAATTGGGACGGCAGCACGCAATCTGAAAGGACATGGTTTGGATGAGGGTATCTCAACACGCTTGCTGGTCTATGCAGCGACATTGATTAAGGGCGGTGTAGAGGCAAAAGCGGCATGCCGCATGGCTCTGGTACGTCCAATTACGGATGATGCCGATATTAGAGATACGTTGGATCATGCTATTGAAGCGGTGTTTGCTTAATATCGGAGTGTGCAATTTATTGTCGCATTAAGACTATTGCCCTCCATAGAAAGAGATCATGGAAACTGTAACCATACCTAAGGAATTTGAAGTCTTTTGGAAACGTCTTGATTGTGGATTTCCGCGTGTAGAGCCGGTCTTCGCAGATTGCATGCGCGAAGCCTGGACCGTGCTGACTAATAAAGGCATGGATGATTACATTGAAAACGCCCGCTTCCTGGGAAAAATGGGGCGTGGTGCAGAACCCATCCTGATTTTCCTTGAAGAATGGCCGGCAGTCGCAAAAATATGGGGAGAGGATTCCTTGCCGGACGTGATAGGAGTCGTACGGAAAATGTCCAAGTCGCCAAACAGCAAGGCGATAGTGCCGTATTTGCAATCCTTGCCTACAGCGGCTCGTAGACTGCATTCCCATGATCAAATGCATGATTACCAGGATTTGCTACTGGACTTCATGGAGCGCACAACAGGATCTATCCACGGAATTCATCAAACTTTTCCAAGTCCCGGCTTGCCGGAATTTTTCAAGCAAGTTCCGGCATTGTTGAGTCAGCTTTCGTTGAAGGGGTTGAAGAACTGGGTAAATTACGGAATACAGTTTTACAACGACCATCCTGATCGGCAGGTTGAATATTTCAGCCTGCAATCAGCAGATAGTCGAGCCGTGTTGCAGCGTGAGCGTCAAGGCACCCTGCTGGTAGATAATGAACGCAAGCTGGACATGTACATGCGAGGTTTGTGGAATGATGAAGATATGCTGATTCCATATTCAAGCGCATTTGATGAATTGCGTCAGCCGATTCCCTATTATGACAAATTGGGTATTCGATTGCCGGACGTATATCAGGATGAAAAGGGGGTATCAGGAATTGATCGTTACCGTGCCGCTTTAACGCATATTGTGGCACATAGACGCTGGACACGCGCCATTATCGCGGACAATCTGAGCCCGTTTCAACGCATGGCAGTGGAATTCCTTGAAGATTGCCGAGTGGAATATTTGGCAATGCGTGAATATCCAGGCTTGCGCAGAATATTTCTGGCTTTGCACCCTGCCCCGGTTGAAGGAGCCAGCGATCCCGAGAAAGAATCAACGTTGCGCTATCGTTTGGCAATGCTTTCGCGAGCCATATTGGATCAGAATCATGAATACACGAATGCAAATATTATTGAATATGCTCGTCGATTTCATGAGGGCATGAAAAATAGCGATATGAGTACGCAGGAAATTGCAGATATAGCTATTTCTTTTATTACAAGAACAAGATTGCAGAGTGATAATCTGCCTAAAGCCTACTTTACTGACACGGTGATTGACTATCGTGATGATAACCGCCAGATGTGGCAATTTATCGAAGAAGGCGATGAAGAAGAAGCCTTTGACGAGAATCGCAAGATAGAGCCAGGCGAAGAACTGAAAGCCTTGCCGCCCAGACATTATCCAGAATGGGATTACAACAGCCAAAGTTATCGTCCAGACTGGGTAAGTGTATACGAGAGCCTGCATCCCAAAGGTAAAGCGAGTGACATTGACTGCTTGCTGGATAAGCATGCTGCACTCGCAAAACGTTTAAAGAAAATGCTTGACTTGCTCAAGCCGCAGGACAAGGTACGAATACGCTATCAGGAAGAAGGCAGTGAACTGGATCTGGATGTGGCATTGCGTTCTTTGATCGATTACAAAGGCGGATCATCGCCCGATCCAAGAATCAATATGAGCCACAAGACTAGTGGTCGTAGCATTGCCGTGATGTTGCTGCTGGATTTGTCGCAATCGCTAAATGAAAAGGCGGCAGGCAGTGACCAGACCATACTCGAGTTAAGTCAGGAAGCGGTATCACTACTGGGTTGGGCGGTCGATAAGTTAGGAGATCCGTTTGCTGTGGCGGGATTCCATTCCAATACTCGCCATGACGTTCGTTACTTGCATATCAAAGGGTATAAGGAACCCTGGAATGAGGAAGTAAAGGGACGTCTTGCGGCAATGGAGGCCAGTTATTCGACGCGTATGGGTGCGGCGATGCGCCATGCGGCGCATTATCTGGAAAAGCAGCAGGCCGATAAGAAGCTCATGTTGATTTTGACTGATGGTGAGCCGGCAGACATCGATAGCAAGGATGGTCGTATTTTGATTGAGGATGCACGGCAGGCAGTCAAGGAGCTCGACAGGGAAGGTATATATTCATATTGCATAAATTTGGATCCTAAGGCAGATGAGTATGTGAGGGATATTTTTGGCAAGCAATACACTATTGTTGATCGTGTAGCTCAACTGCCTGAGAAGTTGCCGCAATTGTTTATTTCACTCACCAAATAATTTTTGTTGAACCCCTATGCATCTTAAAACATCAATCTGTGACAAGTTGCGCTGCCGGACAAGGTAGAAAAGCGGTAGAATCAAGAGCCTGAAAATTTATAATTAATTAGCTTTAAATAACCGAGGAGAAAATATGAGCAAGAGTCTGATTCAATTCATTATCGAAGAACAACGTCAAATCCCGAATGCAAGTGGTGACTTTACCGGTTTGTTGACCGATATTGTGTCCGCATGCAAACAGATTGCTCATGACGTTAACAAGGGTGCCTTGATTGGCGTGCTGGGTAGTGCCGGTAGCGAAAATGTACAAGGTGAAACCCAAAAGAAACTGGACATCATTACCAACGAAGTATTTATCAAGGCTAACGAATGGGGTGGTCATCTGGCTGCAATGGCGTCGGAAGAAATGGATGACATTTATCCTATTCCTGCTCAATATCCAAAAGGTAAGTATCTGATCACTTTTGATCCGCTGGATGGTTCATCTAATATCGACGTGAATATCTCTGTCGGTACGATTTTCTCCATCTTGCTGTGTCCTGAAGGTGTTGAGAATCCAACTGCTGCGGATTTCATGCAGCCTGGCACCAAGCAAATTTGTGCCGGTTACGCATTATATGGCCCGAATACCATGTTGGTTATTACAACCGGACATGGTGTAAACGGCTTTACATTGGATCGCGATGTTGGCGACTTTTTCCTGACACATCCGAACATGCAGGTTCCTGCTGATACGCAGGAATTTGCTATCAACATGTCGAATCGCCGTTACTGGGAAGAGCCGGTACAGCGTTATGTTGAAGAGTGCGTCAAGGGTAAGGACGGTGGTCGTGAGAAGAACTTCAACATGCGTTGGGTTGCATCGATGGTTGCTGAAGTACATCGTATCCTGACACGTGGCGGTATCTTTATGTATCCGTTCGATACAAAAGATCCAACCAAGGCAGGTAAGTTGCGTTTGATGTACGAAGCCAACCCGATGGCTTTTATCGTTGAACAAGCTGGTGGCGTTGCATCAACCGGGCGTGAGCGCATCATGGAATTGCAACCAAACGGTCTGCATCAGCGTGTGCCAGTCATTTTGGGTTCTAAAAACGAAGTTGATCGTGTAGTGGGTTATCACAACACATAATATTAAACGCCCCCGTGCGCGGGGGTTTTTTACGTCTGAAATTCAAGGATTATTATGAGCAAACCATTGGTTTCCATCATTATGGGTAGTAGCAATGATTGGGATATCATGAAAGAGGCCGCCCAACAATTGAAAGATTTCGGTGTGGAATATGATGCGCGCGTTATTTCAGCGCATCGCTCACCTGATCTGCTGTTTGATTACATTAAGGAAATTGGTGCGCAGGGCGTCCAGTGTTTCATCGCGGGTGCGGGCGGTGCGGCTCATCTGGCAGGAGTCATTGCTGGTAAGACAACATTGCCGGTACTGGGTGTACCGATTCCGTCTAAATACCTCAAGGGGATGGATTCTCTGTTGTCTATTGTACAAATGCCCAAGGGAATTCCGGTTGCTACATTTGCAATTGGTGAAGCGGGTGCGGCGAATGCAGGATTGTTTGCAGTATCAATGCTAGCTTTGGGCGATGCACAATTGGCAGAGCGCCTGGTTGATTACCGCAAACAGCAGGCAATCAAGATTGCCGAGACGACCTTACCGGATCTGGAATAAAAGTTTGTGATTTAGAGTTTAACGTTTAAGCCATTATTGATTATCAGGGACATACCATGTCTGTATTGCACCAATCAAATTTAACCAGCCTGCCATTTCTTCATCGTGGCAAGGTGCGTGATCTTTATGAAGTAGACGCTCAACATCTGTTAATAATACAGACGGACAGATTGTCTGCATTCGATGTAATTTTGCCGGATCCAATACCAGGAAAAGGCGAAGTACTCACAACTATGTCGAACTTCTGGTTCGACAAGCTGCAACACGTCATTCCTAATCATCTAAGTGGTATTGCCCCAGAGTCTGTTGTACTTGGCGCAGAAGAAAAAGCACAGGTTGCTGGTCGTTCCTTCGTTACCCGTAAGCTTAAACCCTTGCCAATAGAGGCTATCGTTCGCGGATATCTGGTTGGTTCGGGTTGGAAGGATTACAAGAAAACAGGTACGGTTTGTGGCATCAGCTTGCCATCGGGCATGCAGGAAGCGGAAAAGTTGCCCAAGCCCTTGTTTACCCCTTCAACCAAGGCCGCTGTGGGAGAGCATGATGAGAACATTTCCTTTGCCGGTGCAGTTGCGTTGCTGGGTGAATCGCGCGCAGCCGAGGTAAGGGATGCAGCGATTGCTTTGTATGTGGAGGCGGCAAATTACGCATTAAGTAAGGGTATTATCATCGCCGATACCAAGTTTGAATTCGGTGTGGATGACGCTGGAAAGTTGTATTTGATTGATGAGGCACTTACCCCGGATTCATCCCGATTTTGGCCCGCCGAAGAATATCGTGTGGGTAGTAACCCACCGAGTTTTGATAAACAAATAATCCGTGACTGGCTGGAAAATTCGGATTGGAATAAACAGGAACCCGCCCCGCATATTCCACAGGATGTGCTGCAAAAGACCGCAGACAAATACCGGGAAGCCCTGAATCGTTTGACTACATTATGAGCTGGCCGCAACCGTTGATCGAGGGCTTTTTACGCTTTCGTGACAATAGATTTCCCAGTGATGATATGGAGTATTTACGTCTGTTCGAGGAAGGGCAGAAACCTAAATTTTTGATTGTAGGATGCTGTGATTCCCGTGTTGATCCGGCCATTATTTTCGATTGCTCACCCGGTGAATTATTCGTTATACGTAACGTTGCGAATCTGGTACCGCCCAATGAAGAGCGCGTAGGACATCACGGAACCAGTGCCGCGCTCGAATACGGAGTATGCAATTTGGGCGTGGAGCATATCGTAGTGCTGGGTCATGCGCATTGCGGCGGGATACAAACTTTGCTGGAAAAACGAGGGGAAGTAAATCCTGATTCGTTTATCGATGTTTGGGTGCGACTGGCTGATTCCGCGAGGCAGAGTGTAGAGCAGGACTTTGGAGATGCATCGGAAGAGCAACGTCGCAGGGCTTGTGAGCGCAGGGCGATACAGGTATCACTGAAAAATCTGTTTACTTTTCCATGGATAGTTGAGCGAGTAGCGGCGGGAACGTTACAGGTTCATGGCTGGTATTTTGACATTGAGCACGGTCAATTGCTGGGTTATAACAAGTCGACCGAACAGTTTGAGCCGCTGTAAAAATAGTAATAAATATGAGCAAGAAAAAGGCCGCAAAAGTTCGCGGCCTTTTTTGAAAGAGAAATTTCTTACTTACCAGTTAATTCCTTGTAACGTTGTTTGTCAGCATCGTAACGTGCGTTAACGGAATCCTTTTCCTGCTGATATTTGTCCAGATCCTTTTGCATCATTTGCACGCGGGCTTCAGCATCCTTAATGTCAGCGACTAGCGACTCAGGAATATTTCCTCCCGCTTTGGTACGATTCTGGGCATCATTCTTGAAATCAAGCAGCGATTTATTCGCCATCTTCAGTTGAGAAGTGATGCTGTTAATACGTGCTTCAACCTGTTGAATATTGCGCCTGCGTGATAGTTCGATTTCCTCGACATTGCTATACGTACCAATCAAGGATTTGTCATAGAGCTTTTGATCTCTTGCCGCCGCTTCAACAGCTTTTCCCTTGGCTAAATCGGCTTCATGAGCACGGCGCTCGTCGGCAGTCAAAACATCCTGCGTTTCAATGACAACACCGGACTTGTTCAACAAATGGCGATCCTTGTTGGCATACTCTGGAGGAATGGTATCGCTATAATGCGTTCTACCCTTGTCATCAACCCATTTGTATTTTGCCGCCTTGCCTGACTCCGCCGAGGCTGTCGAGCATAAGGTTATACCTGCAAATAGTGCGATCAGTAGTTTGCCTTTATTCATAGTCCACTCCAAAAAGGTCGCGATAAGCGCGTACAGCACTCAGGTTATCCATCATTTCAGCTTCATTCTGCAAGTAACCAAGCAAATCGTTCAGCGTAGCAATTGCCACCACTGGAATGCCATAACTTTGTTGTACTTCCTGAACGGCAGAAAGATCGCCCAAACCGCGCTCCATGCGATCCAGTGCGATAACAACTGCGCAGGGTTCTGCGCCATTTGCCTGTATTAATTCGATAGATTCGCGGACAGATGTTCCAGCAGAAATTACATCGTCAATAATCAGTACGCGACCCTGCAAGCTTGCGCCGACTGTAGTGCCGCCCTCGCCATGATCTTTGGCCTCTTTGCGGTTATAGCAATATGGCACATTGCGACCTTGTTCGGCTAATGCGATAGCGGTTCCTGATGCCAGAGGAATGCCCTTATAGGCGGGGCCGAACAGCATATCGAACGAAATGTCAGAGGCTAAAATTGCCTGAGCGTAAAACTGTGAAAGATTTCGCAGTGAATTACCATCATTGAACAGCCCTGCATTGAAGAAATAGGGAGACAGTCGTCCGGCCTTGGTTTGAAATTCGCCGAAGCGTAAAACTTTTTGTTCGACGGCAAAGCGGATGAAGTCCTGTCGGAAATTAAACATGGCAAATGCGCGGGTGGGATTGAATGATGAGAAACATTATAATCGCGCACTCTTAATCAATGGAAATTTTTGTGCGCATAATCACTATCAATCTAAACGGTATTCGTTCCGCTGCCCGCAAAGGCTTTTACGAATGGATGGCAAATCAGGATGCAGATGTCATCTGCCTACAGGAACTAAAGGCACATGAGGCAGACATGTCGCCTGAAATGTTGTTGCCGGAAAGCTATCACGGTTACTTCCATTATGCGGAGAAAAAAGGTTACAGCGGTGTCGGGATTTATTGCAGGAATAAGCCCGTGCAGATAATTGAGGGATTGGGTATAGCCGAGTTTGATGCTGAAGGTCGTTATCTATGTGTAGATTTTGACGATTACAGCGTGGTTTCGCTTTATCTGCCATCAGGTTCCAGTGGTGAAGAGCGTCAGGCGGTTAAATTCAAGTTTATGGAGGCATTTCTGCCGCACATGCGTGAATTGCGCGCGAGTGGACGTGAGGTGCTTATATGTGGCGACTGGAATATTGCACACAAGGAAATGGATCTGAAAAACTGGCGCGGCAACAAGAAAAATTCCGGTTTTCTACCCGAAGAGCGCGCATGGCTTACGGAAATATTTGATGAGGTCGGCTTTGTTGACGTATTTCGTGGCGTACATCCACAGTTGGAGGCCTACACCTGGTGGTCAAATCGTGGTCAGGCATGGGCCAAAGATGTAGGGTGGCGCATCGATTATCAAATTGCCACCCCGGAACTGGCTAAACGGGCGCTCTCGGCGAGTATCTACAAGGAACAACGTTTCTCCGATCATGCGCCTCTGATTATTGATTACAAGGACTAACTTTGCACCCAAGGTAAACCGGCGGCACGCCATCCACCGGATGTGTTGCGATGCTGATTGCCGTCGCGGTCACCCTCGAAGCCTTCCAGCACATTGTAACAATCACGGAAACCCGCTAGGGTGGCAGCCTTGGCTGCAGCATTGGAGCGCACACCGCTGCGACAAATGAATATTACCAGTGACTCCTTGTCTACTTGCTGTTCGAGCGCGGTGATAAAATTCGGGTTTGCCTTCATTCCGGGATAGGTTGCCCATTCAATCTCAACCGCATCAGCTATGCGCCCTACCCAATCAAGCTCAGCGCGACTGCGCACATCAACCAATTTTGAACCGGGCGCAGATTGCAGGATTTCGTAAGCCTCTTTCGGTAACAATGTTCCTTCATATGTCAAATTCGATTCTTTGGCGCGTTGTTGTGCATTTTGCAAAATGCTGGTTATTTTTCCCATGATGAATTTCCTGTAATGAATTGAGTCTTCTTTAATGAATCCTGTGTAAATGATATGCTGCACTCCACAGACGCATACTAGCTCAACCGATATGAAAAATCATAACCACTCTCATTCTTCTCATTCCGGCAAGGAAATTTTTGAACCCAAGCATCCTGAACGATTCGCCGCCGCACAAAAAAGTACCTGGGTAAGTATCGTTATCAATCTGGTGCTAACAGCCTTTCAGGTTGTCGGTGGATTTTTTGCTCATTCCCAGGCCTTGATGGCTGACGGTTTGCATTCACTGTCGGATTTACTGTCCGACATATTGGTATTGTATGCCAATCGTCATGGCAATCGCGATGCGGATGAGAATCATCCCTATGGTCATGCGCGGGTAGAAACGGCTGCCACACTGATTCTGGGTGTTTTTCTGGCGGCATTAGGGGTGGGTTTGCTGGTGGCCGCAGCGATGCGATTGCAGCACCCGGCAGGTGTACAGGCAGTTAATCCCGTTGCGCTTGCGGTTGCCTTTTTGGCGCTAATTGCAAAGGAAAGCATGTTTCGATACATGCTGGCCGTCGCCAAACGGGTACGTTCGCAAATGCTGGTAGCCAATGCTTGGCACGCACGTTCCGATGCGGCCTCATCACTTGTTGTAGTGGTAGGTATAGGCGGTAACTTGCTGGGCTATACCTTTCTAGATTTGGTCGCAGCGGCAGTGGTTGGTGTCATGATTGCGCATATGGGAGGCAAGCTGGCCATGGAAGCGATGTCAGAACTAATTGATACGGCGCTTGATGCAGAAGAAGTAGACGCTATTCGTCAAACGCTGATAAATACCCATGGGGTGTTGGGCCTACATGAATTACGTACCCGCAAGATGGCGGACAATGCACTGGTGGATGCGCACATTCTGGTTGACCCGCGAATTAGCGTCTCAGAGGGACACTATATTGCTGAAACGGCGCGCAATGCGGTTCTCAAGCATCACCATGTGCTGGATGTAATGGTGCATATTGATCCAGAAGACGATATGAGCGTTCACCAGAATGTCAAATTGCCTAGCCGCCCAGACCTACTCGCTAAGTTGACCGAGCGCCTAGGTGATGATGATTTGTTGGGGAACCGCGTTATCTTTCATTATCTGGAAGGTAAAGTTGATGTGGAGCTGTATTTGCCTGTATCAAAGGCTACGTCCGAACAAGTCAGGGCATTGCAATCACGCTGTGATGACGTGGTTAAAAATGATCCGTTGTTTGGAGCAATACATGTACATAGTAATCACGCCCAACAATAGTGCGCTGAGCATGTTTGTGCGCTCTTTTTTGGTGCGAATTATTTTTGTGTTACATCACAGGCTTATGGCACAATGCCGACTTGGATAGTAGACAAGGTTGGCACGTTTTCTGCATCTGGTATTACGAGTTGTAATTCATTTCGGGTTGTAATTCATTTCGAGTTGTAATTCACTGTTAGTTTTGATTTATTGGGAGAGAGTTATGTCGTTGTCGGCAAAAGATGTGTTACAAATGATTAAAGATCACGATGTTAAGTTCGTAGATTTACGTTTTACGGATACACGCGGTAAAGAGCAGCACGTAGGCGTGCCTGCCAAGTACGTCGGGATGGAAAAGTTCGAAGAAGGTCATGCATTTGATGGTTCTTCTATTGCCGGTTGGAAAGGCATTCAAGCTTCTGATATGTTGCTGATGCCAGATCCATCTTCCGCTTACCTTGATCCGTTCATGGACGAAAATACGCTGGTTATTACTTGTGACGTTATTGAACCGACTGACGGCAAAGGTTATGACCGTGATCCGCGTTCCATAGCGAAGCGTGCAGAAGCCTATTTGAAATCTACCGGTATCGGTGACACAGCATTCTTTGGCCCTGAGCCGGAATTCTTTATTTTTGATTCTGTAAACTGGACCGTTGATATGTCTGGTTGCACATTGCGAATCAATTCTGAGGAAGCGGCATGGGCCTCTGGTGAGAAATTCGAAGGCGGTAATACCGGGCATCGTCCAACAGTCAAGGGTGGTTACTTCCCGGTTCCTCCAGTTGATAGCTTGAACGACATTCGCGCAGCAATGTGTCTGGCACTGGAAGACATCGGTATCGAGGTAGAAGTGCATCACCATGAAGTGGCGACAGCAGGTCAGTGTGAAATCGGCACCAAGTTCAATACGCTGGTGAAGCGCGCCGATCAGACTCAGGCATTGAAGTACATCGTACACAACGTTGCGCATCAGTATGGCAAGACAGCGACATTCATGCCTAAACCTATCGTTGGTGACAACGGTTCCGGTATGCATGTGCATCAGTCTATCTGGAAAGACGGCAAAAACACCTTTGCAGGTAACGGTTATGCAGGCCTGTCCGAGACCGCTCTGTTCTACATCGGCGGTATCATCAAGCACGCCAAGGCATTGAATGCGATCTGCAATCCAGGTACCAACTCCTACAAGCGTCTGGTTCCTCACTACGAAGCTCCGGTGAAGATGGCTTACTCTGCCAAGAACCGTTCCGCTTCGATACGTATTCCGCATGTTGCCAGCGACAAGGCGCGTCGTATCGAGACACGCTTCCCTGATCCAACTGCGAACCCGTACCTGTGCTTCGCAGCATTGATGATGGCTGGTCTGGACGGTATTCAGAACAAGATTCATCCTGGCGATCCAGCGGACAAGAATCTGTACGATCTGCCGCCTGAAGAAGATGCAAAGATCCCAACCGTAGCGGTTAGCTTGGATGAGGCATTGGCTGAGCTGGATAAAGATCGTGAGTTCCTGACTCGTGGCGGCGTGTTCTCCAGTGACTTCATTGATGCATTCATCGAATTGAAGATGGCTGAAGTGAATCGTATTCGCATGACGACACATCCGGTCGAGTTTGATATGTACTACAGTATCTAGGTTTTATAGCATTTAAACCGCATTACAAAGGCAGGAACCCGATTTTAAGGGCTCCTGCCTTTTTAGTTCAGAACAGCTCTTGTTTTCCCCCTCATTCTTGTTTTAAAGCCTTCATCCTAGAAAAAGCAATTGTCTACGATAAGCACGAGGCGGGTTTGGCAGGTATTTTGCCTTTAGGCAAAAACTCGCAAAAAACACGAACAAATTCAAAAGTATGCTAGATTTTCAATTTCACCCAATGGGTGTTTCGGTGAGTTGATGTAACCCATTGTTTTATTTGCGAGCAGCCACTCTGTGGCTTTGCCTGCTTGCCCCTTTTCGTGCCTTTCGTGTTTTTCGTGGACGGAATGAGCTGTTTAGGTTCATCAATACTGGAATGGTTCATTTCATAGGATTATCATAGGCATTCGATAAATACTTTCTATTCAATTTCATGCCTAAATATAGCGTTCGGTAAAGTTTCCATGTCAGTCTGTATTTTGAGAGAGTCAAATTTGAATAAATGTAGCTATTTTTTAGTATTAAATAAATGAATCCAATTACATTAAAAGGCGGCGAACATGCAGTATTGTTATTGCATGGTTTGCAAAGTAGTCCGGCTGAATTGCAACCACTGGCAAAACGACTTCATCAGGCCGGTTATTCGGTGCATGTGCCGCATATCAGAGGTTACGGTTTTATGCGCGGAGACACGCCGCGCTCAGTGACGAAGTGGCAGGACTGGCATGCTACGGCGCTGGCCGAATTCCGCGCTCTTAAACAGCAGCATACTAGCGTTGCAGTGGGTGGGTTATGTATTGGTGCGACATTGTCTTTGAGCATAGCCGCCGAATTAGGCGATGAGGTATGCGCACTATCTTTATTGGCAAGCACCTTGTGGTATGACGGCTGGGGTATTCCGTGGTACCGGTTCCTGCGCTATATTGGCTATTACTCTCCAGTTCGCTATCTTTACAGTTATCGTGAGCGTGACCCGTTCGGATTGAAGAATGAACAGTTGCGTAAATGGATTGCCAGAGAAATGAGTCATAAGGATTCATCTATCGTTGGTGCCAGTAAATTAAATCTTCCGGCAATTCAGGAAGCGGAAAGGATGATTAAAACAGTGAAACAATCGCTACATCTGATTACTGCCCCAGCTATTATCATACATGCAGAAGAAGATGATGTTGCTTCGCCACGTAATGCGCATTACATTGCTCAGAAAATAGGCTCCAGTCGCGTGGAAAAGATTATGTTACATAATAGTTATCATATGATTACCGTAGATAATGATCGTGAACAGGTTGCAAGTGAAACCGTACGCTTTTTTAACTCCTGTCATTAGCAGTAGAAGAGTCTGCATTCCTCAAGAATAAGGGTAATAAAGTGAGTTTTACAGGATAAGTTTTTTATACAGAATCTTTGCTTACTGCCAATTTGAGTATAATTCACCACAAATTTTATAATCGAGTATTTTATGAGTTCTCTTCCTACAATCCAACGCATGATGGTCGCGCAATTCGACCTGAAAATTGAAGACCTGACCCCTGATGCTACGCTAGAAAGTTTGGGGCTGGATTCACTGTCTGTAATCGAGTTCATGTTCAATCTTGAAGATGAATTCAAAATTCAGATGTCAGATGAGCGCGTTGAGATCAAAACTTTGCAAGATGTGGTTAATCTGACTGACAGGTTAATCGCCGCGAAAGCGGAATAGTCGTTTATGAGCAGGCGCGTTGTTATCACCGGGCTAGGCATTGTCTGTCCGGTAGGCCATAATCCTGAGCAATTTTTCAGCAATCTGATGGCGGGTCAATCTGGCATCAAACGTCTGCAAAACGATTTCGTTGAACAGCTTTCAATACGTATCGGTGCGCCAGTTGAAAACTTCAACCCTGCGGCGTATTTTTCCAAGATACAGCTTACCGGTATTGAGCGTTTTAGCCAGTTTGCTTTAGTTGCTGCAGAGCAGGCCGTGCAGGATGCTCAACTCACTTTAAGTGAGTCCGAATACCATCGGGCAGGCGTATACATGGGTTCATGTCTGGGTGGCGCGGGTACACTGGAAGATGGTTATATTGAAGTGTTCAAACGCGAAAATCCGCGTATCAAACCGTTAAGCGTCTTGCTCAACATGAATAATGCGGCAGCGTCTCACCTGTCGATCAAATATCACTTGCAGGGAGCGAACATAACCTACTCTACCGCCTGCTCCTCTTCGGCTATTGCTATTGGTGAAGCCTATCGTCAAATTAAACACGGCTACGCCGATGTTATGCTGGCAGGCGGCTCGGAAGCCATGCTTACACTGGGTGCGATGAAAGCTTGGGAAGCCTTGCGAACGCTGGCGCAGGAAGACCCTGACAATGCGGCGGCTTCCTGTAAGCCGTTTTCCAGAAATCGCAATGGTTTAGTGTTGGGCGAGGGAGCGGCTGTATTGGTACTCGAAGATGCCGAACGTGCGATGCAACGCGGAGCCAGAATTTACGCGGAACTGGCTGGCTACGATTGCTCTTCGGATTCGAGTCATATTACCAAGCCGGACTCGACAGGCCAAACCCGCACCATTCTGAACGCATTGCGTGATGCAAAATTGCAAACTCAGGATATTGGTTACATCAACGCACATGGCACGGCAACCCTAGCAGGCGACATCGAAGAAACAAAGGCTATCAAGCAGGTATTCGGGGTTTATGCCCCAAACATTCCCGTGAGTTCCACTAAATCTATGCACGGGCATCTGATGGGGGCGACAGGTGCGGTTGAATTCATGGCCGCTGTGCTGGCTTTGCAATATCAGGCTATCCCTCCTACTATTAACTTACACCAGCCCGATCCCGAGTGTGATCTGGATTATGTAGCCAATCAGGGGCGCACCCAAATACCACTTAATGCAGTGATGTCCAACTCGTTCGCATTTGGGGGAACCAATGCAGTATTGGTCGCAAAGCAATTTGTGCGCTGATATATAAAAATTTTTACTCTGCAAAATAATTTCAGCCTCTTTATGTGCAGTAGTCAGTGAAAAGTGAGTGAGCCGGCTGAGTACTTTAGTTTGCTGGCATCATTCGCTGGTTTACGATATAAACCTATGCATTAATTCAATTCTCACTCACATGAAGGAATTCAATTTATCCGCTTGGGCACTCAAGCATCAGGGTTTGGTGCTTTATGTGCTGTGCGCCTTGATGCTGTCCGGGATGTTTTCCTATACGCAGTTGGCACAAAAGGAAGATCCGGATTTTACCTTTAAGGTCATGACCATCAAGCTATTATGGCCGGGAGCATCTGCGCGTGAGATGGAGATGCAAGTCACCGACCCAGTCGAAAGAAAATTACAGCAAACCCCTTGGCTGGATAATGTAAGCAGCTATTCCAAGGAGGGGGAAGCGGTTATTTTTGTCACTCTCAAAGATGCGATGCCGCCGTCTGAATTGCAGCACAGCTGGAGTGAGGTCAGAAAGGAGCTTTCTGATCTGAAGAGAAGTTTGCCTGAAAGTGTGGCGGACCCCGTCATTAATGACAATTTTGGCGAGACCTTCGGGTCTATCTATGCACTTACCTCCAGCACGCAGGGTAATGCTGAACTTGCGCAACAGGCAAGCCGGATAAGGGAGGAATTGTTAGGTATAGAAAATGTAAGCCATATCAAGTTGATTGGCGTTCAACCTGAAAAAATCTATATTGAATTTTCCAGCAGTAAAATGGCCGCTCTTGGCATAGATCCGCTGTATGTGGCATCCATATTAAAGGCACAGAACGCGATGGAGCCAGCAGGTGAACTGCTGGCTGAATATGACAGCGCTCATCTGCGCGTAAGCGGAGATTTCAAATCCGTTAAAAGCATTCAGGACATAGGCATTAAATCTTCCGGTAAGACACATCGACTAGGCGACATAGCTCATGTCTATCGCACCTATGCGGATCCGGCATCATTCAAGATGCGTACTATGGGGCAAGACGCAATCGGCTTGGCTATTTCCTTCTCGACGCAGGGTACTCCACCAAATAGGAAAATTGATCGCGAAATCCAGCGCATACGAAAACATTTGCCCCCGGGAATTGAAATATACACGATTGCCAATCAGATGGCCGTGGTTGAAAAGTCCATCGGTGAATTCATGCGTGCCTTGCTTGAAGCGCTGATAATCGTGCTGATTGTAAGTTTTCTGAGTTTGGGCATGCGTGCGGGGCTGGTGGTCGGACTTTCCATCCCGTTGGTGCTGGCAGGTACCTTTTTGTTGATGCAGTTGTTTGATATCGACCTGCATCGTGTGTCATTGGGTGCGCTGATTATCGCGTTGGGATTGCTGGTAGATGATGCGATGATCGCTGTGGAAATGATGAAGGTTAAATTGGAGCAGGGCTGGAACAAGCTGGACGCTGCGACCTTCGCTTATACCAGCACAGCTTTTCCAATGCTGACCGGTACATTGATTACGGCGGCTGCTTTTTTGCCGGTGGGTTTGGCCAAATCCTCGGCGGGTGAATATACCTTCTCCATCTGCGCGGTAGTGACTATCGCCTTGCTGGTATCCTGGCTGGTCGCGGTGATTTTTACCCCGTTTATCGGCTACCATCTGTTGAATGACAGCCGCCTTGAAGCCCCATCTGGTGATCATTATCGCAGGGGATTTTATGCATATTTCAGAAAATGGGTAGAGCTTTGTCTGAGATACCGGCTGGTCGTGATCATCTTCACCGTATTGGCCTTCGTAATTGCAGTTTGGGGTTTCAGCAAGGTCGAGCAGGAGTTTTTTCCGCCTTCGGATCGTCCCGAATTATTGATGGATATCTGGTTGCCAGAAGGTAGTAATTTTGCGACGACCGAAGCTCTGACTATCGAGTTGGAAAACAGGCTTAAATCGGACCCGGGCATTATCAATTACACCAGTTATATTGGTGGCAGTACCCCTAGATTCTATTTGCCGTTGGATCTGAACCTGCCTAGCGTCAATTATGCGCAAATTGTTATTACTGCACGTGATGGGAAAGCCCGTGAAGCTGTGCTCAAGCGTACCCGCGTGATGCTGGATAAGCATTATCCCGATTTTGGAATTCGTGTTGCCAGATTGGAGAACGGGCCACCGGTTGGGTATCCGGTGCAATTCAGGGTGATAGGTGATGACACTGAAAAACTGCGTCACATTGCACAGGATGTGGCCGATATAGTGAAGAAAAATCCAAATGCCAAGAATGTTAGTCTGGATTCCAATGAGAAGATACGCATCATTAATATTGAGGTCGATCAGGAGAAGAGTCGTGCTCAGGGACTGACTTCCCAATTAGTATCCAGAAATCTTCAGGCATTTCTTTCCGGGTTAACAATTTCTCATTTGCGCGAGAACAAGAAGAGCATTGAAATTATTGCGCGTGTCGAAGCCGCAGATCGTGGTGACCCGGAGAAACTGAGTCAATTAAATATTTATACTGAAAATGGCAAGTTTGTGCCGCTTAATCAGATTGCAAAAATGAGTCCTGGCTTTGAGGATGGCATTATCTGGCGAATGAATCGTAAACCTGTCATAACAGTGCGCGCCGATGTGCCTGACGAAGTACGCGCACCGGATGTGAGCCTTTCCATAGATGAAAAGCTTGATGAAATACGCGCAAATTTACCTGATGGATATCGCATTGAGGTGGGTGGTGCAATGGAGGACGGCGATAAAGCAGAAGAGTCGATCATCGCAATTTTGCCGCTGATGAGCTTTCTTATCCTGACCCTGCTGATGCTTCAGTTAAAACGTTACAAACAGGTAGGACTTGCCTTGCTGACGGCGCCTTTGGGGATCATCGGCGTATCGGCGGCCTTACTCGCCTTTAAAGTACCGTTCGGCTTTGTTGCCATGCTCGGCATGATTTCCTTATCCGGTATGATCATGCGAAATTCCGTAATCTTGCTTGATCAGATTTCGCAGGATATCGAGGCCGGGATGAGCCAATGGGATGCCATTATCGACTCCACGGTGCGCCGTTTCCGTCCTATCATGCTGACCGCCGCCGCTGCAATTCTGGCGATGATTCCGCTTACAGGTAGCGTCTTCTGGGGGCCAATGGCAGTTGTTATCATGGGCGGGTTGCTTATCGCAACTTTGCTGACGCTATTTTTTCTGCCTGCATTGTACGCGCTGTGGTTTAACGTAAAGCGTCCCTGATACGAATATCTCACTACAGGTTAGAGAACGGGGCTTGCAGCATGCACCATGCTGGCGTGTTGCGAACTGTTAGATGTGCAGATTTGGTGCGTTATAAATACGTTAGATAATGAAAAGTAAGATAAAAAGCGCCCCCGATACTTATGCTTACTTCTGGAAATAACCATCGCCGTTTGTCACAGCCGGATGCATGCCCTATACTCATCCAGCCTATTAGCTGGAGCAGGATTATGAGATTTAATACTTTATTGTTAATGTTGTTGTTCGGCCCGTCACTCGCTTTGGCAGATATTTATAAAACCGTGGATGCAGATGGGCATGTGACCTATTCAAGCTCCCCGATGAAAGGGGCGAGAAAAATTATTCTTTCACCTCAACAGGGGCAGGACGAGCCAGTGCAAAGGCGATCTGAGCAAGCGCCTCGACGATCTGACTCGCAGGGTTTTCCAACTGTAAGTGAACAAACCCAAAAAAACCGTGATGACAAACGGCGTCAAATTCTGGAGGATGAACTGGTATCCGAGCGTACTTTGCTTGGCAAGGCAGATCAAAATCTTAAAAGTCTAGAAGCTCAACGTGGTGTAAATCAGCAAGAAAAGCGTAAAGCATTAAATAGCCAGGTTGAGTTGCATCAGCGAAACATCGATGCGTTGAATGTCGAACTATCCAAGTTAAAGTAAAGCAGCTATCGGGCACGATAGTTGCTTATTATCAGACATGCCTGAATATTCCTACCTCACTCTTGATCATCTTGCTACAGCCATAGTCCTGCTGGACAATGACTCGCACGTTATTTACCTAAATCCAGCCGCAGAAAACCTGTTTAGTGTCAGCGGTAAGAATCTGCATGGCAATACCTTGCAGAATATATTTGCCGATTCGGAGCAACTTACCAATGCGATGCAGCGCGCTATAAATAATAATGCCAGTTATATAGAACATGATTTGACGCTGGTAACGCATGAGCATAACAAGTTGCATTTGTATTGCACGGTAACGCCAGTTCGATTAAAAGAATCCAGTTTACTGTTGGAGTTTTATCCGATAGATAGGCCGTTGAAACTGGCCCGCGAGGAGCAGATGCTGGATCAGACTCAAGCTAATCGTTTATTGCTGCGGAATCTCGCACATGAAATAAAGAATCCATTGGGTGGCATACGCGGAGCGGCACAATTATTGGAGCAGGAGCTGGAAAAGCCGGGGTTGCGTGAATATACTCAGGTCATCATTCAGGAAGCGGATAGGTTGCGCACACTGATGGAAAAACTGTTGACGCCGCAAAATGCAACTCACTACAGTGCATTGAATATTCACGAGGTATTGGAACGTGTACGTTCGGTTGTACTCGCAGAAATGGTGGACGGGCTGAAAATACGGCGCGATTACGATATTAGTCTACCTGCCTTGGTTGGCGATAAAGCCCAGTTAATTCAGGTGATGCTCAACATCGTACGCAATGCTGCTCAGGCGATGCACGGGCAGGGAGAAATTATCTTGCGGACGCGAATTGCGCGTCAGGTGACCTTGTTCAAGAAGCATCACCGATTGGCAGTGATGATACAGATCATCGATAACGGTCCCGGCATACCGGCGGAATTGAGTGACAAAATATTTTATCCGCTGGTTTCGGGTCGTGCAGACGGACATGGACTGGGATTAACGCTGGCACAGGATTTTGTCCGTCAACATAACGGGACGATCGAATTCGACAGCCAACCGGGTTGTACACGTTTTACCGTAATGCTGCCGCTGCCATGAAAGTGCTCCGCTCATAACTAACGGATATATGCACTTGAAAATACAATTAATCATATGGGTATGATATGAAACCAGTCTGGATAATAGACGATGATCGGTCGATACGTTGGGTGCTGGAAAAGTCTTTGGCTCGTGCTGACATCGAATTCAAGAGTTTTTCAACGGCGGATGAGGCGTTGCGTGCCCTGCCCCAGGATCAGCCGCAAGTGGTAGTCAGTGACATCCGAATGCCGGGGCGCTCCGGGCTGGATTTCCTGCAGGTATTGCATGAACGCTATCCTTTGATACCCGTCATCATTATGACCGCCTATTCGGATCTGGAAAGTGCCGTTTCGGCCTTTCAGGGCGGTGCCTTTGAATATTTACCCAAACCGTTCGACATCAATCATGCCGTTGATCTGATACGACGCGCGCTGGAACAAAGCAGGCGTAAGGCGGGAGGGTCGGAGGGGGTTGAGGTAGTGGCCGACATACTCGGCCATGCGCCAGCCATGCAGGAGGTTTTCCGTGCGATAGGCCGGCTTTCTCAATCCCATGCAACGGTGCTGATTAACGGTGAATCGGGTACCGGCAAGGAGTTGGTAGCACGCGCGCTGCATCGCCATAGCCCACGATCCGGAAAGCCGTTCATCGCTATTAATACTGCGGCTATCCCGAAGGATTTGCTGGAATCCGAGCTGTTTGGTCATGAGCGTGGTGCATTTACCGGCGCAGCGGCAACGCGTCATGGGCGTTTCGAGCAGGCTGAGGGTGGCACCCTGTTTCTCGACGAGATCGGCGATATGCCATCGGAATTGCAAACCCGTTTGCTGCGTGTGTTATCTGATGGGAACTTTTATCGGGTCGGCGGTCATCAGCCGATCAAGGCCAATGTGCGTATTATCACCGCAACGCACCAGAATCTCGAAGGGCGCGTAAAAGAGGGTTTGTTCCGTGAGGACTTGTTTCATCGGCTTAATGTAATCCGGCTGCGTTTGCCGCCATTGCGCGAACGGCGTGAAGATATTCCTCTGTTGGCTAAATACTTCTTGCAAAAGAGTGCCCGGGAATTGTCGGTTGAGCAGAAGCAATTCAGCGATGCGACATTGCACCATCTTGGTGCGCAGGAGTTTCCAGGCAATGTCCGCCAACTGGAAAATCTCTGTCATTGGCTGACCGTGATGACGCCGTCACAAGTGATTGAGGTCGCAGACCTACCCCCCGAATGGCGGGTAGCAGAGAGTGTTGCCAGTCCTGCGGGAGACTGGAGTAGTATTTTGGCGAGTCATGTTGAACAAGCCTTGCAACGTGGCGATGAGGGGATTATGGAAACGTTGGTTGCCCAGTTTGAACGCACGCTGATACTTCAAGCGTTGCAACATACCAATGGTCGCCGCATCGAAGCGGCTACGCTGCTGGGTATTGGTCGTAATACCATGACACGGAAAATACAGGAGTTGGGTCTGGAGAAAACGTAATTTCTCAGGGAGAAAGAAATTACTAAAATACTTTCTATTGTGAAGGGGGAAGCGGGAAGGGTAAAACCTCGCATCCTTTGTTCGGAGAAGCCGCTATTCCCTTCCCCTTCTCCTTCGATCCCCTTACAGCTTGTATCCGCGATGTACCGCCACGATTCCGCCGGTCAGATTGAAATACTCCACGCGTTCCAGACCCGCTTCGACCATCATCTGTTTTAGTTCTTCCTGGCCTGGGTGCATGCGTATGGATTCGGCCAGATAGCGGTAGCTGTCGGCATCATTGGCGATGAGTTCGCCCATTTTGGGTAAAAGTTTGAATGAATACAGGTCATAGACTTTTTCCAGCGGTTTGGCGACCTTGGAGAACTCTAGTACGATTACACGCCCACCCGGCTTCAGCACACGCTTCATTTCACGCAAAGCCGCATCCTTATGCGTGACGTTACGCAGGCCGAATGCGATGCTTACGCAATCGAAATAATTATCAGGAAAAGGTAAGTGTTCCGCATCGCATTGTGTAACGGGTGTGGCGATACCTTCATCCAGCAGACGGTCGCGACCGACACGCAGCATGGCGTTATTAATGTCGGTAAGTACAACCTGCCCGGTTTCGCCGACCTTTTTCAGGAATAGTCGTGAAAGATCGGCCGAGCCGCCCGCCACATCCAGCACGCGTTGACCGCTGCGTACGCCGCTTACGCTAATGGCAAAACGTTTCCAGATGCGATGAAGTCCGGCTGACATCAGGTCGTTCATGATGTCGTAGTTGCTGGCGACTGAGGTAAATACTCCCGCCACACGTTTGGCTTTTTCTTCTTCGGCAACGGTCTCGAAACCGAAATGGGTCGTCTTGCTCATGATGTCTTCCTTATTTTGATTCGCGGCTTTTTCCTGCCGCTTCCAGACGTTGCAGATAATCGTGCCACATGCCAGCCTGATATTGGCCGATTTCGTGGAGGTATTCCCAGGTGTAAAGACCGGTGTCATGACCGTCATCGAACGTCAGTTTTAATGCATAGCTGCCGACGGGTTCAACATCAGAAAGTAATACATCGCGTTTGCCGACTTGCAATACTTCCTGTCCGGGGCCGTGACCGCGCACTTCGGCGGAAGGCGAGAATACGCGCAGAAATTCAAAAGGGTATTTATAGCGTGCACCGTCATCAAAAGCGACTTCCAGAACTTTGGAATGTTGATGTAGTGTAATTTCAATAGGTGTAGTCATAATGATCGTATTTTGTTCAATAGGGCGGTAGTAGAACGTTGATGAAGAAAAGGGATGCTGTGAACCGATCCGCCCCAACCTTCGACCTCAACGCTGCCAACGATATTTTCAGGTTTCCAGTCGCCTCCCTTTACCAGCACATCGGGGCGGCAGGAAAGTATCAGGTTTAGCGGCGTATCCTCGTCGAATGGTACGACCAGGCTTACGGATTCAAGTGCTGCCAATACAGCCATTCGATCATCGCAGGTATTGATCGGGCGATCTTCGCCCTTGCCTTGCCGCTTTACAGACGCATCGCTATTTACGCCTATGATTAGGGCGCCACCCAATGCACGAGCCTGTGCAAGGTAAGTCACATGGCCGCGATGCAACACATCGAAGCAGCCGTTTGTGAATACCAGCGGGTGCGGTAATTGAGCAACCCGCATCGCGAATTGCTCGGATGTGCACAGCTTGTTTTCAAATACGGGCGGGCAATTAATCGACATATTCAAAAAGCCTGACGACGCGTTGTACGCCGCTGGTTCCACTGGCAATTTCGGCGGCGGCATCGGCTTCAGCATGATTGACGATACCCATCAGATACACCGTGCTGTTTTCGGTAACTACCTTGACGCTGGTTGCACTGAAGCGTTTGTCGTTGACGAAGCGTAGTTTGACATTTGAGGTAATCAGGCTATCGCTGCTGCGAGATGTAAGCGAGGTCTGACCTGATATCGCCAGCTCGTTGTATAGGGTGCCGACGTTATTTATGTTGGCGATAATACGCTCGACCTGCTGCTTGGTATTCTCATCGGGAACTTCGCCGCTAATCAATACATTGCGGTTGTAGCTGGTTACATTGACATGGACATGGTTACCGTATTGTTTACCGATCCGGTCGAATGCTTTGGATTCAATCGCTTCATCTTCGATATAAGCGCCACTGGTACGGCGATCATTCACGATTAAAGCTCCTGCTCCTGCTCCGGCGGCTACGACCGGAAAGCAACCCTGCAAAGACGCTGAAACCAGTAACAGCACTAAAATAATACGCATAATTATTCTCCTAGCAATAGGTAATCAATGACATCGCAAAGGCAATGCAAGGCAAGCAAGTGAACTTCCTGAATTCGTGCGGTGCTGCGACCATCAACGCAAATTGACACATCTCCCGGTTTGAGTATGCGGGCAATTTCGCCCCCGTCGAAACCGGTTAGCGCCACTACATGCATATTGCGTTCGTGTGCGGCATGAATGGCCGCCACGACATTTTGCGAATGACCGCTGGTTGAAATGGCCAGTAAACTGTCGCGCGGTAATCCCAAGGCGCGCACCTGTTTGGAAAAAATCTGGCTGAAATCGTAATCGTTGGCAATGGAAGTCAGAACTGAACTGTCTGTCGTTAAAGCTACTGCCGCTAAACCGGGGCGTTCTTTTTCGAAACGATTCAGCAGTTCCGCTGCAAAGTGCTGTGCATCGGCCGCGGAGCCGCCATTGCCGCAACACAGAATCTTTCCATCATTGGTGAGACAGTCGAAAAACAACTGTGCAGCCTTGGAAATCGGTGTTGCCAGCGTGTCCTTAACCTTCAGCTTAAGCTCGGCGCTGTCAGTGAAATGTTTGGTAATGCGTTTGTTGATGTCCATGTTGATAACTAAATATGTACCGGGAACGGATATTAACCTGAAATGTGCATAAATTCATGCGCCGAAAGCGTTTTTGATCCATTCGGCGTTATGTCCTGATTTATCATCCATCAGCATTACATCGAAGCGGCATGCTGGCGTATGTCCCAATTGCGCCAGATAAATATGGGCGGTACGAATCAGGCGTTGCTGTTTATGCGTGTCTATACTCGCGGCAGCCCCGCCGAAACCGGCATGGCTGCGCTGCCTTACTTCGACGAAAACCAGCGTAGTCTTGTCGTGCATGATCAGGTCGATTTCGCCGAAACGGCTGCGATAGTTTTGAGTTACAAGCTTCAAGCCTTGACGCTGTAAATAGTCAGCCGCCCATTGTTCCGCTTGCAAGCCGCGATTGCTCATGGACTGCGCGGTAAACCGGTAGTTACGGAAGACACAGTTTGATCTGGCGAATTTACAGGTTGCCCTGGAAATACAGGAGCGACCAGAGGGGCGGGTGCATCTAATAGTTGCGCATGACCTTGCTCGAATATCGCCGGCACCGCCTCACGCTGAAATATATGATCGTTAAGCCATAACATTCCAGTCACGCCATCCAGAGGTAAGGCGGTTTCCATTGAGTTGGCCAGTAATACATTGACCAATCTATAGGCGTCTATACCCAGTGCGTAGAGTCTTTCGTGAGTGGCATCTAGTGGTGGGTTGGCGCGTGAATAGCTCATTACCAGCGGGTCGTCCAACTGTAGCAGCCACGGCATATCAATAAAATGAACCTTGTTCAGATCAAAATTGACTAGCGTATTGTTTTCGTCAGCAAAGAGTTGCGATGTTCCATAAAGTGCAAGATTATTGGCTAGATAGGGGCGTATGGTGCGCGATTTTCGGGTATCGGTAGCGAAAAAAACCATGCTATCGGGCGTCGCCTCGATATTCGAAAACGGCATCATGTCATCGCTGTAATCAATTTCTCTGGAAATAGAACCGCCAAGTACCGTCCATTGCTCTTCAAAAGCAAATTGCAATCGTCTTGCCAGGGTATCACCAGCCGAAATTACAATGGCTTTCTTCATGCCATGCTGCCAGGCCAGACGGGCGATCTGACGAGCTTCCTCATCGACTGCCATGCCGAAGAAATACAACAATGGCGAGGTCTTGTCTTCCACGATATTCAACGCCAGTGTAGGAACGACGATTGGACTTCCTGTAGTCAGATTATGTATTCCACCACGGGTTAGCGGCCCGACGATGGCCATTGCACCTTTACTGATAGCATTGTGGTAGTTATCAATCAGTCCCTGGCCCTCATCGGCACTGCTGTATATTTTTACCGGTAAACCCTGATTCTTTACACTGGCAGTGAGAAAGCCTTGTTGTATTGTTACCGCCGCCGCGCGCAAGGTAGGAGAGTCCAGTGGAAGTAATAAGGCGATGTGGGGAACCGGGCTTTCAGCCACGGAGGTGTCGGAGGTGGCGTAAGCCATACTGCTCACGTATAGTATGAGCAGGGCGAAGCACCCGGCCGTGAACCATTTTAGAGGTAACTTGCGTTGCATTACGAACATCCAGAAAGGGTTGAACCCGCATTATATGTAGTTGCCACGCCAATTGGAAACTTGCGTGATATCACCTTGCGAGCTCTTGATATGTTGGCGGGAGTCGATGTGGTCGCAGCCGAAGACACGCGTAATACGGCACATCTGCTTAAACATCACCAGATTCACGCTAAACAACTCATCGCGGTACATCAGCATAATGAGCGCGGTGCGGCTGAAAAGCTGGTATCGCTGATACAGTCCGGGCAAAGCGTCGCATTCGTTAGCGATGCAGGTACGCCGGCTGTCAGTGACCCCGGCGCTTTGCTAGTGCAAGCCGTGTTGGCGGCGGGCTTGCGAGTAATCCCGATACCGGGAGCGAGTGCGGCGGTAGCGGCGTTGTCGGCCTCGGGTCTGAATGCGCCACACTTTTTGTTTTACGGATTTTTACCCAATAAATCCGCTGCACGACGCACTGCCCTGCAAGAGCTTTCTGTTCATCCCTACTCTTTGGTCTTCTACGAAGCACCGCACCGTATTGTCGAATGTATCGTCGATCTGCATGCCGTATTGGGCGGAGCCAGAAAAATTGTACTTGCACGCGAAGTAACCAAGCTGTTCGAAACTATTCATGCGTGCCCGCTTTCTGAGGCGGAGGCCTGGCTGCTATCCGATAGCAACCAGCAACGCGGTGAATTCGTGGTGCTGGTTTCTGGTGCGGAACCGGAGCAGGGATTGTCTACCGAAACTTTGGCAACGTTATCATTGCTACTGGCTGAATTGCCGTTGAAGCAAGCGGTGCAACTTGCCGCAAAGATTACCGGAGCCAACCGTAATGAGCTTTATCAACAGGCGCTGGAAATAAAGAAAGTGACGGCGGAATAAGTTGCGATGAGTACTCCTGGAAACAATTCATATGAAACCCAGTCGATGTTGATTCAAGCCTTGCTGAGCAATCCGGCCTGTTATGACCATCCGGTATCGAAGCTGGAGTTGATTGAGACGCATATTTCCTGGGTGGTGCTAACGGGAATCTATGTTTACAAGATCAAGAAGCCGGTCAATCTCGGGTTTCTGGATTTCAGCACATTGGCGTTGCGCCATCAGGATTGCATAGAGGAATTACGTTTGAACCGGCGCTTGGCGGCGGATATTTATCTGGAGGTGGTTGCGATACGTGGTCAGGTTCCACATATCAACGGCTCCGGTGAGGTACTGGAATATGCGGTGAAGATGCGTCAGTTTCCAGTTGATGCCACACTGGATAAGCTGATCGCGCGCAATGAATTGTCGGAAGTACATATCGATGCGCTGGCCGCACGACTGACCATCTTTCATCAAACCGAATGCGAAATTGCCGGGGCAGATACGCCGTGGGGCGAACCGGAAATCATCGCTCGTCCGGTTGCTGAGAACTTTCAAATACTAGCAGCGCGATTGGATGACCCGGATGAGCGCGCCATGTTGGACGATTTACAAGACTGGTGCAGTCAGCAGCGGGAGCAACTTACGCCATTGATGCGTGAACGTAAGAAGCAGGGATGGGTGCGAGAGTGTCACGGCGACCTGCATCTGGCTAATCTGGCCTGGGTGGATGAACATCTGGTAATTTTCGACTGTCTGGAATTCAGCCCGGCGCTACGCTGGATAGACGTAATCTCGGAAGTCGCTTTTTGTTACATGGATTTATTGCATCGCAACCGTCCCGATCTGGCGCAGCGTTTTCTTAACGGCTGGCTGGAAAAGAGCGGTGATTATCGAGGGGTGTTGTTGTTGCGTTATTACGCCGTTTATCGTGCGATGGTGCGCGCCAAGGTGGCGGCGTTACGTTCAGGTCAAGTTGATGACGCGCTTGCGCTACAGGCCGCACGCGCTGAGTTAATGAGTTGTTTGCAACTTGCCATCCAACTTATCAGGCTTGCCCCGTCGCAACTGTGGATTACCCATGGACTGTCCGGATCGGGCAAAACTACAGTTACACAAGGACTGTTGCAACAACATGGATTGATACGCCTGCGTTCCGATGTCGAGCGCAAGCGACTGCTAGGCGAATCAACGTCAAGCGGTATAGCTCAAGACAGGTATACGCCGGAAGCCGGAAGATTAACTTATCAATATCTGGCATACCTTGCCGAGACATTGCTGCAAGCCAGCTGGTCAGTCGTTATTGATGCCGCATTTCTGGAGCGCTGGCAACGAGATCTGTTTCGCGAACTGGCTCAGCAATATGGAGCGAACTTTCAAATATTGGACATCCAGGCTGATCCCGATACATTGCGGAAACGTGTCATGCAGCGCACGTTAGATGGTCGCGATGCCTCTGAAGCAGATTTGCGTGTTCTCGAACATCAATTGGAAACGGCCAAGCCGCTGGGTGAGGATGAGTTGGATCAGACCATGATTATTGCGGGTTGAAATGAATAACGCCGCATATCGCGGCGTTATGTGTCGGCTTATGGGATGCCGACTTAATCAGCACATGTGCTGAATGCGGTAAACATTAGATTTAGAAAATGAGCGTCTCGATAAGCGTCTCCCTATATCCGGTCAACTTCCCCAAAAACCCGTGGCTTTTATTTCACCACAGTTATTTTATACGCCTAATTTGGGATGAATACAACTATCAAGTTAGTGAGGGATGGTTTATTTCCGTCTGGAAAAAGGTTTACGTGCATCACGGCGTTTGACGCTGAGCGGTGACGGTTTCGGCTTGGGAGTCAGTAGACTTCTGACGGTTAGACTTCTGGTGCGTTGATACGCCAGAACGGCTTCTTTGAGTTGCTCTTCTGTAACCTGTGTCGGGCTAGGTTCGTTTTGCGGAATATAAGCCGCTAACTTTTCTTTTATGCCGGAGACGCGTTCGTGAGCTTCGGTTTTTCTTCGTTTGGCTGTCAGTATTTGTTGCGCGTCGGCTGTCAGCGTGTAGCCACCTTCCGATTCGATGATCAGGCTGTTTTGGGAAAGTCGCTGAAAAGCTTCTGCCAGGTCTTGTTCGGAACAGGCGGCTCCTTGGATCAGATCACCGGCCGCGATAATTTCGACCAGTTCAGCGGGGCGTCTCTTGGATGCGTGGGCCATGGCGAGTAGGAGAAATGCATCAACATCGTGGACAGGAAACATCGTATTACCTTTGGAATGTAGTGAATATAAAGTGGCAGGATCAGCGCAGTTATCTTGTTGTAATGCCGTGCAGAGCCGGAATGTGCCTCTTGTGAGGACGAGAGTGTAATGTTTTATTTCAGGTTAGCACACGATGTTGTGCTTTAAGTCTGATGCCTTGTTTATTAAGCGGCACTTCAGCGTCGAATTCACCTTGGGATAAATTGACTACGGAATGAGATAGGAATATTCTCGTTTCAACTATTTGTGATTATGCATCAGTTTTCATTATGGTATCGCTGCACGCAACAGGGGCAAATACAGTCAGGTCTTTATCCTTAAACGGACGGGGGCAGTTAGGTTATATTTTGCCGTTGCTAGTACTGGTTATTTCTCTGGTAGTAACTTATCACTTGTGGACTGGTGCACAGTATCAGGCGGCACAGAGTCTTCAGGCCGACTTCGATTTTCGAGTACATGAAACCACTTTACGCATAAAGCAGCGTCTACTGGCGTATGAGCAGGTGTTGCGTGGGGCACAGGGTCTGTTTGGCGCATCCGCGAGTGTAGGACATGATGATTTCCACCGTTATGTCGCTAATTTGCACCTTGAAGAAAATTATCCCGGTATTCAGGGGGTAGGATTTTCGCGGATGGTACCGTCAACTGAGGTGAGTCGGCATATTGCCGCGACACGCAAGGATTCGGGTCATCCTGAATTTCGTATTTGGCCGGAAGGTGAGCGCAGCACCTACAGTTCCATTATCTATCTTGAACCCTTCTCGGATCGTAATCTGCGCGCTTTCGGTTATGACATGTATTCCGAGCCAGTACGTCGTGCGGCCATGGAACAGGCACGAGATAGTGGTAGGGCCAGTCTTTCCGGTAAGGTGAAACTGGTGCAGGAAACAGAAGAAAACATCCAGCCCGGATTTCTGATCTATTTGCCTGTATACCGGAAGAATGCACCGATTAATACGCTTGTTGAGCGACGAGCCAATATTATCGGCTGGGTTTATGCGTCATTTCGTATGCATGATCTGATGCAGGGCATCAAGGGTGTGCGCCCGGATGAACTTGATGTTGAGATATATGATGGCGATGGCGTATCGAATCAGGCGCTGATGTATGACACCGACACTCGTCTTAATGATCATCTTGCGGCACGATTCAAGAATATCGCACCTTTTGTTATCGCCGGTCATCGCTGGACATTGCTAATTCATTCCTATCCTCCTTTTGAAGCCCATCTGGATACGCACAAGGCGAAAATTATTGCTCTTGCAGGGGTTATGGCCAGTTTGTTGTTGGCGTTGCTGACATGGTCGCTGGCGCGCGGACGGGAACGAGCCGAACAGGCTGCACGAAAAATGAATCAGGAATTATTGCTCAGCGAGGAGCGTACCCGATTGGCGATAGCCGCATCGCATTCGGCGATGTGGGATTATGATTTGACCACGGATCGCGTATATCTGGCGGAGGGATGGTCTCAATTTATTGGTGGTGAGGCGCAGGCACGTTTTGTTACGTCACAGGAACTTATCGCGCTGACGCATGAAGAGGACAGGGAAATTTTGAAGGCTGCCATAGTCAAGGCGGTTAAGGCAGATGATTCGTCCTTGTATCAGGTGAGTTATCGGGTGAAGAGGCCTGATGGCTCACATATTTGGTTATTAAGTGAAGGCGAAGTCATTGAGCGTGATTCTAACGGGCGGGCGTTGCGTTTGATGGGCATCAGTCGCAATATTACCGAGCGCAAACTTGTTGAAATCGAGCTGGAGCAAATCAGGGAACGTTACGATTACGCGACCGAAGTAGGTAAAGTTGGTGTTTGGGATTGGAATCCTGCCACGGGCAAATTGGCTTGGAGCGACGAAACATTTCGATTGATGGGTTATGTGCCGGATTCAGTCACTCCTACTTATGAATTATTTTTGGAGCTGCTCGATCCAGCAGATCGGGAGACACTCAATAGCGCCGTTCAGGCCGCGCTGAGCGAAAACAAACCCTATGACTTGGATTGCCGGATTAGGCTAGGCAGCGGTCAGGAGTTAACTTGCCATGTCACGGGAAAAGTCGAGTTCGATGTCAAGAACCAGCCGGTCAGAATGCTGGGAACGATACAGGACATCACCGAGCATAATATTTTAAAGCGGCAGATGGTAGATCAATTGGCATTCACTCAGGCGGTGATTAACTGTGAGGTAAATGGATTGTCGGTTTGTTATGGCATAGATGAAGCCCCCTTCGTCCACTTCACGGTGTGGAATCCGAGCATGGAAGTGCTGACTGGCTATTCTATCGAAGAGATCAACCATCTTGGCTGGTATCAAACTGTCTATATTGCTCCGGATGTTCAGGAAAAAGCGCGGCAGCGTATGGATCGCATGCGTCAGGGGGAACACCTGCTTGGCGAAGAATGGACGATTACACGTAAGAATGGGGAATGCCGGATTGTTCAAATTCACACTCGAACCATAGCCGTTGAAGGCGCCAAGGTGCATGTGCTGGCGGCCATGCAGGATATTACCGAGCGTAAACAGGCCGAACTCGCTTTGTTGGAAAGTGAAAGTCGTTTCCGTGAAATATTCAATGCCGTCGATGATGCGATCTTTATTCACGATGCAGAAACAGGTCGTATTCTTGATGTTAATCGCCGTATGTGCGAGATGTATGGACTAAGCCGTGAGCAGGCGTTTGCCTGTAGTCTGGATGATCTGAGTGCCGGTATTTCACCCTATTCTTACGTTGAGGCTCTCGAGAAAATTCGCCTGGCAACCCTGATCGGACCGCAGATGTTTGACTGGTTGGCACGTGCGCACGATGGGCATCTGTTCTGGGTCGAGATTGGTCTGCGCACGGCTCGCATTGGCAGCCGGCAGCGGATTTTGGCTGTAGTGCGTGACATCTCTGAGCGCAAACAAACCGAGGAGGTGTTACGTAAATTGTCTATTGCCGTTGAGCAGAGTCCGGCTTCGGTGGTCATCACAGATCTGGATGCCTGTATTCAGTACGTTAATCCGCGCTTTACCGAGGTTACCGGATACAGTGCCGAAGAAGCCATCGGACAAAATCCGCGAATTTTTCAATCCGGACAGACTAGTAAGGAAATCTATCTGGAACTATGGGATAGGATAAGTCGGGGGAAAACCTGGCAAGGCGAACTCGTCAACAAACGCAAGGATGGCGAGCTGTATTGGGAAGAAACCCATATTGCTCCAGTGAATAATTCGGCAGGCGAGGTGACTCACTATGTTGCGGTCAAGACCGATATCAGCGAGCGCAAGCGTATTGAAAAGGAATTGCAGGAAAACGAGCAGCGTTATCACCTGTTGTTCGATAGCAGTCCGATGCCGATGTGGGTTTTCGAGGAAAGCAGCCTTAAGTTTCTGGAGGTGAACGAACGCGCAATCGCCCACTACGGGTATACGCGCGAAGAATTCACCCGAATGAACTTGCGTGATATTCGCCCGGCTGAAGATGTTCCAGCACTCGAACGCATTATTACTAACTCTCCTGATCGTAGAGTGGTTGGCGAATGGCGGCACATGCAGAAAAACGGCAATATTATCCATGTCAGTGTCACTAGCGTCCCGATGATGTACGGCGATATTCCGGCAAGAATTGCACTGATACAGGATATTACGGAGCGTAAGCGGGCAGAAAAGGAATTGTGGGATAAAACACGGCTTCTCGAAGCGATCATCGAAAATATTCCGAATATGATTTTCCTCAAGCGTGCCTCTGACTTACGTTTCGAACTCTTCAATCGAGCCGGAGAAATGCTTTTGGGGCATGATCGCAGCATACTTCTGGGGCAAAATGATTATGACTTTTTTCCGCAAGCCCAGGCGGATTTTTTTGCAGAAAAAGATCGAGAGGTACTGCAACGGCACGACATAATGGACATTCCAGAAGAGCCTATTGCGACACCTCGCGGAACGCGCATTTTGCATACAAAAAAACTGACACTCAGGGATGAGAATGGGCAGCCGCAACACCTGCTGGGTATTTCCGAGGATATTACCGAACATAAGTCGAATCTGGAAAAGCTTCAGAAGAGCGAGGCTCGCCTCCGCGCTATTTTGGATAACGTACCATATCTGATCTGGCAGAAGGATATGGATGGCCGCTTTGTCGCGGTCAACAAGGCGTTTTTCAACACTACCGGGCAGGCGCATATTCAGGAGGTGCTGGGTAAGACCGACCTTGACCTGTGGCCGCAGAAACTGGCGGAGAAATACCGTGCCGATGATGCCGAGGTGTTATCAACACGCAAGCAGAAACTGACCGAAGAAATGTTCACGGATAAAGGTGAAATACATTGGGTTGAAACCTTCAAGGCACCGATTATGGATAGAGATGGCAACCTGCTTGGCACTACCGGCTTTGCTCAGGATGTTACCACGCGCAAAAATGCCGAAGGAAAAATACGCCACCTCGCCCATTATGACCCGCTTACTGATTTACCTAACCGGACATTGTTTAGTGATCGTCTACAACAGGCACTTGCGATCGCCAAACGTGATCGGTCGCGTTTGGCGCTGATGTTCATTGATCTGGATAAGTTCAAGCCGATCAACGATGAACTGGGGCATCATGTCGGTGACCTGTTGCTTAAGGAAGCAGCGAAGCGTATGCAGGATAGCGTACGTGAATCCGACACCGTCGCGCGTATTGGCGGTGACGAATTTGTGGTATTGCTGCCCATTATTGAGATGGAGCAGGATGCGGTTCTGGTGGCAGACAAAATACGTGGGGCACTCAATCAGCCCTTTGTTTTGGTTGGAAAAGCGTTGAATATTTCGTCAAGTACTGGAATTGCGGTATACCCAGAGCACGGCAAGGATGAAACACAACTGATGAAGAATGCCGACATAGCCATGTACTATGCCAAGGAAAACGGACGCAATTCGGTTCGCCTGTATAGTAACGATCTTACAGGTATCGTCTCGGCAGATGGAACAATACAATAGGGTCGTTTATGTTTGGATTTAACAAATTTCTGCATACATTTGCGGTAGGGACGGGAATTATTGCTCTGCTGCTGGCTGGCTCAGCCTTGGCGGAAAGTCAGCTTGTTCTTAAAGATATAAGCTATGAAACCTACGAATCAGAGAGTCGGTTATTTACTGTACTCCTTCCAAAAGGATGGGGTAAAAAAGAAAGGGATTTTTCGCACGCTTACACTCAAACAGGCGATAAGGTATATGGCGTAGAGATTTCCCCGGAATATCAATTCGACGAAGTCAGTCCGACAATTTCTATTCTGTTTTATGAATATGGACAATTCTTTAAGGATTACGAGCACTTTATCAAGCTCAAATCAGCAAGCTTCACACGTATATCACCAGAACAATCCGTACCTGTAGAAACCATCAACGTGTCTGGGAGAGTAGCCAAACAGTTTGAAATTGAAATCTTCCAACTGGTTATGCTTCCTTTTGATCCTCCCGCGTTCAAGGAAGGAGTCGTGTATGAAATTGCACCGCCGTCGAGAAAAGTTATTCTCACCGAAAAACACGTTGTGATTCCTGCTGCAAATGGATTTTATGTGTTGAGTTACCGGTCATCGTCTTCAATTACCAGTAGTGTTGAAGTGATATTTGAGAACATTCTTGACTCGTTTGAACCCGCCATAAAATGAAAGCCCATCCCGATGATGAATTCCTTGTTGCTGTAGAAAGCAAACGGACGTTAACAAAAGTTCGTCACGCCAAGTCAGCGCGGACATTTGTATGGGTTTCGGCAGGCAGTACATCGCTCGGCATGGTCATTATGTCCTCCGCAGCAAGTCTGCTCCTCTATGTATTCGCTGCACTTTTTGCCGTCATAGCGATAATCGTTGGCATCGGGCACGCGCGCATTGTGGCTGCAGTGTTGTTTGTCATAGCGCTGGTGATGATCACGGTAACCTATCCGCAATATGATGCCGAGATGACGCTCTATCGGGAGCACGTCATTAAATAATCAGTTGACGTAATCAGGCTAACGAACACGCCGGCTTCACGTCAACTGCTGGAATTTGCATTGATAGTAAGTGATTTACTGTAGTGTGATTTTCGCGAAAATATCTTGCACGTAAAAATATTTTTATGATTTACACAGCATCTGCTTATTTTGTTCACCACTCGCAGCCATTTTTTCCAGGCCTGAGAGAACGAGTAAACTTTCAGATTCCATGATTGAAACCTGCTCCAGCATTTGCATTACATTGTTGTTCGTCTTCGCACGTAACGCATTGATAGCTGAATCATGAGTCCGTTTATGAGGGGTTTCAATTTCCCGATAACCGGGTAATTGAGAAAAGCAGTCTTTTCCTTCGCCTTCGTAATACCATTTTCCGAGACGACAGGCAGTATGGGAACCAAACTGGCTTTCATCTTCATTGGAAAGCCCGAATAACACCTTGTAAATTCGGAACTTGTAAATCAAATGATCGACCTTGGCCAGTTCGCAGAAACCGCGAAGTGCCGAACCTGCAATAGCCTGCTCCATGTTGGAAGACAGGTCTAACAGATGCCGCATTGTTCCGGCGGCAGATTGCCCATCCTTACTGAATTCGGCGGACTGTACGGCCAATTCATTCATATGATCCCGGCTATTCGTGCTGCCAATCCGGATCTGAGCCACCAGTGTGGTTATTTCAGTTGTCGCTTTGGCCGTCCGTTCAGCTAATTTGCGCACCTCGTCGGCTACTACGGCAAATCCGCGCCCCTGTTCCCCGGCACGAGCTGCCTCGATAGCGGCATTGAGTGCCAGCAAATTGGTTTGGTCTGCAATTTCCTTGATGAGATTGACAATACTACTAACCTCTTGCGCCCGGGCATCCAGTTCGCCGATTTGAACGGCTGCACTTTGAGAGTTATTAGCTAAATCGCTTAAGTTTACGGCGATGCGTTCAATCGCAGAGCGACTGGTTAGCGACACCTCCTGTGCATCTACAGCACGATCCTTCTCTGATCGCATTGTGCCTGCAAGCGTAGCAAGAGAATTCTGCACATCACTCAGAGATTGCCCAAAAACTTGGAGATTTCGAACCAATCCATCCAACTCTTCCGCCTTTTGCAAGCAGCGAGTCGCTTCCTGCTCCGCACGTTCTGCACGTAGTGTCAGTCCGGCAATTTCCGTATCGCGCTGTTGAAGCAGAGCCTTTAAATCGTTGACTTCCGCTTCAAGCTTTTGTTCTGTCTTTTTATTATTGCCGAAAAACACTTGGTACCCCTTTATTGATTTCTACGCACGAGCGGTTGTTAAGAACATGTTGAACCGTTTCAAAAACAGTATGATAAATTAAAATCAGGGCGTTTGGTGTTTTGTGAGAGTTGCTATGGAAAAAGCACTATTGGTTGGTAATTTTATAGGTTGCTTTAGCTCGACGGGATGGACTTTAATCCCGTTTATTATCTTGTTACATAGCGATGCATCTGCTTTATCTTTACTTTCAAACGCGTGTTTGATATGTTGCGCTTTGATATTCCGTCTTGGTTGTGATTTATTGCATGCCCCCATACGGATTTTTTTGTGCGTCGTTTTCCCCTTCCCTGCTTGGAAATTAACATGAAACCTATTACCGGATTACCTGTGGCCTCATTTCTTTTGATTGCATTGTTGAGTGCATGTAGTGAAGGAGATAAGCCTGCCGGAGGGCCGTCAGGTGGCGGGATGCCGCCAGCGGAAGTGGATGTGATTACTGCGAGTGCGGGTAGTGCCACGTTCACTCAGGATTTACCGGGACGATTGCAGGCATATCGCACCGCGCAGGTACGAGCCCGTGTTGAAGGAGTAATTGAGCAGCGTTTGTTTGAGGAAGGCAGCGAGGTTAAAGCGGGTGAGCCGTTATTCCGTATTGATGCTCGCACCTATAAGGCGGCGGCCGCAGCGGCTCAGGCGGATTTGGCCATTGCGCGGCAAACCGTTGAGCGTTACAAACCATTACTTGAAGTCAAGGCGGTAAGTCGCCAAGAATATGAATTGGCGGAAGCGAAGGTTAAACAGGCCGAAGCAGCTGCCGCACGCACTAATGAAGACCTGGAAAACGCCAGTGTACCAGCGGCGATTTCGGGACATATCGGTCGTGCTGAAGTGACTGAAGGTGCATTTGTTGGCAAGGGTGAACCAACGCTGTTGGCGACCATCGAGCAACTCGACCCCATGTATGTCAACTTCACTCAGTCAGGCGGTGATGTGTTGCGGCTGAAACAGGCGATTAAGACCGGAAAGTTGAAGCGCGCTGCAACGGCAAACGTTGAGTTGTTGCTTGAAGACGGCAGCGTCTATGCGCATACCGGCAAGATATTGTTTGCTGATATGGCGGTGGAGCCTGATACGGGTGCAGTATCGTTGCGCGCGTTGTTCCCCAATCCGCAGCGTGAGTTGTTGCCAGGCATGTTTGTGCGAGTGCGCTTTCCCGAATCGCTGGCGGAAAATGTGATTCGTATCCCCCAGCGCGCGGTGCAATCCGGCCCGCAGGGACAATTCGTGATGGTCGTGGGTGCGGAAAGTAAGGTGATGCCGGTTCCGGTGACAACCCGTGGTATGGCCGGGGGGGACTTTGTTATTTCTGCAGGGCTGAAAGGCGGCGAACAGGTTGTCGTGGACGGTTTGCAGAAGGCGCGTCCCGGTTCAGTGGTCACTGTGGCACAGAAGACGGAGGGCGTTAGCCCGGCAATGTCTGATCCCGCCACAAGCCAATCATCGGCTGGCAAACCACCCGCAAGCAAACAATAAGGGGACGTCATGTTTGCCAAATTCTTTATAGATCGGCCTATCTTTGCCTGGGTTATTGCACTGGTTATTCTGCTGGGCGGCATACTGGCACTGAAAAATCTGCCGGTTGCGCAATACCCGTCTGTTGCTCCCCCTGCGCTGACGGTAACAGTTACCTATCCAGGTGCATCTGCTCAGGTAGTTGAGGAAACGGCTGTTGCACTGCTCGAACAGGAAATGAACGGTATCGAGCATTTGTTGTACATGGAATCGGCATCGGAGCTGGGTAGTGGCAGCATTACGCTGACCTTTGATGCAGGAACTGACCTTGATCTGGCGGCAGTTGAAACGCAGACTCGCATTAAACGCGTCGAAACCCGTTTGCCGGAAGAAGTGCGTCGCATGGGTGTTACGGTCGCCAAAGCGGCGCGTAACTATGTAATGTTTGTTGCGCTGTTTTCACCTGATAAGAGTCTGGGTGACGTGGAGTTGGGCAGTTATGCCAGTTCCAATGTGATCGATAGTTTGCGACGCGTACCGGGCGTGGGTGAGGCGCTGCTGTTCGGCACCGAATATTCGATGCGCCTGTGGTTAAAACCGGAAAAGCTGCAACATTACAAGTTGTCACCGGCAGATGTGTCGCGTGCAGTGCGTGCGCAGAATTCACAGCTCGCCACAGGTGAATTGGGGCAGGTTCCTTCCTTGCCGGGACAGCAACTCAACGCGGTAATCGTAACGCGCAGTCGTTTGTCTACACCGGAAGAATTCGGCAATATCATTGTTCGTACTAATCCCGATGGTTCTTCGTTGCGTGTAAAGGATGTTGCGCGCGTCGAGTTAGGCGCACAGGACTATGGTCGCAGTGCGCGTATCGACGGTCAGCCGACTGCGGCAATTGCGATCCGTTTGACGCCCAGTGCCAATGCACTGGATACGGTACGCGATGTAAAGGCCATGATGACTGAGCAGGCCAAATATTTCCCGCAAGGCATAGACTGGGCCGTGCCCTATGACACCTCCCAGTTCATCGATATTTCCATCAAGGAGGTGTTGAAGAGTCTGGCTGAGGCTTTGGTGCTGGTAGTACTGGTGATGTTTTTGTTTCTGGCGAACTGGCGCGCAACACTGATACCGGCCATCGTGATACCGATTGCACTGGTAGGTGCGCTGGTAGGGCTGTATCTGCTGGGCTATTCGATTAACGTGCTGACGCTGTTCGCGATGGTGCTGGCTATCGGTATTGTTGTTGACGATGCCATCGTGGTAGTGGAAAACGTTGAGCGCATCATGGTCACCGAGAACTTGTCGCCGCGTGATGCCACACGCAAGGCGATGGATCAGATTGTCGGTGCGATTATCGCGATTACGCTGGTGCTGATGGCGGTATTCATCCCGATGGCTTTCTTCCCCGGTTCGACCGGTGCGATTTATCGTCAATTTGCGGTTACGTTGTTATTGACCATGATGTTCTCGGCCTTGATGGCGTTGACGCTGACCCCGGCACTTTGTGCAACGCTGCTCAGGCATACACCGGGCAAATCGATGATGCCGGAAACCGGGCCGCTGGGCTGGTTTAACCGGTTTTTTACGCGCACCACCGTGAATTACACTCAAGGTGTATCCGGTATCGTTCGAAAAACCGGGCGTTATCTGTTGGTCTATGCGGTGATATTTATTGCGATGGGCTGGTTGTTCAACAAGCTACCGGGTAGCTTCCTGCCGGAAGAGGATCAGGGCTATTTCATCAATGCGATCCAGTTGCCACCTGCAGCAAGCAAGGAACGCACGCTGGAAGTATTGTCCAGTGTCGAACAGTTTTATCTTGCTCAACCCGAAGTAGAGCATGTGATTGGCGTGGCGGGCTTCTCGTTCTTCGGGCGCGGTCAGAATATGGCGATTGCTTTTGTGCGCTTAAAAGGCTGGGATCAGCGACCCTCCGAAAGCAGTTCCGCAACCGCGCTGGTACGTAAGGCAAACATGATGTTTTTTCAGATGAAACAGGCGATGATTTTTGCGATCAACCCGCCGCCTATTCCCGAGCTGGCTTCGGTTGGCGGTTTCGATTTCCGATTGCAGGACAGAGGTGGTAAGGGTCGTGAGGCCTTATTGGAAGCGCGCAATATGGTGCTGGGCATGGCCTCACAGAGTCCGGTGCTGGCTGGGGTGCGACCCGCAGGACAGGAGCCGGGGCCGCAAATATTGTTGGATATAGACAGGTTGAAGGCCGAAACGCTGGGCGTGTCCATTGCCGATCTGAACGAAACCCTGCAATCGACACTGGGCGTGTCATATATCAACGACTTCGTGCGTGAAGGCAGGGTGTTGCGTGTACAGATGCAGGCGGAATCGACGTTGCGTCAAACGCCGGATGACATACTCAAACTGGCGATACGTAACAGCAACGGTAATATGGTGCAATTGTCCGAACTGGCGAAGGTGCAATGGGTGGTAGGTTCACCGAAGCTGGATCGTTATAACGGTCTGCCTGCGATGAAAATTTCCGGCGGTTCAGCACCGGGGCGGAGTACCGGCGAAGCGGTCAAGGCAATGGAAGACATCGCACAAAAACTGCCGCCGGGCATTGGTTTTGAGTGGTCGGGCACGACCTTCGAGGAAAGGCAGTCCGGCGAACAGGCACCGCTGTTGTTCGGCATCTCGTTGATCGTGGTTTTCCTGTGTCTGGCCGCACTCTACGAAAGCTGGTCGATTCCGTTTGCGGTGTTGCTGGTCGTGCCGCTGGGTGTCTTCGGTGCGGTAATGGCAGTGACCTTGCGTGATTTGCCCAACGATGTGTATTTCAAGGTCGGTTTGATTGCGATTATCGGCTTGTCATCAAAGAATGCGATTCTGATTATCGAGTTTGCACGCAAGTTGCAGGATGACGGCATGAGTCTGATCGACGCGACGCTGGAAGCCTGTCGTTTACGTTTCCGTCCGATACTGATGACATCTATCGCGTTTATTGTCGGTGTGCTGCCGCTGGCGATTTCCAGCGGAGCCGGTGCGCAGAGTCGTCATGCGATAGGTACCGGGGTGATGGGCGGGATGATTGCGGCAACGTTGCTGGCGGTGTTCCTGGTGCCGGTGTTCTTCGTGGTGGTAAGAAAAATCTTCCCCGGACATGCGCGCACTCATCATGAGGAGGGCTCTCACCATGGTTAAAAAGACCAGCTTGATCGTTTTATTGTCCGTCTTGAGCGGCTGTTCCATGATGCCGGATTATCAGCGCCCTGCTTCGCCCGTTCCGGTTGCATGGCCGGACTCGGTTAAATCAACAGTCGCAAAGCAGAATATTTCTATGCCGGATTGGCAGGTGTACTTCACCGATCCGCGTTTGCAGGCCTTGATTGCTGCATCGCTGGAAAACAACCGTGACCTGCGCATCGCAACCGCACGTATTGCCGAAGCGCGTGCGCAATACGGCATACAGCAGGCGGATCGTTTGCCCAACGTTAACTTGAATGCGCAATATGCCTCTTCATTGTCACCGGCAAGTACCTCCTTTACCGGCAAACCCTTTCAATCGCAGCGTTACGATGTGAATGTCAGTCTGGTTTCGTTTGAGCTGGATTTCTGGGGACGAGTACGCAGTTTGAATGAAGCGGCAAAAGCGGCTTATCTGGCAACGGAAGCGGCACAGCGCGCCTTCCGTTTGTCGTTGATTGCTGATGTGGCGAATGCGTATTTGTCAGTGCTGGAGTTGCAGGAACGCAGCCAACTGGCGACTGATACGGTCAAGGGACGGGCACAGATGCATGACCTGGTGGTTCGTCGTCGTGATGCCGGGATTGCCGGTGATCTGGATGCGTTGCAGGCCGAAGGTTCCTATCAGGCGGCAATGGGCGAACAGGCTGCTTTGCAACGTCAACTGGCTGCCGCTGAAAATCTGCTGACTCAACTGGTCGGAAAGATGCCGGATACCTTGCCGGTCGGAAGAAATCTTGTGCAGCAGAATTTTACGTCCGAATTGATCGCCGGATTGCCCTCCGAGGTACTGTTGCAACGTCCTGATGTGCAGGCCGCCGAACAGCGTTTGATTTCTGCAAATGCAAATATCGGTGCGGCACGTGCCGCCTTTCTGCCGCGCATCGGATTGACGGGTAGTTTCGGGACGGCGAGTCGGGCATTGAGCGGTTTGTTCGGCGCGGGCAGTGATGCCTGGAGTTTTCAGCCTGCGTTGACTTTGCCACTGTTCGATGCCGGAAGGACGGCGGCGAATGTGGATGTCGCCGAGGCGCGTAAGGTCATCGCGGTCGCTGAATATGAAAAAACCATCCAGCAGGCGTTCCGTGAAGTGGCAGATTTATTGAGTGCACGCGAAAGCTTGTCTGCTCAGTTAGAGGCTCAACAGGCTTATGCGAAGGCTCAACAGCAACGGCATAAGCTGGTCGAGGCGCGCTATCAGGCAGGGGTTGCCAATCGTCTGGAATTGCTTGATGCCGAGCGCGATGCGTTTAGCGCCGACCAAGCCGAACTGCAAGTGCGCCGTACTCAACTTGTGGTGGCAACGCAATTGTACAAGGCCCTAGCCGGGGCGAGTGCGGATGGAAAACCGGAATGAGCGAGCATCATGAGCAAACCCGCGCGCGTCTGGTAGAAGCCGCCCGCGAGGTGTTTTCGCAATACGGTTTTCAGGGTGCGACAGTGCGCGAGATATGCCGCCGTGCTGATGCCAACGTTGCGGCGGTGAATTATCACTTTGGTAGCAAGGATGGTTTGTTGGCGGAGGCGTTGAATTTTGCCCAACTGAAAAAGTTGCAAACGGAAAATGCTGTTGCGGATGCCTGTCCCGAGAAGCGCTTACGGCTGTTTATTCACGACTTCATGCTGATGTTGCTGGATGAGAAAGACGGTTCCAGACAATGTCAGATCATGGCTCGCGAACTGGTTGATCCTACACCTGCATTGGACCAGATCGTGATCGAGGCGATCATACCCTTGCGCGAATTTCTGGCCGGGTTGGTGCGTGAAATCGTCGGTGATAACATGAGCGAGGCGGAGTTGATCCGTTGTGTACAAAGCCTGTTCGGACAGTGTTTGTTTTATCGCCATTCCTACCCGGTGTTGCAGCGTATTTATCCCGAGTTGCACTATGATCATCAGGAAATTGAAGCTGTCGCCAGCCATATTGCAGATTTTTCACTGGCGGCGATGAATCAGCTTGCACTGAGGACGAAGAATGCCCAGCCTTGAAAGAGCAGGAAAGTGATCTGTGCAAGCAAGGGCAAGCTTTGATTTATAATCCGAGCTGTTTATCCAGCCGGAAACCATCATGCAACAACTCACGATTACACGTCCCGACGACTGGCACCTGCATTTACGCGATGGCGCATTGATGCAATCGGTGCTGCCTGATACCGCACGGCAGTTTGCTCGCGCTATCGTTATGCCTAATCTGAGGCCGCCCGTTACCACTACCGTTCAGGCGTTGGAATACCGTTCAAGAATACTTGCCGCATTGCCTCAAGGTTCATCGTTCCAGCCGTTGATGACGCTGTATCTGACCGACAACACTACGGCACAGCAAATACGTGAGGCGAAAAATAGCGGTGCGGTGCATGCGGTCAAGCTGTATCCGGCGGGGGCGACCACTAATTCCGATGCGGGTGTCACAGACCTTCGCAATTGTTATGTGGCACTTGAAGAGATGCAAAAACAGGGCATGCCACTGCTGGTGCATGGCGAGGTGACCGATGCGAATATCGACATCTTCGACCGCGAGGCGGTGTTCATCGAGAAAGTGATGCTGCCGTTGCTGTCCGATATGCCGGTGTTACGCGTGGTGTTCGAGCACATCACTACCAAGGATGCGGCGCAATTTGTTGCCAGCGCGGCAGACAACATTGCCGCCACGCTGACACCGCAACACCTGCTGTATAACCGCAATGCGATGCTGGTCGGCGGTATCCGCCCGCATTTTTATTGTCTGCCCATCCTCAAGCGCGAAATCCACCGTACGGCGCTGGTGCAAGCTGCTACCAGTGGCAGTAAAAAATTCTTCCTTGGCACCGACAGCGCCCCGCATGCGCAGCACACCAAGGAAAATGCCTGCGGCTGCGCCGGTTGCTACTCCGCCCATAGCGCCATCGAACTGTATGCTGAAGCATTCGAAGCCGCCGATGCGCTGGATAAGCTGGAAGGTTTTGCCAGTTTTCATGGCGCTGACTATTACGGCCTGCCACGAAATACGGGAAAAATCACCTTGAGCCGCGAAGAGTGGGAAATCCCCGCCACCGTCGGTTTCGGCGAATATCGACTGGTGCCGCTACGGGCAGGGGAAAAGATGAAGTGGAAGTTGGTGGATTAGTTTTGTAGAGATTTTTTTCATATTTGGAGCATCACCATGAGTGCAACGACTGTTGAAATTCGATCAGACCTGAAGACTAAACTGGATCATTTAGCCGAAGAAAGTCACCGCAATAAAAACGATCTGGTGAATGAGGCGGTTGCGCTTTATTTGGTGCAACAGCAGCGTATTACGGCTCGTATACAGGAGGGCTTGGCTCAGGCGCAACGTGGTGAATTTGTGAGTGACGATGAAATGGAAGCGTTTTTTAATCGCTATTCATAACTGCAAGTATTATCCACACTATGAAATTGCGTTACACACCGCGAGCTAGACTGGATATGGCAGAAATTCATGATTTCATCGCATTGGACAATGCACAGGCAGCCAAAAAAGTGATTGGAATTATTCGTAAGGTTGCAGAAAAGTTGCGGGAACAACCCTATGTTGGAAGAGTGGGGCGTATTACTGGAACTCGTGAATTGATTGTAGACCGATTGCCATTTATGTTGGCATATCGGGTTGACTCAAGTGAAGTTCAAATTTTATCAGTAATCCATACGTCCAGAATGTGGCCAGAAAGCTTATGACATGCCTCTATCTTCCTATCTTGAAACCTCTCCCGTAATAGGCGACAACGTTTATCTGCATCCATCCTGTCAGGTTATCGGTGATGTACAAATTGGCGACGACAGCTCTATCTGGTGCAACACGGTGCTGCGTGGTGATGTGAACCGCATCATGGTCGGGCGCGGTAGTAATGTGCAGGATTTGACCATCGGGCATGTGTCGCACAAGACGCCGGACAAGCCGGAGGGTTCGCCGTTGTTGATCGGGGATTATGTGACAGTCGGGCATTCGGTGATATTGCATGGCTGTAGCATCGGCAATGAATGTCTGATCGGCATGGGCTCCATCATCATGGATGATGTGATTATTCCTGACCGGGTGATGATAGGAGCGGGCAGCCTGGTATCGCCGGGCAAGGTGCTGGAAAGCGGTATGCTGTATATGGGGCGACCGGCCAAGGCAGTACGGGTGCTGACGGAACAGGAAATTGCCTATTTGCGTTATTCCGCTGAACATTACATGCGGGTGAAAAATAACTATCTATCTGGAACGAAATTGTAATTGAAGGAAAGTAGAAAATGATTGAAAGCAGCAAGGAAGAAATCTATCGCGCCAAGGTAAATCTGGAAACGGCGCAAATGCCGTGGAGTGATATGCAGCGTTATTTTGCCAGCGGTGCGGCTATTTATGTTTCGCCTGAGCTTGATTTGGTCGATGTGGCTTTTCAGATGTCGGAAGATAATGCGGCATTGATACAGCAATGGATGGCAGCAGGCCAGTTTGGCAAGGTGAGTGACGAGCAGGCACGGGAATGGACGGCCGCTGACGCGATGTTGTGGGCGGTGGTAGTCAGCCCCTGGGTATTGGTGCAGCCGGTTAAAGCCGTGCATTGATTCTTGAATTGGGCGTATTGCCATACGCCTTTACGATGTGAAGGGGAGCGGTGTTGCCGATACATGACTGGTTTTACTGGGCGTTGCTTTCGGCGGTGTTTGCGGCAATGACGGCCATTTTTGCCAAGATCGGGCTGGAGGGCGTGAATTCCGATTTTGCGACACTGATACGCACTTTTCTAATCATGCTGGTGTTGTCCGGTTTTGTTTATTTCACCGGAAAATGGAGCGATCCGTTTGTGTTGAACCGGAAAACATGGCTGTTTCTGTCTTTGTCGGCGTTGGCTACGGGCGCATCCTGGGTATGCTATTTTCGCGCTTTACAGGCAGGCGAAGCGTCCAAAGTCGCTCCAGTAGATAAATTCAGTCTGGTACTGGTCGCCCTCTTCGCCGTGATATTTTTAAACGAACGCCCCAGTATCAGAGAGTGGTTGGGAATTGGCCTGGTCGCGGCTGGGGTCGTGCTGCTAAGCCTGAGAAGATAAGCGAAACCCCAAACCGGAAACTCGTCCCTACCCATGCAACAAAGTCCGCTCGCCATCGGCGTGGCGCAATCGTTGTGCGAGGGTGCGGGAAATTGAGGTAATCAGCAGGAACGCGAGTTTTTTGTGATCCTCGGCAAGTTTGTCGAATTGCTCTATGGTCAATACAAACAGGTCAACATCCGTATAGGCGAGTGCATTTTCACTACGGGCATGCTCATCCAGAAATGACAAGCCACCAAAGAATTCGCCTTGCCCGAACGTAGCGAGATGGTGTAATTGCCGGCTACCGCTAATTGGAGCAAGAATTCGTACTACGCCACGGCGGATCAGATAGAGTTCACGTTCGGTATCGCCGATGGAATAGATCAATTCGCCCGCCTTGACTGAACGTTGAATCATGCGTGATTCCAGGTCGGCGATGGTTTCGATTTTTCGCCCCTGAAATAAATTCATATCCTGCAAATTCAGCAGCGTTTCTTCGGTGGCCTCCTGTTCTATTTCGCCTACCAGTCGATCTTCAACCCATTCAATGGCGGATTCGATAGTTGGAAATACGCGTACAGTATTGGTATCGTCAATCAGTCCGGTTTGTTTGAAGAATTCACGCAGATTTCGACCATTGGCTAGGTGTTCACGTACATTGCTGAGTAACAGCGGCATATTTCGATCGCGCATCATGTCGCGAATCTGTAACAGCATGTGCGCGCCTGTAATGTCCACTGACAGTAAGCGTCGCATGTCGAGAATAATATAGTCCCGCATTTTTATTTCATCTTCGAGCATTGTGTAAAGCTCATAGGTGGTGCCGAAGAACAGGCTGCCTTGCAGTTCGAATATAACAGCCTTGTCTCCTTTCTGGGCTATCAATCGCATTTCGGCTTCAGGGCGAGACCATGTAGATGAGCGTTGATTTACAAAGGTTTTGTGTCGTACGACTGACCCGCCTACCTGTTCACGCAGGAACAGCAGGATAGACAAGGCTACGCCGGAAGCGGAAGCCGCAATCAAGCCGACGGTTAGCGCGATACCGATAACAACGGCAACGACCGCAAAATCGAAAACAGTGGCGCGGGACTCAAGATAATTCAGCGTGCTCGTGTCTATCATGCGTAGACCGATAACAATCAGTATGCCCGCCAGTGTGGCTATCGGTATCCACGCGATAAAGCTGCTCAAGGCCAATGCAGTTACCAACACCATTACGCCTTCGGTAATGCCTGACACACGCGTCTGTGCGCCGCTGGACAGGTTCACCAGCGTCGCCCCCATGGTTCCGGCACCGGGTATGCCGCCTATTGCCGATGAACTGATGTTGGCCAGGCCTTGTGCGAATAACTCGCGATTGGGTTCATGACGGGTGCGCGTCATCTGGTCTATCACGACGCTGGTTTTTAGTGTGTCAATTGAGAGGAGCGCCGCTAATGTTATTGCGCTGCCAAAAAGAGCGGCAACCTGAGAAAGTTTCAGTTCGCCGATGTCATACCAGCGATTGACCAGAGTGCTAATGTATCCTTCGCCCGATGCACCCAGCGGCCCAAGCACCAGCTTGTTATCGGTCAGGGTCATCATGGAGGCGTCACTGGAAGCCATTACAAAATAGGCTGCGATGCCGGCGAGTATGCCCAATATCGTGCCCGGGATTGTTTTGGTAAATCTGGACGTCAGCAGGGAAACCAGTACAGTCGTTAAACCGATGATTATGCTGCGCATATCCCATAGTTCCGGTGCAAGTATTGCTCTCCACCAGGTGGTGTTGGCGGAGGTACCAACAAACAGTGGTAATTGACTGCCGATAATGATTAGACCGACGGCGCTCATGTAGCCACTGACTACGGTATAGGGAATGTAGCGGATCAGTCGCCCCAGGCCGAGAAAGCTGATGAGCATCTGGAGCAAGCCGGTCAAAATGCCGAGTACGGATAGCAGCAGGATAATATTTTCGGCGGAGGTTCCCTGATTGACCAATTCAATCGCAAAGGCAGAGAGTAGCGCCGCCGCAGGTGCACAAGGTGCGCTGATTAATCGGTCTGTGCCGCCAAATGTCGGTGCAATCAGTCCCAGTGCGGCGGAGCCGAGGATGCCGGCCAGCGCGCCAAAAACGGCATATTGTGGGCTGATTGCAGAATATATCGTGACACCGAATGCGACCGAGGCGGGCAGTGCGACCAGCATCGAGGCCAGCCCGCCCCAGAAATCACCGGGGACGTGGAATTTACTTGATAGTGTAGGCATGGTAATCACATTAATAGAATCAAAGGGAAGCGATCCAGTTGGCGATACCGTTACGCATACACAGCTTGAAACTTATTGTGGTCTATTTTTTCTTGAAATCAATCCCTTTTTTATCAAGCATGGTTTCAATCTGTTCGCACAGCGTCTTGAGTATCTTGATGCGGGCAAAGTATTTATTATTGGCTTCGACTAACGTCCAAGGTGCGATCAAAGTGCTGGTACGGTCTATCATGTCGCACACAGCCACTTCGTAGTCGTCCCATTTTTCACGGTTACGCCAGTCCTCTTCGGTAATCTTGAAGCGTTTAAAGCCAATTTGTTCGCGTTCCTTGAAGCGTTTGAGTTGCTCGTCCTTGCTGATGGTCAGCCAGAATTTTACGACAACGATGTTGTGGCGTATCAACTGCGCTTCAAAGTCATTGATTTCGCTGTAGGCGCGCATCCAGTCAGCGGTAGAACAGAATTTTTCGACACGCTCAACCAGCACACGACCATACCATGAACGGTCAAAAATGGTTACGCGTCCGCGTCGCGGGAGGTGACGCCAGAAGCGCCAGAGATAAGGCTGGGCGCGCTCTTCATCGGTAGGAGCGGCGACCGGGATAACATTGAAATAACGCGCATCCAGTGCGCTGGTAATGCGGCGTATAGCGCCCCCCTTGCCTGCGGCATCATTGCCTTCGAACATCGCGATCACGGTGATGTTCTTGAATTTCTCGCTGCGGGTAAGCAGGGCGAGTTTGCCCTGATAAGCTTCCAGTTCGGACTGATAGGTTTTCTTGGTCAGTTTCTGATCCAGATTCAGCGTTTGCAGAATATTCAGCCGATCTATAGAGGGGAGCGGAGGCGGAGCCGAGACTTCTGTTATTTCCTTGTCGGCTTCATTCAGCCGTTTGCGGATGGCATCGAGTACCACCCTGCCGACAGTCAGGCTGCGGTAGCGCGGATCGTATCCTTCGATAATCGTCCAAGGTGCTTCGGCAGTGCTGGTATGCCGAATGACGCTCTCGTAAACCACCTTGAATTTGTCATACAGTTTGTAATGTTCCCAGTCGCGGTCAGTGACGCGCCAGCGGGTTTTCGGATCTTTTTGCAGGGTTTTGAGACGCTCTTTCTGTTTGTCACGGGACAGGTGCATCCAGAATTTTAGGATCAGTGCACCTTCGTCGGTTAGCATCTTTTCGAGTCGTTTGGCTCGTTCGAGACTTTGATCAAGGTCGGCGACCTTGGTAAGTCCCTGCACATGATTAATAATCGGCCAGGTATACCAGGAACCGAGAAAAATGCCGGTTTTTCCCTTCGGCGGCAGTGCGCGCCAGAAGCGCCACATCATCGGTCGATCCAGCTCCTCATCGGATGGTTCGCCCATCCCGTGTGTTTGCAGGAAGCGCGGGTCCATCCATTCATTGAGCAGGTTGACGGTTTCGCCCCTGCCCGCTCCATCCACGCCGCCAACCAGAATGATGACGGGGAATTTTGCCAGTTTTGCCAGATCAAGTTGAGCATCCAGCAAAGCCTCGCGTAATGCGGGGACTTCCTTATCGTATGTTTCCTTGTCGATTTTGTGACCAAGTTCTGCGGATTCAAACATGATGACCTCCTTTAATCAAAACTTTATCCAGCAGAAACGATGCGGAAAAGCCTTGCTTATATTTTTTGTTTATTTTCATCTGCGGCACGTTAAATGCCATTCAAGTCTATAGAAACTCTGGCGTGATAACCAGTCGCAATGTGGTCACTATCGAATCTTCGCGGCGACTCAGCCACCATACACAGCTTTTCTTGATACGGAATGATTCCTGACCACATCCCAATAATTGTGCTGCGACGATCCCCAGCGTGGGTTGATGTCCGACGATCAGTACCGTACCGTTCGGATTGGGCCAGCGTGCCGCTTGTAATATGGCATGAGCAGATGCGCCCGGGGCGATCGTGTCTACGGTTGTAAACTTATCGGTCAGTGCGGATACGGTTTGCTGGGTGCGGGTGGCTGGGCTCGCCAGAATGCGTGTGTCAGCAGGTAGATGTTGTCGTAAAAATGCGGCTGTTTTTTCAGCCTGTTTACGGCCTTTCTCGGTCAGTTCGCGTTTAAGATCGGGAGTCCCGTCTTCTGCTTCGGCATGGCGCCATAATATCAAGTCCATTTTGATCCCCCGATAAATATTTCAATTCTATTTTTATAATATACCGTATACACTGTTTACGCTACTTTAACCAAAGGAGAGACAAATGGAAACAGAGAATTCGGCAAAGGTTGAAACGACTGATATGACACAGGAACCCGCCGCACCCAAGCCGCTCAGCAAGTCATCCGCTACGACAGCACGAAAAACTGCAGCAAGGAAGGCTAAGCAGGCCGCCGTACCTGTTGCCAAGGCGAAGCCAGTCAAAGCATCCGTTAAGTCTGCGGCTGAGCCCGTTGCGAAACAGGAAGCTAAACCTACGGCAAAGGCCAATGCGAAAGTAGCCGCCCAGCTCGCGTCGAATCAGGAAGAGAAGCTTGCGGTAAAAACACCTGCAAAAACGGCCGCTAAGCCGAAAGTTGAGAAAGTTGCCAAGGAAGTAAAACCTGCCAAGAAGGCAAAGTTGAAGGTAGTGCGGGACAGTTTTACGATGCCGCAAAACGAATACAATAATATTGCCGACATCAAGGAAGTCTGCCTTAAAGCCGGGTTCCCGGTGAAGAAAAGCGAAGTGTTACGAGCCGGATTAAAGGCCTTGTGTGCCATGGATGGCGTTGAGCTGAAAAATGTTTTGCTGAGTCTTGAAAAGATTAAAACCGGCCGCCCGAACAAGCATTAATTTATACCTGTGATTCCGGTAACCCGCTTTGTTACGAGCGGGTTGCCGGTATTTATTCAGGCGATTTTTTGGGGTGGTGACCGGCAATGGATCGTGAGAGCTGCTTAAGCAATTCCATTTGCGAGCAGATAGGTGCAGCAAGGCGAGGTTGCTTGTGACGATATTGGCCTTCGCCATTCATTTCCCAAGCTTGACTATTGTCTTGCAAATAGATCTTCAACCCTTCATCGATCACGCGTTTTTTCAGTTTCTTGTCGAGTAACGGAAAGCAGACTTCGATACGACGGAAGAAATTTCGGTCCATCCAGTCGGCGCTGGCAAGATACACATCGTGTTTCAGATCATTGCGGAAATAGAAGATGCGGGTATGTTCCAGAAAACGTCCGATGATGGAACGCACGCGGATATTTTCCGATAACCCGGGCACGCCGGGGCGCAATGCGCATACACCGCGAACGATCAGATCTATCTTCACGCCAGCCTGGGAGGCTTCATAAAGTGCATTGATGGTTTCAGGCTCCAGTAGCGCATTCATCTTGGCGATGATTTGCCCTCGCTTGCCTTCTTTCGCGAGACGGGTCTCGTTCTGAATGGCCAGCAAAACCTTGGCGTGCAGTGTAAAGGGCGATTGCCACAGGTGATTCAGATCACGTACCCGTCCAAGGCTGGTGAGTTGGCTGAATACCTCGTTGGCATCTGCACACATTTCCTCATTGCTGGTAAATAGTCCAAAGTCGGTATACAGCCTGGCGGTGCTCGGGTGGTAATTGCCGGTGCCCAGATGTATATAGCGGCGCAGTTTGCCGTCTTCACGGCGTACCACCATCAGCATCTTGCAGTGGGTCTTGTGTCCGACCACGCCATACACCACATGAGCGCCGACTTCTTCCAGACGATTCGCCCAGTTAATGTTGGCTTCCTCATCGAATCGCGCCAGTAATTCCACTACGACGGTGACTTCCTTGCCGCGCTTGGCGGCCGCGATCAGCGCTTCCATCAGCGCGGAATCGGCACCGGTCCGATAAACAGTCTGCTTGATCGAGACGACATCCGGGTCGCTGGCAGCTTGTTGAATAAAGTCAATGACAGGTTTGAATGACTGGTAAGGGTGATGAAGTAACACATCGCCCTTGCGGATAACCCTGAACATATCCGCGCCTTTTTTCTGCAATACACCCGGCATGCCCGGTACGAAGGCGGGAAACTTGAGATCGTCGCGTTCGACCATGCTGGGAATTTGCATCAGCCGTACCAGATTCACCGGGCCATGTACGCGGTATAAATCCCTCGGTGTCAGCTTGAATTCCTTGAGTAACAAGGCTTCGATCTCGGGCGAGCAATTGTCGGCGATCTCCAGTCGCACCGCATCACCATAATGACGCTGCGGCAATTCACCCTGTAAACTCAAGCGCAGGTTCTTGACTTCTTCCTCGTCCACGAACAGGTTGCTGTTGCGTGTAACGCGGAATTGATAGCAGCCCAATACCTCCATGCCGCTGAACAGCTCATCGACATGGGCATGCAGGATGGACGACAGGAACACAAAGCCGTGTTCGCAACCGCTGATTTCCGGCGGCATTGCGATGGTGCGGGGCAATACGCGCGGCGCTTGTACAATGGCACGCGTGGAATTGCGTCCGAATGCATCCTTGCCTTGCAGTTCCACGGCAAAATTCAGGCTCTTGTTGAGTACCCGAGGGAACGGGTGGGCCGGATCCAGCCCGATGGGCGTCAATATCGGCATTACCTCGCGAAAGAAAAAGTTCTTAACCCATGCCTGCTGTGCCTCATTCCAGTGGGTGCGGCGCAGAAATTTGATGCCTTGCTCGGCGAGGGCCGGTGTGATTTCCTTGTTGAATAACTGATACTGATGTTCGATCAGTTGATGGGCCTGCTCACGCACCTTTTCGAGTGTTTTTTGTGCTGTCAGACCATCTGCGCCCGTTGTGATGATGCCGAGCTTGATTTGCTCCATCAAACCCGCCACGCGAATTTCAAAGAATTCGTCGAGATTGCTGCTGGCGATGCATAGGTACTTCAGCCGTTCCAGTAGAGGAACATCTGTATCCTCTGCCTGAGCGAGTACGCGACGGTTGAACTCAAGTTGACCGAGTTCACGATTCAAAAATTGCTGTGGGGTAAAGTTTTTTGGCAAGTCGATACACCTTATTTTATGGACGCCTTAGTTCTTTGGAGGAACATAACCTTCCGGCATTTGTGTTTCAGCACCGAAAAAGTAGTTTTCCATCTGACTGGCGAGATATTTACGAGCGGCCGCATCGGCCAGATTGAGGCGATTCTCGTTAACCAGCATGGTCTGAAACTTGATCCAGCCCTGCCAGGCTTCCTTGGAGACGTTTTCGAAAATGCGTTGACCGAGTGGTCCGGGGTAAGGCAAGCGATCCAGTCCTTCAGCCTCGCGTCCCAGTTTTATGCATTGCACCATTCTTGTCATGTTGAATATCTCCGAGTTAATGATTATGTGCCGTAATTATGACACTTTGGTGACGTTTTTGCTTATCTACCAGCGCAAACAACGGTAGCAGGGGTGCGACAATTTGCCACATTCCCGAAATAACAGGCTGCATAGATAATGCCGGCACATTTTTGGGAGAAGAATAATGCAATTAAAACGTATAACAATTTGTGTCGCATTGACCTTCACATCGGCGTTTTTTTCATCTGGTGTATTTGCTGAAGAATCTGTTGTATTGCCGGAAGTAAGTGTTACAGCGGATAAATTGCAGTCCTTGCCAGCGCCAGCCAATTCCGGGCTGGATAAATCTGGCTTGGTGAAGCAGCGCGGTAATACCAGTGATACCGCCAAAATGTTGGACGGGCAACCGGGAGTAAGTCTGTATGGCGCGGGTGGTGTATCCAGTCTTCCGGTAATACATGGCATGGCCGACGACCGTGTGCGCGTCAAGGTCGATGGCATGGATCTGATTTCCGCCTGCGCCAACCATATGAATCCGCCGCTTTCCTATATTGATCCGACTAATGTCGGCCAGGTCAATGTCTTTGCCGGCATCACCCCGGTCAGCGTCGGTGGCGACAGCATAGGTGGTTCGATACAGGTGGATTCCGCTGCACCGGAATTTGCTGGAGTCGGGCAGGAAAAATTGCTCAAAGGTCAGGTTGGGGCGTTTTATCGCAGCAATAACCGCGCGCAAGGTGGAAATTTATCAGCAACCATCGCGGGCGAAAACGTGTCGTTTCGTTATAACGGATCGACGGTAAAGGCAGGCAATTACAAAGCGGCGAGCAGCTTCAAGCCCGCCGGAATCGTTACCGCTTCGCTAACCAAGCCCTATGTCGCTGGCGATGAGGTCGCCTCGACTCAATATCAGTCCGATAATCACGCTCTTGATTTTGCCTTGCGCCGCGACCAGCACCTGGTCGAGTTGAAACTGGGATTACAGAGTATTCCGTACCAGGGTTTTGCTAATCAGTATATGGACATGCTGAATAACGACAGCAAGCAAATCAATCTGCACTACACCGGACAGTATGGCTGGGGGACGTTGCAGGCCCGCGCTTACAATGAACACACGCTGCATTACATGAACTTCCTGGATGCCAAGACATCGCCGATGAGTCCGCTTGGTATGCCGATGGACACGGATGGAAAAAATACTGGACTGGTACTCAAGGGAGATGTGATTCTTTCAGAACGCGACATAATGCGTACCGGACTTGAGTATCAGCGTTACCGGCTGAGCGACTGGTGGAACCCGGCCTCCGCTGCCGCGAATACTATGATGTCTCCCGGTACGTTCTGGAATATCAACAACGGACAACGTGATCGTATGGCTGCCTTCGGCGAATGGGAATCGAACTGGAGCGAGCAATGGATAACTCAACTGGGATTGCGCAGCGAAAGCGTGACGATGAACACCGGACTGGTGCAGGGCTACAACAATTTCAACATGACTGCCGGCATGATGGGAATGACGACCAATTATCAGATTGAATCAACTGCGTTTAACGCCCTCAATCACCATGTTCGCGATAGCAATATCGACTTAACTGCGCTTACGCGCTACACCCCTGATACGAGCAACACATTCGAGATCGGCTTCGCACAAAAGACGCGCTCACCGAATCTGTATGAGCGTTACACCTGGTCAACCACGACGATGTCCATGCACATGAACAACTGGTTTGGCGATGGCAACGGTTACGTCGGCAATCAGAACCTCAAACCCGAGGTGGCACGCACACTCAGCGCAACGGGAAGCTGGCACGACGGCAACGGTTTTGAATTCAAGATCGCGCCGTACTACACCCATGTACAGAATTACATCGATGCGGCGCGCTGCACCGTCGGTGTAGGGTGTGCAGGAACCAATGCGACGGCCACGACGGGTTTTGTAAATCTGCGATTCGTCAATCAGACCGCGCGGCTGTATGGCGCAGACCTTTCCGCCAGCCTGCCTTTTGCCAGCGATAGCGTTTATGGAAGTTTTAATGCGACCGGCGTGCTGAACTACGTAAACGGCAAGAACCTCACCACCGGCGACAACCTGTATCACATCATGCCACTGAACATGAAGCTGGCCGTCGAACAGCGTTTGGGCAACTGGACCAACACCGTTGAGGCCAGGCTGGTTACTGCCAAGACCCAAGTCCAGGCTACACGCAATGAACTTAAAACAGGCGGCTACGGCCTGCTCAACCTGCACAGCAGCTACGAATGGAAACTATTGCGCATGGATGTCGGCATCGAAAACCTGCTTAACAAGTTTTATGCCGACCCACTGGGTGGAAGCTATCTTGGACAGCGTCCTACGGCTTATGGCACCGCCGTTCCCGGAATGGGCCGTTCGGTTAATGTGGGGGTGGCGGTGAAGTTTTAGGGATGGTTTGAAAGATTTGAGGGACGGAGTCTGATTGGTTGAAGAATATCGGGCTTCGTCCCCTATTTCTTTTCTTCTTATACCGTCAGCACATTTATTGATAAACCCTTGTCACGAGGTAAAAATGGTTTCCATAATTTTTTACCGAGGTATCTCCACCTTCTGATTTTTCACTTTCTCTGAGTGCGACTTGGTCGGTTTCGTCGTAAACAAGAATATAAAATATATTTACTACCGCAGCACCTCCGGTAGATCCCCATTCCCAAGAATAGTGCTGAGGGTGAGGGCTTCCAAGTGCATGAACAGTTGACTCATAGCTTGATTTATTGAATTGAAAGCGTACCCAATGTGAGTCAATCCCACTTCGCTGTAGTCCAATATATATGGACCAAACTATTAAGGGGGCAATCACGACGGAGGCGAGCCGTATCCACTTCCCTTGGATTAGATTACGAAATATGGCAACTATCCAAGCTACGCCAATGATGATTGTCGGGATGCCTATGACAGGAATCAGAAGAAGCCAAAGATTAAATATTCGATCAAGTTCATTAGCGAAGAAAAAAAGAACTGCGAGTGCCATTTGAAGCAAGATATGAAACGGTGAAATAAATTTACTGTCACTCTGATTTGGCATCGAGCTTGTAGTGGCGTGATCGAGTGGATCAGTCATAAACGTCTAACGTGGAGCAAATGGAAGGAAAGGGGGCACGATTTGTTATTTCAGAATTATTGAATCGCCCTGATTAAACCATGCCCTCCACAGTATGAATATATGCCGTTCGGCCTATATTCCCCTGTATTTCACTTTTTCTTTCCTGATCCGTTCGAAATCCCGCTTCCCCGCATTTCAATAACCGCATCCTCCAGCCGCTTGTTTTAAACTGTTGCCTGTCGGAGGCAGGCAGAAAGGTGGAAATCATGCAGATCACTACGTTGGGTTGTAGCGGCAGTATTACCGGGCAGCGGTTGACCAGTTGTTATCGGGTTGATGACGATATGCTGATTGACGCGGGAACCGGGGCGGGGGTGTTGTCGTTGCTGGAGTCGATAGAGGTTGATACGGTTTTTCTCAGTCATGCGCATCTCGATCATTGTGCGTTGTTGCCGATGCTGGCGGATGCGGCGGCGGGATTTCGGGATAAGCCGCTGGATGTGTATGCGTTGCCGCAGACGATAGCGACGCTGAAGACGCATATGTTCAACGGCGAGCTGTGGCCGGATTACACGGTGATTCCGTCGCCGCAGCAACCTTATGTACGCTTTCACCCGATAGCGGTGGGCGAGTCGGTGCGTTTGAACGGCAGGACGATTACCGCGTTGCCTGCGCGCCATGCGATTCCCTGTGTCGGGTATTGCGTCGATAGCGGTGTATCCAGTTGGGTGTATAGCGCGGATACTACGTTTTGCGAGGAGTTTTGGCAGGCGTTGAACCGGGTCGATAACCTGAAGTATCTGTTGATCGAGACGACATTTCGTAATGCGTATGCAGAGGGTGCTGCGCGTTCCGGTCATACCACGGCGAATCTGCTGGTGCGAGGTTTGCGTATGCTGCAACGTCCGGTTGAATTATTTATCGTGCATCTGGAAGCCGGTCACGAGGAGCAAACCCTGTCCGAGGTGTTGCAGGCGGCGGGGGAATACAAGCCGCAGCGCTTGCAGCAAGGGGACGTGTTTAGACTTTAGGATCGGTGACCCGCAAATTATGTGCAAACCTTGGTATCTTTTTGTGCCTTTCGTAGATGAAATACGGTTTTAAGGTTGATGATGCCATTTGACTACGCTGAACCAGTCGCTGGCTATCAGGGTATACGAAATTAATTAGCGATTCCTGGAAAACATGGGATTTGTTCAGTGTATCAATGACGATCTATCTGCGTTTTCTAAATAAATTTCAAACTGCGCAATCTCGGGCCGAGCGCCGAGACGTACCGGGACGATGCCTAGGCCAATGCCTCTCGATATATAGAGCGGGCCGTAGTTTGTGTTGTACCAGCCGCGAATGTAGTTGCCACTTCCGGGCGGTGTGGTGACAGGGTGACCGAACAGGGCTATCTGGCCGCCGTGGGTATGGCCTGACAGGTTGAGCAGAAATGGGGATGTGTTGTTGGCGGTTGTTAGCGGCGGGCCGAAAAATTCGGGGGAGTGTTCGATCAGGATGGCAGGGTGATTTTCCGCGCAACGGGCTTTTTGTAAATCCGGTTTGCCGGCCAGCGTGTCATCCAGACCGACTATGTTGAGTTGCCGGCCTTGCAGTGTAACGGTCATGCAATCGTTTATCAGCAGAGTTACATTGTGCCGTGCATACAAGGCCGCCAAGGCTTTAAGATCAATCTTGCTCCAGTATTCCCAGTTACCCGGAATGGCCACTTTGGGAATATTTCCCAATCGGGTGAGTAACGTTTCGAGCACTGGCAGGCTCTCGGGTTTATCCACTACATCACCCGAGAGCACGATGATGTCCGGGGTTAATTGGCTTATCTTGTCAATCACGGTCTGGAAGGAACGGTTGATGTCGGTCAGAGGCATATCGGACAGTTGCACCAGATTAATGGGCCGGCGAGAATCAGTTTTGCCGACGACATGGTGCGTCACTTCAAACCAGTTTGGTTCTACCCACATGCCATAAGCAGCCAGCATGAGCGGCAGGAGCCAGACGAGTAACTTCTTTTTCACACTAGCCTCAGTTGATATGCGCCTTGATCACCGCCATGGCTTTATCCGTCGCGCCCTGATGCGAGGTGACGAAGTGTTGGCATTGGGTGCGCATACGGGCGAGGGCATCGGGATCGCCCAGCAGGTATTGGGCGGCCTGGAACAAGTCCATTGCATCATTGACTCTGACGGCGGCCTTGGCGGTTATTGCGAGTAGCGTGGCGTCGGCGAAGTTGTAAGTGTGGGGGCCGATCAATACCGGGGTGCCGACGGCGCAGGATTCGATCAGGTTTTGTCCGCCGAATGGCAGCAGGCTGCCGCCGATGAAGGCGAGGTCGGCAGCGCTGTAATAGGCAAACATCTCGCCCATGCTGTCACCCAGTACCACCTGTACGCCGGGTGCGACCGGGCGGTTTTCACTTCTTAGCTGGTAGTTCAGGCCGCGTCTGGCGATGTTCTCGGCGACTTCGATAAAGCGTTGCGGATGGCGCGGCACGATCACCAACAGCATGTCTTCCATGCCGCGCCGTGCCTGAAAGGCATCCAGCAGCAGGGATTCTTCGCCTTCGCGGGTGCTGGCGGCCAGGAAAATCTTGCGTGTAGTACCAAATTTACGCCGTAAGGCCAGCCCGAGTTCTCGCATTGCAGGGGGGGGGAGACATCGAATTTAAGATTACCCATCACGCTGACATTGGGTGCGCCCAGCTTGCTCAGGCGGGCGGCATCGTCGGGAGTTTGTGCCGCGATGGCGCTTAAACTTTGTAACGCCTCGCGAGTCAACGTGGAGGCACGCGCATAGCCAGCGGCAGATTTTTCTGAAAGTCGGGCGTTGAGCAGTAACATGGGAATGTTGCTTGTTTTCGCTTCGTGTATCAGGTTAAACCAGATTTCGGTTTCCATCAGGATGCCGAGGCGCGGTTTGAAGTGTTGCAAAAATTGATGCACACCGAACGGATAGTCGTAGGGAAGGTAGGCGCGTAATACGCTGTCGCCATACAGTTGCTCGCTGGTTTCACGTCCGGTCGGGGTGGTGTGGGTCAACAGAATCTGGCAATCGGGATAGGTAGAGCGTAAGCGGGCGACCAGATTGACCGTGGCACGCGTTTCGCCAACCGAAACCGCGTGTAGCCAGATGATGTCATTGATTGCGGGTACCGGATAAAAACCGAAGCGTTCGGATATATGTTTACGGTATTCCGGCTGTTTGCGCCCGCGCGACCACAGGCGATAAAAGACCGAGGGCATCAACAACCACAGCCCCAGGGTATAGATAAATCTGGCAATACTATGTTTTAAGTAATTCATGGGTTATTCAGAGGTTTTGCTCACCAGTGTTTTGCCACAGCGGGATCCGCACAGGGAACCTGAATAATCCGGCGATCATCGAGGCAAATTGCGGTTAGCGGCCCGCCCCATAAACAGCCCGTATCCAGTGCGATGGCGTTGGGTTTGACCATTAACCCGAGTGCTGACCAGTGACCGAAAATCACGGTGGCATCCTGACTAGCGCGATTCGGAATGTCAAACCAAGGACGATAGCCGGGCGGTATTTTATGTTGTTCCGCCTTGAATTCAAATTCCATTTCACCGTTGTCCGTGCAGATGCGCATTCGCGTCAGTGCATTGGTGATGACGCGCAGACGTTTGTAATTTTTCAGGCCGTCATCCCATGCGTCGGGCTTATTGCCATACATATGGGAGAGAAAATCAACATAGTTATCTGCGCGCAAGGCGGTTTCGACTTCACGGGCCAGTTTTGCCGCCTGCTTTATCGTCCAACCTGGCAACAATCCCGCATGCACCAGTACAAAATCTCCTTCGGCATGCAACATGCGCTGATTGCGCAACCAGTCCAGCAGTTCGTCGCGATCCGGCGCATTGAGTATGTCATCCAGCGTATCGCCGCGGTGGAGCCTGCCGATACCGTTTGCAACGGCCAGCAAATGCAGATCGTGATTGCCCAGCACGGTAATTGCACTGTCGCCCAGCGACTTGATCAGACGCAAAACCTGCAACGAACCCGCACCTCGATTGACCAGATCGCCGACCAGCCAAAGTTTGTCCGATGAGGGATCGAAACGTAACTTCTCCAGTAATTGCACCAATTCGGTGTGACATCCCTGAATGTCGCCTACTGCATATATCGCCATTGTGCTTTCCCAGCAAAATATCCTGATAAAATAGCGTACCAGATTTTCGGGTATCTTCGATGAAAACCAGACTACTTTTACTGATCAACCTTTTGATTCCCCGATTTTCAACCACCTGATGTTATTCAACTCTTACGGTTTTATCTTTTTATATCTGCCGATTGTACTGTTGGGCTTCTTTCAACTCGGTCGAATTAGCCATCAATACGCTGCGGCATGGCTGGCGCTGGCATCGTTGTTTTTCTACGGTTACTGGAATCCGGCTTATGTCGGACTGCTGCTATGTTCCATCCTGTGTAACTACGCCTTCGGCATGTGGATAGCCAAGGGTAGGCTTCAGAAGCAGGGAAGCAGCAAACAGTTGTTGATTGTAGCGCTGGTAGCCAATCTGGCCTTGCTGGGTTATTACAAATATGCCCATTTTTTTGTCGGCAATCTGAATTCAGTGCTGGGAACAGACTGGAATCTGGGCCATATCATCCTGCCGCTGGGCATTTCTTTTTTCACTTTCACTCAAATTGCATTTCTGGTGGACACCTATCAGGGTAAGGTCAAGGAATACAATTTCATCCACTACGTATTGTTTGTAACCTACTTTCCGCATCTGATTGCGGGGCCTGTGCTGCATCACAGGGAAATGATGCCGCAGTTCGCCAAAGCCTCTACTTACCACTTCAACTATGAAAACATGTCGGTTGGCCTGTCGATCTTTTTCATCGGGTTGTTCAAGAAAGTCATTCTGGCGGATGGGCTGGCTGTTTACGTAGGCCCGGTATTTGATGCTTCCGCCGCCGGCGTCCAACTGAGTTTCATAGACGCCTGGGGTGGTGCTTTATGCTACGCACTGCAATTGTATTTTGATTTCTCCGGCTATTCAGATATGGCCATCGGGCTATCGCGGCTGTTCGGCGTGACGCTTCCGTTAAACTTTCACTCTCCCTACAAGGCCGTCAATATCATTGAATTCTGGCGGCACTGGCATATGACGCTATCGCGCTTTCTGCGCGATTATCTGTATATTCCGCTCGGCGGCAACCGCCGTGGCCCAACGCGGCGTTATTTGAACCTGCTGATCACGATGTTACTCGGTGGCCTGTGGCATGGCGCTGGCTGGACATTTGTCATCTGGGGCGGACTGCATGGCATCTATCTGGTTATCAATCACGGCTGGCATGCCCTACGCCAACTGCTGGGACAAGATCCTCATGCCTCACTATCCAAACCTGCCCGACTTATAGCGGTACTGCTCACCTTTTTTGCCGTAGTGATTGCCTGGGTAGTGTTCCGTGCCGACAGTCTGAGTGCGGCGACCATCATACTTGAAGCCATGTCTGGCATGCATGGCGTTATCTTGCCGGATGCATGGCTGGTGAAATGGGGCGTATTCGGACTTTGGCTAGCCACACAAGGAGTGACTTTCGGCGCAACCAATGACCTGATCATGGGCGGAGCTATTAATTGGATATGGATTTCGTTGCTTATCGTATGGTTCGCCCCCAATACCCAGCAAATCATGGCTGCTTACAAACCTGCGCTGGATATGCCGGAAAATAGCAAGGCCAAACGATTACTTTGGCAACCTTCGATACATGCAGCATTGATTATTTGGCTGATCGGTTTTATCGCACTCATCAACCTTAACAAGCAATCAGCCTTTTTGTACTTTCAATTTTGATCATGCGTACATTACATAAACGTTATTTCTGGATGTTGATTGTCCTGTTCAGTGTGTCATTGCTGCCGGTTTTTGTACTCAACATGATTTTGCTTAATGACACGCTGGGTAACAACCGGAAAGTGTTGCTTGCCAGCCAATGGCAACAACGCACGCAAGGCGTCACCTACGCGCCAACATTAAGTGACACCTATCTATTTAAAACACTACGACTTAATGATCGGCTGCCGGAAATCAATACCGTGGTCTTTGGCTCCTCTACCGCACTTGGAATTTCCCAGCAGGCATTCCCAGATGCTATTCATATCTACAATTATGCGCAGACGGGGCATCCATTAAGCTTCGCAATCGCCGAAGCTGAATATATCCAGCAGCATTACAAAAACATCAAGTGGCTGGTCATCCCTCTAGACTGGTCGTTGGGGTTTATCTATCAGAAAGGAGGCGTACCAACAGGTATCGACCTTTCTTCTCAAGCCGCCATGCTGCAGGTACAAACCATCGCAAAACCAATTCCCCTGCTCGATAGAATGCGTGACGCCCTGTCCTATCCACGCATCAGCAGCCTGTTTACCATACTGAACAGCATCCGCCGTGCCGAAGACGCGATGACTGCCTTTCGCGAATATTTTCTGCAAGACGGGAGCAATGACTATCAATGCGTCGACGGCACGCCGGGCAAGGATTTCGATACCATTTATCGCGGCACCTGCACCGGGTTTCGCTTTGACGGCAGTGCGACCTTTGCCAATTCAGCGAGGGTTGGAAATGCGAACTCGTTGATACTCGCATCAACGGCCTCCAATTCCATGTACCGTAAGAACTTGCTTTCCGCCGATGGAATACCAGACAAACAACTGCTGGAGGCGTTAGCCAGACTGGGAAAAAACGCTATTCAAAACGGTGGCAATGTGATTTTATTCCTGCCTCCTCTGCTACCGGGAATGGAAGCCGAGTTTATGCGACAGCCGGAACTGATGGACATGCTACAAAAAACGCGAGAAACACTGGATAACTGGTCAAGAGAGAATGGTCTGATCGTTTTTGATAGCGGACAATCTGAGCGCTTTGATTGTCACGCCGATGAATTTCTCGATCAACATCACGCCGTGGCGAGTTGCTACAACAAGATTTTCAGTACACTGCTACGTAATGCGATACGCCCGGACGGTATGCTTACCTTACCGGCCCCCGGCCTGAAGCACATACACTGATCAATATCATGACTACACCTTCCATACGCCTGCTAATTATTGCCGCTGCATTCAGTTTTTTCACTGCTTTCAACCATTATTATCTCGGTGAGGAAGCCATATTTCCTATCACCTCGATGGAAATGTGGCAGCAAGACGTATGGCTCAAGCAATACCTGTTCGGCGGCGATGTTCAACATAACCCACTATTCAACTGGCTGATCATGATATTTGCCAATTTATTCGGTTGGTCACATGTACTGGAAGTGGCGCGTGGATTAACCATAGGTGCCACACTAGGCACGGCAGCTGTGTTGTATTCTCTGTGCTTGAAACTGTTTCAGGATCGTAACTTTTCCCTGTTTGCCGCGCTGATTTATCTGACATTTGACGATGTTTTGCTTTATCACGGCTGGCTGGCTTACGTCGACCCGTTGTTTGGCATGTTCATTTTTGCATCCATCGCCACACTCTGGTTAGCCTGTAGCGAACAACGCAGACATTGGCTTTGGATCGCCGCCCTCTCGTTAACATGCGCATTCCTGAGCAAGGCATTCACCGCCTATGTATTTTACGGGGTAAGCCTGCTGGTGTTGTTGCGTATTCCCAACTATCGCAAGTTACTGCTGGAACCTGTTTCACTGGCAGCTCATCTGCTAATGTTAGCTGCCCCGCTGGTTTGGTTCACTATTATCCCATCCGGTCATGGGCAAAGCGGTCGCATGTTTGATGAGATTCTTGCCAAGCTGGCCTTTCCCGATGTTAGCGACTACCTCACCAAGCTTATTTCATATCCAGTGGAAACGTGGTTCAGTCTACTTCCTGCCGGAATTCTGGTCATTTATTTCGCTTTGCGTGGACGTATTACTCAGAGTGAAGCTCAGCCAATCCATTTCCGTAATGCATTACTGATAGCTGGCTTGAACTTTCTTCCTTACTGGATCGCACCACACGGAGGAGTACGCTACCTGATACCAATCTACCCGCTTTTCGCACTGATTGCAGCACGCCTGCTCTGGCGCACCGACATCAATGCATTGCTGACAACCCGCCGCTGGTTAACCGCAATTATTATTTTCAACTTTGCGCTGGGACTAATTGCCTTTCCATACTATCAACATAAATATCGCGGTGAAAACTATGCCTTGGCTGCCAGCGACATCATCATTCAAACGCAAGGGCAGCCGTTATATATTATGGATACGACAACCAACGGCCTGAATGTGGGAGCGTATATCAATCAGCAGCGCTATCCGCAACAGACATTGCAATATCCTCCGCAGGAATTTGAATCCGGCTTTGTGATTTCAATGTCAGCCGATACCACCATCGGAAAGATTGCCAAGGAATATCAACTCGGCGGCGACAAGCTGTACTTGTTATGCAAGGGGAATGCCTGTGCTACCGAATTACCATTAAAATAATTATTTCATTGTTGTGCTTACCCTATGAACCCTATTCCTTTCAATAAGCCTTTCTTCATTGGTCGAGAACTTGCGCTGATTGCCAATGCCGTAGCGCAGGGGCATATCTCTGGTGACGGCGTCTATACCAAACTTTGTCATCACTGGTTTGAAGATAAATTGGGCGTAAAAAAAGCCTTGCTCACACATTCTTGTACGGCTGCGCTGGAGATGGCGGCAATCTTATGTGACATTCAGCCGGGTGATGAAATCATCTTACCTTCCTATACTTTTGTTTCTACGGCTAATGCCTTTGTATTGCGCGGTGGGGTGCCAGTATTTGTCGATATATGCCCGGATACACTGAACATAGACGAAAAGTTGATCGAAGCGGCTATTACGTCTAAAACACGCGCCATCGTGCCGGTGCATTATGCTGGCGTAGCTTGTGAGATGGATACCATCATGGACATAGCGCAGCGGCACAATCTGCTGGTTATCGAAGATGCCGCACAGGCATTGCTTTCCACGTACAAAGGGCGCGCACTCGGCAGTATCGGCCATTTTGGCTGCCTCAGTTTTCATGAGACCAAGAACATTATCAGTGGGGAAGGAGGGGCATTATTGGTAAACGATGAACGTTTCTCCGAGCGAGCAGAAATCATCCGCGAAAAGGGAACCAATCGTAGTCAGTTTTTCCGTGGAGAAGTAGACAAATACACATGGGTGGATATCGGCTCTTCCTACTTACCCAGCGAACTGGTCAGTGCATTTCTTTACGCACAACTGGAACGCGCCGATGAGATCATCACAAAGCGACGCAACATTTGTAGTACCTATGCCACCTTACTTGAACCGCTACAGCAGGGTGGCCATTTGCGCATCGCTGATCTTGATGAAACCAGCAACGGACATTTGTTTTACATCATGACTGATAGCCTTGCGACACGTACAGCCTTGATTGAACATCTCAAAGCAAGGAATATTCATCCTGTATTCCATTATGTGCCGTTGCATTCTTCACCTGCGGGACGCCGCTATGGTCGTGAAGGAAGCGTGATGAAGTTTACCGACGAATTGAGTGAACGCCTGCTGCGCTTACCACTATTCTATGAAATGAGTGAAGACGATATTGTGCGAATTTGTACGGTCATTCGTGACTACTTTATTGACTGAGCCGCATGTGGCGGCTTATCCCTGACTAGCCACCGCCAGGCCCAGTACAATCAATGCCACGCCTATCACCTTTAACAAAGTGACAGGTTCATTGAAAAAGAATCCGCTTGCCAGCAACACCAACACGAAAGTTAGGCCCATGAATGGGTAGGCATGGCTAAGCTGAAGTTTGGTCATCGCCGCCATCCAGAAAAACGAGGCCAGAAATGCAGCGGCAAGCGCACTCACTATCCAGGGATTGAGCAGCAATTGCAGCATGAAGATGATTTTCTCGGCAGTGCCTTCAGGCAGGGAGCCAACCTTAAGAACCTGCCATTTGATGGCAATCTGTCCGTATACCGTTAACAGGATAGTAAGCAGAATGTAAACGTAACTCATGGTGTCAAAAGATGGTAAATGTCTTGCGGATTGTTAAAGGTAAAGCCCAGTGATGCATACAAATTAAGCACGGCAAGATTGCTGGCAGAAATAGAACTTTTCACTTCTTGATGCCCTGAAGCCAATAGTTCGTTGCATACCGCACTCCACCAGTATTTTGACAAACCCTTACCGCGCTGTTGCTCTGCCAACGCATGCAATACCAGATTGTTTCCACTATAAGCAATGAAGCCAGCCAATAATTCCTGTTTGTATAGCCCGTACACCTGCCCGGCTTCCAGCAATTGCTTCAGCCAGTTGTCGTAGCGCAAATCTGCCGCCGCACGTGGCAAGTTAAAGTCCCGATGAAACCGACCATGAGAAAATGCGCCATGGCAAATTGACAGTGCCTGGTCAACATCAATCACCTTGGAGATCGTCGTTTCAGGATGTTGTAAACGGCGCAAGCGAGCCGCATTGCAATGCGGTTCAATCAATGTGTCGCAATAATAAAATCCATACTCATGCAGCCATCGCTTATCCGCCAGCGGGTCAACCTTGAGGGTGAAATGCCCTGTTGTCTGAGTAGCCTGTTGCAGGGCTGCCTCGGAATATTCAAGCAATTCCCAGGTTGGCATGCCGAATGCGGCGGTATCCCACGGCGTCTGATTAATCAGCGTTGTCATCAAATGTTGCCCTTCTAACAATATACAGTGGTCGCTTCTTGCTTTCATCGAAGGTCTTACCCAGATAAATGCCGATGATGCCGAGGATGGAAATAATGATGCCGCCGATAAAATACAGCGATACGATCAGGCTGTTCCAGCCGGGGATAGGTGAACCGTATAGCAGGGCGTGTCCCAAAATGTATACACCGTAACAAAATGCCAGAAATGCCATCATAAAACCAAATCGCACCGCCAAGCGTAACGGCTTGTCGGAATAGGCGATGATGGTTTCGGCGGCAAGCTTCCATAACTTGGCGAAGGTATAGGTGGAGTTTCCCTCGAAGCGCTCGGCGTGTTGCACCTCGATGCTGGCGGTAGGGAAGCCCAGCCATTGCACCAAGCCACCGAAAAAGCGTAATTGCTCGCGCATTAGCAGAAAGCTCTTGACTACCTGACGCGACATGATACGAAAGTTACCTGTCTGTCCGTCATAATCAATATCTGCCAGATAACTGAACAGCCGGTAGAACAACCATGACGTAAAGCGCTTAAGCACGGGATCGCGTCTTGCACCCCGCCTTGCCAACACAACATCGTAGCCCTCGGCGGCCTTGGCATAGAGGCGTGGAATTTCTTCCGGCCTGTCCTGCAAGTCGCAGTCCATCACCACAACCCAATCGCCCCGGCTACAATCCAGACCTGCCGTTATGCCGTAATGCTGACCGAAATTACGACTGAATTGAACGCCACGCACACGATGATCTGCACTGGCGAGTCGCTCTATCACTGTCCATGAGTTATCGCCGCCGCAATCCTCAACCAGCACAATCTCAAAATCCGATGAAATGGTTTCAAGAGAGGTTTTCAGGCGTTGATAAAGTTCATCAAGACAATTCTCGGCCTTGTAGACAGGAATGACGACAGAGAGTAAAGGGGCGGGATGGTTCATGTTTGGCTGTTAACTGGTGATACAAGTAGGCTGCAACTTAAAAAATAGGAAATAGGCATAATTTCAAACCGCGTCTATGTGCCGTGTTGAATCTTTCCGATAGATTGTCTCATACTCCTGCGCCACCTCGCGCCAACTGCGCACAAACTGAGGGGCGGCGTCTTCACGGTTCAATTGCTGTTCAATCGCGGCAACCCAGGATGTCATCGGTGCAGATAACAACAAAGCCGAACCGGCATCGGGTGTAAGCTGCGCCGCTGCGCCGCAGACATCCGAAATCACTACCGGCACCCGTGCTGCCATCGCTTCGGTGATGACCATGCCATAGGGTTCGGCCTTGGCCGGATGCAGCAATACATCAAATTCGACGAAATGCGACTGGTCACTCCAACCTTGCAATTTAAAGCCACTCTGCCAGCTTGAAAATAAATGTTCGATTTCTTCAGGCTTCGGGCCTATTACATGCAATTCCAGATCGGGACGCGAAACGCGTAATTGCGCCACGATCTCAACCGCCAACGGCAAGCCTTTGCGGCGCCATTCCTTGCCCACAAAGCCGACAATACCTCCCGTTACTGGTACATGACGAAACTCGCGCACCGCGCCACTCACTACGCCCGGCACAATAGGCTCAGTCAACTTGTGCGCATATTCGGGGTAATAATGGGCCAACTGCTGCGAGATAATCACCGAGTTCGGCACGATCTGCCTGGCTACGCTTAATTCACGGCGCTCGATAAACAACTGCATCGCTACGCGTATCGACACCTTGCGCCACCAGGGACGATCCCGCACCGTCGCAAAGGGCGGGCCGTGGAAGGTGGTGATGTGATGTGAACTCAGGCGTTCGTGGCTGTGTATCAGACTCTCGCCTTGCGGATTTTCTGCAAGCCAGCGAGCAACGTGTTTACCAAAGCGCAACAATGCCAACCAGCGCGGACGCGCGGCTATCGTACCCAGTTCGTATACCGCTATGCCATGCGGCTTGTCGGCCAGACAGATTTCGCAGATCACCGTCACCTCATGGCCCAGATCGCGCAACTGCTGCGTTAGCTCCCAGACATAGCGCTCCATGCCGCCCACCGGGCCGTAACGCCTCACCACATGTATCAATTTATTTTTCGACATAACATCCTGTTGATGCAGCATAAGACTCGCTATAATCGCCCACCTTGAACGCCAAGGCCAGCATGGTAAGCAAACAGGAAGGCGATGACTATCATTTTTTGTTTTACCATCCAACTTATACCCGAACGAAGAACAATAGAATTACACGCCCCCGGTAAATTATGCCCTCCGCTCAAGCCCATCAATCCCAGCCTGCCGAAGCTCCTGCGACAATAATCAGCAACGGCGGCGCTTCGAGAAAAAGCGACTATCGCCCCGATATTGATGGTTTACGTGCGATTGCTGTGCTGGCGGTGGTTTGCTTTCATGCCTTTCCGACGTTGCTACAGGGTGGATTTGTGGGCGTCGATATCTTCTTTGTCATTTCCGGGTTTCTGATCTCGAAACATATTTGGGAGGAACTGGCCTCCGCAACTTTCAGCATCAAGACCTTTTACGCGCGCCGGGTACGGCGCATCTTTCCGGCATTGGCGGTGGTCTTGCTGGCCTGTTTGCTGATGGGCTGGATTATTCTCACCCCCGGCGAATACGAACAACTCGGTAAACATGTCACGGCGGGTACGCTGTTCGTTTCCAATCTGATTTTCTGGAAAGAAGCGGGCTATTTCGACAATGCGGCTGACACCAAGCCCTTGCTGCATCTCTGGTCGCTGGGAATAGAAGAGCAGTTTTATATCGTATGGCCGCTGTTACTGGCCTTTTTCTGGCGCTACTCGCGACATTTCGGCTGGATATTGCTGGGCCTGATGGCGGCTTCATTGGCGTACAGTCTGATGCTGGTCGGTCATGACGCCGTAGCCGACTTCTATTCACCCATAACACGTTTTTGGGAATTGGCTGTAGGTGCCGTCGCCGCCTATGCGGTCACACAAAGACTCACTAACCACGCCCTGCATCACACACTCATTGCCTGGCTGGGGCTGGGGCTGATCGTATCTGCCATCCTGCTTGTGCAAAAAGAGTACCTGTTTCCCGGTGCCTGGGCGTTGCTACCCACACTCGGTGCCGTCTGTCTGATCTATGCTGGCGAACAGGCCTGGCCTAACCGGCATTTGTTGTCGCTGCGCATCATGGTGTGGTTTGGCCTTATCAGCTATCCGCTTTACCTTTGGCACTGGCCGTTGCTGTCCTTCGCACGCATTATGGAATCCGGTACACCCTCGGTTGAAATTCGCATCGGACTGGTCATCGCCAGCATCCTGCTAGGCTGGCTGACCTATCGTTTTGTGGAACGCCCGCTCAGATCCGGCCCACGTACCAGAGCTCTAATATGGATGCTATGTGTAAGCATATTCGTAGTGGGTGCTGCCGGCCTGATCGTTAAGAAACAAGATGGCTTCAAGTCACGTCAGTTTTCCATGTTGAATGGTGAATCCGGCACGATGGTGTTAGGTGCGGATCGTGCAGCGTTGCATCACGATTGCGGTCTTGCCGAGACAGAAAAATCCAAATTTCAATATTGCTTGAATGGCGGGAAGGCAAACCCCGTTTATGGGCTTTTGGGTGATAGCAAGGCCGAAGCCTTATTCTACGGGCTGGTTCGCGAATCGACGCCAGACCGGCAATGGCTGATGATCGGTTCTGTCTTCCCGCTTGAATTCAATGCCGCCCCCGAGGATCGTCAGCAATTCAAGAATCGACTCGCACTGGAAACGGTAATAAACAATCCGTCCATAAAGATCGTGGCGATTGCCGTCGCCTTGCGAGGCATCTTTGCTGTCGATAGCGACACGGGATTTATCAAAACCGATGTGACTTCGGCAACGGGAAGAATTGAGGTTTACAGCAAGACGATTCAGCATCTGGAGCAGGCAGGAAAGCATGTCGTATTTGTCATCGACAATCCAACCTTCCCCGACCCGACCAGTTGCGTGAGTGGCGGCGTGACGTCGAGCGTCGTGCTGAATCAGGTTCTCAGACGAAAACAAAATCCGCATTGCACGATACGCTATACCGATCATCTAGCTGGCACACAGGCTTATCGGGAATTTGTCGGGGAGTTGCAGCGGAGACATCCGAAACTGTTGGTCTACGATCCTACGCCCTTGCTCTGTGATATTACGAATAATGTTTGTACCGTCACACAGGCAGGAAAATTTTTGTACAGCTATGGCGATCATATTTCAGACTATGCCAATTCGATGATTGCGAAGGATATGTTGCCGCTTATTCATGCGCTGGTGCCCTGATAGCCGACTTGGGAAGAATCAGGAGTTTTGTTTCAGCCAGAGTTTGATATAGCGGTAATAACTGTTCTCGGCATTCATTATCGCCAGCATTACACCTTCACGCCCATCCAAAAATCCGGCTCGCAGGAAGTAGGTGCGAAAAAATGCCCAGAAGCCGTGCAGCAATGCCGTCCCCAGTCCGCCCTTCTTGCCACGCTGCTGCAACATGGTAGCAGCCGCACTCGAATAGTTATTTAACTTGCCGATGACATCCTCAAAGTCGGCATAGCTGAAATGCAATAACGAATACTGCAAGCGCCCTTTTTTGCCGCTCATTTGAACTGACTCATGCACCAAGGCATCGCTGAATCGTCCCTGGTCACGCCGGAATAAACGCAACACATAATCGGGATGCCAACCGGAATGCAGCATGAAACGTCCACAGAAGTTGGATAGCCGCGAAATTTCGTATCCGTCCGCTTGGGGGCTTTCCAGCACCCGTGCTATCTCATCTCTCAACTCGGGGGTGGCCCGTTCATCCGCATCAATGGATAGCACCCAGTCATGGGTCGCATAAGATAACGCACGATTCTTCTGCGGCCCGAAACCCGGCCAGTCGGCATGCTCGTAGACTTTCGCACCCATCTCGCGAGCCAAGCTTACCGTGTCGTCGCTGCTGCCGGAATCGACCACGATGATTTCATCCGCCCAACTCACCGATTCGAGGCAGTCTCGAATATTGGCGGCTTCGTTTTTAGTGATGAGGATGACGGAAAGCTTTGCCATGTTTATTCAACGCTGCGATTGAGATTTAAGACCGGCAAACAAGGCCGCTGCCATGAACGCAAAGAACAAACCGTCTGCATGGTCATGTAATGCGGAATTGAATGCGCCATTGGTCATATAGGCCAATACCAGTCCGCGTGCGGCATCCCGGTTTGATGGCGTATCCAGCAACGGCGCGTATCGCCATAGAGTGTAAAACAGGTAAAGCAATAATATCAGGCCGAAAATACCGGATTGCGAGGTAATCATCAGGTATTCGTTGTGCGGATTGGATGTCTGCAAAACATTAGCGCCTTGCGTCTGCTTGGCAAATGCGGCTTCAAAACCACCTGTTCCGACACCGAGAATGGGGTGCTGTTGAACGATTTGCAAACCGTTGTAGTAGAAATCCAGACGCTGTCCGGTAGAGGTGTCCTTGCCGTGATTTGGTTGCCAAGCTTGATATTCGGAAACCAGCAAACCAGCCCGTTCATGCAGGCGTTGCGATGAAAATAACGCTACTGCGACCAAGCTCAGCAGCATCAACAAGACCGCAATGGCCTGTCGCCAACCCAGAGTTTTGTTGCGCTTTTGCATATGTTGGGCTAGTGTGCTCCATGCAAACCAGCCGAGTAAAACCAGCAGGATCACATGACCGGTTCGGCCCTGCACCATGAACAACACATTGACGATCGCCAATACGGCAAACAATCCCCATGCCCATTTCGTCCCGGCGGATGTCCCGTCCCGCAGTTGCAATAAGGCGAGAAAAGCGGCGTAGGCCATCATATTATTTTGCGTGATGTGGCTATGAAATATTACTGGATTGTTCACGAGAGAAAATTCACTCATCCAGTGCTGGATCGGCAGGATTTCCAGCCCGACCAGATACGATAGCAACAGTGTTAGCGCCATCGAGGCGAGAAAGGCATATTGGGCGTAGCGCCGATAGCTTTCGGTTGAAAGTATCAGCATAAATAGCGGGATGAATGCCAGATCGGCGTATTTGCCCAGTGCTCCGGCGGCCTCTTTCAATGGGGTAGTGCCGTAAAACATCGCAATGAACAAGATGCCAAACAGTAGCATTGCAGACCGTGCAATGACATGTTGCGTGGCAATCTGCCAAACGGCTCGTGCATTGAAGAATATGGCAATTAGCACGACGGCAAGCAGCAGGTTATCCAGCGCTACGGAGATGGGTGCGGTAAACCCCAGCAGGATTGTGCAGGCCGGGAGTATCTGTTGTCGTGTAAGGCTTCTCTGCACGCTGAATTATCCGGGTATAAATTGAGCTGTAATTTGCTGAGTCATTTATGCGACATCATCGTTTTCGGTTTTCTCTTTCAGATGAATACGCCAACTCCGGTCTACCAACATGCTCAAACCCAGGTAGATAGCCCCCCACCATGCCAGTAGATTCCCCTGTTCCTTTGCATCCAGTCCGATGCCGATTAGCGCCGAAATGCCTGCCGCCAGCATTACTATGTATTCGGCGATAGCCGTATTGCGATGACCCCAGCCCATTTGAACCAGTCGCTGGTAATAATGGCTGCGATGCGCTTCGGTCAGTTTTTCCTTGTTACGTATCCGGTTTAATAATGTCAGCGTTGCATCCATTACAAAAGGTGAGAACACCAGTATCGGGAACCAGAATGGCCAGTATCCCTGTTGCCAACCCCAAACGCCGAAGGCTGCCGCGAGAAAGCCGAGCGGAATTGATCCTGCATCGCCCAGAAATACCTTGGCCGGATGAAAGTTATGATAAAGAAACCCCAAAGCGGCGGCGCCTATCGAGAAATTCAGCATCGCAAAGGCTTGATCGCCGTGCATCAGCCCCCCGACTCCGTAAAAGCTGAAGCCGAATAGCGCCATTCCGCCAGCCAGCCCATCCGATCCGTCCATGAAGTTGTAAAGATTGGTCATCCACACTACAAACAAGATCACTGGCAATATCCATATCCAGTCTATTCCAGAACCCAGTGCTACGATTATGGCTGCAATAAAGTGCCCTATCAGACGCGACTTTGGAGATAGGTCACGTACATCGTCGACCAGTGAAAGCACAAATAAGCCAAAGACAGGCAAGACTATCCACCATGCCCAGAACGGAAACAACAACACCCAGCCAGCGAGTATTCCTGCCATTAACGCGATTCCGCCAGTACGCGGGATGGGTTCATCATGCAAGGAGCGTTCATTGGGAACATCCTGAATCATGCCGAGTTTATTCAGGGTCATGATAAATGCCAAAAGCAGCGTTACTAAGGCGGAAATCAGCGGGGAATAGTGTGACATAGATACATCCGGTATTTTTTACGGTGCGAAGTTTAACAGTTTGTATGCATGTCTACTGTATTAGTACTGGAGTTTAACTGCATACATAGTTGGAAAACACGCTGAACAGTGATCGCCTGCTGGCAGGGGGGCGTATCGGATGGTAATTCAAGTCTGGGGCAATCGCGTTTGAAACAGGGGGCGCAATTTAGACCGCTGGTAAGGTGCAGGCAGGATTTATCCGGAATGCCGCTGTAATCTGGATCGGTCGGGCCGTGCAGCATGATGCCGGGTATGTTTAATACCGCCGCGATGTGACCGATACCCGATTCAACGCTGACGAACGCCTGTGCGTGTAACAGGACAAGCATCAATTCGCTTAATGGCAAGCGAGGAAGGACATGTGCCAGTTCTCCGCCCGCAAGTTGCAAGCGTTGCGCACGCTGCCGTTCTTCTTCATTCCCCCACGGTACCAGACAGTTCAGACCTTGTTTGGTCAACAGGCTGACTAACTCTACCCAGGATGATTCCGGCCAGTATTTGCTGTTCCAGGTTGTGCCGTGCAATAACACAAAATATTTTTTTCCGTTCAGTGTTTGAATAATTTCGGGCAGTGGTTTTGTCATTTGATCCCGGCAAAAATTATCCAGACCGAAATCTGCCGGAAGATTGATGTTAGCGCCAAACAATTTAGCGATAAGTTGCCGATTCTTGTCAATAACATGCAAGCCTGCCGGTATCAGAGCGGTTTTCCGGTAGAAGCGTGCTGCGAGTGGCTCACGTGCACTATCGGCGTGAAATCCGTGTATCTCGGTTCCAGCCATGCTTGCCAGTAAAGCACTCTTTAACAACCCCTGTGCATCCAATATTAGGTCGTATTTTTCTGCATGCAATTGCCGTCGTAGATCGAGTAACAGGGCTGGAACCTTCGACCATTTCTTCTTGTAGCTACGTAACGGTACGGTAATAACCTTATCGACTGCCGAATGCCAGCTTGCAATTTCGGCAAAAGCAGGTTCGATTAGCCAATGGATTTCTGCATCCGGGAATTGACGGCGCAGATCACTGATCGCGGGGAATAAATGCAGTATGTCGCCTAATGACGATAATCTGACGACGAGAATTTTCATAGCTGAATCTGAAAAGCTTGCCTCACTCAAATAATTCCGCCTCGGCGAATAATTTGCCTTGAGCATCTTTAACGGAAAGTGTGGGTGCTCCCTGCAATTTCCAGTCTATCGCCAGATCGGGGTCATCCCAGCGTATGCAACGTTCATGTTCAGGGAACCAGTAATCGGTAGTCTTGTAAAGAAAGTCAGCCGTATCCGTGAGTACCACAAAGCCATGAGCAAATCCCTCCGGTATCCAGAACATACGTTTGTTTTCCGCCGACAATTCCACCGCCACATGTTGACCAAAGGTCGGCGAACTTTTGCGTATATCCACAACCACATCTAAGACGGTGCCTTGCACTACACGCACTAGTTTGGCTTGAGGATTTTTAATCTGGTAATGTAGACCGCGCAGGACGTTTTTTGCGGAGCGGGAGTGATTATCCTGTACAAAATCCACATCACGGCCTGTCAGTTGGGCAAATTTCAGTCGATTAAAACTTTCGAAAAAAAACCCCCGGTCATCACCAAATACCTTGGGTTCGATGATAAGTGCATCGGGAATTTGCGTTTTAATCATATTCATTTGTTACTTTCTGTTCTCAATGAGCACCCGCATTAAATATTCACCATATCCACTTTTTACGAGTGGAGTAGCCAGCTTTTCCAGTTGTGTCGCATCAATAAAACCACAGGTAAACGCAATTTCTTCAGGGCAGGCGATTTTCAGGCCCTGTCGATGTTCAACGGTCTGGATAAACTGACTGGCTTCCAGAAGTGACTCATGCGTGCCGGTATCCAGCCATGCAAAACCGCGCCCCATATTTTCAACTGACAAACAATTGCGTTCCAGATAAATACGATTTATATCAGTAATTTCCAATTCGCCGCGAGGGGACGGCTTGAGTTCAGCCGCCATATCCAACACTTCGTTGTCATAAAAATACAGCCCGGTGATGGCGTAATTGGATTTGGGTTTTAGCGGTTTCTCTTCCAGCGAAATTGCACGACCATTATTGTCAAATTCAACCACGCCATATCGTTCCGGATCGCGCACATGGTAGGCGAAAACCGTTGCTCCGGTTTGATTATTGGAGGCATTGCTTAATCTCGATTGGAAGGAATGCCCATAAAATATGTTGTCGCCCAGCACCAGCGCCGAAAGATCATTGCCTATGAATTTCCGTCCGATGATAAAGGCTTGCGCCAAGCCATCCGGTGAAGGCTGCACCGCGTATTGCAGATTCAACCCCCACGCACTGCCATCCCCTAGTAACTGCTCAAAACGCGGCAGGTCCTGCGGTGTGGAAATAATCAGAATGTCGCGTATTCCGGCCAGCATTAGCGTGGACAGCGGGTAATAAATCATCGGCTTGTCATAGACGGGTAATAATTGCTTGGAGACGGCCAATGTAACCGGATGCAAGCGCGTGCCGGAGCCACCGGCGAGGATGATGCCTTTGCGTTGTGTCATAGTGATTTGTCCAGAATTTCTGTAAGCATTCTTGTAACACCTTTTTGCCAGTGCGGCAAATGCAGGTTGAAGGTATTTTGTAGCTTCTCGGCATTCAGGCGTGAATTATGCGGGCGTTGGGCCGATGTTGGGAAGGCACTTGTAGGCGCGGGTTGAATTGATTCAGGTGTAACCTTGAGTGCCATGCCGGACTGTTGTGCAAAATCGAGAACAAAGCGGGCATAGCCATGCCAGGAAATCTCACCCGCAGCGACCAGATGATAAAGCCCGGACACGTCAGGATGATGTAGGGCTGTGCGTATTGCATGTGCGGTTACATCGGCCAGCAAGTCTGCGCCCGTTGGCGCACCAATCTGATCGTTAATGACGTTAAGGCTGTCTCGCTGTTGCGCCAGACGCAACATGGTCTTGGCAAAATTGCCGCCCCTTGCCCCATATACCCAACTGGTACGGAATATCAAATGCTTGCAACCGGATTCCTTGATGAGTTTTTCACCTCCCAGTTTGCTTGAGCCGTACACACTGAGCGGCTTCGTCGCATCGGTTTCCAGCCAGGGGCGATCACCGCTGCCGTCAAAAACATAATCGGTGGAATAATGTACCAGCAAGGCATTCAGACGCTTGGCTTCACCAGCCAGAACCCCGGGAACAAGCGCATTGATGGTGTGCGCAAGTTCTGGTTCGCTTTCGGCTTTGTCTACCGCCGTATGTGCAGCAGCATTAACGATAATGTCTGGAGCAATCGCCCGTACTGTTTCAATAATGCCTTCCGTATTCGTGAAATTGCCGCAAAATTCACGGCTTTCTGAACCCAGTGCGATTAACTCGCCCAGTGGAGCCAGGCTGCGTTGCAGTTCCCAGCCGACCTGACCATTTTTGCCGAAGAGGAGAATTTTCATCAGGTACGTCCGGCGTAATTCTTTTCAACCCATTGTCGATAGTTGCCGGACAATACGTTGTTCACCCAGTCCTGATTGTCCAGATACCATTGCACGGTTTTACGAATCCCGGTTTCAAAGGTTTCTGCCGGCTTCCAGCCCAGCTCTCGCTCGATTTTGCGCGCATCTATCGCATAGCGGCGATCATGTCCGGGACGGTCAGTAACGAAGGTGATTTGCTCGCTATAGGCTTTGCCATCGGCGCGCGGACGTAATTCGTCCAGCAATGAGCAGACGATATGCACGATGTCGAGGTTGGCTTTTTCGTTCCAGCCGCCGACGTTATAAACTTCCCCTGGCGTGCCCTTTTCCAGTACGCGACGTATCGCACTGCAATGATCCTTGACGTACAGCCAGTCGCGGATCTGCTGCCCGTCGCCATAGACCGGCAAGTTCTTGCCCGCCAGTGCGTTGACGATCATCAACGGAATCAGCTTTTCGGGAAAATGATAAGGTCCGTAATTGTTGGAACAATTGGTGGTCAATACCGGTAAGCCGTAGGTGTGATGGTAGGCGCGCACCAGATGATCACTTGCCGCCTTGCTTGCTGAATAGGGACTATTGGGTTCGTAACGGTGAGTTTCGGTGAAAGCGGGTTCATCCTTGACGAGCGAGCCGTAAACTTCGTCGGTAGAAACATGCAGGAAACGGAAGTTCGTTTTTTCATCCCCTTGCAATCCCGACCAGTAACTACGCACGGCTTCCAGCAGATGAAAGGTGCCAACCACATTGGTCTGAATGAAGTCTTCAGGGCCATGTATGGAACGATCCACATGGCTTTCTGCCGCAAAGTTGACTACCGCACGAGGCTGATATTGGGCCAGCAGCTTGCCCACCAATTCCGCATCGCCAATGTCGCCCTGTACAAAAATATGGTTCGGGTTGTTATCAAGTGATTTGAGGCTTTCGAGATTGCCTGCGTAGGTCAACTTGTCCAGATTGATGACTGTTTCATTATGCTGTGCACACCAGTCGAGTACAAAATTTGCGCCGATAAAGCCTGCGCTGCCGGTTACTAAAATCATCTTGTTATATTCCTTATACAGTTCGGGATAGTATGAATGTAGCTAATCTGTTTAATGAGAAGTTGTATATTTCTTCAGTCAAGGCTGATTGACAGTTCTGGAGTTTACCGAAAAAGATAATCCCTGCTGCAAGGTAAATGGAGGACTCCAGCCCAAGTCACGGCGGATTTTACTACCGTCTACCTGTAAGGAGCCAAGCAGTCTGTCGATTTGAGCCGCTTTTCCGGTTAAACGGCCTGCTAATCTTATAAGAAATGTTGGGCAGGGAAGCAGGTGTGCCGGATGCCCCATTGAGATACCCAGTTGGCGTAACAGGTCGGGCGTAGAAACATCTTCACCATCATTGACCAGATATGTCTGCCCGGCTGCGGCTGGATGCGTGGCACATAAAATCAGCGCATCAACAAAGTTTTCGATATAAATCAGGCTGCGCAGGTTATGTACCGATGCCAATGGTAACGGTATTCCCTTGGCGAGCACTTTAAGCATCTGTGCAAAGTTACCTTTTACTCTTGGCCCATAAATCAGTGGCGGACGGACGATCACAACTTCCAGCCCCGTTTCAGCCGCCACCCGATGTAATGCCTGCTCAGCCTCCCATTTGGAGAGGCCGTAAGGGTCTTGCGGGTTGGGAATGTCTGTTTCAAGGAATTTCTTCCCCTTTTCAGTCGACTCACCATTCACCTTGATTGAGCTGACATAAACAAAACGCTTAACTCCGCATGCTGCCGCTGATCGAGCGAGATGCTCGGTTCCCGCTACATTTACCTTACGAAACTCTGTGAGTGGATCGGTAGAGGTGTCATCCATTACGTGTACGCGGGCGGCGAGATGAATTACTACATCAATCTCATCCACAGCCTGTTTCCAGCTAGTTTGACCATCAAGATCACCAATAGCCACTGCCATGTAATTGCTAGAAATATGGCTTAACGAACGAACTGCAGCACGAACAGAGAATCCTTGATGTGACAATTCTGCACAAAGTACTTTGCCTACAAAACCATTAGCGCCTGTAATCAGAAAGTGCAGATGTTTAATTTCCCTCATCGCTAAGCACCCTCATGCTTGCAAATATTATCGTCATAAGAACATTTTAATAAATTTTAACCATTTCCGATATTGCACTCTCCAAAATACGGTAGAAAGAAAGAAACGAATCATACTGCTCAGATGCAAGCGTAAATATCTAAAACTAGTATGACTGCTTCGCTGTGCATCGTGAATGACTCTTGCTTCAGGACACACAGCCACCTCATAGCCTAAAAGCCGTAATCTAGCGCATAAATCTACATCCTCATAATACAAAAAATATCGCTCGTCGAATCCACCGACCTGTTTAAATGTCTTCTCATGGAACAACATGAACATACCCCCTACCCAATCAGGAAAAACTGGCTTATCACAAATAACATAATCTCTGCTCTTGTTACTTCGAAATACTTTACGCAATATTATCAATGGAGTAGGAAAGCGACGTGCACTGTCTTCCAATTCTCCCGTTCCACTCAGTACGACTGGTGCGGCAACGCCGATGGAGGGGATTTTCAAGCACGATAATAAAACCTGAAATGGATCGCAGTTAAGACGAATATCTGGATTCATTACACAGAAGAACTCTCCAGATATTTTGGCAAATGCTTGATTATGATTTGCCGCAAAGCCAATTGGAGTTACATTACGGATAACTGTGAGCGGAAATGAGAAAGGCTCTAACGGAAATGGGAGCGTCTCCTCCAGATTAAGCGTCAAGATCAACTCTATCGATGTAGATCGGCACTTGGAATCAATGTCGTGCAATAATTCCGCAACCAACGCAAGTTGCCCGTGGCTAACTACCGAAATTGAAACTAAAGGTGATCCTGAATTCACAATTACGCCGTCTCTTCTATTTATTCTTAATTAAACTTGTAATTGTTCTATTGCTACCTAGATTTTTTGTATGTTGCAACAAGGCAATATTGCTTTATTGACCTTGATAATTTCTCACTACTGAAAATAAATGGTAAGGAAAATAAGCGTTCTAATTGCCATCCTGACCCTAACTGCCTTAGCGCATTCTCATCGTAAAATTTCATGTGATCTGCATCTGAATTATATCCGCGCATTCCGGGAACTACGATCACCAAGCCGCCTCCCTGCCGGGTAATTCGATAACACTCGTCTAATGTATGACTGGGATCGTCAATATGCTCCAGCACATTATCAAGAATACACGTATCAAACTGCCCATCAGGCACCGGGAAAGCCTCTCCATCCACGATGAGTTCAACATTCAAACCTTTTGACCGACAATACTCAACTGCAACAGGATTTATTTCCATACCTACAACCTGCCTTGGGAATGCACCTAATACTCCACTCCCTGTGCCTGAACCAATCTCAACAATGCGTTTACCAAAATGCCGCGCACAAAAATACAAAATGGGCGATGAGAAAAATGTTTTATATATCCGCCCTAACAAGCTGATTTTTTTTAGGTGAACGAAGTAATCTTCATACTTGCTAGAGACATTTCCCATTTTCTATCTTATTTCCTTCGACACATCTACTGAATGATCTGACTATTTTTCAGATTTATTTGATAAAAGCACCTTTCTGACGGCTTCAAGGTACTTAAAGCCATTGCGCTCATCAGGTTCAAGATACGTTCCCTCGCTCCATTCGTTCCAAGCATTCAGGAAAATAAAGTTTTCCGGAAGATGCCGTTGCGGCATGGAATCGACCAGCTTTGAAAACCACTTCCCAAAGCTCTCGGGCGATGCGCCTAGATAAAGTGTTGCTCTCTTCTTGTAGCGTGCCGCATTATCCCAATCCACGAATGCCCCTGGATAAGTAGTTAACTGCGAATCTGGACGAATTTCGACAATTTGCCGCCAGACTTCGTCGTAATTATGAAAGGTCAATTCCTTTACAAACTTCGCTCTTAGACCTCGCAGTCGGTCTTGGTAACGTTCGGGCAAGCTCCTCACAAGCCTGAATAGGGGGGAATGCCGGATCGATTTCTTGTTGAACGATGGAGAATAAGATGCCTCAAATGGTTGAAATTGGAAGAGCGCATCGAACGAATTCAGGCAGGCTCTGTTCGGCAACTCATACTGTTTCTGGAATATGAAATACAAGCCCGGCAAACCGTCCTGTTTTGCCAGTTCCCTCCAATAGGTAAGCATTTCGTCAATTTTTTCGATACGTTGTGGTCGATAAATCACAAATACTGGCTTACCGTCCACTTTGATAGCCCGTGGATCAGTCCAAGCTTTAATCAAATAATTGTAATGTTTCTTCCAACTTTCTTTGGTCGGAGGATGCGTTTGCTGAATTAAAATATGATGATCACGCCCATCCCATCTTCTTGACCAAGTTTCATTTGCCCACGACAAGCAAAATGGGAAATCTATATCGCGATTTTCCATAATCAAATTGGTCGGTGTCTCTAATAATTGTTTACCATCAAACCAATAATGATAGTGACAAAATCCGTATACGCCATGTTTCTTGGCAAGGTCGATTTGCCAACGCAATGTCTCAATCTGGGACTGATCGTAGTAGTTATTATTCAGTGGAACACGTGGTTGATAATGCCCCTCAAACTGAGGACTGGCCGACTTTACATTCTCCCAATCAGTAAAGCCCTTACCCCACCAGGCATCGTTCTCGGGAATTGCATGTAATTGAGGGAAATACATTGCGATGAGTTTTGCTGTGCGCTTTTCCAACGGTTCAACCTTACCTTTCAATACACTATTCATAATCAACTCAATAATTCAGTGCTCTTACACCCTCAACAAGAGTCCTCTTTACACTAATAAGCTCACTAGGCACCTCTATCGGCATCCAAGCAACCCCGTACATCCCATGCTAAAGTTTAACCTGCAATCCTGTAAGTCAATACTTAACTGGATTTTATAAAATACTTATGCCTCTTTTCATTCAATCTTAAAAGACGGGTGTAAATCCCATCACTCAGATGCAATCGAAGAAATGCTCTCAGTGAATCCCTGAGCGAAGGGGTTTGTTCAAGCACTGGTACTTCCAATAGGGAAATAGCTTTACCTTCCGAGTCAATCGGTACCGCCTTTACAATCACCTGATAAACCAGACCAAATGGATTTTTTGCTAGTGCATCGCGCAATTCCTGAGGTATTTTCACCCAACGCTTAGAAAATTCAGTGTGTTCAGGATTCCGAACAACAAACTCGGCATGGATTATCTTCATGTCGGCATCTTCAAACAGTTTCTGAATATTCTTAATGCCAAAGAATCGAATATGGGTTCGATCCAATAAGCCGAAGTTGTGATATTCAAAATCTTCATCAAACAGGCATGCATGTATGACCGAATGTCCCACATGCGGCAACGAAATCACCATGCACCCGTCCTTATCCAGTAACCCTTTCATGCCATTCAACACAACTAATGGTTCATAAACGTGTTCTAACACATCGGCCGCAACCAAGACCTCAAATTTTCCATCGTTTTTCAAGATGCTAGGCCAAGCGGGATCATTCAAATCAGCCTGATATGCCTGTTCACAAATAGGGGCGATTTTACGGATTGATTCCGCATCAATATCCAATGCAGTCACCCGACAATTTGACACACCCGCCAGCAATTTTGTGATTGATCCCGGACCAGCACCAATTTCCAATACTCGCTTATTTTCCCCTACGATACGCACTACACGAGCTGGTCCGCTATCTGCATCAAGTGCGACCTTATATTCGTATTTGTGACGCTCTTCCGCCATGATGTAACTCTCACAATCTGATTTATTAAAATTGATAACTGTCCCACCCAACTCTTTAGTTGGCCCGTATGTTGCTTATGATCCTGCGTCTCCATTTAATTCCTGACATCTCTCGATATGTCACTTCAGCGAGAATCAGTAAGACGCCTATTACCACCAGAGCACTAACAAAAAATGCATAGTATTCAAGATTGGTTTCTAATTTTGAATACATGATAAGAATGTATGCTTTTGAAAAAATTATTACAGGAAGATGTAATAAATATATGCTGTAACTTCGCTCACCCAAGTATTCAAATAATCTATCTGTACTACAGACGTTAGGTTTGTTACTCTGCCAAATGTACAGCGCACCAAATTCAATTGCCCGCAGAATCAAATCAAGTCTCTCTGCATTTTTCAGCGGCGCGTTTACTTCCGTCAACAAAAGCACACCAATTGTAATCATAGCGACTATCTTACTGATGCTTTGTGCACGCTGAGTGTGGTGCAACATTGACTTACCAAGCAAGAAAGCATACATCCCTACCGCGAAGAAGTACAGATTTGGCAAAAGGAAGGCTATTCAAGTATTGTTCATGCATCTCAACCCTAGCCATATAACTAATTAGGAATACCTTAAAGTAATCGTGAATTGGACATTGTAGCTGCGTAGTAATTTATTGTCATGATTGCTCCCACTGGCCAAGCGCTAGGTTAAATTTCTTCAATATTCGCGCGGGAGAGCCCGCAGCAATCGTGTTATCCGGAATATCGCGCGTCACAACAGAATTAGCTCCAACCACCACGCCCTTACCAATTGTCACAGGGCCAATTATTACTACATGATCTCCAATCCAAACGTTATCTCCTATAACCACCGGACCGAAGGAAACCAATTTTCGCTCAATAGGAGGCTCCTGAGGTGAGCTTTGATCGCTGCCCTTATACACCCCATGATTATGATCACTGATGTATACCCCCGATCCGAACAGACAGTTATCCCCTATTTCGATACGATTGATAGCTGATATATGCAGCCTGTCGGCGGCTACAAAGCCTTGCCCTACACTAATTGTCGGAGAAAACGTTTGCGCATTATATGAAAATACCGCTTCTATCCACGCCTGCCGCTTAATGGACGCATTTTTACCCATGGTGATCCCTTTGCTTCCCCGCACTTTATGCCCCGGCCCCAAAATTGATTCTGTCCATCCTGCGGCGGTGGCTGCGAACATACCAAAAATCAGGTTGATAGTTTCGCGGATCAAATAAATCACTGCCGAAACTGGGCGTTCGTTTGCAGAAGTCCGAACTATGTATCTAATATGCCCATATGCATATCGCAAACTATTCAGCAGCACAATAACGAACCTCGTATATTTGATCTACCTTGATTACAATCCACCATCAAATTAGCCATTTTCCAACCTTTCGTCGAAGCATATTTAACATGGAGTTATAACGATACGCCAAAAATAAAGGCAATTTGATTAGGGGAACCAAAAATATGTAATATCGCCAATTTCCGGAAAATGCCTTTTTAAGGCCCGATTCCATGTCTACACAATCAAAATTACTAACTCCCCTACGTATTTCAAGAACAAATCCAGGGAAAAAATTTATAATTGTTCCACTTGCAATTACACGCTGTAGTTTAGATTGGTAGCCCAATATCTTCCCTGTTACATCAAGCAAATTCTCACCAAAAACTTTAATCAAACCATATCCACCTGAATTTGCACCTTTTGCAGCGACCACCCAGTCTTCAACAATTACAAACTTGTCACCATCGCGTAATAGAGGCAGTACCCATCCAAGTTGAGGCAAATTGCTGCCTGCCGCCGCTTCAGGTTGATAGTCAAGATAATGCTTACTTCGAACTATCAAAGCAGAAACAAATGTCAACATGACATTGGTTCTACGTACAAACATTTCTGCATTGTTCAATATCAATGTCCCATGCTTCTTAATCTGAACGGCACAACTGGCATCAAGATAATTTTCGATAAAATGATAATTGCCAACGTAGACAATATCCGGATTTTGTCCCTGTAAAATGTCTAGCACCATTTTCAGCCCCCTATGGAGTATTACGTCGTCATCCCCCAATATCCATACATAAGGCGTTGTTGCATTTACAAAACATTGCACAACATTCCGTTCACCACCAATATTTTCCTTGTTGTGTATAACCTCGAATCCAACATCCCCCAATAACAGGTACTTGGCAATCACCTGATCGGTTTCATCTGTCGAGGCATTATTCGAAATTCGTACACAAACCAAGTATCGTTGATCCTTATTCAGCAAGCCTATTTCTTCAAATATACGCCCTAAACTCAAGTCAAGATAGCTAGCTCGATTATAGGTTGGCACTGCGATTGTCAACAGTGGCTTAATATCTGCGTCCGTGCTTTCGACACTCATCAGCCAGCCACTTTCAAAAACTTTTCCTGTTTGCTTACCTCTTTCCACTCACGTCGCTTTGAAATAAATATCAAGCTTCCCCAGCCAAATCCAACCGATGCACATACAAACAGATAGCCAAACATTATGCCCTCTGCACCGTAGCGTTTCCCCATAATATAGGTTAGCGTTGCAATCAATACGGCACTAATAAGACTGATTGTCAGGAAGGGTTCTACTTTGTGAGCCCGCAAGTAAGCAGATTCCGCATAGGTCACATAGTTCAGAATCGTTGTCAGTATCAGCAGCGTAAATGGCAGTGGATCAAGAATACGAAATGCAAACTGTATGTTCTCAATATGTACGTAATAATTTACTGCTACAAGCATCGCTCCCAGCATTACCATTACAGCCAGTGATTGAAATAAGGTAGAACGAAATAAGCGATCTAGGCTGTCGTAATCACTCTTCGCAACCAGCGTCCCGAACTTCGGTGCCGCAGTACTCATCCAAGCCATTGGTATGCTCATCAGCGCATTGGCTATCGACATGCTCATGCCCATTTGCCCCGCTTCAATAGCTCCTCTGTACGCAAATAACACGGGTGTAAATAGCTGAAAAATAAAATACCCACTCAGCCAACTCAGTGCTATTTTCCACTGAAAAGGCCAAATTTCTGTTTTCCAATCGACTTCCGCAGCTTTCACTTTTGATCTAAGCAATGCTTTAAAAAATCCTCTTTGCCAGTACCACAACCATACCAGCACCGTCAGCGCATAGCTGGTACTCATAGCGGGCATAGCAAGCAAACCAGCGCCACCAAATAACATTGCCCACGCAACTAGGCTTCCCAGTATGTTTTGAAACATCCTGAGCCGGGCAATTTCCGCCACACGACCGCTTCCTTCAAGAAGGGACATTAACGGCATGACAATAACATTTAGCGCTGATGCGAAAACCAGCCAGCCCCATGCAAATTGCCAGTTGATCGTTGATTCGGTTTGATTCGACGAAAAAAACATCCACCCCAATGGCATGATCACCACAATAACCAGAGCCGCGATGACTCCATACCATTTGAGTGAAAGTAATAATAGTGAACGAAGGCGGCTTTTGGCGTTGGCATCCCCCTCAATGCGCCCACCACTTGTCCAAGTTAAATGAGCCATTTCATGGCTGGCAAATTGCATCACCACATAACTCATTCCCAACTCAAACAGAACCTGCATCGCCATCAAACTGGCGAAGGTGTAGTAGTAGCCCTGTTCGGCTGGTGACAAAGTCCGCAAGACAAGCAACAAAGTCACAATCCCAGAAAGCAAACCCCAGCCTCTTCCAATCAGGGTATACAGCACCGCTGTGTTGACACCCATATAGGCAAGTAATTTTTTCATTGGCTGAAGATTATTTTGCAGCGTTGGCAATCAGAATTGAAATAATTCGAAGATTTGCTTGTGATGCACATCAGAATGAAGAAAAAAGAAATTGGTTTCCGTTGTTTCATCCGTCATAGTCGTCAATTCTTTTAAACAAGAACCATCGGCGTAGAAACATCGATAACCAAGTGATGTAAACAAGGCAATGATGTCGTTCGGATGATAATTAAATTTTGCAGACCACTTTCGCAACATTTCCGTGAAAACAATGGGTTTGTCTCTCTTCAGAGTTTCTAATGCGCCCTGAAATGCGAACAATTCGGCACCTTCAACATCGCATTTGATGAAATCAACATGTAATTTATTGACCGTTACAAAATCATCTAGGCGCTCAACATGACAAGTAATTAGCTCTGCATCGGTACGCTCACTCAAGTTTGCCGAGGAAGCGTTCCCACTACCCTCCGGATAAAAATAAAAGGTTAAATCTTTGCGCTCATTAGAGATTCCGAAATGATGGGCTTCAATATTCAAGAGTCCGTTTAATTGAATATTTTGTTCAAGAAATGAGTATGTTTTTGGGATGGGTTCAAATGCGTGCACTTGGCAACTGCTACATTGCCGAGCTATGAGTAATGAATACCATCCCATGTTTGCTCCAATATCAAACACAATTGCTGCCTTAGGAACCAGCCTCAGGATCATGCTTGCATCTTTCTCTTCGTAACTCATAAAGTTGAGCGATTCGATGGGCGCAACTCGATGATCGCCCTCAGGACAGAGCATTTTCACCCCATACTTTTTGGAGGTCATAACCACTTTGTCCGCACGAATTTCGATCGACTCAACATCGGTTAGAGGCAAATATTGGGCATACTCAAATAACTTAGCATGATGTAGCTTGTACATTTGCTGAATGTATTCTGGCTTGCTCAGCATCCCGGAAAGGTGCTGATCACGCATTTCATATAATGATGTCATATTGAATAACTTTCTAGTGTTCGTTTAAATCCATCTGCCAGACTTGTTTTCGGCATCCATCCCAAAGCGTTAATTCTTGAAATATCGGGACAATTTCTTGCGATGGTGCTTTGCAAATATTGGGAGGAGCTCGGGGGTATTTTCTGGGTTACCTTAAGTTGCTTGTCGGGAAAAATATTCACCAGCAATTTTGCTAAGTTCATAATACTGATTTCTGCGTGATTATTTCCGACGTTATATGGTGTGCCATTTTCACCTTTGAGTAATACGGTAAAAAAGCCGGCTGTCGCATCCGCCAAATAACAGAAGGCTCTCGATGCAGTCCCCGTGCTTTTTACAACGATTGAACGATTTTCAAGAATGTCCCGAACAAAATCAGCATAGACACGACCATCGTCAAGTCGCATGCCCGGCCCATAGGTATGGAACGGGCGAACAATTTTGACCGGAATCTGATACTGTGCATGCCAAGATACACACATGTTTTCGCCCATACGTTTGCTTTCGGCATAACAAGACCGAACCAATGTTGGATCTATATAGCCATAGTCTGATTCTTTCGTGGGCACGCTTTGAGTTTCACCGTACACCTCTCCACTGCTGAAATATAAAAATGAAATTATTGGTTGACTACGTGCCAATTCCAATAATTGCATGGTCCCTAATACGTTTGCGGAGAGAGTGCCAACAGGATCAATGCCATAGTATTTTGGACTTGCCTGACTTGCCGCATGAATAATGAAATGGTGCGGCAAGTTCAAGTAAATTGGCTTTGAAACATCTTGCACCAGCACGGTTAGATTCGGACTACTCAAGTGGCGCATAAAACGATGCTTGAAATTACTCAGATTACGAACCAACGCTGTAATTTGGATGTCGAGATTTCTAGTGCTATTCAAATAAAGCAGCGTTTCAACCAGATAAGCGGGAAGAAATCCCGATGCGCCCGTAATTAACACACGCTTACCGGAAAAACTGTTCCAGTCCACATTGGTCGTCGCAACTATCTCGGCGATATCCTCCTGAAGAATGCGGCTAACTTTTGATGAATGCATCTGATCCATAAATACCTAATCTAGAGTGCCTATTTCTAGGTTATTCGATTTTTTATGAAGACCGATCAGCATGTCTTTCTTTATCTCTGCTCTTGGCAGCAACGGCGACAAATCTTCCAACGGGGGGGAAATAAGTGTGCCGTCCTTCTTTTGTACCAAAGAAAGTTTTGGCACAAATGGCTGCTCGGGATGTGTAAACACTTCACAAATCACCGGACCCTTTGCCGCTTGCACTTTTGGAAGTATTGTTTCCACATCTTCCCAAGTATGAATCTGAAACGAAGGGAATCCGAACGCGAATGCAATCTTGGAAAAGTCCGGACAACTCACGCCAGACTTGCGATCCGAACAAGAGTATCGACCCGAAAACAACGCCTTTTGGGTGTGCTTGATCATCAAATAGCCGTCGTTATTGAAAACAAAAATCTTGATCGGCAAATTGTGATGTGCAATAGTTTGCAACTCCTGCAGATTCAGCATCATCCCACCATCACAATTCAGGCACATCACTTCACGTTTTGCTCCGATTGCGGCGCCAATAGCACCTGGTAGGCCGAAGCCCATCTCACCCAACCCAGTCGAGGTCATCATTCGCTGACCTGCTTTAAATTTCAATACTTGATGTCCCGATAGCAATGCTGTGCCCATATCAGTTACAACGATCTGATCTTCATGAAAGTGCCTTTCCAGCGATTGCATAAATCGGTAGGAATTTATGAATCTGGTTCCCTCCGCATTTTCCATATCCGCATGCTCCGGGCCTACCACAGGATAGCGCTCGCGGTATATCTCACATTGCTGAATCCAGTCAGGGCGGGAATATCCAGTTTCGGTTCTATTCAAAAGCTGATCGATAAATTGGCCGGCATCGCTTAATATCGGGGCACTAATTTTATCACCCAATTTGAGCAATTCATTGGCATCTATATCTACGGTCGCGATTTGCGCTGCACGCGCGAATTCGGATAAGTCGTAACCAATTTGAGGAATTGCGAGGCGCGTACCTATACAAATCAGTGCATCACAATTTTGCAGCACGAAGTTGGCAGCTCTTTGCCCATATACTCCTGCACGACCAAAGCATAAAGCGTGATCGGAGTCTAATATGTCGCAAGCCTGCCAGCTTACTAGTGTCGGCACCCCAAGTTTTTCGACCAGCTGTTTGACTCGGCCTTCAGCACCTGCAAGTCTAATGCCATGTCCCAACCACAGAACAGGACGACTTGAACTAGCAAGTATCTTCGTAACCGCAGTCACGCCTTCGATTAATTGAAGTATCCGATCAAAGCCATCAATTAATGCCCCCCCTGCTCCAACCGATATCGCTGCTACTGGTGTCAATTGAGATTCTGCGACGATTTCTGCCTGAATATTCATAGGTACATCTATCCAGACCGGCCCCTGTCTAGAAGTGCCTGCTATCGTATATGCTCGTGAAATGATGTCTAGCACGCTCTTTGACTGCATAATACGTGCCGACCACTTGGTCACTTTTTCAACCATTTCAGTGCTGTCATACCCCTGTACTCCCCAGATTCTCAGAGGATTTTCGGCGGTGGTGTATCGTGAATGTTCGTTTCCGGAAATGACTAGGACAGGCATGGAATCCATCCAAGCACTGACTATACCGGTCACGCCGTTTGTCGAGCCAGCTCCGGTAGTAAGCAGCGCAATGGTGATTTTTCCTGTCATACGGTAGTAGGTCGTAGCCGCCATTATCGCAGCTTGCTCATGATGAACACATACGATCTCGGTATAGCCGAGGCGGGTGATTGCGTCGAAAATTTGCGCATTCCCCGCGCCTACAATACCGAACACATGTCGAATTTCATGATCAGCAAGGAAGTTTGCGATGTAATCGCTGGCTTTTTTTTCTGGCACGGTTAAATCCTCACTTGTCTAACGGCATCATGCGATGCCACTGTACTGTTAGTTTGATCGCTTCTTCAATAGGCGTGAATACAGACAGTCCATACTCATTTTGCGCATGCATCGTATCTGGCAACAGTTGCGCAGCTCTGCCGGTATTCCTTGGCGCGGTATTAAACAAGATTTCTGGTGATGGCTCGAAATTTTTTGCTATTTCCTGCGCCAAGTCTTGCAAGGTAATCCCTGCGGAACTCCCAACGTTGACAACGTCGCCGCTCTGACCCGCTGTCAATATCTTCAGAAACCAATACGCGGCATCGCTTCCATATAAATAACTGCGGATTACCTGACCGTCACCTAAGACACGAATATGGTGACCACGCAATGCATCCGCCAAAAAAGTAGTTTGCGCCCAAGGGGTCGTAAGTGATTGGTATGGACCAATAAACGAAAATGGGCGTGCCACTAGCGCAGGAATGCGGGATTGCGCCCGAGCTGCAGAGCAAAGAGTTTCGGCAAAGCGTTTCGCATTGGCATAGACGAAGCTTGCATCTGGCGCTGGTGCACCCTGCGCATTTTCTTTCACGCCACTTGTAGTCGCCTGTTGAGCGCCGCATACCAAGCCCGAACTCAAGTACAGCAGTTTTTTGAGTTGCCCCAGACGTTCTGCGGTTCGCATCACTGACATTGTCCCGTCGACGATGACAGAGGCCGTATCCAGCGGATTGGATGCATGAGTACGAACATCTGGATTCGCTGCCGCATGAATTACCCAATCTGCATTGTTTGGAAACTGTCCAAGTTGCCGAACATCTGATTTAAGCAGGGCAATATCTGCACGACTGGATAAATGTGGGCAATGATTGACAAATTGATCGGTATTGCGAGAAATCAAAGTCAATTTGATGCCGAATTGATAGGCATCATTGAGCGCAGCAATCATTTCGGCTACCCATGCTCCGACAAATCCAGTGCCACCGACAATCACCAAATTGGATCGGCGTAACGGATCAAGCGCCGCATCACGACCATCTAATATTCTTAGGCAGTCATGGCGCGTCCTCTCCTGACATTCGAGTTTCATTGATTTCCCTTTTTGGTGCGTTGAACCAACTCTTTTGCGACTTCGAGAATAATGTCTTCTTGACCTGCAACAATTTTGCGTCGTCCCAGCTCAAAGAATATATCTCGCGGATCAACATTAAACTCCCGAGCGATGCGTGAAACCGGCTTCATGAAACCAGAAAATACCCCAGCCATTCCGCTCACCACACTGACTGATTTGATGGCTGGGATTTCTTTAATGAAGAGATTTTCTGCCACATCAGCGGCATCAAGCATCTTATATAAATCTATTCCGGTGGAATAACCTAGACGCGTCAGCACTGCAATTAGCACTTCCAACTGAGCATTTCCTGCTCCAGCCCCAAATCCACGCGCACATCCATCCAATAATGTGGCTCCAGAATTTGCGGCGGCAATAGAGTTGGCAATAGCCAATCCCATGTTGTTGTGTGCGTGGAATCCAACGGCGATCGAGAGGCCGTTCACTAGCGTTTCTACCCGTTGCTGGACATCCTCAGGTAAGAAATGTCCGGCAGAGTCCATAAAGACGACGCCTTCCGCACCATAAGATTCCATTTTTCTGGCTTGCTCCAGCAATAATGCTGGGGAAATCATGTGGGACATCATCAGACATCCCCATACTTCTACGCCTTGTTCGCGGGAGAAACTGATATGACGTTCGCAAATATCAGCTTCACTGCAATGCGCTGCGACCCTGACTACATCGACACCCATCCCTATGGCTGGCTTCAAGTCCCGTTCAATAGTGGCAAAGCCGGGAATGACATGTATTCCCAGTTTGGAGTTGATCAGGTTTTCTCGCGCCGTCGCCAACGCAATGTGATCAGGAGTTTTGGATTCTCCGAGTTGCAGCGAAGAGGCTCCCAGACCGTTGCCATGCCCGACTTCTACAATAGTCACCCCTGCTGCATTGGCGGCCTTACAATATGAGGCAATATGTTCAACACTCAACTGATGGCTCACGGCATGGTTACCATCACGTAATGTTGGATCGCTAATTACTATCTTTTGGTTATTTATCATCATTGTCCTTTGGCATCCGGTTTTGAAGAGACTCTTGCATACTCTTCAGCCATAGCAATAGCGGCACAATTGATGATATCCAGATTGCCTGCATATGCAGGTAAGTAGTCGCCTAATCCCCTTACTCTTGCCATGACTACGATACGATCATTCTCAACGAGTGGCCCTAGGATAATTTCGTATCCAGGGACGTATTGACGAACTTTTTCTACCAGTGGCGAGAGAATATTCGCCAGCTTCGAAATATCGGGATGCTTTACTTTCGCAAAGATTGTAGTCTGCATATCGACGCAAGGTTCTGCTGGGTTCAGGTTTAGTATGGCTTTAGTCCGGGTTGCACCCGAAAATTCCTTTAGGCCAGCCTCGGTGGTTTTAATATATTCATCGAGATTTTGTCTAGTTGCAGGACCCGCGCTTCTCGACGCAATACTGGATACTACCTCAATATATTCGACATCCGACTGGCTTTTCCCGATCGCATAAGCCACCGGAATAGATGCTTGACCACCACAAGTTACCATGTTGACGTTAAATTCTGTCAAGCTATCTTCAAGATTGACGCTAGGCACACTCATTAGACCAATTTTTGCAGGTGTCAGGTCGATGACACGTTTGTTCATTTTCTTCAGAATTGGGGCATGCACCAAGTGACTCTTGGCTGAAGTGGCATCGAATACCAGATCGCAACAGTCCGGATTTTTAACTATGTAATCAATTCCATCAGCGGATACAGTGATGTTCAAGGAAAGGGCTTTCATCATTCCCGAAGAGGATAGGTTGCGACCAATGAATGCTCCGCATTCAAGGTAAGGGGAGCGCAGTACCTTTATCAAAAGGTCTGTGCCTATATTTCCGCTGCCGATAACGGCAACTTTGAGCTTGCCAGTTGATTGAGTCACTACTTCTCGATTCATCGAAATTAGAAATTTACACCGAAGAACGCTTCGATTTTCTCCACTACATAGCTCAGCATTTCTTCTGACAATCCAGGATATACACCTATCCACAAGGTGTTATTCATGATGTTGTCGGTGTTGCGGAGCTCCCCGCTAATGCGGTAAGTGCGGCCTTCGAAGTAAGGCTGGCGTGTCAGGTTACCCGCAAACAACAGACGCGTACCGATTTTATTCTGATCAAGATATTGCAATAAATCCACGCGATTTACGTCCGCGTCTGCCTTGATGGTAATGGGAAACCCGAACCAAGATGGGTCGCTGCTGGGCGTCGCTTCCGGCAGAATCAAGAATTCTTCGCAGGATTTTAGGCGCCCCTTAAGGAAAGCGAAGTTGCGTTTACGTGCCTCGATAAATTCTGGTAGACGATCCATCTGTGCCAGCGCACAGGCGGCTTGCATGTCAGTGATTTTAAGGTTGTAACCTAAATGTGAATAAGTGTATTTGTGGTCATAGCCGAACGGCAACGAGCCAAGCTGCTGGCCAAAACGTTTGCCACAGGTGTTGTCACAGCCGGGGCCACAGTAGCAGTCTCGGCCCCAGTCACGGAACGATTCAATGATGCTGCGTAAATCACGGTCTTTGGTGAAGATTATGCCGCCCTCCCCCATCGTGATGTGGTGTGCCGGGTAGAAGCTGCAGGTGGCGATATGCCCAAAGGTACCAACGTGTTGTCCCTTGTAGCGGGAGCCTAGTGCATCGCAGCAATCTTCAATGACCCAGAGATTGTGTTTCTCGGCCAGTGCCATGACCGCATCTAGGTCAAACGGATTGCCTAGCGTGTGCGCAACCATGATGGCGCGAGTACGTCCGGTTACGGCTGCTTCGATCTTTCGCGGGTCGATGTTGTAGGTTGGAATATCCACATCTACGAACACCGGCACCATGCCGTTTTGCAAAATAGGATTCACGGTTGTCGGAAACCCCGCCGCAACGGTGATGACTTCATCGCCTGGTTTTAGCGCACGTGCGCCCAGCTTGTGTGAAGTCAGTGCGGTGAATGCCAGCAGGTTGGCCGATGAGCCGGACGTGGTAGTAAGCGCATAAGGCACGCCGACAAATTCGGCGAAACGCTTCTCAAACGATTCATTGAAACGCCCGGTTGTCAACCAGCCATCCAAAGAGGCTTCGACCATGTTTTTCAGTTCGGGCGCGCCGATCACCTTGCCGGAGGGCGGTATGACGGACGTGCCAGATTGGAATGGTTTGTCGCAGTACTTAAGCGCTGCAAGAGTCGGTATATCCAGCGTGACCAATTTGCGCAGCACGCGTTCATAACCTCTATCACTTAACCGAGCAACGGGTTTCTCAATGCGGCTGATATGAAGATTGAATGTCTTGTCCACGCGAATATGGCTTTGGTGCTTGAGCATCTCATCAGCAAAATCCGCTGGTTCCAGTGCAAAGCCTTGCGCTTCATTAATGGTTGTCTTGGTGATGAAAGCAATCCGCACATCGTCGTTTTCATCCTTGCCAGACAAAGCCAGTACAGGTCTTTTTTTCTTATTACTCAGATCACTGAATGGAAAATGTGCACTGTAAACTGTACCGGGCGTAATTTCAAAGGTCATTCCAGCAATCCTCTTCTGCACTGTTAAGGATATTTTTGGCAAAACCGCTTTCATCCATTAGTTGGGCCATTATCAGACTTTCCTGCTGCGCAGCTCCTTCCGCTGATGAGCGTGTAAAAACGATGATTTCAACTTCATCACCCATTTCCGGAGGAAGGATGAGATGAATGGTATGACTGGCATCAGCCGTTAACTGCTTGCGTAATACGCTACTCATGATCGCGTTCCTTTTAAATATATATCGATTTGTTTCAGCGTTACTGTTCTTATATCTGCGCCCTGCTGATAACTTTTTTGCCAATCCACGATTTTTCCCAGTGCTTCATCCAGATGCCACCTCGGTTGCCAGTTTAGCTGTGCACGGGCCTTGGAACAATCCAGCTTCAGGTAATGCGCTTCATGAGGATGATTACCGTCATCCAGCACCCAGCTTGCACCTTCACCCCAAGATTTTGTCAGCCTATCAACAATCCACTGCACAGGCTTAGCATCTTCGTCGTTGGGGCCGAAATTCCAGCCCTCTGCATACGCCGTACCTTCTTCATAAAGTTTTTGTGCCAGCAACAGGTAGCCTGAAAGTGGTTCCAACACATGCTGCCAGGGACGGATCGCATAAGGGTTGCGAATGCGCACTGGACTATTTTCTGAAATAGCGCGCATGATATCTGGAATCAGTCTGTCTTCTGCCCAATCCCCGCCGCCGATTACGTTGCCTGCTCTGGCTGAGGCTAATGCCACGCCATGTTGCTGATATTTGTCTGAATTAAAAAATGAACTGCGATAGGCCGAGGTTACCAGCTCCGCGCAGCCCTTGCTGTTGCTATACGGATCGAAACCACCCATCGCTTCATTTTCGCGGTAGCCCCATGCCCACTCATTATTTTCGTAACATTTATCCGAAGTAACATTTACTACAGCCTTGACACTACCCGCACCACGCACCGCCTCTAGCAGATTCACCGTGCCCATCACGTTAGTTGAGTAAGTTTCCACTGGTTCAATATAAGAATAGCGAACCAGCGCCTGTGCCGCCATATGTATCACTATTTCAGGTTGGTGTTCTGCAAACACGGCCCGTAAATGAGACAGGTCTCGAATGTCGCCGACAATGCTGGTCATTTCCTCCGCCACTTTTGCTACCTCGAACAAACTCGGTTGGGTTGGCGGTGCTAGGGAAAAGCCCGTCACTTGTGCGCCCATAGATTGCAGCCAGAGCGACAGCCAACTACCCTTAAACCCAGTGTGGCCTGTCATTAGGACGCGTTTGCCCTCCCAAAATCCAGCATTCATTCCCACACTTTCCAAGGCGCGCGGCCTGATTGCCATAATTCTTCCAGATGTATCTTGTCGCGCAGCGTATCCATCGGTTGCCAGAAGCCGTCGTGCTGAAACGCCACCAATTCACCTTCTTCAGCTAGGCGCTCCATCGGTTCGCGCTCCCAGATCGTGCGGTCATCGGCAATATAGTTGATGACTTGCGGTGACAGCACGAAGAATCCACCGTTGATCATCGCACCATCGCCCTGTGGTTTCTCCCGAAAACTATTGACTTTGTTGCCCTGCATATCCAGCGCACCAAAGCGTCCTGGCGGCAACGTCGCCGTTAAGGTCGCCTTCACCTTCTGCGTCTTGTGGAAGGCAACCAGTTCTGTAATATTAACGTTGCTTATACCATCGCCATAAGTCATGCAGAACGCTTCTTCGTCCTTAACGTATTCAGTTACGCGCTTCAAACGACCACCCGTCATTGTTTCTTCACCCGTATCCACCAGCGTTACTTTCCAGGGTTCAGCGAACCGTTGATGTACTTCCATCTGGTTGTTCCTCATGTCAAATGTTATATCCGACATGTGTAGAAAATAGTTGGCAAAGTATTCTTTGATCACATAGCCCTTGTAGCCGCAACACACCACGAAATCATTGATACCGTGCGCAGAATAACTTTTCATGATGTGCCAGAGTATAGGCTTGCCACCTATCTCCACCATCGGTTTCGGTCGAGTAGAAGTTTCTTCACTTATCCGTGTACCAAAACCGCCAGCAAGAATCACAGCTTTCATAATTTATATCAATCAAAAATATTACCACGTCACTAAAAATTGCAAGATTAAACTAAAATTTGTTGCACATTCAGGAATGCAATCGAAAGTTAGTTAAAAACCCATGAATGTTTTCCTCATTTGACAATTAATTGTGAGTGGAAGCGATATAGTTTTCATAAGCGAGAGCTATACCTTTCCCCATTGAAATTTCAGGTTTCCATCCCATATTTTTGATTTTGGAAACATCCATCACCTTGCGCATCGTCCCGTCCGGCTTGGACGTATCTTGTACAAATGCTCCCTTATACCCCACTACCTCAGCAACGATCTCAGCCAGCTCTCGAATGGTTAAATCCACACCCGAACCAACATTAATTAACGG
>JBBRAJ010000010.1:0-123350 GCA_038206935.1 Burkholderiales bacterium
GGACAGTGAAACGACTCCGCGCCAATGATAGTGTGGATTACCCATGTGAAAGTAGGTCATCGTCAGACACCTTATAATGCAAACCCCCTCCGGTAACGGTGGGGGTTTTTGCTTTAATAGGCGGCTTTAATCAGCAGCAAAAATTATTATCTGCAAACCGTACAGTTCGAGTCGCGCTGAAAAGAGCTTTGTTTGATAGTCATATCGAGAGCGTCGATGGTCAGTAGCTTGCTGCTGAGGCCTGTGTTGATGCCCGCTAATAGTTTAATGGCTTCAGCCGCCTGAATCGCGCCGATGATGCCAGTCAGTGGGGCGAAGATGCCTGTGGTGGCGCAGCGTAATTCTTCAGATTCGCTATCTTCGGGGAATAAGCAGTTATAGCAGGCTGTTTCATTCTGACGAAAATCAAATACACTGGCTTGGCCTGAAAATAGGATGGCTGCACCTGAGATGAGCGGCTTGTGTAGCGCATGGCAGATCCGATTGATCGCGTAGCGGGTATTAAAATTGTCACTGCAATCAAGCACTGCATCGGCATGAGCAATAAGCTCTGACAGTTGATTCGCATCGGCTCGAGTTGCTATTTCAATGCAAATGATTTCTGGATTGATGTCTAGCATGGCCGCTTTTGCGGAGCTGACTTTTGATTGTCCTATTGTTGATGTGCGGTGTGCAATTTGGCGCTGTAAATTGCTCAGGTCTACGGTGTCGTGGTCGCAAAGTGTAATATTGCCTACGCCGCTTGCCGCCATATAAAGAGCCGCCGGTGAACCCAGACCACCTAAGCCAACTATTAAAACGCTTGCGTCCAGTAGTCGCTGCTGACCTTCGATACCAATCTCGGGAAGCAGAATATGACGTCCATAGCGTTGCAGTTGCGTATCATTCATGTGTGGAACACGGATTTATTCGAATTCACGCTGTTCTGGCGGAATCCCTGAGTGATTCTTATGAGAATGCTGGCCGTGTACACCGATAAAAATATCCTTTTCATTTTTCTTGGTTACATGATCCGGAATTTCCATGTTGTGTCGGGTTGTATCTTCGCAATAATAAATAACGTTGCGGCCTACATGATGCAGAAAGCTGTGATCAAGCTTGAATCCTTCATGTTCTAGTGCCTGTTCCAGCCCTTCCAATGTGTAATCTCGCAGGTTATAGCGAATTTCTATAACCTCGCTCCGGGAGGTCGCACTGGCTTTTAACTTGGGTAATCCGCCCAGTATCTCAAGTGCACGTGCAGCCTGTCCCGCTGGAGTGGTGGCAAAACAGATTTCTCGATGTTTCTCCAAGTCAAAGGGATTGATCATATCTTTCTCCTGTTTTTACTTTCCTTGTAATATTCGCATGCCTTTAAGCAGATTTAACGCTTGATTAAGTTGATAGTCATTTTTAGACCCAAATTCAGCGGGGGCACCTTTTTCAGAGTCGTCTTCCGGTTTTCCGGTTGTGTCAGATACATGATTTGGGGTTGATTTTTGTTCTGGCTGTTTATCGTTAATCAGATGTTTGTTTAAATCAACCTCACGCAACTGGAACGCATTATTCGAACCAGCCGGGTCTTCGGCAAGGATATCGGGAACGATACCGGTCGCCTGTATAGAGCGGCCCGATGGCGTGTAATATCTGGCGGTGGTGAGTTTGATCGCGGTATTGTTTCCTAGCGGCAATACAGTCTGCACAGAGCCTTTGCCAAAGGTTTGTGTGCCCATGATGACGGCGCGTTTATGATCCTGCAATGCACCGGCGACGATTTCTGATGCGGAAGCCGAGCCTCCGTTTACCAGCACTACCAGCGGAACGGTCTTGATCGAATTCGGAATGGCTTTGATGTAATCTTCCTGTGGTTTCTTTCGTAAATAAAATTCAGGCGAGGCGGTCAGTCGCATCTGCGCTTCTTCTGTTCGACCCTCGGTGTAAACCACTAGTGCATCTTTCGGCAGGAAAGCGGCCGAAACGGCAACTGCGCCGTCAAGTAATCCACCAGGATCATTGCGTAGATCGAGTATTAATCCCTTCAGATCCCCCTTGTTTTCCTTCAGCAGCTTTTCAAGGGAAGATGCCAGATTTTCGCCTGTATGCTCCTGAAATTGAGTAACGCGTATGAAGCCATAGCCAGACTCCAATAGTTTGGACTTGACGCTTTGTACCTTGATGACGGCACGTACTACCGTTATGGTGAGTGGCTTTTGTTCGCCTTTACGCAGGATGGTAAGCACAATCTTGCTGCCGGGTTTGCCGCGCATATATTTAACAGCATCATTTAATGACATGCCTTTTACCAGCGAATCATCCAGTTTGATAATCAGGTCGCCAGTCTTGATTCCGGCTATATGTGCGGGAGTATCTTCAATTGGAGATATCACTTTGACCAACCCGTCTTCCATTCCGACTTCAATACCCAGACCGCCAAACTCTCCCTGAGTGCCTGTGCGTAAATCCTTGAAAGCTTCTTCATCTAGATAGGATGAGTGTGGATCGAGTCCGTTAAGCATTCCGTTAATGGCTTCAGTAAAGATCTTTTTGTCGCTTACTGGTTCGACGTAGTTTTTCTTGATTTGTCCGAACACTTCGGTGAATGCGCGCAACTCTTCAATGGGAAGTGGAGTAACCTGCGTTTCCTTTTCTGCCATGGCAGAAAAATTCAGGCTGAGTGAAATGCCTGCTACCAGCCCTAAACCAACCAATCCTGCTTTTTGCAAATGACGCATAGTTTCCTCAAGTTATTTTGTAGCCACCCATTGCAATGGGTCGAGCGGTTTGCTCTGGTGACGCAGTTCAAAGTATAAACCGGAATTCGGATTGCCGCCGCTGTTGCCGACAGCCGCAATAGTATCGCCACCGCGTAATTCATCCCCAACCTGTTTATAGAGTGTTTCGTTATTGCCGTACAAACTCATGTACGCATCACCGTGATCTATGATTAGCAGGTTGCCGAAGCCACGCAGCCAGTCCGCAAAAACAACACGACCAGAGGCAATGGCTTTTACTGGCTGACCGCTGGATGTCAATATTAACAAACCTTTCCATAATACGGTGCTGTCAGGACGTGCCGTGCCAAACTTGTTGGCTATGTTTCCTTTTACAGGTAAGGCTAGTTTCCCTTTAAGCTGATCAAATGGCTTTCCGTCGAAACGATTGTCGGGCAGATTCGAGTTTTTGAATAGTGTGCTGCTTTTGGGTTGAGCCAGCATTTCGGCAATTTGGGTTACTAGTTTCGAGAGCCGATTTTCGTTGCGCTGCAATCTGGAAATTTCGCGGCGTTGCATCGATATCAGCTGAGAAATTTCTCCCAAAACTTTTTTTCTTTCAGATTCGTCTTGTTGCAGTTTCTGTTTTTGCGCAACTTGCTCGTTTGTCAGTCTGTTAAGTTCCGCACTCTGGATTTGTACTTCGGAACGAATGGTGTTTAGTGTCATCAGGTTACTGCGTAGCTTTCCCATCCAGTCTGCACGGTTACGTGCGATGTATTGATAGTATTGCAAGTCCCGTGCAAGTTGATTCGGATTCTGATTATCCAGCATCAACTTGATATATTCATGCTTGCCGCCGAGATATTGTTGATACAACAGCTTGCCGAGTAATGCCTGTTGGGTGGATAGGTCCTGGTGCAATGTTTGTTGCTGGGTTTGCAATGAAGCGAGCTTGTGATCTGCCTTACTCTTTTGCGCTCCCAGTTCGGACAGTTTGCGATTGCTGTCGCTTATTGCTTTTTCGGATGCGCGTAGTGCGTCAGCGGCTTCAGATTTGGTTTCCTTGGTTTTAGACATTTCATCCTGCATTGCGCTGATGCGCTTGCGAAGATTGGCAAGTTCTTCCTGCTGATCAGCACAGAGGACATAGCCCGAAGGCAGGATAAATGTCAGGGCGCAACCGAGACAAATTGCGCCTATTCGTTGTTTCATGACCCGATTACACCTGTTCCTTCGGTATTGCCTGGGCGTTTGAAAGGTTGATCAGGCTGTGTCCGGTCATTTCGGTCGGCTGCGACAAGCCCATCATCTGTAACAGGCTGGGGGCGATGTCACTGAGTGTTCCGGTTTCGGCAAGCGTTGCGGGACGACCTACATAGAGAAACGGCACCAGATTCAGGGTATGTGCAGTATGAGCTTGCATGGTGACATTGTCCTGCATCTGTTCGGCATTGCCGTGGTCGGCAGTGAGAATCACTTCTCCACCGATGGATTGCATCGCCTTCACCACGCGGCCTATACAAATATCAAGCGTCTCGATGGCTTTGATGGCAGCTCTCATATCGCCACTGTGCCCAACCATATCGCCATTCGCATAGTTACAGACTATGGCTTGATATTGCCGGCTCAGGATAGCTTGCACCAGTTTGTCGGTCACCTCGTATGCGCTCATTTCGGGTTGCAGGTCATAGGTGGCTACTTTGGGTGAGGGCACAAGTATGCGATCTTCGCCCGGATAGGGTGTTTCCTTGCCGCCACTGAAGAAATAGGTGACATGAGCGTATTTTTCGGTTTCTGCAATGCGCAGTTGCTTCATACCCAGACTGGATAGGTATTCGCCAAAGTCATTGTGTATGTCTTCGGATGAAAATGCATTGGGCAAATCAAACTCGGCCCCGTAGCTGCTAAGCGAGACAAAACGACCCAAATGGGGAAAATGGACACGGTTAAAGCCTGTGAAATTTTCATCGGTTAACGCGTGAGTTATTTCGCGGGCACGATCCGCACGGAAATTCATGAAGATAACCACATCGCCATCCTGCATGGAAGCCGCTGGCTCGTTACCGGATAAAATACGGGTAGGTTTGACGAATTCATCGGATTCGCCGCGTGCATAAGCGGCATTAAGCGCAGCTATCGCATCGCTGTATGAATACTCGGCTTCGCCACGGGTCAAAAGATCATAAGCGGTTTGTACGCGTTCCCAGCGATTATCTCTGTCCATTGCGTAAAATCGTCCTGTAATGCTGGCGATTTTACCTACACCGAGGCTGTCGCATTTGTGTTGCAAGGCGACGAGAGACTGGGTAGCGCTTTTGGGTGGCGTATCTCGACCATCGAGAAATGCATGCAGGTTGACTTTAATCAGGCCACTCTTGGCAGCCATCTCCAGCATCGCGAAAATATGATTTTCGTGACTGTGTACACCGCCTGGCGACAACAGCCCCATGATGTGCAGTGTGCTGCCGTTCTGCTTCGCAACATCTATTGCATCGATAAAACACGGGTTGGAAAAAAAACTGCCGTTTTCAATGGCAAGATCAACGCGAGTTAAGTCCTGATAGATAACCCGGCCGGCACCAATATTAAGATGCCCTACTTCGGAGTTGCCCATTTGGCCGGATGGCAGTCCGACAAATTTTTCGGATGCATTGATCAGCGTATGCGGATAATCCCGCCAGAGCGCGTCCCAATTGGGTTTTTGGGCTGCCGCTACGGCATTGGAGTCGGTTTCTTCGCGGTAGCCAAAGCCATCCAGAATAAGCAGTAAAACAGGAGTTACGTTCATTGAGGTAATATATAAACATTTGTTAATTTAGAGTCTGCTATTTTAACTGAATTACCCCGAATAAAGACGAACAGTTGTATTGAGGAAGATCATGGAAAACGAGTTGATAGATAAAGATGAAGATATTCAGCAGGCATCGCAGTCAATCAAGGCAATTGCGCATCCCTTGCGTTTAAAGATTTTGTGCGTTCTGGGCGATCAGGAAGTTAGTGTTCAGGATATTGTGGAGCAGGTGGGCACGTCGCAAAGCAATATTTCGCAGCATCTGGCTATCTTGCGTGACAAGGGGGTGTTGTCCACGCGCAAGGATGCCAATCGTGTTTTCTATCGTGTAGAAGATTTACGGACGCTCAAGCTGGTAAGTATGATGCGTGAAGTTTTTTGTACGGTGTAATTTTTGAATTGCATGTCAGTGTAGTTTAAGAACCTGGGGCAAGGGTTGTTCGATAAACTTTTGCCGGTTCGACTGGACGCTAGACAAAGTATCTGCGCGCGCCCTGCGTTCGGGAAATTTCTATAAATTGGGTTTTATCCCGGTTGCAATGTTACGAAATGAATTTATCGTATATATATCAAGTCGATGGAGTAAGGCTAAGTCTTTTGTATGCCTTGTATTTGAGCAAAATTTAAATTTATTGAGGCTCTCTGGCGTATATTTGAAAATTCCATCGTTGCAATATTAGAAAAATCTAATATAATGCCCCCTGTTTTTTAAAACGAGTGATTTTATGAACGGAGACGAGGGATGGTTTTGTTGAATATGGCGCGTACGAGTGCGGCGGCACTGTTGTTATGGTCATCGGCAAGCTTTAGCGCCGATCTTCAGGAGTGCGTGCAAATCGCGCTTAAACAAAATCCGGATATTCTGGCAAGTGGTGCTCAGTTGGCGCAGGCCGAGGCGGGTTTAAGTCAGGTTCAGGGTGGCCGTTTACCCAAGCTGACGGCATCCATTACCGGAACACGTACCAATGATGCGCTGAACGCCTTTGGCTTGAAACTATCTCAGCGCAATGCAACTTTTAATGATTTTGGCGCTGGTCAGTTTAATCCTGTTGCGCCCGGCGCACTCAATGTTGCCCCGACCAATCTTAATTATCCCAGTGCAGTAACCAACTACAATACCCGGTTGGAACTTCAGATTCCCCTGTATAACGGCGGCTTGATTTCGGGCTATGTCGATCAGGCACATGCTTACGTGAAGGCGGCTCAGGCTGGAGATGTGGCCGCACGTCAGCAGGTGATCTTCCGCGTTATTCAGGCGTATCAGGGTGTTCACACGGCAAGGAGTTATGTCAAGGTGGCCGAGCAGGCGCAGGCGGCAGCTGAGGCATATGTCAAAACCACCAGTAATTTGCTGAAGGAAGGGGTGGTGGTCAGGAGCGACTTGCTGTTTGCTCAGGTGAATCTGGCTGACGTTGTGGCAAGGCGGGCAGAAGCCAGGCGTGCTGAAGCCGCTGCACTTGATCAGTTACATCTGCTGTTGGGCATGCCGCTGGAACAACCGCTTGAGATCGGCCCGGATTACGCGCCTACGGCGATTGAAGGCGAAGTTGCAAAATTACAGGCCGAGGCGGTCGAAACCAATCCAGGCATTCTTGCGATGCGCAGCCAGTTGGGCGCAGCCAGCGCCGGTGTGAATGTTGCGCGTGCGGATTATTACCCTCATTTCAATGCGATGGTCCGGCAGGATTGGAATGCGCCGACGCTGCGAGCTTCTTCCTCTTCTTATACCGTCGGTGGCGTACTGTCTTGGCAGGTGCTGGATTTTGGCGTGACTAAGGGCGCAGTTGGTCGTGCGGAAGCGGCTCGTGTCGGCATGCAGGCTAAGTTAAATGAGGCCGAAGAAGGCGTGAGATATCAAGTCGTGGATGCATGGCGCGGATCGATGGAGGCGGAATCGCGGGTTGTTGCACGTGAGGCGGCTGTCGAACAGGCGGAGGAAGCGCAGCGTCTGGTTGCACGTCGCTATGAAAACGGTGTTACCACCATGGTTGAAATGCTGGCAGCACAGGCGCAACTGGATAAGGCGCGTGCGGATGTCGTTGCGGCGCATTACCAGTTGACATTGCAACGCTCGGCTTTGCGCTTGGCAATGGGCAGGCTCGATGGAGATCAGTTATGAAAGTTGGGAGAAACGTAATGAAAATATCTACGGGCGCAGTTGCGCTGTTATTGGTGCTGACAGGTTGTCAGTCTCAGGATAAGGCCAGTGAAGTGAAGTTCAAAACGGTAGAAGCGCCGACCATGACATTGAGCATGGTTGCCATGCCGGTGTTTGATGCCACACCGGGTTCTGTGGTTTCCGAACAACAGATTCAGGTTGCCTCGCGTTTGATGGGTTATATACGCGATATTGCGGTGCGTGAAGGCGATGTGGTCAAGTCGGGGCAATTGCTGTTTACCATTGATCCGACGGACATCGAAGGTCAGGTAGTGCAGGCGCGAGCCGGAGTGGCACAGGCGGAAGCGGCGCTGCTGGATGCAAAATCGGATTTTGAACGTTTCTCCAGTTTGTACAAGGAAGAGTCCATACCGAAGATGCAATACGACAAAATTAAATTGCATTACAGCATGGCGCAGAGCCAGGCCCAAGCCGCTCGTGCAGGACTGAATACGGCTGAATCTCAACTGCATTATGCGCAGGTGCGCGCACCTATCGATGGCGTGGTGACGCAAAAGTTAGCCTCTAAAGGCGATCTTGCTGCACCTGGTCGTCCGGTGCTGGTGTTGGAAAATCTCTCCAGCCTGATGATACAGACGGCAGTGAGCGATGAGACATATGCACATTTGAAACAGGGTGGCAGCGCCATAGTGGAAGTCGCCGGGCGCGTGCTGACGGCTACGATCGCGCGAATGGTGCCAAGCGTGGATGCTATGTCGCATACGCATCTGGTAAAGCTTTCCGTGCCGGATGCTCAAGGCTTGAGCAGTGGTGCGTTCGCACGGGTAAGTTTTGATGTGGGTTCGCGTCAGGGTATTCGTGTGCCGAAATCTGCGATATTGCAGCGTGCCGGCATTACCGGCGTATTTGTGGTCGATAGCGAGGGTGTTGCGCGTTACCGTATGGTCAGGGTCGGCAATGAATCCGGCGATCAGGTCGGCATCGTGTCAGGACTCAACTCCGGGGAAAAGATTGTGGCTGCGAATGCCGGCGAACTGGATTCGGGTGACCATGTCAGCACTACAGCGAGCAAAAAACTATGAGCGAGTCCAATCAGCCCATGAATATCGCAGGTCGTCTGGCCAAAACCTTTCTGTTGTCGAAGATCACCGCGATGATTATGCTGGCGATCACGCTGGTGGGTCTGGTTGCGATGATGGTGACGCCGCGCGAATATAACCCGCAGATCGTCGTGCCGGCGGCTAATATCATGGTAGCCAAACCGGGAGCAACGGTTGAGGAAGTAGAGAACCTGATCGTCAAGCCACTTGAAGCGATTATGAACGCACAGGCTGGCGTTAAACATACGTTTGGCTATGCGGCGAATGACTTCGGTGTGGTAACCGTGCAGTTTGATGTCGGACAGGATCAGGAGAAAAGTCTGGTCAAGTTGTACAACCAGTTGATGCAGAACATGGATCGCATGCCGCCCGGTGCGATGCAGCCGATCATCAAGCCCATCAACGTGGATGACGTGCCTATCATGACACTGACGCTGGCATCCACTCGTGCAAGTGACTCCGAATTACGCTATGTCGGCGAGCGAGTGCTGGAACAGCTGCGCAATATACCCGGTGTGTCGTTTACTGAAATTACTGGTGGACATTCGCGCGCGGTCAACATCAATATCGACCCGCAAAAACTGGCCGCCTCGGGGCTGTCACTGGACCAAGTGGATAACATGCTCAAGGCGACTAATGTGTCACTGCCTGTGGGCGAACTGGTCGACAACAACAAAAATACACCGATGCGCTTTAACGGGTTCTTGAGTAACGTCAATGATGTGGGGAATATCGTACTGGGCGCACCCAGAGGGCGCCCAATTTTCTTGAAAGATGTGGCAAACATCGTGGATGGTCCGGCGGAAACCGATACGTCATCTCACTTTGCGTTTGGACCTGCAAAACAGCATTCTGAGTTCAAGGGCGACGCACCGGCCGTAACCATTGCGATGGCGAAAAAGTCCGGCACCAATGCGGTGGTAGTGACGAATGCCGTGCTGGACAAACTCGAGGTGTTAAAAAAGGCAGTGATTCCGGAAGGCATCAGCGTTACTGTGACGCGAGACGATGGTGCAAAAGCTAATGATGCGGTCAATACGCTGGTCGAACATCTGGGAATCGCGATTGCCTCTGTCGTGGTCGTGCTGTTGTTTTTCCTGGGTTGGCGTGAGGCGGCGATTGTGACACTGACCGTACCGCTGATTTTATTTGTGGTGTTAACGGTGGGTATGATTGCGGGGCAGACCATGAACCGCATCACGCTGTTCGCCCTGATACTCTCTCTCGGTCTGCTGGTTGATGCCGCCATCGTGGTAGTGGAAAACATACACCGCCATTTGCATCACGGCGGGGCGGCGAATTTTAAGGATGCGCTGGTTGAGGCCACTAATGAAATTGGCAATCCGACCAATGTGGCGACGATCGCGGTGATTCTGGCGTTCATTCCGATGGCGTTTGTCACCGGCATGATGGGGCCTTTCATGCAGCCGATTCCGTTCAATGTGCCGGTTGCGATGATCGCGTCCCTGCTGATCGCCTATATGGTGGTGCCTTGGGCCGCATACCGCATGCTCAAGGGAAAAGCCATAGCTGCGCTTGAAAAATCGCCGACGCTGGAAGAGCAGGGTGCGCAGCCGAAAGATCTGCTGCACCGCGCTTATGTCAACGTGATTACGCCGCTGCTCAATGACGGGCGCAGACGCAACCGGCTGTTTCTGATTGTGGTGGCCTTGCTCGTTTTAGCCATGTTGCAGCCGGTCTGGCAGTTCATCCGTCCTTCTGGCATGAACGGCCCGTTGAGCGCGATGGGTGTGGAGCTAAAAATGCTGCCGAACGACAATACCAACACATTCTTGCTTGAAGTCGATACGCCTGCCGGGACGGCACTGGCTCGCACCGATGAGATTGCTCGCAGTGTCGGTGATGTGCTTGCGAAGACCGATCATGTGGTTGATTACCAAACCTTCCTGGGTGAAACGGCAACGGTTGATTTTGCGGCGCTGGTACGTGGCGATATTCTGAAACGTGGCACGAATCTGGCACAGATACGCGTCAATCTTGTGGATAAGCATGAGCGTTCGGCAAGCTCGCACGAGATTGTCTCCGCACTGAATGAATCGCTGATGCCATTGAGAAAGCGTTATCCGGATACCAAGATCAAAATCTATGAAACGCCGCCCGGCCCGCCGGTACAGTCGCAGATACTGGCGGAATTGTATGGGCCGGACTACAACAAGCTGCGTGCCGCAGCCGCTACGGTCAATGAGGATTTCAATAAGATTTACGGCATTATCAATGCGGATAATTCCGTGACGGCCTCCATGGACAGTTACGAGATACACGTGGATGCCGAAAAGGCCGCGCTTGCCGGGATCGCACCTGCTCAGGTTGCCAAGTTGCTGCACGACTATGTCAGCGGATTTTCCATTGGTTCTCTGCATGTCGAGGAAGCCAGGGCACCGATTAACATGATCGTGCGTCTGCCAGTCACCGAGCGACAGATGACTAATCAGGTACTCTCACTGACCGTGGTTAACGCGATGGCGCAGCAGGTGCCGCTGTCATCGATTGCTACCCTGCGCCGCGTGGTAGCTGCAAAGCCGATCTATGATCGGGATCAGCACCAGACGGTAATGGTCGGTGCGGAATTGTTGAGTTCCAGTCCCGTCTATGCGGTGCTGGCACTGGATAAGATGCTGGACGACAAAACATTGGGGGGCGAGCATTTTACGACGGCCAACCTGGGTTTTAACGATGCACAGCCGAAAGACCTGACGGGTTATCAAATTCTGTGGGGCGGCGAGATGCGGCTCACGCTGGATGTGTTCAGGGATCTGGGCAGCGCGTTCATCGTGGCGCTGGTGCTGATCTACCTGGTGCTGGTCGGTTACTACAAATCCTTTGTGATACCGATGATCGTTATGGGTGCGATACCGCTCACCCTCGTCGGGGTTTTCCCCGGACATTGGCTGATGAATCAGGCGTTTACCGCGACATCGATGATAGGCGTGATCGCGCTGGCAGGCATTGTGGTGAGAAATTCGCTGCTGCTGATCGACTTCATCATCGAATATGAGGCGCGCGGTTACAGCGTGAAAGATGCGGTGATCGAGGCCGGTGCGATCCGCTTCAGGCCGATACTGCTAACAGCTCTTGCGATCATACTGGGCTCGGCGATCATGGTGACTGATCCAGTGTTTGGCGGCTTGGCCGTATCCCTGATTTTCGGTACCTTTGCATCGACCGCCTTAACGCTGATGGTAATCCCGCTTCTGTATTTTCTGTGGAAGCGTAAAGAAACCAGCGCCGCCGCGTAGACATTTGGAAGCCCCGCAGGCTTGGTAGCAATGGTATGCGGGGTGCGATGTTTATTCAGGGTGATCCGATTTTCAGCGGTCTGATATTGCCATTGATATTCGGCATCCTCGCCCTCACCTTGTTGACGCAGGTGGTGATCACGGTTCTGTATAACGCAACGCGGTACAAAAAAATCCAGTAAAATTTATCAACTTGAAAAGGAGCATTAACTTATGAACGCAGAACGCATAGTCAGAATTGTCGCAGGTACTTTTATCATGTTGTCATTGTCATTGGGGGTAGAAGCCAGCCCCTTATTTGTGAGTAGTTACTTCCTGTTCTTTACCGCATTTGTCGGATTCAATCTGTTTCAGAGCGGCTTCACCCAAATCTGCCCGTTGAATAACATACTGGCAAAATTCGGCGTCAAGGGCGGTTCTTGCTAAGTAATCAGTCTCCGCGCAATATTCTGGCCCACATTAGTCTGACTCTGGTCGGACTGATGTGGGTTTTACCATTTCTGAACCCCCGTCATCAGTACCCGTTGACCACCTTCGATCAGGAGTGGTGGAGTGCATTACTGGGTGTGCTGGCTATGGTATTGCTGGCTGGAAACGATTTCTGGCGTAAGCCCGAAATGCCGCGCATCGTACAGTTACCGGCAGCGCTGATCGGTGTGGTCGTGCTGCAATGGGGCGTCGGAAAGATTGCCTATTTCGATCAGGCGCTGCTGTATCTCATGTACCTGCTCTTTGCGTTGATGCTGATGATGCTCGGGTCGGCAATCCGCGATAGCATTGGTTTGGAAAAAATGGCGACGATACTGGCGGTCGTCTTGTTGGGTGGTGCATTGTTCAGCGCGATGCTGGGAATACTGCAACACTTCCGCTGGCACACTATTCTGAATTCAGTGGTGCTGAACAAGGGGACGAGTGGTGTCTACGGGAATCTGGCGCAACCTAACCATTTTGCCAATTACACCGCGCTGGGCCTTGCCTCGTTGGGGCTATTGTTTCAGCAACGCAAGCTGCATGCCGGTTGGGTGGCATTGCTGGCAGCACCGTTGCTGTTGGTGCTGACGTTGAGTGGTTCACGCAGCAGTTGGTTTTATCTGGGAATGATGACGCTGCTGGCCTGGTGGGCAGGGCGGGGTACACAGGCATTGCGCCCGTTGTTAGTCTACAGTCTGTCAATACTGGCAGGTTTCGTCCTGATGCACGGTATCGTGCAACTGCCATTCATGGCTGGCCCGCGTAGCAACCTTGATGTCATGCATCGTCTGTTTGCGGATACGGCATCTGGTCACATACGCTTGTATCTGTGGCAGGAAGCCTGGTTGATGTTTACCCGTTCGCCTATGCTTGGAGTCGGTATCGGTCAATATGCCTGGCAGCATTTTCAATTGTTGCCGGAACTACGTCCCGCCAACATTACCGGACTGTACAACAATGCGCACAATCTGATTTTTCAGGTGGCGGCTGAAACCGGCATCGTCGGTTTGACAGTATTGTTCGCCGGACTGGGCGCATGGTTGTACGGTTTGCGTTCCACGGTGATCAGTGCCGCGCACTGGTGGGGGTATGCGTTGCTGGGTGTGCTGGGTATCCACAGCATGCTCGAATATCCGCTGTGGTATATGTACTTTCTGGCGATTGCAGCATTTTTGCTGGGTGCGCTGGATCAGACCCGTTACCAGTTGGAATTGCGTACCACGGGCCGCCTGTCGATAGTCGTGATACTGGCAATGAGCATGTTGACCCTGTTCCAGTTTTCAAGTGGTTATCGGCAATTGAAGCAGGTATTGGCGTTGCCTGCGGCCTCAGGAAATGCGGCAGTATCAGGCCAGACTATCCATAAACGCTTGATGAATGTTCGCGGGGTTTCATTGCTGGCTCCCTATGCCGAGTTTTACATCAGCTCCCTTGTAGATGTTAATGACAATCATCTGGATGATAAACTGATGCTGAATTCCGCAGTGATTCGGTTTATTCCGAGTGGTCAGGTTGCTTATCGTCAGGCATTCCTGCTGGCGCAGGCAGGACAGCAGGAACAGGCACGCAAGGTGCTCGAACAGGCGATCTGGTCTTATCCGAACGACGAGGCCGCACGTGCTCAATTGACTGAGTTAGCCGAGAAAAGCCCCGAACATTTTTCCGCTCTGCTAGAATTCGCCCTCCAGAAAGAACAGGAGTATGTCAGTGCAGTTCATAACAGATAATTTTTTCCCGATTTCCCTCGCGATCATGAGCGGCGCTATGCTGGTCTGGTCGGTGCTGGGAAGCCGTATTCGCGGCATTAATGATGTCAATATCACCGAAGCCTTGCAACTTATCAATCACAAGGATGCCGCTGTCCTGGATGTGCGTGAGCCATCCGAATGTGAAGCAGGTCATTTGTTAAATGCACACCTGATTCCTTTGGGTAAGCTGAAGGAACGTGTGGGTGAGATCGAGCAATACAAGGATAAGCCGCTAATTGTGGTTTGTCGTAGCGGTAATCGATCCGGAGCGGCCTGTGTTACTCTCAGCAAATCGGGATTTAATCAGGTTTATAATTTGTCTGGCGGCGTCACGGCATGGCAGCAAGCTAAACTGCCGTTAACAAAAACATCGGCAAGCAAAAACAAGGCAAAGAAGAAATAATGGCTGAAATAGTAATGTACAGCACGGAAGTCTGTCCCTACTGCATTCGTGCAGAACAGTTGCTGGAACGTAAGGGCGTCAGAAATATTGAAAAAATCAGGATAGATTTGCAGCCTGAGTTGCGCGACGCAATGATCAAAAAAACAGGGCGTCGCACCGTACCGCAAATATTTATCAACGAGCGACATATCGGCGGCTATGATGATCTTGCAGCATCGGATCGAACCGGCGAATTGGATGCATTATTGGCTCAATAACTTGAAGAGGATGAAAGCATGACTGAAGCAGCACAGGGAAATACCCAACCCATGTTCAACATGGACAAAATCTATGTGAAGGATCTCTCGCTGGAAATTCCTCATGCGCCGCAGATTTTTCTTGAGCGTGAAAATCCGGCGATTGATGTGCAGTTGCACACCTCGGCAACAATCGTTGACGAAGGTGTGTTTGAAGTTACTGTCACCGCAACCGTTACGGCCAAGATCACCGAAAAGGTGATGTTTCTGATCGAAGCAACCGAAGCCGGTATCTTTACCGTGCGCAACCTGCCTGCTGCCGAAGTGGAGCCTGTACTGGCAGTGATGTGCCCGAACATCCTGTTCCCTTACCTGCGTGAAGTGGTGTCCGATATCGCCGTTCGTGCCGGTTTTGCGCCAGTGATGTTGAATCCGATCAACTTCGATGTGTTATATCAACAGCAAAAGCAACAGCAGCAACAGGCTGAAGCCGCCAAGGCGACCACGCACTAGATGAAATTTTTACACCATCCCGCATCGTACCTTTTGGCATTGTGCATGCTGATGTGCAATGCGGGTACGGTGTGTGCGGTGGAGTATGTGTCGGTCGGGGAGCGTAGCGCGTTGCTTTATGATGCCCCCTCAACCAAGGCGAGCAAATTGTTTGTGGTCAGCCAATTCATGCCTTTAGAGCGTGTGGTTACGCTCAGTGAATGGATCAAGGTGCGAGATCGTTCAGGTGGTTTGTATTGGGTGGAAAAGAGCGCCTTGAGCAGCAGGCGCTTTGTTGTTGCGATCAACCCGCTGGTCGATGTCCGTGCTGAACCGGATTCGGGTTCTACCCGTTTGTTTCAGGTGCGTCAGGATGTCGCACTTGAATTGATCGAATCTTCCGGGCAAGGCTGGGTGAAAATTCGTCACCAGGATGGTGAGGTTGGATTTGTTCGCAGCGTCGAAGTATGGGGGGAATAATGAATTCCCGACTCATCTTCACGACAGTATTACCTCGTATTAATCTCATCAAATTTCACTTTTAATGAATATAACCGTTTTTGGTGCCGGCGCATGGGGAACCGCTCTGGCATCCAGTCTGGCTGCACATCATCGCGTTACCTTGTGGGCGCGTGATACCGCGCAAATCGAGGCGATGCGTGCTACTCGTCATAATCAGCGTTATCTGCCTGATGTCGAATTACCCGCCAATCTGGTACTCGATACCGATTTCTGTGTGGCACTCCGTGATGCGGAACTATTGATTCTTGCGATTCCCTCAGCGGCATTGCGCCCGACTTTGCAGCGAATACTCGAATCCGTGCCGCTTCACGCAGAAAAACCGGCGATCGTCTGGTTGTGCAAGGGGTTCGAGGCGGAAACCGCATTGCTGCCTCATCAGGTAGCCAGTGAAATTCTGCCGGCGGATATGCCTTGCGGCGTACTGTCCGGTCCGAGTTTCGCGCTGGAGGTCGCCAAGGGTTTGCCGACGGCGGTAGTATTGGCCTCGGTGGATGAAGCGTTTGCGCAACGTACGGCCTTAGCTCTGCATCATCCCCGTTTGCGTGTCTATGCCAGTACCGACATTACCGGCGTGGAGGTTGGCGGTGCGGTCAAGAATGTCATGGCTATAGCGGCGGGGGTTTGCGATGGCATGAACTTGGGCAATAATGCCCGTGCCGCGTTGATTACCCGAGGATTGGCAGAGATTTCCCGTCTGGGTCTGAAGATGGGCGGTTTGCCCGAGACCATGAGCGGCTTATCGGGTGCGGGCGATTTGATTCTGACCTGTACCGGGGATTTATCGCGTAACCGTCGGGTAGGCTTGCTGCTAGCGCAACAGAACAGCCTGCAAGATATACTCGATAAACTGGGTCATGTCGCCGAAGGTGTTTATGCAGTGCGTGAGGTCTACCGGCTTTCACAACGTCTCGATGTAAATATGCCCATTTGCGAGGCGGTCTATCGTGTGCTCTACGAGCATGTGCCGGTCAACGAAATGGTAGTCAACTTGTTGAATCGCGCGCCGAATCTGGAGTTTTCCTAGGTAAAAAGGGGGAAGGGTAAAACCCTCTACCCTTTTATCGGAGAGGCGGTTTTACCCTTCCCCCTTATCCCTTCACCGTAATGGTTTTCCATTTCACTTAGTGGTTCAAGCTCCCTCAAACCCGCATTGTCTCCACGCTTCAAATACCGCCACCGCCACTGTGTTGGACAGATTCAGGCTGCGATTGTCGGGGCGCATCGGCAGGCGCAGACGTTGTCCGGGTTTGAATTTCCCGAGTACTTCGGCGGGCAGGCCGCGGCTCTCGGGCCCGAACAGGAACGCATCGCCAGCTTGAAATGCAACCTGATGAAAAGGTTGTGAACCTTTGGTGGTAAACGCAAATGTCCTTGCCGGATCAAATAACGACAGACATTCCTCAATGTTTTCATAAACGCCCAGACTGGCAAATTCATGATAATCCAGGCCGGCACGCAGCAATTGCTTGTCTTCGAGTGTAAATCCCAATGGTTTAATCAGGTGCAGTTTGCAGCCGGTATTGGCGCAAAGCCGGATGATGTTTCCCGTGTTGGGGGGGATTTCAGGCTGATACAGAATTACATTGAACATATTTATCGGTAATGTCTTGTCAGTGCATGTAAAAAAGGCTAACTTCCTGCGGTTGAAAAAGCAGGCATCTTCAATCGGGAATCAGCCAATCGGGAAACAATTATGTCGCGTCCGGAAAAAGTACGCTTAGGCGATTTATTGGTACAACAGCAGCTCATCACGCTGGAGCAGCTCAAGTTCGTGCTTGAAGAGCAAAAGCGAACCGGGCGCAAGCTGGGGCGGGTGTTGCTGGACAACGCATTTGTTACCGAAGAGCAAATTTCCGAGGCGCTCGCGAAACAGCTTAACATACCTTATATCAATCTCAAGTTCTACAACATCAACTTCGAGCAGGTACGCAAGTTACCGGAAAATCATGCGCGTCGCTTTCGTGCGCTGGTGCTGGAAGACCGGAACGGGGTGTTGCTGGTCGGCATGGTTGACCCGACCGACCTGTTTGTTTTCGATGAAATAACGCGCATCCTCAAATCCGATATTGATGTTGCGGTCGTTACCGAAAGCCAGTTGCTGGAAAGCATAGACCGCGGTTACCGTCGTACCGAAGAAATCAGCGGTCTGGCACGCGAACTCAGTGAAGACATCGGTGACGCTTATGTCGACTTCGGTGCGCTGACCGTTAATGCGGGCAGTGAAGAAGCGCCGGTGGTCAAGTTGCTGCAGAGCATGTTTGATGATGCGACGCAGATACGCGCTTCCGACGTACATATCGAGCCGCAGGAAGGCAAGCTGGTCATTCGTTTCCGTATCGATGGCGCGATGCATTTACAAACCGAGGCGGATAGCAAGATTGCATCGGCGGTGGTGTTGCGGCTCAAGCTGATGTCCGGGCTGGATATTTCCGAAAAACGTCTGCCGCAGGACGGCCGCTTTCATGTACGGGTGCGTGATCAGGGCGTGGATGTGCGTATTGCGACCTGCCCGACCCAATATGGCGAGTCGGTGGTAATGCGCTTGTTGCGCCAGGACAGCGGCAGGGTAGGGTTGGAAAAGTCGGGTATGCCGCCCGAGGTGCTGGAACGCTTTCGCGCGTTGTTGCGCCGCAATAATGGCATGATTCTGGTGACCGGCCCGACCGGCAGCGGCAAGACCACCACGCTTTATTCCGCACTGGCTGAGATCAATACCATAGACCAGAAAATCATTACCGTTGAAGACCCGGTTGAATATCGCTTGCCGGGCATCAATCAGGTGCAGGTAAACGAAAAAATCGGGCTGACATTCTCGGCGGTGTTGCGCTCCGCCTTGCGTCAGGACCCGGACGTGATTCTGGTCGGTGAGATGCGCGATGCCGAGACCGCGCAAATCGGTTTGCGTGCCGCGATGACCGGTCACCTGGTTTTGTCTACCTTGCACACCCGTAATGCCGCCGGCACGCTGTTCCGTCTGGTGGATATGGGTACGCCGCGTTTCATGGTTGCTTCCTCGGTGCAGGCGGTCATTGCGCAACGACTGATACGTCGGGTGTGCGAAACGTGCAGCGAACCTTACAGTCCTACGCCCCAGGAAAATAAATGGTTGGATGCCGAATGTGCCGATCAGCGGCGCGGAACGTTGGTTAAGGGGCGTGGCTGCTCGCACTGCAATGGTACCGGCTATTACGGGCGGCTGGGTGTCTATGAGTTTCTGGAAATGACGGCTGAAATGGTCGAAGCGGCGGCACACGAGAGCGTCAGCCACTTCATGCAGGTGGCGAGTGAGCATATGCGCGGCAAGACCTTGCAGGATCATGCACTGAAACTGATGTTTCAGGGTAAGACCACAGTGACTGAAGTCATGCGACTCAGCAATCAGGCGGAAGACTGATCATGGCGGTATTTGCATACAAGGGGCGGAATTCCCGAGGCGGCAGTGTGCAGGGTACGCTGGAAGGCGAAGATAGCAGCGCGGTTGCCGATCAGTTGATGAATATCGGCGTGATACCCATTGAGATAAAACCCTCGGCCGGAATGCAGAGCAATGTCTCGCCGCAGCCGGAATGGTTAACCCGGTTGACTGAAAGACCGGTCACGCAGATGGAATTGATGCTGTTCAGCCGTCAGATGTATACCTTGCTAAAGGCGGGTGTGCCCATCATGCGTGCGCTGGTGGGGCTGAAAGAATCGACGCAAAATCCCACCTTTGCCGCGCTGATGCAGGATTTGAGCGAAAGTCTGGATAGCGGGCGCGAACTCAGTGCCGCGATGCGTCGTCATCCCAAGGTGTTTCCGTTGTTCTATATCAGCATGGTGCAGGTAGGTGAAATGACCGGCATGCTGGATCAGACCTTTATACGTCTGTACGCGTATCTGGAATTCGAGCGCGACATGAATCAGCGCATACAGGCCGCGACGCGCTACCCGATTTTTGTCATCATCGCGATGGGGATAGCGCTGACCATCATCAATATCTTTGTGATTCCCGCCTTCGCCAAGGCATTCGCCGGATTTCATGCCGAACTGCCGTTGATGACCAGAATACTGCTGGGCTTCTCCGCGTTCATGGTGAAGTACTGGTACTTGATGTTGATAGGATTGATCGGTGCCGCGATGGCTTTTCGTTCCTATACCAACACCATCAAGGGGCGTTATGTATGGGACAAGATCAAGCTGAAGCTGCCCATCATCGGCCCTATCCTGATGAAAGCCACGATGGCTCGCTTCGCACGCAGTATGTCGATGTCGTTCAAGTCCGGCATGCCGATACTGCAAGGCATGAATGTGGTGGGCATGGTTGTGGCGAATGAGTTTATGCGCACTCGCGTCGAGGAAATGCGGGACGGTATCGAGCGGGGTGAAAGTATCTTGCGCACTGCCATCGCAACCGGTGTGTTTAATCCGGTGGTGCTGCAAATGATCGCGGTCGGCGAGGAGACCGGCGATATGGACGGACTGATGCTGGAAGTCGCCGAGATGTACGAGCAGGAAGTGAAGTATGAAGTGGAGTCGCTGAGTGCCCGAATCGAACCCATCCTGCTGGTATTTATGGGCGCTATCGTGCTGGTGTTGGCGCTGGGTGTGTTCCTGCCGTTGTGGGATTTGGGCAATGCGGCGATGCACAAAAAATAGCATGCGGAACGAATTCTGGAGTATGAATGTATATCGGATTAGCTGAAATAGGCTATGTTCTGGCGGTGTTGCTGCTGTTCGCGGCAGTGTCGGGCGTGGCGCTGGGACTGATGCTGGTGTTTCGCTCGCACCCGCTGGAGCGAGTGAACCGCGCCGCTAATCGTACCATCAGCATCGAACGCTGGTTTTACCGTAACCATCGTCCGCTGGGATTGTTCATCCTGATTGGAGCGAGCTATGTGTTGCTGTATTTCAGCTGGCTGTTCGACGAAGGCTATATATTGCATCATCTGCCGCCTTATCTGCCGGAAAAACGGATGGAAGGGTTGCTGGATGCGATAAGGTTGATCTCGCTGACCGGGGCGGTATTGGCCTGGCTGGCCGGGCTGGTGGTACTGGTGCGTCCCAGTCTGTTAAAGGGGCTGGAAAAAGCGGCGAATCGCTGGATGTCTCTGCACCCTACCCCGATGCTGGACTGGTCTTTCAGTTTTATTGCCCGTCATGAGCAGGTGGTAGGCTGGCTGCTGTTATCGGGCAGCGGCTTCTTGATCTATAAGTTGTTGGGCTGGCTGGCGTAGGGGAGCAATAGGCTATCGGTAGGATGTGGTGAGCCCTTCGATAAACTCAGGAGAGCCTTGCGAACCGCATCAATCGCCACCATTCGACCAGCTCATGGCAATCGGATTGATCCGGTTCCTTCGTCATCACATGCTACTGCCGTTGTGGGGTCTGGACAATGCGGCGATGCACAAGAAATAGCGGGGTGAAGACTGTAGGGTGGATAAGTAATTGTCTACAGGCATAAAACAACGGTTGCACGGCACTAGGATTTGTCCTATAGTCACCTCCGTTTTGTCAAGTAGTTGCTGCGGCAATTGTTGATGAAACGATACGTTATCCAGATGTAGAGCCCCAGGCAAAACTGTTCTCTGTGATTAAACCCCGGTGCGCCGGGAAGGTTATGGCAACAGGCAGATGGATAACATTCGAAAACAGGGCTGCGGCCCGATCTTTAGGAGTGTTATATGAACAAACAAATGAAAAAACAAGCGGGTTTTACCTTGATCGAATTGATCATGGTTATCGTGATTCTGGGTATTTTGGCTGCGGTTGCGTTGCCGAAGTTTGTTAATCTGTCTGGTGATGCGCAGTTAGCGGCAACTCAAGGTGTAGCAGGCTCGCTGGCCGCAGCAGGTACAGTTAACTATGGCGCGGCGGCGGTTGGAAATGCTGCGGCATCGGCAGTAACAACAGCAATGCTTTGTACTGATTTTGCTGCAGCGAAGTTGGAAGGCGGTATTCCATCAGGCTATGTAGTTACTGGGAATGCACCTAACTGTACCGTAACCGGCCCAACCGGAGTTGGTCAAGCAGCAAATGTACCACTTACGCCTTAGTAATTGAGGTAATCTGAAATAATCGGGGACAGGTTCCCTGATTATTTGGAATGCAGCATTAAAAACAGGGAGGCTACGGCCTCCCTGTTTTTTTGCCTGTGGTTCGTGCTTTTGGCTATACTGCTTTCCCCGTTTTAAATTAATAAGTAACAGCGAAAACCGATGCGTTTATTCACTAGCGAGTTAATCAACCGGAATGCCGTCTCATGCGAGGCTGTCCGTGTTGGCTCGAATAATCACGATGTGAATTACAGTCCTGCGCGGATTGGAACATCTCAACGCGGCTTCACGCTGATCGAGTTGATAATGACGATGGTCATCATCGGCATTCTGGCCGCGGTGGCGTTACCGCGTATGTTCAATTCCAATGTGTTCCAGTCGCGCGGTTTCGAGGATCAGGTACAAGCCGCGATGAGTTATGCGCAGAAGGTGGCCGTGGCGCAGAATCGTTTTGCGTGTGTGACTTTTACCTCCACCAGCATCACGCTGAGTATCGGTGCGACGACCGCGTGCGGCGCGCCGCTGTTGTTGCCCAGTGGAAATTCAGTGATTAATGCGCCCGGCGGAGTGAGTCTGAGCGGCGCGACTAACTTCAATTTCGATTCGCTGGGTCGCCCCAGTGCCGCGCAAAGCATCATGATAAGCGGCAGAACGGCACCGATAGTAGTGGAAGCGGAGACTGGCTATGTGCATTAAACAGCGCGGTACCAGCCTGATCGAATTGATTATCTTCATCGTGATAATCAGCGTCGCACTGATGGGTCTGTTGCAGGTGTTGAATGTCACCACCAAAAGCAGTGCCGATCCGCTGGTGCGCAAACAGGCGATGGCGGCGGCCTATTCCTTGCTGGAAGAGATCGAGCTACAGGATTATATTTCTGTGTCAGGCGTGCCGGTCGCGGTCACTCAGGCCAATCGTGCCACGAATTATCACATCGTCAGTAATTACAATGGTTTTGCAACTACCGGGATTTTTCCGGTTGCCGGTAATGCCGCCATTGCCGGGTTGGGCAATTATAACGTCAGCGTGACGGTGATTCCCGAAGCCGCTGCATGGAACGGCATTCCGGCTGGTAATGTCGTGCAGATTAATGTGACGGTGACTACGCCGCTAGGCGAGGCGATTACCGCAACCGGATACAGGGCGGCGTACTGATGAACTTAAATAATCCAAAAGAACCGTCATTGATGAAGCAACTAGCCATTCCACTAAGCAACCAAAATACGGTTGCCAAGTGGCTGGTTATCCCGCGCAGGCGGGAAAACGAGGCCATAGGCCGAAGTTTCGAGGAACGGCCATCCAGCAAAATAAATAGCCAGCGAAGCGGACAATGCCTTGATATTGACCCGCTGCGCGGGGATTCTTCAATCAACTGGATTCCCGCCTGCGCGGGAATGACGAGTTTCGGGGCTAATGGATTAGCTGGGATGAATACTCTTTACAGTTTCCGCAAGCGGAATAGTGCTGGCTTCATACTGATCGAATTGATCATGGTGATCGTGATCATGGGTATTATCGGCAGCATCGTGGCGGTATTTTTGAAGGCGCCGATAGATCAATATATGGACGTGTCGCGGCGAGCCGAGTTGACCGATATTGCCGACATGGCGCTATACCGGCTCTCGTCTGACATCAGCACGGCGGTGCCGAACAGTTTGCGGGTGGCGGGGTGCGGCGCAACGCCCTGTGCCGTCGAGTTTCTGCCGGTCAGGGACATCGGGCGCTATCGGGCGAATGCGCTGGGCGGTACCGGACTTTGCGGGGCGGCGGGTGATGATCTGCATTTCATCGGTGGGGTGGTGGATTCCTGTTTTGAGATTATCGGCACGCCGGTTACGTTCCAGACGGGCGATTATATTGTTATCGGCAGCACGCAATCGAACGGTGCGCCGGCGTACAACACGACCGTTTCGGGGGTGTTGCGCGCTTATACCGGTGCGGCAGGGCCGCAGGCGACAGTGAATTTCACTGCTACACGGTTTCCGGGGTTTGCCCGTCTGCCCACCCAGCGTTTCGATGTGGTAGACGGTGCGCAACAAGCCGTGACCTATGCCTGCGAAGGTGTAGGCATCAATGCGGCGGGAGATGGAGCCGGGCAATTGAGACGTTACTGGCATTACGGTTTTAATGCCGCACAGGTGTATCCGCCGGTAGGTCTGACTATGCAAAGTTCCATTCTGGCTGACAAGGTTAGTGGCTGCGTGATTGATTACGATTTGACTAACCAGCGGATGGGATTGCTGGTAGTGAGATTGACGTTAACCAGTAGCAATGAAAGCGTCAGTCTTTATCATGAGATTCATGTGAACAATATTCCTTAATAAACTGGTTCCGGGAAAACGATTTCCGGTTTAGAGTTTTCGGGATTCGACGTTGGATGTGAAGCCGGAAACCTGCAAAAGGTCGATATGGCAATAGGTCGATATAAAAGGGACGAAATGCAAGTGAGCGACAAACTTCAAGCCGGTAACTCCAAACCGGGAATTCCAAGCCGGAAACTGGCAATTGGAAACCGGGAATCAGGCTTTTCTCTGATAACCGCTATTTTTCTGTTGGTGGTTATTGCCGCCTTGGGGACTTTTTCGGTGACGCTTTCTACGACGCAGCATCAGGGGCAGGCGATGGATATTATGGGCGCGCGAGGTTATCAGGCGGCATTGGCCGGGGTAGAGTGGGCCGCATACAACGTATCGCTGCAAGCGGCTAGCTCACCCGCGCCGTGGGCGGGTTGTGTTGCGGGTGCAGCGGTTGTTGTAGCAGGGAATCTTGCTCCTTTTTCCCCCGTTACGGTAAATTGCACCGCCGTTTCTGCCGTTGAAGGCACCAGTACAATCTGGGCCTATGATGTGACGGCTATTGCACGAACCGCGGGAACACCCGGCGACTTGAGTTATGTCGAGCAGCGGGCAATATCCAAGATGGCAAGATGATTGCGGAGCCGTTTCTGGCTGGAGTGCGCCGGCACGACGGCGCAAAAACCAGCAAAGACATGTCTCCGCACTCCACAACTAGGTTGCGGAAATCAATCCGCATATGTGCAGGAGCGGCTATAAAGCCATGTTTGTAATTTTCAACTCTCTAAGTGACTTAAAGTGTTTACTTTTATCCCTTTAATAAAGGAGTCATCATGACTGGCCAGCCAGTAATGGAAAGCTACACCGTGCAGGATTACTGTCAATGGGAGGGCGATTGGGAGCTTATTTACGGCCAACCTGTCGCGATGGCACCGTCGCCTACCGTTGAGCATCAGTCGATAAGTTTTGCCGTTGCTCATCAGTTGGGCGAAATCCTGGATGATTGTCCACGTTGCCAGGCTCTGTTTGAAATTGACGTGGAATTTTCAGATGAAACGGTGGTTCGCCCCGACGTGCTGGTGATCTGCTATCAGCCCGAAGGTGAACGTCTGACACGTGCACCCACGCTGATTTTTGAAGTTATTTCTCCCAAGACGGCCCGTCGAGACGAAGTTGTAAAATTCGATCTTTACCGGGCCGAGGGCGTATTGCACTATGTGCTGATCTATCCCGATGCAAAGAAAGCCAAGGTTTATCGGCTAATCGAGGGCGAATACCGCAAAGTTGGCGACTTTCATGATGAGTCGCATTGTTTCGAGCTTCCAGGCTGTACCATCGACTTTGATTTTTCGCGCATCTGGAAAAGAAAAGGTAAAGTTGCGGAATGACAGACAGGAGATGACTGTGGGATTGGTTCAGGAAAAATTTGGTGTGCAGGACTATCTGGACTGGGAAGAAACGCAGATAGAGAAGCATGAGTACGTGGCGGGAGAGGTGTTCGCTATGGTTGGGGCGCGACAGGATCATGTGATAGTTGCACTGAATCTGGGCAGTGCCTTGCGTGAGCATTTGCGCGGAACACCATGCAGGCCACTGGTTGCCGATATGAAGTTGCGGGTGCAGGCGATGGACGCGTTTTATTATCCCGATGTGATGGTGACCTGTGATGACGCGGATAAAGTGGCCGATCTTGCCATTGAACATCCTAAACTCATCATCGAGATACTTTCCGACTCTACCGCTTCTTATGACCGAGGTGCCAAGTTCGCCGCCTATCGCAAGATAGAAAGTCTGGAAGAATATGTACTGGTGGATATTGATCGCAAGGGCGTGGAGAGTTTTCGTCGTCAAACAGACGGGCAATGGTTGTTGCGCGACTACGCGGGTGCGGAAAGTTGCTTGTTTGAATCGGTAGGACTGGTGATGACAATGGCGCGGGTTTTTGAGGATGTTTGAGTTTCGTTAGTTCATGAATGCAGCCGGATGAATCGAAAGGGCGTAAAGCGATTCATTCATGGCGCAAAGCGAGTCTGTGCTCATTGATGCTATTTGGGTGTATGCTTTTGAAAATTCTGAAATTAGTGCCTTATTTTGGAGGTGAAGTATGAATGTGATTATGAAGTCGATTATATCTTTGTTGGTGGCGCTGGGGTTGTCGGTGACTATTTCGGCCTATGCAGGCTGTCCGGTCTTCGTGCCTACGACGACGACCTATAACGGGGTAACTTATGCGGCGCCAGTGGTCGCGAATGCGACGAAACTACAAGTCGGTAATAACAGTTATATCACCAGTGCGACAGGCACGTTAGCGACCAGTGGTAACGGTACGTCCATGACGACTACGCTGGGGGTGGGGCCTCCTGGGCAGGCGTTGCCCGCCTTTACTCCGACGACTTTTCCGACGGCGGGAGCGACCAGCAAAACCTTGACCAACGGCGGAGCCATGGCTCCGGGAAATTACACAACGGTTAAGGCGGACAACAGCGTAACGGTTACTCTGGCGGCGGGGGACTATTTCATCAATGAATTTCTGGTGGGTAATAATTTCGTATTGAATGTCAGCTCCGGACCGGTGCGGTTATATATTAAAACGAAATTTCAGGCCGGAAATCAGAGTACCTTTAATGTCGGTGGCAACACAGCTAACTTGCAAATATATGTTTATGATGGTGCTCAGGTTCAATTCGGAGATGCCAATAATGGTAATTCCAACGTCGATTTCAATGGTTTGATTTACGCGCCGGGTTCAAATACCAAGGTTCAATTCGGTAATAATAATATTATTCAAGGTGCGGTATTAACCGGCGGTACGGTGGATCTGGGCAACAATACCGGTGTTATTTTCGATACCGCGACGCAGAATGCTATTGGGTCTATTCTTGTTGAGAGTAGTGTTGGCGTTTGTCATTATGAACTCTCCATGCCCAGTACGGACATAAGCTGCATCGCCACGCCGGTTACCATCAAGGCCTGTGCCGACACCAGCAGTCCTTGCACCAATGCCTCTACCCTCGTTAACGGCAAGACCGCCACGCTGGCTGCCAGTGCCGGAACGTTGGGGGCTACCACTGTGACATTCAATGCGTTAGGTGAGGCTACGACCACTCTGGCTCATCCTGCGGCGGGCAACGGGGCGGTCGTGACGGTGACCTTGTCGGGCGAACAGGTGGCAGGCGGTCAGGCGCGGCAGTGCTGCCCGGATGGGGTGGGTTGTGTAGCGGCAAATAGTTGTTCGGTTACCTTGAGTACTGCAGGTTTCATCTTTTCTGCTGCGGCGAATGGTGTAGAAGCTACCTTGCCTACTCAAACGGCGGGAACCTCATCGGGCAGCTATTATTTGCGGGCGGTGAAAACCAATACATCAACGATGGCTTGTCAGGCGGCCCTGACCGGGACGCAAACGGTCAATATGAGTTATCAGTGTAATAATCCGGCGACTTGTTACGCGGCAAACCTGATGGCGGTGAATGGTGCGTCGGCAACGACCATTGCACGCAACAATAATGGTTCTACGGCGAGTTCCAGCGGGGTTAGTCTGACCTTTGATGCGAATGGTAATGCGCCCTTTACCTTTGCCTACGGCGATGTGGGGCAGGTTACACTGTTCGCGAACAAGCCCGCAGGCGGCACGTTGCTGACTTCGTTGACGGGGAGTACCAATCCCTTCGTGGTCAAACCTGCCGGATTTGCTATCTCGAATATCAAGCGTACCAGTGACAATGTCGTCAATCCGGGGGCTGTTGATGCCGCCGGTGCGGCCTTTGCCAAGGCGGGTGAGGCGTTTACCGCAACGGTTACCGCAGTAGGCTCGACCGGGAACCCGGTTTTCAGCTTTGGCAGGGAAGCGTCGCCGGCAGGAGTGACGTTGACATCGAATCTGGTGTCGCCGGCAGCAGGCAATAACCCGGCCTTGGCCAATAATGTGATTGATGGCGCTTCGTTTGTAAATGGTGCGGCGACCCTCACCAACCTGAGTTGGGGGGAGGTCGGCATCATAACGATGACGGCGGATTTGACGGGAGGTAATTATCTGGGCACGGGGCTGTCGGCTACCGGTGTCAGCGGTAATGTCGGGCGCTTTTATCCAGATCACTTTGATACTACCGTAACCGGGCCGATGGCTTGTGCCGGGTTGACCTTTACTACGGCGTGTCCGGCGGGAGGACTGGCTTATGCTGGTCAACCGTTCACGACGATCGTTACGGCAAAAAATGCGGCAGGAGTAACAACGCAAAACTATAGCGGTTCTTATGCCAAGCCAGTGACTTTATCAGCGTGGAATGCTTCAGGTGGTGCGGTTGCGGCGGGTGGTGCGATGGCGAGCAATACCATCGTGGCCGCCGCATTTGCATCGGGTGTGGCGACCGCCATTACGCCTAGCTATCAATTCCCGGTTACGCCCACGGCACCAGCGGATGTTTTTATTCGTGCAGTAGAGACGGCGGGTGATGGCGTGACTTCGTTGCGCACCTCTCCGGCCGTTTCGGTTGAGGGAGGTTTCAAGGCGGTCAGTGGGCGTGTGCTGGTTTCCAATGCCTATGGTTCTGAATTATTGCCGCTGTCGTTGACGGCAGTTACGCAGTATTTCGATGGAACCTCCTGGTTGACCAATACGGCTGACAGTATGACGCCGTTGACGCTGGCGGCTAATTATAACGTCGTTGATGATGCGGGTACGGTCGTAGGTCTGACTGTGCCAGCGCCGACAGGAGTCGTAACGGTGGCGAATGGTGTGCTGGCAATTACCCTGGGGCTTCCTTCAGGAGGTACGACAGGTAAAACGTCGATTAATCCTGCGGCACCGGCCTATCTGCCCCTCACTACCGGGACGGCTACGTTCGGCGTGTATTCGGGTAATGCCGTGTTCATTTATCGCGGACGTCACGGCAGATGAGTGCAAGCTGATCGTATGATCTGATTTTCCATTGCTGATAATTTGGCCCCCAGTTCTGGGGGCTTTTTTTTTGCCGTAACTCTTTCCGCATGTCACGAATATACATACATTAAATAATGTAACAGCCAAATACATTATTTAATTTAATCATCAACTAAATTAATTTAGATTATAAATTGCTTGATGTATTGACTTCATAAGTGACTGGTGATATAAGGCGCAATGGATTATGAAGAATTCCGTCGGCAGCTAGGCAAGGCCGGATTGACGAACCGGGAATTTGCCGAGTTGGTCAAAATAAACAGCAACTCCATCACCAACTACAAAAAGGATGGTGATGTTCCTGCGCATTGGGCGATTGTGGCGTTGTTGATGGGCATCATGGCGGATCACAAGCTGGACTTCAAAACGCCTTTGCAGGAAATGGAAATTGAGCCTAACAAGGCCAGAGGGGCATCGGCCAAGGGACGGTTTGGAGGGGATCGACAGACGGAACTTCAGTTTCCGCCGGGTTGAAGGTTTTTTTTAGGCTTGCAGGGTTGATCTTGCCGCCGTGGTTTTTTGGGTATGGGGTGGCGTGATATTGGACTTAGATAATTCATTGGCACTGTCATTGATGAAGCAGCTGATGGAACTCTAAGTATTGGACTAAGGTGTGAAAGAACCACACCTAAGCCACTACTTATAGCCATTCCACTTGGCAACCAAAATACGGTTGCCAAGTGGCTGGTTATCGCGCGCAGGCGGGAATGACGATTTTTGGGTCTACTGGACAACTTTGATTTAAGGTAAAACTTGCTTTGCAGTAACTTATGAAAATTCCACTGATTTCTTCGCTATTTAAATCCAAGGCTCGTGATTCGGGCTGGCTGGCAGTTGGTTTATTGCCGAGCGGGATTTGCTTTGCGCAGGTGGATTTCACTGGTACGCGGCTTAAGGTGGTGCGCTGCGAGTATCTGGAAACCGGCACGGTTTCGGTGGCGGATTTAGAGCGCCTGAGACGCGAATTTGAGCTGGATAATGCGGTTTGCACTACCTTGTTGTCGCCGGGCGATTATCAGATTTTCATCGTGGATGCGCCGAATGTGCCCGCAGACGAACTGAAGACAGCGATACGCTGGAAGATCAAGGATAGCCTGCTTTACCCTATTGATAGCGCGGTTGTGGATGTGTTGAAGATTCCGCCCAACAAGAACAGGCCGGAGCGGGCGCAATCCCTGTATGCCATCGCGGCAAACAATGAAATTATACAAAGGCGCGCTGCCTTGTTTGAGCAGGCAAAGCTGCAATTGGGTGTGATCGATATTCCTGATGCGGCGTTACGCAACATAGCGGCTCTGTACGAGCAGGAAGATCGTGCGCTGGTATTGATGGTATTTGACGATTATGGCGGCATGTTGACGTTTACGTCTGGCGGTGAACTTTATTTGTCGCGGCGTATTGATATTACGATAGGGCAGTTGTGCGATGCCGATGAAGATCAACGTTCGCATAATCGCGATCGTGTCGAGCTGGAATTGCAGCGTTCGCTTGATTACTTCGACCGGCAATTCAATCATCTGACAATAAGCCGGTTGTTGCTCAGTGCGCCAGATGAGGTGGACTTGCTGGAATTGCTGGCTACGACTATCGGTGTTACGGTGGAAAAGCTGGATTTGGCACAGGTGATGGATATTAGCGCGATTCCTGCGCTGGAAAATGAGCGGTTTGTGGCGCATGTGTTGCCTACTCTGGGTGCGGCGTTGCGCAAGGAGCTGCGTGTCCTATGAGCCAGCAGATCAACCTGTTTAATCCCGTTTTTCTGGAGCCGCCCAAGCAATTTTCCTTGTTGACGATGTTGCAGGGGCTGGCTTTGATTTTTGTCGGTGGTATGTCGTTTTACGGGTATGCCTGGTATCAGCTATCCACACTGGATAAGCAACTGGTGCAGAGTGCTCAGCAGCTGGACGCAAAACGCGCATTGCTGCTCAATACCACGACGGCGGTGACGACGCAGCAATCTGAACAAATGTTGCAGGATAAGGTGCGGGAACTGAACGGCAAGTTGGCGGATGCGGACGAATTGGTCAATAACTTGCGTTCCGGGTCGGTGGGTAATACCTCCGGTTATTCGGAATATCTGCGTGCCTTTTCTCGACAGGTGGTGTCGGGTCTGTGGCTGACGGGATTCAAAATAATCGGTGATGCCACTGAAATCAGCCTGAGCGGCGGTGCATTGAGCCCTGATTTGGTTCCTGCGTATATCAAGAAGTTAGGCAATGAGCCGGTAATGCAGGGTAAGCGATTTGCTGCGATGGAAATGAAGCAGGTCAAGTCGGATCAAGGTAAACGCTATGTGGAATTTACGCTGCATTCCTTGCTGGAGGCTTTGCCGGCATCGGACAATTTAACCTCCCCCGAAAAGCGTTCTCCTGTCGCCGGAGAGGCAGACTTCCTGGAAAAAATGCTTGACCCGGATCAAGGGGGGAAGAAATGAAACAATACTGGCTTCAGATCAGCAGCAAGATAGATGCGATGTCGATACGTGAGCGCGGCATGATATTTGCCGCTGCCGCATTTGTGCTGGTTGCCATGATTGATATGGTTTTGCTGGAGCCTTTGCTGGTAAAGGAGAAGGTATCGTCCGATAAGCTGCATCAGCAGCAGAAGGAGATGGCCGATTTGCAGGCGGTGATACAGACGGCGCAGCAGTCACAATTTGCCAATGCGAATTCGCCGTTGCGCGGGCGTATAGCTGAACTGCAGGCGCAATTGAAGGAAAAGGAAGCTTTCTTGCAGAGCCGTCGTGATCGTTTGGTCGAGCCGGAGCAGATCGCCGGACTCATGGAGCAGGTGCTGCGCGGTGATGACCGCTTGCAGTTGGTAGAAATGAAGACTCTGCCGCTTAGCTTATTGATTGAGCAACCGGAGGAAAATAACAAGGATGTCACTCATGTTGTCCGTCCGATCTATAAGCATGGTGTGCAGATTACCGTGAAAGGCACTTATCTGGATCTGCTGCACTATCTTGCCACACTGGAGAAGCTGCCTGCGCAGATGTTCTGGGGGGAAGTAAGTATGAGTGTCGAGAAGCATCCTGATGCCGTATTGACGCTGACCGTATATACATTGAGTCTGGATAAAACATGGTTGACCGTATGAGCGGAGCAAAGTTTGCACGGAAGAAGTTGTTCGTGGTTTGCAGCCTGTTGTTTTCCGTATCCGGACATAGCGAAGATTTGTTGGATCCGACTCGTCCGCCGGTGATTATTGAACAGCCGGTTACCGCGACAACGGTGGCAAGTCTGCCCGTCGGACTGCAATCCATCCTGATTGGCAGAAATCGCCGCATTGCGATTATTGATGGAGAGACAGTTGAGTTGGGCGGTATGTTTCAGGGTGAAAAACTGGTCGCGGTGAACGAGACCAGTGTGGTGTTGGGCAGTGGCAGAGGGCGCAAGGTGTTGTCGTTATACCCCGATGTGCAAAGAACGATGTGTAAGGTTGAGGACGTTTCGCCGCCGGGAATGGCTAAGGGATCATCCGCTAAGCCAGGGTTTCAACGAGCAATTTCCGGTGAGCGGAAAGGAGAGCGTAAATGAGGAGATTGTTTTCATTGTGGGTTTGTGTGTTGTTGGTGGCCTGTGCCTCCACGGATACGCATGATGAAACAGTGGCCTTGATACGTCAGGAAATGAACCGGGTAGTGCTGTCCAGTGTGCAGTCAGCCAAGCCTGAGGCGGTAAACGATGCACTGTTACCGCCGCTGAATGTCGAAATGCCGGCACTGGATGATAAGCCGACCGAAACCCGCTTTGATTTGGCGGTGAACAATACTCCCGTCAATCAGGTGTTTATGGCGATTGTTTCCGGCACGCGCTACAGTATGCTGCTGCATCCCGATGTGGCAGGCAATGTGTCGCTGGCGTTGAAGAATGTGACAGTATTCGAGGCGCTGGAGACGGTGCGGGAAATGTACGGATACGATTACAAGGTAGACGGGATGCGTATCTATGTTCAGCCACTCACCTTGCAGACACGTATTTTTCAGGTCAATTACCTGACCGGGCAACGCGATGGCACTTCGTCGTTAAAGGTCAAATCCAGTTCGCTGTCTGAGAATGTGACTTCCAGCGGCGGCACCACAACGACGGGACAAACCCAGAATTCTTCATCCTCTCAATACGGGGCTACGGGCGCTGATTCCAGCAAGGTATCCACGACGAGTCAGTCCAATTTCTGGGAGGAGTTAAGTCAGGCCTTGAAAATGATTATCGGCACCGAAGAAGGGCGCAATGTGGTGATCAGCCCGATGTCCGGTGTGATTGTGATACGTGCGCTGCCGGATGAATTGAGAAATGTCACCGCCTATCTCAAGGCATCGCAAATCTCTATCGAGCGTCAGGTCATACTCGAAGCCAAGATTATCGAAGTGCAACTGAATGATTCCTTTCAGTCGGGTGTGAACTGGGCAGGGTTCGGTAACCTGAAAGCCAGTCCGACCAGCAGAGGGTCATTCGGACAGATGGGGGCGGGCACTACGTTGTTGCCCAATGCGGTGGGCGGCGCCGCACAGGCTATCGGCAATGCAACACTTTCCGGCACACCCGGTACGAGTTTATTGTCCGGTGCTAATAATGCCGGGACAATATTCGGACTGGCATTTCAGACTACGAATTTCGCCGCCTTGTTGAGCTTTCTGGAGTCACAGGGAAATGTGCATGTGCTTTCCAGTCCGCGTATCGCCACGCTTAATAATCAGAAGGCGGTGCTGAAAGTCGGTACGGACGAATTTTTTGTCACCGAAATATCCGGTGGAACGCAGGCGACGGCCAATGTGGCCGGTACGGCACCTACCGTGAAAGTGCAGCCGTTCTTTTCCGGTATTGCGCTGGATGTAACCCCGCGCATAGATGAAAACAACGAGATCATATTGCATGTGCATCCGTCGGTCAGTTCGGTAACGACGGTAAACAAGACGCTGAATCTGGGCACCGGAATCGGAACCTATAACCTGCCGCTGGCCTCCAGTTCGGTTTCTGAAACGGACAGTATCGTGCGTGCACGTGACGGCCAGATCGTCGCGATTGGCGGTTTGATGCGACAGGCTACCTTCGATGATCAATCCGGCTTGCCGGGCATGCCCAAAACCGTGTTTGGTCAGACCAACAAACGTACCGAGAAGCGCGAATTGGTCATCTTGTTGAAGCCGACTGTAGTGGACAACGACAAGGGCTGGGTAGATGACATCACGCAAAGTCGTGATCGTATCAGTCGAATGGAAGGCAAAGGCTCGCGCTGATGATCCGAATTGCGCGCATTGCACGTCAGGATGTTTACAGATTATCAGAGGCAATAGCGATACTTTCGCGTACAATTAACGGCGACTTCATACCCCCTCTGTTCCCTGCTTCCGGTTTTCTGCTATGTATCTGAATCACTTTGGTTTGCGCGAAATCCCTTTTGGACTGACCCCCGATACCAGTTTTTTCTTCGCCTGCGCAAGCTATCAGGAAGCGCTCAATACCCTGTTGGTGGCGGCTCGTAACGGTGAAGGTTTCGTCAAGATTACCGGCGAAGTCGGTTGCGGCAAGACCTTGCTGTGCCGCAAATTCCTTTCCGCATTGCATCAGGGTGTACAAACGACGACACCGATAGGAACGCAGGATCAGGAGCGCGAAGCTAACATCTCGGCGCGATTCATTACGGCGTATATGCCTAATCCCTATCTTGAACCACGCACATTGTTGCTTGCCCTGGCTGAGGAGTTACGCGTGCCGATCGATAAGGACGCAGACCAGCATCAGTTGCTGAAAGGCTTGACGTTTGCCTTGCTCAAATTTTACCGTGAAGGCCGGCGTGCACTGGTATGTCTGGACGAGGCGCAGGCCTTGCCGTTGCAAACACTCGAAGTGTTGCGTCTGTTGACCAACCTTGAAACCGAAAAGCGCAAGTTGCTGCAAGTGGTGTTGTTTGGTCAGCCTGAACTGGATGAGCATCTGTCACAACATTCGATACGCCAATTGCGTCAGCGAATTACCTTTCAGTACGAGTTGAAGGGGCTGTTGCTCGAAGAGCTGGATCGCTATCTGCGTCACCGTCTAAGCGTGTCCGGGTTTGAGGGCGAGACACTGTTCGAGAAGGCCGCCGTTGCCAAGTTGCATCGCGTTACCCAGGGAGTGCCGCGACAGATCAATATTGTCGCGCACAAGGCTTTGATGTTGGCCTTCGCCGAAGGGGTGCATCATGTTACGGCTAGGCATATTGCGGTTGCCGCCGCCGATACGCCGGATACACACCGGGATTGGCTGCCGTGGATGTTGATTTCCGCCGTTGTGCTTGGTGTTTCAACGGTTGGTCTGTGGTGGCTGTCGTGAGTGTCATCAATCAGGTCGTCAATCGGCTGGAACAGCGCGGATTGGAGCTTGAGGACGGTGAATCCGTTCATGCAGTGCATGCGAGTCGTGATTCCGGTCTGCTCAAAATTGCATTGGTCGTTGTATTGCTGGTGGCACTGTTCATGATCTTCTGGCGTATCGGTTCAATCTATATGAACGGACGGCATAGCGCACCAGAGGCACCGAACGTAAATAATGCAATTCCTGCGGCGGCATCCGCCGGTAAGGTAATACAGCCGTTGGGAACGGAAATGTTGCCTGCTCAGTCGGGGCTGGTATTGAAATTATCACCGAGTGCGAGTCTGGATAGGCTGCCGGAAGAAGCTGCTACGCCACTATTAACGATGAAGCATGATCGTGTTGAATCCGGGCAAGTCGGGGAGCGGACAATTCCTAAAACTGAACGGGCGACCGCAGTGCAGACCGTTCAGGAACAACAGATATTGCCGCCTATAAAGCAGATAAGTGCGGCACAAAAACTTGATGCCGAGTTCCGGAGAGCGCTGGAGATGCTGCAACAGGGCCACGTTATTGAAGCACAGGCAGTTTTTGAAAATGTCATACGGCAAGACCCCGGTCATGATGCGGCACGTCAGGCCTTGATAAGTCTACTGATGGATACCAAGCGGAACATCGAGGCGGAACAGGTGTTGATCGACGGTTTGAATAACAGGCCCAATCATACCGGTTTCATCATGCTGCTGGCACGCTTGCAGATCGAGCGCAATGCGCTGGATCAGGCGCTTTCCACCCTCGAAGCCGGCTTGCCGTATGCTGAGCAGTTACCTGAATATCATGCATTCTATGCCGCGCTGTTGCAACGAAAGTTACGCCATCAGGACGCCGTTAAGCATTATCGCTTCGCGCTGAACATGGTGCCTGACAAGGGCATCTGGCTGATGGGTTACGGAATATCATTGCAGGCACTTGCGCAAACTGTCGAGGCAAAGCAGGCTTACCAGAAGGCACTCGATACCCATACCCTTAGCCCCGGATTGCAGGTCTTTGTACAGCAGAAATTAAAGGGTTTGTAAGCTAGGAGTGGGAGGTTATAAACATAGCAGTATTGGCATGTCGGTAGGAGCGGTCTCCAGACCGCGATGCTCTAGCAGAGTTCCCAATCGCGGTGAGGATGCCGCTTCACGAATGCGGCTCATTTGGTTTCGGTTACGCAGAGAATCCCGGAATAACCACTTTTCTTTCAATGACGCGCGCCACCAGCACGATGATGGAAACCAGTGCGAGATAGACCAGTGCCGCAAACAGGTAAGCCCGGAAAAATTGAAAATTGGTGGCGGCCAGTTCCTGTACGCGAGCAAAGAATTCGGTGTACTGAATCAGGAAGGCGACCGAGCTGTCCTTCAAGTTGCAAATGATCTGGTTGGTTAATGCCGGCACCGACAAACGAAGTACCTGCGGCAGGGTAATGAAGCGGAATATTTGCAGATGATTGAAGCCTTGAGCCTTGGCCGCCTCGATTTCTATGTAATCAAGGCCGTTATAGGCTGTAGTCATATAGGCGGCGTTGTAGGCGGCCACGTTAAAGGTAAAACCGATTACCGCCACCATGAACGGCGACAGTGATATTCCCCACTGCGGCAAGCCGTAGTACATCAGAAACAACAATACGATCAGCGGCATACCGATGAAAAAGGAGATGTAAGCCTGTATCAGACGCCTGAGCCAGGCAATATGACTCTGACTGAAATAGAAAACAACGATCCCTAACAGTAATCCGGTCAGGCTAATAATAACGGTCAGTTGCAGGGATTGGCCTAGGCCCGCCAGAATAAGCGGCATCTGGTCATATAGGTCAGCAAAAAAAGCACCCCATCCGCTCATCGCGCGGCTTCCTTACTAAAGGGGATTTTTTCACTGCCAAAGAAGCCGCGCACTAACTCGTCGGGGTGATGATTCGACAGATTTGCGATGGTATCTTCAGCGCGAATTACACCTTGATCGAGGAAAGTGACCCGATCCGCGATGCCTTCGGCCAGCAATAAATCATGAGTCACGCACAGCATGGTTACGTTTTCACGATGCAGCCGGTCTATCATCTGTGCCACTTCGCGCGACATCACCGGATCAAGCGCCGAAGTCGGCTCATCCAGAACCACGACAGTAGGATCCATTGCCAGCGCACGAGCCAGGGCGACACGCTGCTTCTGTCCGCCCGAAAGCTGCGACGGATATTTGTCGCGATGATCTGCCATATCCAGCCGGGCTAGTTCGTGCAAGGCTTTTTCCTGTGCCTCGCTTTTGTTCATGCCGCGCAGTTTACGCAGCCCCAGTGTGACGTTATCCATTACGTTAAGGTGCCGATATAACGCAAATTGCTGGAAGACGAAGCCGATACTTTGCCGCAAGGCGCGCACATCGACACGGGTTATATCCTGACCGCGTATCGTTATCGTGCCCGAAGTGGGCTCTACCAGCCTGTTTATACAGCGCAACAGGGTCGACTTGCCACAACCTGATGAACCCATGACGACCTTGACTTCGCCCTCGATCACATCCATGTTGATGCCATTGAGCACAAGTTGATCATCAAACTTCTTCACCAAGTTACGTATCTCGATTAACGCCATGTGGCTTCCTTCATAAACTTATGCCAATACCCGGCACTTGAAAGCGCCGTGCCAGCCACTGCACACCGATCAGCAAGGTGCGATAGATCAAAAAATACAATACGCCAACAGCCAGATAGACTTCGACACCGCGTAAGGTTGTCGAGGCTAGCGACATCGCCTGCTTGGTAATTTCAGGAATGCCCACGGTATAGGCAAACGGCGAATACTTGAGCACGGTCGTGAATTCATTGACCATGCCCGGTACCGCAAAACGCAGCATCTGCGGTAATTCGATGTGAATCAGGATTTGCAGCCGGGTCATGCCCATAGCCTGTGCCGCAACAATCTCAGCCGGATCGACCGATGCCAGTGCGCCTCTGAAAACTTCAGCAAGATAGGCACCCGAGATCAGTCCCAGACTCAACATCATCGCTACCAACGGAAAGACTTTGATGCCGATGCCGGGCAGACCGAAATAGACCAGAAAGAGCAATACCAGTACCGGGACACCGCGAAAGATGTAGGTGTAACCATCTAGCAGCGGTATCGCGCCGGGCATTTCCAGCCGGCGCAGGCCGGTCGCCATCAGACCAACCAGCAGGCCGGTGGCGCAGCAGGCCACTGTAACCATGACGGTATAGCCTACACCTTGCGAGAGCAGCGCAATGATGTCGAAAAAATTCATACGACGACTACTTCATCCACTTATCAACTATGGATTTGATTTTCTCAGGGCCGAGTTCAACCAGATATTTGTCGAAATCATCTCGTAGTGGTGAGCCTTTGGCGAAGGCGAAGCCAAGCTTGTCCAGCCCGGTAAAGGCATAACGGCTCTCAATAGGCAGTTTCTTCTTGTATATAAAGTCGGCCAGTACGGGTTCTTCAATAAAGGCCAGATCGAGGTTGCCGTTCTGCAAATCTGCGGTGACTTCGCTATAGGTCGGGTAGAGCTTCACCTTGCTTAGTGAGTAATAGCCTTTGGGTTCGAGGTCATTTTTAATCAGGTCGTTATACGCCATGCCACGCGGGTAGCCGATTGAATACTGCTTTAACTGATCCAGACTGTCGATTTTGATAGCGCGGCTTTTCAGGCTGACCAGATGCCAGGAATTATCAAAGTAAGGTTGTGAAAAATCCATCGCCTGCTTGCGCTTGTCGGTAATCGAGATGCCCGAAAAAGCCACATCCGCCTGTCCGCTGGAAACCGCGCCCAGCATGCCCTGCCAATCATACGGAGTCACTTGCAGTGTGCAGCCTCTGGATTTGCAATAGCCTTCAAATATTTCCATATCGACGCCGGTAATCTTGCCGTTGTCTTCAAAGAGCATAGGCGGGGAAGCGGGAGAGACGGCCACTTTGATGATATGGGCGTTGGGCTTGCTGCTTTGGGTGTCGGAGCAACCCGAAACGAGTAAGCTTAAGGCAAAGCACAGACCAGCAAATAGAATTTTTTGGCTCATGATATCTTTCAATAAGTTAATGAAAAAGAGCCTTGGATTTTACATGAATGCCGTGATCTGGTCTGACCTTTTGCCGTTGTTTAACCTCCATTGATTTTTGCAATATCTTCCATGTACTGGAAATCAATTTAATCTACCCCTACAGATTCACAGCAATTATTGCCCCAATAGCTGAATGCTCCAGAAGGCCAGGAACCCGCCAAAGAGTACCAGCGTGGAAATCGGTTTTTCTTCGACCTCGTGCGCTTCCATCAGCAATTCTTCTGTGACCAGATAGAGCAGTGCTGCCGCACTGAATGCCAGTGCGCCACCGATCACCGCATGTGTAGCTCCCGCCAATAGTGAATTTCCGATCAGGGCAAAGGTCAGGACAGTCCCGCCGAGTGCGCCGGAAATGGCGATGATGCGCCAGCCCGCAGTGGCTTCGGATGCCAGTGCCAGGCCGAGGAACAACAGTTCAACCGACAATCCCAGCGCCAGGATCATGCCGGTTTCGCCGCCCGCCGCGAAGCCTGCACCGATGATGAAGCCATCGGTGGCCACGTCTATGAATGTCGCTAACAGCAAACCGCTGCCCAGTCCGGTCACTGCGCCTTTCAATGATGCCTGATGTTCCAGACGCATCGTCCACAGCTTCAGTCCATACATGAACAGACTGCCCAGCGCGAAAGAACCCACCAGCACCAGACCGGGTGCCTGTTCGCGACCAATCTCGGGCAACAGCTCCACGGCTAGTGCCGCTAGTACTACGCCGGCCGCAAAATGCTGGATAAGGCTGCGCATTTGATGACTGGGGCGCCAGACTGCGGCGAGAATGCCGCCGCCAAGCGCAACCAGCGCTGGAATCGCCATGATTAGAAAAGTATGTGAGTTCATTTTGAGCTGTACCTGATCGCCGTTGGAGGGGCATGATAGTGCGAAAGTCGTAAGCGAGGTAGCTTAGTCAAATAATTCATTCCAGAACGATTTTTTATTACGGTAATCATTATGACTACTGTGATGTTTGTCATGGTGGTCGGAGTTGTTTCTATAGGCTTGAGGTGCAGGGCGGGATGCCTGATGTCCGGTCTGGGGCAATTCGTTGAGACTCCGCTCAATTATCTTGTCCAGTTCGCCACGGTCGAGCCAGACTCCTCGGCAGTGCGGGCAGTAATCAATCTCTATGCCCGAGCGTTCGGTCATAAGTAAATCAGTATTGGGGCAGACAGGGCATTTCATAATCTTTCCTTTGAATAGGTGAAATCGAACAGGCTCGAATGAGTCAGACTCGTTGTGCGCATTACTGGCAACGATCCGGGGAGACGTTAACAGAAAGAGATTAAGAGATGCTTAAGTGGCAAGGGATACTTGCCTGTGATTTTCCGGGCCACTATGCTGACTATGGTTTTTGTCACTGTCCGGTAGAGGGCATAGGGTGCAATAAGCGTAGCGCATTGCACCAAATCCCAATGACATACGACGCAAAGCCCGTTGGTTATTGCGCCTTACGCGGGCTACTCTCCACGCACCTCAAAATTAATCCGATCCAGTTCGTTGCCATCCGGGTCGGTCAGGCGTAATTGATGATGGCCCGAGGTGGGTGTCCACCAGACTGACGAGCCATTTCCTGCGGCTACGTCATCCAGAAACCAGAGGCTATTTTCTGCAACGTGGGCATTGAATTGCAGGCGTTGTCGGGAGGGGGGTATATCGGGGTCTAGGGCGACGATCATGCCTTCGTGGGGATAATGTATTTTGGGTAATAAGTTTCTATCTTCGTTAGTTGCGAGGCGGATTTCTGACGTTTCTGTGCCGCTGATAAACCATTCCGTTCTTGCCGCCTCGATTTCAGGTACGAAATGGACTGTCTGCTCGATCAGGTCTGGCGGGATGTGGCGTTTCATTTGCGGCTGGTTGCTATGCAGGTAATCCATGATGTCCCGCCAGACCGGCGCGGCCCCGCTGATGCCGGAGACATCGCGCATCGGCTCGCCGTTGAAATTTCCCACCCAGACACCGACGCTATAGCGCCCGGAATAGCCGATGCACCAGTTGTCGCGCATGTCTTTGCTGGTTCCGGTCTTGACGGCTGTCCAAGTGCGGGTGACTAATGGATTGTCGAGTCCGAAGGTGATGGCTCTTGCACCGCTGTCGGAGAGGATGTCGGAAATGATGTAAGCCGCCTGCGCGGAAAGCATACGGTGCGACTCGTTGGTGCCTCCGGTTTTCGTGAACTTGAATGCGCTCCACATTCCGCCGTTGGCCAGTGCCCGATAGGCATTGGTGAGTTGAATCAAACGCACTTCGGTGCCACCCAGCGCCAGACTGTATCCGTAAAATTCGCCATCGCGATTCACGCTGTCCAGCCCGGATAATCGCAGTTTTTGTACAAAACGATCTATGCCTGTCAGTCCCAGTGTGCGCACGGCAGGGACATTGAGCGAAGCGGCCAGCGCGGTGCGTACCGTGACCAGACCCTTGAAGTCGCGGTCATAGTTTTGCGGGATGTAAAGTCCGCTTGGCGTGGTTAGTTGTATCGGGGAATCATCGAGTACCGACGCGGCGGTAAGTAGCCGGTCTTCGATTGCCATGCCGTAGAGCAAGGGTTTGAGCGTGGAGCCCGCCTGCCGCAATGCCCGGACACCATCAACATAAACGGCATCGGATGTGTCCAGATTGCTGCCGACATAGGCCAGTACTTCGCCACTGGCATTGTCGATAACGATGATAGCGCCGTCTTCCACCGCCTGATCCTGCAATGCCGACAAATGCTCGCGTAGTGACCGCAAGGCAATGCGTTGCAGCTTCGCATCCAGTGTGGTGACGACACGGGTTCCGGGTTTGCTTAACAGTTGCTGTGCGATATGCGGGGCGATATTGATTTGATTGATGGTGTATCTGGATGAGGAAAGTCGGCTGATTGCCAGTTTGAGTAATTCATCGCAGCTCGTGCCATGCTGCAAGGCACCGGGAATGCTGCATGCGCGCTTGGCGACGACTTGCGGCGTAGACATCGTACCCCTAAGCAAGGCGATCAATAACAGCGATTCCGGGTGATTCAGCGCCGAGGGTTCCTTGTTAAACAGTGCCTGAGAGATGCCGTGTATACCAATAATTTCACCGCGAAACGGGGCCAGATTCAGATAGGCCTCCAGTATTTGCGGTTTGCTCCAGACCTTTTCAATTTCAGTTGCGGCGATGGCCTGATTCCATTTCTGAGTGAAAGTGCGTCTTGTTCCTTTGATTTTTAGCGCCGGATTGATCAATCCTGCCAGTTGCATGGTCAGCGTGGAGGCACCGCGTGGATGTTTGTTTTCGCCTAAATTCAAGAGATTCATCCATGCCGAGGCGATTACGGCCTGCCAGTCTATGCCAGCGTGCTCATAGAAATTTTGATCTTCCGAGGCAATCAGGATTTGCTGGGTTGCCGGTGAAAGTTCGGCAAGCCCCAGCCATGAGAGACGCCTGCCGCTGAAATCAATGCGCTTCTCGGCGAGCACCTCGCCATTCCGATCCAGTAGCCAGGCTTCGGAAGGAACATACGCCGCCTTGACTTCAGCAAAGGTGGGAATAGTGCGTTCAACTGCCTGGGCGGGGAGTGAGGCCAGCAGCAAAAGAGCGATGGCAAGACCGAAACGGAAAGAGTTATTTATACAGTATTGAATAAACACTCTCCAGAATTGCTTATGATCTCTAAAGGTCGTCATTCCCGCGAAAGCGGGAATCCAGTTTATTAAAAAATTCCCGTGCAACGGGACAATATAATAATTCTGTACGCTTCGCGAATTGTTATTTTTGCTGGATTCCCGCTTTCGCGGGATAACCAGCCACTTGGCAACTGTATTTTGGTTGCTTAGTGGAATGGCGAGTTTTTTCATCAATGACGGAGTTAATGGATTGTTAACTATCATGGCAACACGACTAAATGCGCATTGGGCAATGCGCCAAATATCTCCGGTGCGTACATGGCTTCGACGCGGGTGGGCGGCAGTACGAAATCGCCGTCGGTGTTCAGCCGCAAGGTATATTCCACCGACATCCGTCCTTTGGGGACATAGCGGTAATAGGCGTGAAAACTGTCTGCGGTTCGTTCCTCAAAGGCGGGCATCACCCAGCCTTGTTTTTTCTCGTCCTGTGTAAGCAGTTGCGTATCACCACCTAATCCGCTGCCGAGTATCGTCGCGCCGGCAGGAATCGGATCATTCAATACCACCCAGGTCATGTCGGATTGAGACTCGATGTCCAGATGTATGCGCAGCACATCACCCTTGTGCCACTTCCCGTTTTGTTGCTGGCTGACGGGCAATAGCTGGCGCGTGATGTGAAAGCCGGTGAACAGCGGCTGCTGTAGCGGCAGGGCTGCCATACTCTGTATCGTAACCCAGGGACTCCCTTTGCCATTATGTATCATGCTTAATGAGGCGATGTTACCGGGCCAGTCCAGCATGACTTGCGAGCCGGTTGCGGTCTTGGCCCAATCCGTGATGTAGCGCTGTCTGCCCAGAACCACCGCAGAACTGCCGGTAACGGGTGTAGATTCGTACTTCTCTGCGTATTTTTTCAGCGCAAGTACGCCCCAGGCATTGGCTACCGTGGTGTTCCAGTGCCCGTTTTGTTGCCTATCCAGCATGCCGTGCACCAGACGGGGAATATCGGCTCCCCAGTTTTCTGTATCCAGAATAGTCAGCAGCATCCGGTTGGCATTGACATCGCCGTTTATCATCAGCCACCACAGCGCATCGCTACGCTCCGTAGAGAATCCCATACGGCTACCCCGAAAGTTGAGGCGGCTGCGCAGGATTTGTTGTGCTTCTCTTGTCCGTGTTTTATCCAGTTTCGGCGTGCGTTTCAGGATAAATGCCCAGTCGAGCAGCGCGGAAGTGGGCCACAGATTCGGCTCGATGGCGATGCTGTCCAGCCAGCCGGGGCGAACATCGCCATAACGCGACAGGGCAGCTATCGCGGCTAGTTTACGTATGCTTAGATCGGCGGTGGGCAGTGCCGAATAACGGATCAAGTGACCTTCCACGAAGCGGGTCAATCCATCCTTCATCCGCGTTGCGGCTTCCTCTGGAAGCTTGTAGCCAGCCTCATCGGCGATAGCCAACAAATAGGCGGTCAAGGTGTCGTCGCCCTCGGTCATGAAAGAGAAGTACTTCACCAGACCATCCTGATCCAGCGACGACGGCAGGGTGTTCATCAGACTGTTCCAGCTTTTTTCATCCTGTAACGCGATGGCTTTTGATGCCTTCTGCTCGAAGCAGCTATAGGGGTAACGCGACATGAATTCCTGTATGCCGGAAAGGTCACCGCTCAGGGATTTGAGAAAACCCACTTTAACGCCGCCTCTGCCGGGCAGCGCGGCTTCGGGACGTTTAATCGCGATCGACTTTCCCTTGTTCAATTGCAGGATGGTCGCCTGATAGGTGGAGACCGGGATGGACGGTATGACTTTTTGAACCGGCTTGATGTGGTCACCGTCTTCATTGGCTCCATGCGCCCTTGCGATGACATCCCACGCCAACCCTGTACTGCCGAAGGGGACAGTTATATCCCAGCCGATTTCCCTGGCCTCGCCCGCCGCCAGACTGACATCGAGCGGATCAAGATAGACGGGTTTGCCCGATCCATCGTTCAGGCTGGCTTTAATGGTCGTCGCCACGGCTTTGTCGCTGGCATTGCGTATCGTAAATCCGGCATGAAAGCGATCCTGTTCGCGCACTACCTGCGGTAGTCCCGATAGCAGCATGAGTTCCTGAGTCGATTGCACCGATGCGGAGCCTGTGCCAAACAGCGCCATCCCGCCACTCGCCACGGCCACAATGCGGAAGGAGGTCAGCGCATCATTGAGTGGAATCACCACGTCGGTATGCCCGTTCGAGTCGAGTTTGACTCGGGCCTGCCAGAACAACAGCGTATCAAACAGTTCACGGACAGATTTTCTGCCGCCTCCGCCCCCGGCGGGCATGGCCTTGCGTCCGAAGTGACGCTTGCCGATTACCTGCATCTGGGCGGTTGAGGTGGCTACTTCGATGCCGCGCCGCGTCATCATGGCTTCCAGCAATGACCAGGAGTCGTTAGGCCTCAGTTCGAGCAGGCCTTCGTCTACTGCGGCAAGCGCAATCTCGGCACCGGGCGGCGGCAGCGATCCATCGGCGCGCCGCACAGTGATAGATACCTTGGCCTGCTCGCGCACCTTGTAGACCGGCTTGTCAGTTTCCACCTTTACCTTGAGTTCATGTGCCACCCAGCCCACGCGTATCTCGGCCAGTCCCATTTTGAAGGCCGGTTTACCCAGATCAACCATCGCCGTCGGCTGAACGTCATTTACCCGCCCCCGTACCAGCAGCGCGGATACAAACACATTGGGCGCGTAATTATTTTTGATCGGCACCTCGATCACCGGATTGTCGCGGGTGACCGGTGTAACAAAGCTGTCGATTATGCCTTCCCGTTCGACGGTGATCAGCGCGGTTGCCGAGCTGAACGGCATGCGTATCTGGAAGCGCGCTGTCTCACCGGGTTCATAGTGTTTCCTCTCGGGTAACAGGTCGATCCGGTCATTGTCGCTGGCATCGAACCAGTTGTCCTTATCGCCGCTCACCCATACCTCCGTGTTGGCGGCACTCTCGTTGCCATCGGCATCCTGCGCCGTTGCCTGCAAGATAATGTTGCCGGTAGCGGGCGACTTGACTTCGCAGATCAACAGGCCGCTATGGTCGGTGGTGCCGGAACACAGTTCGCCGAGCAGAGTGAGTTCGCGCCGGTTTTCATAGGAATAGAAGCCGCCCAGCATGCGCCTGCGATGGGAAAAGGTTTCTCTTTGCAATGCGGTGACACTTACCTTGTTGTTTTGAACCGGTTTGCCCTGTAGATCGAGAACGGCGACATGGAACTTGAGACTGTCGGCACCGGACATCCAGCTTTCCGGCTTGATCCCGACCAGAATAGCTGAAGGCCAGCGTGGTGTGCGGCTGGCTGTGGTCTGGATTTGACCGTTCGGGTCGCGGTATTCGAGTTCGGTGAGCAGCGTTTGCGGTGTGCGTGATGCCGGTAAGCCGGTGAGGATAGCCTGAGCAGAACCGGCTGCATTGAGTTGCAGACTTTGCGTGGACAGCAGTTGGGTCTGACCAGCGTTGTTGTCCTGTGTTATGGATGTATCGTCATCCGGTTCGATTAATTCATACTCGCCCGCATACCAGGATGCGCTGCCGACATTTTCAGGGCCGGGTTTGAGCTTGCCATTGGCAAACAGGTAATCTTCATAATCGGCAAAGGTAACGGTTTTGGTTTGTAACTGGGCACGGAGTTTTACCGGCAGGTTGGCTGCCCCACCGCCAGACAGGTAATTGACTTGCAGTCCTATCGCGGCGCTGGATGCATGGACCAGTGGCGCGGACGGGCCTTGCACCAGGGCTTTCATTAGCGGTATGCGGAAGCTTTCCACGCGGAAATCGCCCGCCGTTCTGTCGCCATATTTTTGTGATGGAACCTGAATTGCGTAGCTGCCCTGTTTCGCCTGTTCGGGAATTTTCCAGTCGAGTACGGCTACGCCCTGTGCGTCCCAGCTTAGCGGAATCTGATAGCGATCTTCACCACCCTGATGTTCGATTGTGATCGTGTCGGGTAACGGCGTTTCGGTTCCGGCAAATCCGGCTCGCGTTTTGCGGCGCGTAATCAGCTTCATGTGTACCGTTTCACCCGCACGCAACAGGGTTCTATCCATCACCGCATGTACGATGTCCGGGCCGTTCCATTGATTCTGATAGGCATTGAAGCGCCATAATGCGATGCCCTCGTTCCAGTCGGAAAACACAAAGGAAAAGTCATTGCCGGATCGGGCGCTGACGAAATATTGCCGGTCGTATTTATTCAGGCAGGGCGGGAGTGAATCTGTCTCGGGCAGCGATGTTTCGATTTTGAGTATGCCATCGGCATCTGTTTTTCCGCTCTGGTAGATTTTTCCGGAGCAATCCCGTACTTCTACGCTGGCGTTCACAACCGGCAGTCCCCGGTCTAGACGGGTCACCCAGACCAGCGAAGATTCGCGCCCCTGTTTGAAATGTACCGACAGGTTGGTGACCAGCGCCGCAGCATGCACATAATAGGGACGCTTTTCGCCCAGCAGCGCGGCACCCAGCTTGGGACTTGCCAGTTCGACCATATAAAAACCGGGTTTTTGAAGCGGGATGCCGACCACCTCGAACTCTTTGCTTTCCAGCGGTTTAGTCAGTTCTAACGAGGTGTATTCGTCACCGGCACCGAATATCGACTTGAGGCCTGAACCGCCCTCCATGTTGGTTATCCGTGTTGCCGGATCAAAGTGATAGGAAGTCTCGTCTATCTGCTCCAGTCGGCGCAGCCAGAGAACGGCATCCATTCCAGCATCGGCATGCAGCACATGAACGCCTATGGGTTTGTCATGTGCGGGGATGCTCAGCATGGTCGCCAGATTGGGTTCAACATTGCGTAATGTTACCGGCAGTAACGGCGGCGTGTCTTTCGATGCGTTCAGTTCCAGTATGCCAAAGTGTGCGGCAAACTTCGCAATGGGTGGATTTTCGTCTGTCTGCACCGTCAGTGGAAAGCTGGCAGCATTGGCTGGCGTGCGGCCTGCGTCATCCTTGAGATGCGGCGGTAGTACGAGTTTGAATGTGGTTTTTTCGGGCAGCGGAACGGGGAAGTTTAGCCATTGCACGAACTCGTTTTTCCTGTCCTGTTTGGAGATAACCGGGCTGAAGGATTTGTTGTCTGCGACAAGTTTGATTTGTTCCGCATCGCGTACCTTGACCGGAGCCGAGAATGCAAGTTGTGCGGGCAGCACGGGTATGCAGCCTGCATCCTTGTTGATGCGGCTACAGGAAAATCGGGAGGTAAATACCGGGCGAGTTTTGAAAGTCAGCGATTGTGGAGCGGAGGTGGCTATGCCCGATACGGATGTTATGCCTTTGCCCCATGATAAGGAAACATCGGATTCATTGGGCAGGGTATGCTGGCATTGCAACACCACAATCGGGGAGTTGGCGCTGTCTCTCAGCTTCAGAAACTTCTCGCGCTCCGAACCTTTCTCATCTATACCGAGAATAAACGGCCCGGGAATAATTGGCTGATCTGAATCGGCGCCGCGCTTGAAAATGGCCTGATAGTAGGAGGTCAGGAAATGGCGGCGCTGCTTTAATATTTCCGTGCGTTGCTTGCCGCTAATTAACTTGACCGGGATGCGTTCAGGAATGCCATCGACCAGACAGGCCGCGTTTTTTCGGATCGAGTCGGCTGTCGCAGGCGCATCAAGTCCCAGTATGAATATTTGCTTCTCATCAATATAGCGGGAGCCTTCGCGCGGCTCACTTTCGATTACAGATGGCCCGCCGGTATTGAAGCGGAATGTTTCGCCAGCCTGAAGAGTCTGGCCGCTGATCGCTGTCAGCCCTTTTTTCAGTTTGAATTGGCAACTGATGCCAGCCGGCAAGTCGCGGTCAAAATCATAAATCCAGTTGTGCGGGTCGGCCCAGCGGCCTACTCCTGTGGCGGGACAATCGATATCGAAGGGCGTGATGTCTACAGGATTGCCAAAGGCGACCATCTGTTGCGTAAAGCGTGCCGCCACCTGCCGGATATTCTTGACTTCGCCGGATGGCGAAAAAAACTCGATTTCAGCTGCGAGGGCTGTGATCGCAACAGTACAGAGCAATGATAGAAAACTGATGAAGTACACACGCCGGATCAACTTGTTCATGGTCATTCCTCATGAGTTCGTCCGCTAAGGCATCAAGCAAAAATAACTTGTGCAAATAAACAATACTCGTAGGTTGGGCTGGCGAAGAAAGCCCAACATTTCCGATATTTGTTGGGTTTCGCAAGCTCAGCCCAATCTACTAAATGCTCATGTTATTTTTGATCGACACCTAATTGGTCAACAGAGTTGCAAAATAATGGTACATAGAATAACTCGTTATGCCTTGAGTTAAAGCGATGATATGGCGGAGATTACCGGTTTTTAAAATGCCAAGCCCCCGTTCCGGCTTGGAAAGGGGGCTTGGTGTGTATCGTGAAAAACGGTGACTATTTCAGTTTTTCGATACCCATCATTTTGAGGATGCTGCCCTCATAGAACGGTTCGGAGGTGCCTTTCTTCATTTTGCGGATGAAGTATTTCTCGAATGCGATCTTAGCCAGGTGTACCCATTTCCCTTCGGAGAACCAGTTCACGTTGCGCGGCGGAATCTGCGGAATCGCGACGAAGGCGACGCCGCTATCACCAAAGTCAGCCAGGCAGACGGCGTTCCAGGTGGCTTCGGTGTCGGCGGGTTGACCGGTAATGTCGGCGTGGATGTTGTGTACGGTGGCGGTGACCATGGATTCGATCATGTAACCGGTCTTGGGTGTGCCGACTGGAATAGGGGTGGCTTCAACCGGTGGAATCGCGACACACACGCCGACCGCGAAGATGTTCTTGTATTTCGGGTTGCGCTGGTGCTTGTCCACGATGATAAAGCCGCGCGCCTGCACCAGTCCTTCGATGCCGAATACGGCATCCACGCCCTTGAAGGCGGGCAGCATCATGCTGTAGTTGAACGGCAGTTCGTGTTTCTTCTTCTCCATGCCCATTTCGTCATGTTCAGTGACGTACATCTTGCCGGCTTCGACCTTGGTGACCTTGGCATTGCAGATCCACTTGATGTGCTTGTCGCGCATGCCGGCTTCGAGGATGCCTTTGGAATCGCCTACGCCGCCCAGACCCAGATGACCGATATAGGGTTCGGAAGTGACGAAGGTCATCGGTACCTTGGTGCGTATCTTGCGCTTGCGCAAGTCGGTTTCCATGATGAATGCATATTCGTAAGCCGGACCGAAACAGGATGCGCCCTGCACCGCACCGACGACAATCGGGCCGGGGTTCTTGCAGAAGTGATCCCACTCATCGTGAGATTTCATCGCATGATCGACATGGCAGACTGAATAGGTGTGACCGCCGTGCGGGCCCAGACCTTCAACTTCGTCAAAAGCCAGCTTGGGGCCGGTGGCAATGACCAGATAATCGTAATCAACCATTTTGCCGTCTTCGAGCTCAAGCTGATTGTTTTCAGGGTGAACACGTTTAACGCCGGTTGAAATGAAAGAGATGCCCTTGCGTTCAAGGTAGCTGCGTATTGGAAATTCAATCTGCTTGCGTTCCCGCCATTTGACGCCAACCCAGGGGTTGGATGGGACAAAATGAAAATTCTCGCTGTTCGAGATGACCGTCACCTTGTGCTTTTTTTCAAGCTTTTCCCGCATTTCGTAGGCAGCGGGCATTCCTCCCACACCTGCTCCCATGATTACGACGTGTGCCATGTTTTTCCCTTCCTGATTTGGTTGATAAACATTTTTGAAGCATGGTGGGGATGTCAAACTGACGATCCCAGCTTCTCGATTTTATTGCTATTGAACGTCGGTTGCCGGTAGTCCTTTTTCGGGAAAAGGTTATTTTTTGATTGGAACGCTGACGCTACGAGGTCGTTATTAGGCGCAATGGGGGTGGTCTATGTCTATAGCCATGTTGGGGGAGGTGTATAACACTAATGGGTGTTCCGGCTTGTTTGAGCGGGTTGATGCTCGCATGCGGTAAGTTGCTTTAACAGGCGAGACGAAGGAAGGGAGGCAATGATGGCGTTAAATAATAGTTGTGGGTTGACGGGTTTGTGTAGTAGCGGTATGCCGCCCGCCAGCGCTTCACGCAGTCTGTCTGGTGCCGTGTCGCCGGTAATTAGCAGTGCGGGCAGTTCTATTCCCAGCGCCTCACGTAAGGACATGATCGCTTCCAGTCCGGTGTGCTGCTCGTGCAGGCGATAATCGCTGATGATCAGATCGGGAGTCTGTTCTTGTGCCAGCATGATTGCCTCTTCTGTCGATTCGGCACCGATGCATTCGCACCCCCATGCATCCAGTACATAGAGCATGCCAGAGAGTACGGCCGTATCGTCTTCGATGACTAGTATGCGTGCATTGAGTATTCGAGCAGGATTGTTTTCGGCAATGGTTTGTGTTTTGTTTGGCGGAATAGTGGCTATAGGCAGGGTAAGGCTGAATATGCTCCCCTTGTTCGGGGTGGAGGTGAGTGTCAGTTTATGTCCGAGGGTACGAGCCAATCCCTGAGTGATGGAAAGTCCCAGACCTAATCCCTTGTGGCGGGCTCGTTCGGGATTGCCCAATTGATGAAACTCACGAAAGACATTTTGCTGCTGGTCGATATTGATGCCAATTCCTGTATCGCGTACTTCCAGTAGTGCCAGTTCTCCACGTTTGCGGCAGGTTACCAGTAGTCCGCCGCGTTCGGTATAGCGGATGGCATTGGAGACTAGATTGCGGAGTATCAATTCGATCAGTGCCGGATCGGATTGCACCGCGATAGCGGTTTCTCGCGAGCGGTATGCGATCCCTTTGCCATCAGCCTGTCCCGCAAACTCGCGTTCGATCTTGTTCAACAGCGGTTGCAGGCTGAAAGCCTGTACCTGAGGCTTGATGACACCCGCCTCAATACGTGAAAAATCGAGCAGGGTGTTGAGCATTTCGGCGCAAGCGGTATTGGCAGCACTGACATTGGTAAGTAAGGTCTGTTGATGTGGATTTAACTCGGTATGTGACAGCACATCCAGAAACAGACTCTGGGCGTGAATAGGTTGACGTAAATCGTGACTGGCTGCCGCGAGGAAACGAACCTTGGAGTGATTTGCTTCGTCTGCAAGGCGCTTTGCATTGAGAAGCTCAGCTTCCATACGTTTGCGCTCGGTAATGTCTACGCCAAAATAAATGGCCGTGCGGGGTTCATTGGCTACACTGCTTTGCCATGAAATGATGCGTTCTTGCCCGCTGCGGGTAAGGATGGAATGGTCACAGTTGGGCGGCAGTTCGTCGCCAAGCAGAAATTTCTGGAACGCGTTTTTTGCCTCCGGGGAAATTACGGATAACATCGTCAGTGCCAACCAGCTTTTGCCCAATACTTCATCGCGACGATAGCCGCTAATGTGCTCAGCGGCTTCGTTAAAAAGAGTGACGCATCCTTCTGTATCCATACCGACTACCATGATACTCGCGCTCTCGATTAATTGATCTGCAACCAGAACCTGACGTTTGCGTCGTGAACTGATGAATGATTCGGAGATAATCACGGTGGCGGCAAAAAAGAAAATCAGGATATAAATGATGACATTACGTTTCCATCGGGCGAGAACATCATCCCGTTGTCGGGAAAGAATCAGGCTGAGTCCTGTGTTGCCAACTTTGCGGGCGATAAAAAGGTGTATTTTGTCGCTATATGCTGATGGGCCGGTGTGTCGCGTTTCCGTTATGGCTCCCTGCGTATGTTTTTTGAATATTTCGCTGACTGCGGCAATGTTGTTGCCGAAGAATTTTTCGGACTCCTCGTTGCGGTACAGCAAATCGCCCTCCCGGTTAAATATGGCAAAGATGTCGGAGCTGTCATCGGGATTGGTCGCTTGCAATAACTTCGGGAAGAAGTCGAAACCGATGGAAATAGCGACGATGCCGTGAAACCGGTGCTGACTGTCGATAATCGGGATTGAGAATAGTACGGACGTAGTATTGAGCAGGCTGTTGTCGGGTCGCGACATGAAAATTCGGGCGGCACCATTCTGGTGTTGATGAGTGGCAAAGTAAGCTTGTTTGGAAATATTGTGTCCGATAAGCGTACTTGTTGTTGCGTTCTGGATGCGGCCGTTTGCATCCGCTACCAGTAGAGTGCCTACTTCCGGGAATTCCCCTTTGTAATAGCTGAGGTCTGAAGCAAGTTTTGGATTTTGATCTGACCGAATTTTGAGTTCTGCATCGGCAATCCGGGATAGCAAGCGTTCGATTCTGTTTAGCGCATTGTTAATCTCGACCTCGCTATTACGAGCATGGGCTTCGAGCATACGGTATTCGGATTCCTGTGTTTGCCAATATTCGTCATTGATGATCCAGCCTAGCGTTGCTGCGACGATGAGCAGGATAAAAAACGTGTTCCTGCTGCTTCTTCTGCGTAACCAGACTGGTTGATTTGAACGGGACAGGAAAAATGGCATGGGGGCGTCAAGCGTTCAATGATTAACAGGAAGAGGGCAGTTTAAGAGATTTCCGGGTTTAACGTATCAGTCCCTGACTGAGTGCCGTGAATACGGCTTCGGTGCGATTGGCAACTCCGAAAAATTCCAGAATATCCTGAACGTGTCTGCGTACGGTGTTGTTGGATAGCCCCAATTTGCGTGCAATTAATTTATTCGACAAGCCCTGATGCAGTAGTTCGAGTACTTCAAATTGCCGGGGGGTCAGGCTGCGTTGGGCAATAAGGCTGACCGGAGGGGCGGGTAGTTGGCCGAGTAAAAGCTGATTGATGGCTTCAATGATTTTTTCAGCAGTTTCGGACTTGGATACAAAACCCGATGCGCCCCGTGCCAGAGCCTGCGTAATTGTTTCGGCTTCGTCATGTGATGACAGCATCAGTATTGGTACTTGAGGCCATTTCCGTTTGATCAATGGCAGTCCTTCCAGTCCGTTCAGTCCATTTAGCTGTATGTCCAGCAATATAATGTCCATGTTGTCGGGTGTGTTGGCGATAGCCTCATTAAGTGAGCCTGCCTCGAAAATTTGTACATCAGATATGGCAGTGGAAAGCACCATGTTAAGTCCTGAGCGGAACATGGCATGGTCGTCGATTAATAATATTCGATGTGTGAGCATGGCCGACATTAAATCACGATCTGCGTGGGGGCTATATGGTCATTTTAGACCATATCAATCATGGAGTCTGGGATGTAAAGTGTGATAGGTATACCTTTGTGGTCATATGGATATTCGCTTTGGAGGCATCACGCGAATTTTTCTGAAAAGGAATTGATATATTACGAGTTAATTATGGCAATGAATCACGTTAAAAAAGCAAATTCATTTTTACCCATTAAAGCGACTGAAAAACTATGTCCGAGCTGCGGAAGTCAGCATTTGGATCGGGTTTCGAGACGAATGGTTGATAAGTTGGTTTCCTTGTTTGTTCCGATCAAGCGTTATTGTTGCTCATCGTGTCGCTGGGAAGGCAATATAGTTTTAAAACAGAAAGCAGGTTCGAAGGTTACTCAGGCTTGAAGTCGAAATAAAGCTAAGGTTTAGCTATTGGGGGTTCCTTTAATCCCCGGACGATGAATTGCTGTTGGTCGCTTCCTGTTCCTTGGTAAACAGTACGGCTGCCTTGACGCGCGAAGACAGATTGAGTTTATTCAGGATATGGCGTACATGCTGTTTTACAGTGTCGTAACTGATGTGCAAAGTCAGCGCGATGGATTTATTGCTTTCGCCGCGTGATAGCAATTGCAGTATTTCGCGCTCACGTCCCGTTAGCAATTTCAGTGAGTTTCTTGGTTCCTGTTCGGGCTGATCTCCTCGCAGCATTTCAATCATCTTGACGGTCATCGCGGGAGCGACGACCAGTTCACCCGCCGCGACGCGACGGATGGCGTCCACCACATCGTCTGGTGCCATGTCCTTGAGCAGATAGCCGCGCACGCCGGCATGAATCGCATTGCCGAGGTCGACTTCCGAGTCGCTCATGGTTAGCATAACGGCGGGGGTCGTATAACCTTCTTCACGCAACTTTTCCAGCAGGCTGATGCCGTCCATAGGCTTCATGCGTAAATCCAGAATCAGAAGGTCGGGTTTTTGTTCCAGCAGTTTGCGCAGCTCATCCATCTTGTCAGTTGCGCCCAGTACAGCGAAATCGTAACAGTTGGCAAGCAGCTCACTCAATCCTCTGCGGCACAGACATTGGTCATCAACTAGCACCAATTTTAACTTGTCATTCATTTGCTGTTCTCCAGTCCTGAGATGGTTCGGGGAAAAATAATTGCACTTGGGTGCCCAGTCCTGCCGCGCTCTCAATACGAATTTCTCCGCCAATACGGTGCGCACGTTCGCGCATGATCATCATGCCGTAATGTCCTTCGACCTGATTGAAAGTACATGCGCCGCTACCGTTGTCTTCAATTGTAAATACGAAATAACCAAAACTTTCATCAACATGCAGGCGTGCATGACTAGCTACAGAGTGGCGGGCTATATTGGTAAGCGCTTCTCTGACGATGTGATATACCTGAATTTCATGTTCGAGCGGCAGCTCAAGGTCAACTAGGCGATTCCGATATTCCAGTATGATGTTATTACGTTTCCGGAATTCAGTCACCACATCATTTAAAGCCGCAGACAATCCGCCATGATTTATGTCACAACGAAAATCGGCTATCAACTCACGCACGCTTTTTTGTCCGATTTCCAGTGCTTCATCCAGATCAATTGCATACTTTGATGCCAGGGAGGTATTTTCAGAGCGTATCGCTTCATTCAGCAGACTGACGCGCATGCGTGCGTACGTCAGGGTTTGTGCGAGTGAGTCGTGAATGTCATTTGCAATGACTTGCCGTTCTGCCAGTAATTCCATGCGTCGAGTCTCACGGTTGAAGCGGGTATGTTCGATGGTGGCGCTCATGACTTCGGCAAAAGCGGCGATGGTATTCATGGCGTGGCTCGCCGCGGAGCGTGGCACATCGAAAAAAATCGTCAAAATACCGAGGGTGGTGGTAGGAGAGCCCTGTGTTTCCAGGGGTGCGGCAACTAGCGACTGGAAGCGGCAGCTGGCATGAGGACAGTTCTGTCGCGATGTACATGAACTAATATCCGTGGCATGTACAACATGTCCCAGCGTGGCGTTGTCGGTTACCTCGCAATCGAGCTCAACAAAGTTTTCTGCCTCTTCCTGTAACTCATCCGAGAGTCCGGCTGAACTGATGATTTGCAGCGTGTTGCCGTCAGGGGAAAGCAGACGTACCACGCCGGCCGTCGCATTTACCGTACCGACAATACTTTCCAGAAATGTCTTCAGCAATGAGCGGAGTTCACCGGCGCGCGGCTCACAAAACTCATGAGTCAGGCATGCCGAGATGCCACCATCTTTTCCGGGAGGAGTGAACTCAGGATTGCGCACCCAGAAGTACGTTTCGGGAGCTTTATTGATGATGGGAATTGTCTTTTCTTGCATTGATTTTTATCAGGACATCCAGAAAAACTGATACAGGTTAAGTTGAATTCTCAAAAATATCAACAAGCTAAATGTAAAAATAAAATTTCTCACCCATCAGGGTTATACGAAGTCTTACCCGATGTGGGTATAGACACTCTATATAACAATTGCGCCTAATAGCAAGAGTAGCAAAGCTTGTCCTGCATCATTGTATGTTTTCCAGTCGCTGATGCGACATAAACCCGAACAACAACCCAGACAACAATAGAACCGATATGTCCTTGCCCATACACGATCCGATTTCTTCCCCGTTGCCCGATGCATCCACCGAAACACGTACCACCACTTGCTACATGTGCGCTTGCCGTTGTGGCATCAAAGTGCATCTGCGTAACGGTGAAGTGCGATACATCGAAGGAAACCCCGACCATCCGCTGAACAAAGGCGTGATTTGCGCCAAGGGCGGTTCAGGCATTATGAAGCAATATTCTCCGGCGCGGTTGACCAAACCGTTGCGCCGTAAACCCGGCAGTGAACGCGGTGCCAGTGAATTCGAGGAAATCAGTTGGGATGAAACCTTCGATATTCTGGAGAAGCGTTTATCCCATCTGCGTGCGACCGATCCGAAAAAATTCGCGCTGTTTACCGGACGCGACCAGATGCAGGCATTGACCGGCCTGTTCGCCCGTCAGTTCGGCACGCCTAATTATGCGGCGCACGGTGGCTTCTGCTCGGTCAACATGGCGGCGGGCATGATCTACACCATCGGCGGTTCGTTCTGGGAATTCGGAGGCCCCGATCTGGAACGCGCCAAAGTGTTCTACATGATAGGCACGGCGGAAGACCATCACTCCAATCCGCTGAAGAGCGCCATTGGCGATTTCAAACGCAACGGCGGACGTTTCGTCGCCATCAACCCGGTGCGTAGCGGTTATGCCGCCATTGCCGATGAATGGATTCCGATCAAACCGGGTACCGATGGCGCACTGATTCTGGCCATCATCCGCGAAATCATCGCGCTGGGTCTGTATGATCGCGAATTTCTGGCGCGTTACACCAACTCAGGCCAACTGGTTAATCAGGATGAATCCAGCGCCGAATTCGGCATGATGTTGCGCAATCCCGAAGGCGACATCGTCAATCCTTTGCGCCCGCATAATTTCTACTGGTGGGATCGTCTGACCGACAAACCGGTGAATGATCACGCCAAGGGCGCCGATCCGGTGTTGTTCGGAAGTTATGTGATGCCGGACGGCACACCGGTAAAACCGGCATTCCAGTTGCTCAAGGAACGTGTAGCCGAATGTACGCCGGAATGGGCGGCTGAGATTACCGGCATAGATGCCGCAACCATCAAGCGTATTGCTCACGAAATGGGTATCACCGCACGCGACCAGAAAATCGAATTGCCGATACCGTGGACAGACTGGTGGGGCGAGGAGCACGAAAGTGTCACCGGCAATCCGGTTGCGTTCCATGCGATGCGCGGACTGGCTGCTCACTCCAACGGTTTTCAGACCATACGTTCGCTGGCTATCCTGATGTCATTGCTGGGTACGATAGATCGTCCCGGTGGCTTCCGCCACAAGGCGCCGTACCCGCGTGCCATTCCGCCGAATGCGCGACCTCCGAAAGGCCCGGAAGCGGTACAGCCGAACACGCCGTTGAACGGTGCGCCCTTGGGCTGGCCGGAAAGTCCTGATGATTTGTTTGTGGATGCGGAAGGTCAGCCGGTGCGTATCGACAAGGCATTCTCCTGGGAACATCCGCTTTCCGCACATGGCTTGATGCATAACGTCATCACCAATGCCTGGCGCGGCGATCCCTATCCTATCGACACGTTGATGTTGTTTATGGCGAACATGGCGTGGAATTCGAGCATGAATACCTCGGAAGTCCGCAATATGCTGGTCGACAAGAATGAAGACGGCGGCTACAAGATACCGTTCATCGTGGTTTGCGATGCGTTTCAGTCCGAGACCACGGCATTTGCCGACTTGATTCTGCCGGACACTACCTATCTGGAACGTCACGACTGCATGTCGATGCTGGATAGGCCGATTTCCGAATTCGACGGCCCGGTCGATGCGGTACGTATTCCGGTGGTTCCGCCTAAAGGTGAGTGCAAACCGTTCCAGGAAGTGGTTGTTGAACTGGCAGGACGCCTCAAACTGCCCGCATTTACCACGCCCGAAGGTACGCGTAAGTTCAAGGGTTACACCGATTTTGTTGTCAACTTCGAGACGGCTCCCGGTTCGGGCATCGGCTTCCTGACCGGCTGGCGCGGTAAGAATGGCGAAAAAGCGTTGCGTGGTGAGCCGAACCCGAATCAGTGGGAAATGTACGAGAAGAACGGTTGTTTTTTCCAGTACCATCTGCCACCGTCCAGTCAGTACATGCGCAACTGGAACAAGGACTACATGGATTGGGCCCAGCAGGCCGGTTTGCGCCGCGATCACGATCCTATTGTGATACATATTTACTCCGAGATATTGCAGGGATTCCGTCTTGCGGCGGAAGGCAAGCGTCCCGGCAAGCAGCCGCCCGAGTCATTGCGTGAACGCGTAAAGACCTATTTCGATCCGCTGCCGTTCTGGTATGCGCCGCTGGAAGATGATCAGAGCGATCTGAAACACTATCCGCTGAATGCGCTGACCCAGCGTCCGATGGCGATGTATCACTCGTGGGATTCGCAAAACGCCTGGCTGCGTCAGATACACACCTATAACCATCTGTACGTGAATACACGTACGGCGGAAGAGGCGGGTATCGCCGATGGCGGTTGGATGTGGGTGGAATCGCAATGGGGCAAGGTACGTTGTATTTGCCGTTATTCCGAAGCGGTCGAACCGGGTACGGTCTGGACATGGAATGCCATCGGCAAGTCGTCCGGTGCGTGGAATCTGACCAAAGATGCCAACGAATCACAGCAGGGCTTCCTGTTGAATCACCTGATCTCGGAAGAGTTGCCTGCTACCTCGGATGGCAAACGTTTTTCCAATTCCGACCCGATTACGGGACAGGCCGCATGGTATGACGTGCGCGTACGCATTTACCCCGCGAAGCCGGGTGAACCGGAGCAGACTTCTCCGCAATTTGACGCAATGGAGCCGATGCCGGGTATGGAACAAAGAAAGATGGGCTGGCAGGGATGGTTTGCCGGCAGGAAAGGAGAAAGCAAATGACACAACTGGCTTTGGTCATTGATCTGAATGTTTGCGTGGGTTGCCATGCCTGTGTAACCAATTGTAAGCAATGGAATACCTCGGGTGCGGCTGGCACATTGACCGATTGTAATCCCTACGAGGCGGAGCCTAATGGCACGTTCTTCAACCGTGTACAAACTTTCGAGGTCGGCTCCTACCCGAATGTCGAAACGGTGCATTTCCCGAAATCCTGTCTGCATTGCGAAGACCCGGCCTGTGTGCCGGTTTGCCCGACCGGGGCTTCCTACAAGCGTAAATCGGACGGTATCGTGTTGGTTGATTACGACAAGTGCATCGGCTGCAAATACTGTTCATGGGCTTGCCCGTACGGTGTGCGCGAATTTGATGAGCAGCGCAAGGTGATGACCAAATGCACATTGTGTGTGGATCGCATCTATGACGAAAAATTACCGGAAGAGCAGCGTAAACCATCCTGTGTGTTGGCTTGTCCACCGGGTGCGCGTCTGTTTGGTGATGTGCATGATCCTGAATCAGACGTATCCGTCGCTATCCGTGAACGTGGCGGTTATACGCTGATGCCGGAAGCGGGCACCAAGCCATCCAATCATTATTTGCCGCGTCGCAAGCAGATGGTGACGATACGCGATGAAGAGCTTTACCGTTCGGATAATCCGCACAAGATCGACGGCGCTCCGTTCGATAAGGATCTGCCGCCGACCATCGAAGAGCTTAACTAGTTATTGCTAAAGGAATTATTACAATGCGTCCTGCCTTCTCAGTCTTGTTCTTGACCACCCTGATCGGTGCCGGTCAGGGTTTATTTATCACACTGTTCTTCTGTGAGTTGCTGGCAGCGCCTTCCTTGACGCCCGATTTCTTTGTCGGCGGCAGTGTGTTGGTGTTGATTTTCAGCAGCCTAGGCGGAATTTCTTCTGTTTTCCATCTGGGCCATCCTGAGCGTGCCTGGCGCGCGATGACCATGTGGCGCACGTCCTGGCTGGCGCGTGAAGGTATTGCGTTGCCCGCCTTTATGGCGGCGGTGTTCGCTTACGGCTACGCGCACTGGTCAGGGTATGGACACACGCTGGTAATCGGTACGGTGGGTGTGGTGTTGTCATTGGCTCTGTTTATCTGTACCGGCATGATCTATGCCGCGATCAAGGTATTGAAGGAATGGGCACATCCGCTGACGCTGGTAAACTTCATGGTGCTGGGTTGCGCTTCGGGCGCCACGCTGGCTGCCGCTTATGCCAGTTTTGCCGCACCAGACCTGATGCCTGAACTGGCAAAAGCCGCGATTGTGTTGACCATATTGGGGTTGCTGACTCGCAGCATATCGTTGTTACGCAATGCCAGATTGAGTCCTGCCAGCACTTTGCAAAGCGCGATAGGGGTACGTCACCCGAAGATTGTACAAAAGTCGCAGGGTGCGATGGGTGGTTCCTATAATACCCGTGAGTTCTTTCACGGCAAGGGGCCGTCTTTTGTACGGGCTGTGCTGGTAACCTTGCTGTCGGGTACGTTTATCTTGCCGCTGACGTTAATGTTCACCGTGCCCTTGCTGGCATTCATACTTCAATATGCCGGATTGCTGGCAGAACGCTGGTATTTCTTTGCCGAAGCGCAACATCCTCAGAATCTGTATTACCAGAGGAATGCCTGATGTTTACTAAAATTCATTCAAAATTAGAGTGTGCAGGCGGGTTGATCAAGGCGAATTCGCTGGTGTTGGGGTTGTCGCTGTCCCTGTTCGCGGCGGGAGCGCTGGCAGCGGAAACCATGCCAGCGACCAGTACTATGCCTTGGTGGGGCTGGGCGTTGGCATTATTTATTACCTGCTTCTTTCTGGGTATCGTCGCGGTACCTTCCGGTGTTGGCGGTGGTGTGTTGTTCGTGCCTATTGTCGGCGGCTTCTTTCCGTTTCATCTGGACTTTGTGCGCGGTGCAGGCCTGTTGGTTGCGTTAGCCAGTGCGCTGGCAGCCGGGCCATCGTTGCTGCGTGGCGGACTTGCAAATCTGCGTCTGGCCTTGCCGTTAGCCGTGTTGGCATCGGCAAGTTCTATCGCCGGTGCGATGATAGGCTTGGCTATCCCGGCTTCGATTGTTCAGATTGCGCTCGGTTTGACTATTCTGGGCATCGTAACCCTGATGGCGCTGGCCAAGAAGTCCGAATTTCCGGAAGTGGAAAAAGCTGACAGGCTGTCCAGTGCGTTGTCGATGAGTGGTATTTATCACGACGCGGCCAGCAATCAGAAAATCAACTGGCAGGTGCATCGCACACCGTTGGGCCTGGGTCTATTTGTGGGCATCGGTTTCCTCGCCGGACTATTCGGTATGGGCGCGGGCTGGGCCAATGTGCCGGTGCTTAATTTGTTGATGGGTGCTCCACTCAAGGTGTCAGCGGGTACCTCCAGCTTTATTCTGACGCTGGTGGATTCGTCGGCAGCGTGGATTTATCTCAACAAGGGCGCGGTACTGGCGATTATTGCCGTACCATCTGTAATCGGCATGATGCTGGGGGCGATGATAGGCGCTCGCTTGTTACATGTATTGAAGGCATCAGTAGTACGCAAGATGGTGATCTCGTTGCTGTTGTTTGCCGGGGTGCGTGCCTTGCTGAAAGGATTGGGAATCTGGGTATGAGTACTGTAAAAAAACATGATTTTATCTCTGAAGAACAGCAGCGTTATGCAACCTGGCTGAGTTGGGGTTCCCGCTCGGGGTTGGCGATATTGGCATTGAGTTTTCTGGCTTATGTGCTGGGTTGGTTGCCTGCACGCATTCCGCTGGAGCAGATGCCCGATGTGTGGCATTTGTCTGCCCATGAATACCTGAAACAAACCGGCGCACCTACCGGCTGGGGCTGGTTGCAATTGATCGGCAAGGGGGACTTTGCCGGGCTGCTGGGCATCGCGTGGATGTCCGGTTGCTCACTGTTGTGTCTTCTGGCCGTGATGCCGATTTATTCGCGCCGCAAAGACTGGGTGTTTGTGGTGCTGTGTGTAATTGCGTTGCTGGTGCAACTGCTGGCTGCATCCGGAATTTTGACTGCAGGACATTGAGGGTATAACCATGAATGAGTATCCATTTAGTCGCATCCTGTTAGCCACTGAACATACCGAATTCGATGCCGGCGCGGAGCGGCTGGCCTTTGCAATGGCGAAGCGTTGTGGCGTGCCGTTGCGGGTGGTGGTTCCGTTGCTGAGTAATCCTGTTTACGAAGCTCAGATGCCGGATTTGGCGCTGAAGGCTGAATATGAAGTGGCAGACAAAATTGCCGGCTTGCGCAAGCAGGCCGAAGCGGCTGGCATAGAACTGGATGTACATGTGCGACGCGGGGAGGAAATACACGCCGAGATTGTTGCCGAAGCGAAGGAGCAGCAAACGGATCTGATCGTGGTACGTCGACGCGGCAAGCAGGGTTTTCTTTCACGCATGATGGTAGGCGAAATGGTCAGCAAGGTGATACGCGATACCACGTGCAGCGTGCTTCTGGTGCCGCGTGCGGCAGAATTCTGGCAGACACATGTACTGGCCGCAGTCGGCGATACCCCTGCTGCAGCGGGTATCGTCAAGACAGCCGCTACCATTGCTGCTATCTGCGGTTTGCCGCTCACCGTGTTGAGCGTGGCTGCCGATCACGAATCCGAGGTAAAGACCCGGAGTTTCAATACACTGAATGTTGCGCTGGCTTCCAGTTCGTCGCTAAAGGCGCACGGAGATGTGCGTGTTGGCAAGCTGGTCGAGCAGACCAAAGCCGCAGTGCAGGAAAATTCGGCTGATCTGGTCGTGATTGGCAGGCAGCGCTATCACCTGTTGCCATTTGGCAGTCACGGCTTTATGCAGAACATAGCCGGACATATGGACGTGCCAACGTTGGTGGTTCCAGCATAGTCGGTAGCCCTAAAGGGTTATACGTTTTACCCGTGAAGGGTATGGACGCAATGGAGCGTAACGTTCTTAATTGCGACCTTGTATTAAAGTCGTTGTTCTCGACGGCAGTTTATTAACCAGTAGGAGATGAAAAGATGAAATTTGATAAAGAGTTTGATGCCAGCGGTTTGTCCTGTCCTTTGCCTATCGTGAAGACCAAGAAAGCACTGGTCGACATGGAATCCGGTCAGGTATTGAAAGTTATTGCTACCGACTGTGGTGCGGTCAAGGATATGCAGGCATTCGCAGATCAGACCGGTCATAAATTGTTGTCTACCGTTGAAGAAGGCGGCAAGTATATTTTCTTCATGCAGAAGAAATAATAGTTCCTGCATTCATTATCAAGGGGGAAGAGCATGACTACCAAAAAAATGGCGATTATCGCTACCAAGGGTACGCTGGATATGGCGTATCCGCCGTTCATTCTGGCATCGACAGCGGCTGCGCTGGGCTATGAGGTGCAGATTTTCTTCACTTTCTACGGCTTGCAATTGCTGCGCAAGGATTTATCGGATGTGATGATCAGCCCGCTGGCCAATCCGGCGATGCCTATGCCTATCCCGATGCCGGTGATGGTGCAAATGCTGCCAGGTATGGAGTCCATGGCGACCATGATGATGAAGCAAAAGCTTAAAAAGCATGGCGTAGCCTCATTGGAAGAGTTGCGTGACCTGTGTCTGGAATGCGACGTTAAATTCGTAGCCTGTCAAATGACCGTCGATCTGTTTGAATTCGACAAGAGCGAATTTATCGGTGATGTTGAATACGCCGGTGCCGCTGCGTTCTTCGGCTTTGCTGGCGACACGGACATCTGCCTGTTCGTTTAATTGGGCGATTGCAATAAAGTTTTAATACTAATCTGTATCAGTAAGTCGTTCTTTAATAAATACTCAGGGAGAGTTGCATGAAAATGAATAAGCTTGTTGTTTCGATGTTTGCAGCCGGGATTTTTGCTACGCCTATGGCCTATGCGACCAACGGTATGTTAATGGAAGGCTACGGCCCCATTTCTGCCGGTATGGGTGGCGCCTCCATGGCATTCGATAACGGTGCCGCTGCAATGGCCAATAACCCGGCAACATTGGGATTGATGGCTGATGGTACCAGCCGTATGGATTTGGCTATCGGTGGTTTGCATCCGAGCGTGACATCGACCTGTACAAGCGCGCCTTGTAATGGGGCGGCGGCCAACTCCGGCGGCAAGTCTTATTTCATGCCAGCGGGTGGTTGGGTCAAGAAGGATGGTGCACTGGCTTATGGTATTGGTGTGTTTGCACAGGGTGGTATGGGTACGGAATATACCGCTAATGATTGGGTTGGTGCTGGTTCCGGCAAACCGAGCCGTTCCGAGGTTGGTGTGGGTAATCTGATCATCCCTCTTTCATATAATGTAACTCCTGATTTGAACATTGCAGGCTCTCTTGATTTGGTTTGGGGTGGGATGGATTTGCAGATGGCAATGAATGCTAATCAGATGGGCCAACTTGCTGCTGGTGGTAATCTGATTCCGGGTGGCCCGGCGGCAGCCAGCCCTGCTTTTGGTGCATTTATGGCAGGTGGCGCTACGAGTGTCGGATATTTTAACTTTACAGATGGAAGTAAATTTACCGGTAAGGCGAATTCTACGGGGTGGGCTGGTAAGTTGGGTATGACATACAAGATCAGCAGCCAGTTGACTGTTGGAGCGACGTATCATTCCAAGACCAGCTTGGGTAATATGACAGCTGACGGCGCAACCATGGATATGATTATGGCAGGTGCAACGGTGGGTACATTTACTGGTAAGGTATCTATCGTCGATTTTCAGTTTCCTGAAACCTATGGATTCGGCGTGGCACTGCAGGCAACCGATGATTTGATGATTGCGGCGGATTACAAGCGCATAGGATGGGCTAAGGTCATGAAGAATTTTCACATGAACTTTGTTGCAACAAATGGCAGTCTGACTTTGGATATGAAGATGCCGCAGAATTGGGCCGATCAGGATGTATTTAATCTAGGTATTGCGTACCGGACAACTCCTGAGTTGACGCTCAGAGCTGGTGCAAATCTGGCTAACAATCCTGTTCCAAGCAATACCGTTAATCCGCTGTTCCCTGCTATCGTTAAGGATCACTTCACCGTTGGTGCAGGCTATGCTGTCAGCAAGACTTCGGAAGTGAATGCTTCCTTGGTCTACGTTCCTAAAGTTACAACTACAACCCCTGCTGTTGCGGGAGTTTCACCGAGTTACACTATTTCTCACAGCCAGATGAACTGGCAGTTGATGTATAGCCATTACTTCTAAGTTATTTTGTTCAGAAAAAACGGCCAGCAAGTCTGGCCGTTTTTTTGTAGCATTTGTTGCGTCAGTGACGATAATCAATGCTTAACGAATTGGTTTCCCCAGAGCAATTCTTTCAATATGCTCAGTTCGGAAGATACTTCGCCGGCATTTTCCTGCAAACGTGCGTTCTCGTATCTCAGGTAATCCAGCATGAATTTAATCTTGAGGTGGGTTTTGACGCGAGCAGAGACGACCGGAGCGCTGATGGGTTTGTGGATGAAGTCTGATGCGCCGACTGAGAACCCCAGTTCTTCATCTTCGACATCGCTCTTGGCGGTAATGAAGATGACAGGAACGTCGGTAAGTTTGGCGTTGGCTTTGAGTCTGCGGCAAACTTCAAAACCGTCTATATCCGGCATCATAATGTCGAGCAGGATCAAATCGGGCGGTGTGGAAAATGCATAATCTAGAGCTTCCTGAGCATCGCCGATTAGTTTCAACGAATATTCATCGGACAGAATTGCTTCAATTACCATCAGATTTTCAGGTGCATCATCTACGACCAGGATTGTGGGGCGTATTGCAGAAACTTCCATTTGCTTCTCCTCAACTATGAGCCAAATTTAATATGTCCGGTAAATTGCTCCGGGGTTTAAATAGTTTATATCAGGTACTAACGGTGTGTATTGTGCCACATTCACGATGAATAATAGGAACGAAAACGTTATATGATGAATTGCGTTTACCGGCGAAGGAAATTTGTTTACATCAGTAATCGCCTACTATTTATTCGGATATCAACTTGATTCGGTCAACCTTAATGTCGGTTATCGCGTTTCGCAAAAATGCCGTAAAACGGTGCAATAAACCTGGCATTGTGTATTAATGGGGAGTTTGTATGATGAATGTCAGATGTCAGTTTGCGATGATTATCGCCCTCGTCTTCAGCTTTTCAGTGGAGGCAGCCCAGACGAATCAAATGGAAGCCAAGGGGATACCCGAAACGACGTCGAACTTATTCAAGTTTGGTGGTTTCGCTACTCTGGGTGTTGCTCATTCCAGTCAGGGGCAAGGTGATTATGTGATTGATAGCACTCTCCCCAAGGGGCCAGGACGCAGCAGTAATTGGTCTGTCGGGAATGACAGCCGCATCGGTGTGCAGATATCGGCAAATTTTACTCCCCAAATCTCTTCAGTGCTGCAGGTGATTTCGGAATATCAGGCGGATAATAGCTATAACCCCAGTGTCGAGTGGGCCAATGTGAAGTATGATTTTTCTGCTGATGCTTATATTCGGCTCGGACGCATTGCCTTACCGACCTTTTTGAATTCCGATACCCGCAAGGTAGGTCATAGTTATCCCTGGGTACATCCTCCAGTTGAGTTGTACCGTGTGCTAGCAATTACCAGCAGTGATGGAATCGATGCGCGCTATCGTTTCGAGATGGGCGATGCGATCAATTCTGTGAAAATCATGTACGGAAGTAATGAAATTGAACGTCCTACCAGCATCTCCACCTCACGAAATATGTGGGGATTTTTTGACCGGTTTGAATATGGTGATGCCATGTTGCGTATTGGCTATCAACAGCGCGAAGCGTCTTCCTATCGGATACAAACCGGAATAGCGGGCCCTTGGATACCCAATAGCGATTTATCTGTCGGAGCAAGTTACGATACGGAATCTTTGTTTATGCTGTCTGAGTGGATACAGCGGAAATCGACTACCAAGTTGAGTGCCATGTATGTTTCGGGCGGTGTGCGTATTGATAATTTCATGCCCTATTTGACCTATAGCAATAATAGCAAGGCTTCCTTCCTTCCCGGTTTCCCAACGCCAACAGCCGCCTCAATTGTGAGTGCAGAAAAGTCTCAGAGTACGATCAGTCTTGGAATGCGATGGGATTTTATGAAAAATATGGATTTCAAGCTTCAATATGATCAGGTGCGGCTGAGAGAAAATACCAATGGTTATCTGATCAATCTGCCTCCCGGTGCCATGTTATACGGTTCAAAATTTCATGTGATTTCTGCTGCCGTTGATTGCGTATTCTAGGCGTAATGAAACCCATGAAATTCCGAATAAATATACGGCACAGCATTTATTTCATGTGGGCGTTAGCCGCATCGTTTGCAGCAATGAATGCTCATGCCGATGTGGTTGTGATCGTTTCCGTCAGAAATCCAATTACTCACCTGACGCCCAGAAATGTATCAAACATTTTTTTAGGTAAGGTCAATGAATTTCCTGATGGTGGAAAAGCTGTTTCCATTGATCAAGCCGAGGGAAGTGTAATCAGGAATGAGTTTTATTCCAGAGTGGTAAATAAAACCGCTTCACAGATGACCGCCTATTGGGCAAAGGCCATTTTTTCGGGAGATAGTTTTCCTCCACAGCGCCTGGAAAATGCAGCTGCCGTTGTTAAATTTGTTGCCAGTAATCCCAGCGCCATAGGCTATGTTGATAAAAGCGATGTGAACAACGAAGTTAAAGTTATTCTGGAGCCTTAAATGCCACAACAAGTTAAAAAATTAACCGGTTTCTCTTTGACGTGGAAGCTGTTGCTGGTACCCGTCGTTGCGGCTATCGGTTTTGCGATCTACCTGATTTATTCCTCCATGGTGCTGTCGGATGGAAACGCACTGCTAAAGGAAATTCGCGATGCCGATTTCCCGATATTGTATGCGGCAGAAAAAAACCTCGGCACCCAGAATAATATCATCGAGGCGTTAAATACGGCCGCATCGGCGGGTGAAGCGGAGTTTCTGGATATCGCCAGAGAAAAGGCCGAAGAAATACGTGCACGCTATGAAGAATTGAATCGTATTGATACGACGCACAAGAAGGAAATCGAAAAGCTGAAACGGGAATTTGACGATTATTTCTCTCAGGCTTCGGATGTGGCCCGATTGATGACGTACAAGAAAGAAGTGCCTGATACGGCGCAGCTTATGAAAATGAGGGCTGCTCGGGATTTATATTTATCGGATGCTTTGCAATTCAGGAATGATGCTGAAAAAGAATTTCATGTAACGGTAAGCAAGGCGATCGAAAGATCGGAGCGCGCTCAGGAATCCGGTGCGGCTATTGGTGCAGTCATGCTACTGGTAATCGTGACACTTACCATTCTGGTTACGCGCGGAATTATGGCGCTGGAAAAAGGCGTGGCAGATCGGAATATCATGCTGGCTGAGATGAACAAGGAACTGGAAGGTGAAATACGCAAGTTAAAGGCCGCCGAAGAGGCAAGGAGTCATGCTGAAGCAGCCAGTCAAATCAAGGATGAATTCCTTGCGAATATGAGTCATGAACTTCGTACGCCGATGAATGCGGTAATCGGGTTAAGTCATTTGTGCATGCAGACGGAGATGTCACGCAAACAGCACGACTATCTGCAAAAAATTCATCGCTCTGCCAAATCGTTGCTAGGAATTCTTAATGACATTCTGGATATATCCAAGATTGAAGCCGGAAAGCTGGAGATGGATCAAACTCCCTTTGACCTCGAAGAAGTGATGAGCAATCTGGCGACGATAGTGAGTAATAAATCCCATGAGAAGAACATCGAGTTTCTACAGGAAACGGCGCTCAACGTCCCTTCATCGTTGATAGGTGATCCATTACGCTTGAGCCAGGTGCTGATTAATCTGGCAGGCAATGCTGTTAAATTTACCGATCAGGGTGAAGTTATTGTACGGGTTGAATTTGAGGGTGAGGCAGAGGGGGTGGTAGCGCTACGTTTTACGATAGAGGATACAGGCATCGGCATGAGCGAGAAGGAAATTTCCAGATTGTTTCAGCCATTTACCCAGGCGGACTCCAGTATTACACGCAAATTTGGCGGAACGGGGCTGGGGTTGACGATCAGCAAGCGGCTGGTGGAAATGATGGGCGGAAATATCTGGGTGGAAAGCACTCTTGGCGCAGGTTCAAAATTTATTTTTACCGCACATTTCCATAAGGCGGAAAAGCAGGTAACTCATGTTCAGCAGCTCTCAAAGGATTTACGCAGCTTGCGCGTTCTTGCCGTTGATGACAGTGAGAGCAGCTTGCATATACTGAAAAGTTATCTTGAGTCATTTACCTTTGAAGTAACACTTGCAGGCAGCGGAGTGGATGCCTTGCAAGCGGTGAAACGGGCGAATGAAGAAGGAAAACCTTTTGCACTGGTTATTCTAGATTGGAAAATGCCGGAAATGGATGGCATCGAGTTGTCCAGAAGATTGCGAGAAATGCACGGCATGACTTTGCAGCCCAAAATCTTGTTGATTTCCGCATACGGTCAAAATGAAATGGCGCAGCAAACGGATCGGCGGGTTGTGGACGGCATGTTGGCCAAACCTTTTCAGCAAAGCAAATTGTTTGATTCGATTACACAGTTGTTCCGTCGGGACGAATCGCAGACCGGACGCTTCAAGATTGCAGGTGCGCAATTCGATCCTGAACTGGTTTCCAGAATACGTGGGGCGCGCCTGCTTTTGGTTGAGGACAATGAGATAAATCAACAGGTTGCGCAGGAGTTGCTCGAAAGTTTTGGCGTAAGGGTGGTCATCGCTGGTAATGGCGAAGAAGCGATTTCGATATTGAATGAAGGTAAATTCGATGGCGTGTTGATGGATATGCAGATGCCGGTTATGGATGGTGTCACGGCCACCCGCGAGATCAGAAAAAACCCGAAATTTGCGACCTTGCCGATTATTGCGTTGACAGCGAATGTGATGGTTAGCGAGCAGAATGAATTTATTGATGCCGGGATGAATGATCATATCGGTAAACCTATTGATCCGGATCGGATGGTGGCCACGTTAGCTAAATGGGTGTATCCGGCGCGTATGGGCGAGGTAACACAGCCTCCGAAAAAAACGGCTACTGCCGCATCGATGCCACTGCCGGACTTGCCGGGCATCAATGTGGCTGAAAGTGTCCGGCGGATAGGCGGTAAGGTCGCGATATATTATTCATTACTGGGGATGTTTCGCAGCAAGGAACACGATGTCGTGACCCGGATACGGGAAGCATGGCAGATGGGTGATAGCAAAACGGCAGAAAGGCTGGCGCATACCTTGAAAGGGACGGCGGGTACGCTTGGCGCGGAAACGCTGCAAAGTCAGGCGGGCATATTGGAAAATTGCTTTAAGGATAAAATTGCAGATGATATTGATGGGCATCTTGAACAATTGGAGCGGGAGCTTTCCTTATTTAACGCGAGTATCGACCGAGCGATTGAAGCGCGTAATTCGGGTTGAAATCAAATCGGGCTAGTTTCTACCATTAATGCATCGTCGGACAAGTCCTGTCCGGAACAATAGATCGCCAGTGCTTCCCAGACGGTTTCCAGCGGTAGTCGTTCGTGGTAAATCTGTGCAACCAGCTTTTCTAGACGAGTCTGACCATACATGGGGGTGTTGCGGGATGAGCGCGCTTCGGTAATGCCATCGGTATATTGGTATAAGCGGGAGGTGCGTTGTAAGTCATGTTGAGCATGCGGTTCAAGGTGATGGCCCTGCTCGCTCAATCCCAGCGGTAACCCGCCGGATTTGATACGCTCCATGGTTAGTATTTCGTTAAGTATCAGTACGGGTGGCAAGCCGTAATTCCATATTTTTACCTGGTTGCGGGCAGGCGATAGCTCCAGCGCACTAGCGGCCATATAAATTTGTATAGGAAGCTGGCGGTATAAGGTGCGGTTAATCTCAGCCAGTATCTCGCTCAGATTGTGATCGTCTTTGGTCAATTGATAGAAAATGTAGGAAACCAGCGGGCCACTAAATGCGGCGGAAAGACCGTGACCGGAAAAATCGCCCACCAGAACATGTTGCGTACCATCGGGCCGGTAGGCAGATAGCACAATGTCACCGGCGGTTTTTTCCAGTGATTTATGGATGTGTCTGATTCCTTTTGCGTTAAATGGGCTGGCTGAATTCATGCGCGTCACGATATCTTCAAGCAATTCCTTTTCATCATTAAGAATCAAGTTTTTTTGCTCGAGTTCGAGGCGCGTCCGGCGCAGTGCAATATGTGTGCTCACTCGCGCATTTAGTATGGCTGGAATGACGGGTTTGGTCAGATAGTCCACGGCTCCGTGAGCAAGTCCCAGCACCTCGTCATCCGTCTCGGTTTTTGCAGTAATGAATATGACCGGAATGTCGCAAGTGCGTGCATCCGACTTGAGGTGTCGACACACTTCGTAGCCATCCATTCCGGGTAACATAATGTCGAGTAGAATGAGTTCCGGTCGAGGCTCGATATGGGCCTGCTCTAGAGCAGATTCGCCACTCAACGCCACGCGCAGCCAGTATTGTTCGCCCAGCAGGTTTCCAAGAATCTCTATGTTTTCCGAGACATCATCCACAATCAGAATTGTCGGCTTTGTCGTGGCGAGGATAGATTGATGCTGTTTCAATGCACTGCTTACGCAGCCAGGCATGGACTTGTCCGGGCCTGACTGTGATGCGAGATGATCCGCTATGGCGGCAAGCACTCTGCTCATCTCGGAATCTAATGTGTTAAGTAGTTGCAAGCAGCGCTTGTCGAATTTTTGATGAATCGCGATTTCGAGTTGTCGAGTGGATTCGGATAGTGAGTTCGCGCCGATGGTGGCGGCGATTCCCTTCAATGTATGCGTCAAATGTTTCGCAGCCTTCAGGTCCGCAACCGCAAGCGCATCGCGAATAGCATGTACGGAAGCGGCACGAGTAGAAGCAAATTTATCCAGTATTTGTAGATAAACAGCTTTGCTTCCCATGTGGGATACGGCTTTGCTGGTATTCAGGATGGTTGCAGTTTGATGAGAGCCTTTTATATCTGATTCGGAGGCGCATAATTGGGAATTTGGTGATTCCGAAACTGGATTAGCCATGCGGCCCTCCGAGTGGAGTGGTGTCGCAGAAAGTGAGAAATGCGCTAAAGCGTTGCGACATAATTGTCCTAAGGGCGATGGAAATTGTAAATGTACCAAATAAATGAGAAGGGAGAAACCTCGTAACCCTTGTTCGGAGAGACGCTTATACCCTTCTCCCTTCCCTCTTTCCCCTTTTCGCCTAAGCGTTGCAACGTACCGAAAAATTGCCGCCGGATTCTAGAAGCCGGAGGGCGTTATGGTATGCTGAATACTCTGGTTATTTACTTTATTTGCTGATGAAATTTCTTTTGTTGTTATTGTTTCTGATTGCAGTTCCCGCATGGGCGGGGCAGGATGATGACTTTCTGGCTGCACGCGATGCATTTCGTGCAGGCGATGCTGTCAAGTTGGCGATTTTTGCACAACGGCTGAAAAATTCACCGCTGGATGTCTATATTGATTATTACCAACTGCGCTTGAATCTGGGAACGGCGGATGTCGGAGTTATTCGTGCGTATTTAGCGCGTCCGGATGATACGCCATTGATTGACCGGATGCGAGCCGAATGGCTACGCCTGCTTGGCAAGAATCGGCAATGGGACTTGTTTGATCAGGAGTATCCGCGTTTGCTTAATGAGGATGTCGAGTTGAGTTGTTATGCGATGCAATCACGCCAGAGAACGAATGAGCAGATTGCGTTGCGTGATGCTCGAAATTTGTGGCTCACTGGAAAAGAACTGCCGCAGAGCTGTATGCCGTTGTTTGATGCCGCCTTGTCTGCAGGTGTGATCAGTCAGCAGGATATTTGGCGGAGATTGAAAATGTCTCTGGAGGCAGGGAATGTCACGCTTGCCCGGTATCTTGCTGAACTTATGAAGGATGACTATCAGGTTTCGGCATCAGCTCTGGGCAGTGCAATGTCGGCTCCCGATCGTTATCTGGACAGGATCAAGCTGGATGCGTCCAGCCTGGGCGAACGTACCGTCGCATTGTTTGCATTGCAGCGTCTGGCAAAACAGTCGCCCGATCTTGCGTTGATGCGATGGGACAAGATAGCGTCACAATTTCCCGAAACAGAGCAGCACTATTTTTATGGCTGGCTGGCCTATGAGGCGGCACGTAAACATGATCGGCGAGCGGTTTCATGGTTCAAGCAAGCTGACAAATCAACGCTCAACGAGTTCCAATCGGCGTGGCGTGTACGTGCAGCTTTGCGCCAGCAGGATTGGACAGAGGTGTTGGCGGCGATTAATGCGATGCAAACCAGCCAACGTGACGAAGGGGTCTGGCAATATTGGAAAGGACGTGCGTTGCAAGCCTTGGGCAGGAAGGGGGAAGCGGAAAAAATATTTGTTCCATTGAGTGCGGGTTATGATTTTTACGGGCAGTTGGCCGCAGAAGAATTATCGGGTACATCCGTGCTTAGTGAAACTCAGTCCACCTATCATCCAAGCAAGAAAGAGATTGAGGAAATGGCGAAATTGCCGGGAATAAAGCGTACCTTGGCGCTATATCGTATGGATTTACGTACGGACGCGATGCGTGAATGGGTATGGGTGATACGTAATTTCAATGATCATGAATTGCTTGCCGCGTCGGAAATTGCCCGTCGTAACGAGATGTATGATCGTGCTATCAATACCGCAGAGAAGACCGAGCATGTGCATGATTTCAGTCTGCGTTATCTGGCACCTTATCGTGATGAGCTAAGGGAGCACATTAAGGACAATCATCTCGAAGAGGCCTGGGTGTATGGTTTGATGCGGCAGGAAAGCCGTTTCGTGACAGCGGCAAAATCCGGCGTCGGTGCGGCAGGCTTGATGCAGGTCATGCCAGCTACGGCGCGCTGGATTGCCCGCAAGCTGGGGCTGAAGCAGTACCGTGAGACGCTGCTTCACCAGTTGGATACCAATCTGAAACTCGGCACTTACTATATGAAAAATATGCTGTCATCACTTGATGACAGTCCGGTGTTGGCTTCGGCGGGTTACAACGCGGGGCCGGGTCGGGCGAGGCGATGGCGTGCGGATACGCCTCTGGAAGGAGCGATCTATGCTGAAACGATCCCCTTCGATGAAACTCGTGATTATGTCAAGAAGGTCATGAGTAATACCGTGTATTACGCTCGGCAATTCGGCGATCCGCCGCGTTCATTGAAACAACGGGTGGGCACTATTGGCGGCAAAACTTCCGGTAGCGTGGACGGGGATAATGAGCCATGACTATCCGCGTCTATTGCGTAGGCGGCGCTGTCCGTGATCGCTTGCTGGGCTTGTCGGTCAAGGATCATGACTGGGTCGTGGTCGGTAGTACACCGGAAGCGATGGTAGCCGACGGTTATCAGCCAGTAGGTCGCGACTTCCCGGTATTTTTACATCCCGATACCCATGAGGAATATGCGCTGGCACGCACCGAGCGCAAGACGGCGCGTGGCTACAAGGGATTTGCCGTTTATGCCGCTCCCGATGTCACGCTGGAGCAGGATTTGCAACGCCGTGATTTTACGATCAATGCGATAGCCGAAGATGCCGAAGGAAATTTGTATGATCCGCATCATGGCATTGATGATTTGCGCGCCGGAATATTGCGTCATGTCGGTGATGCATTCAACGAGGATCCGGTACGCATACTGCGAGCGGCTCGCTTTGTGGCGCGATTCGGTTTTGCTATCGCGCCGGAAACGTTGATGTTGATGCGCGATATGGTTCATAACGGCGAAGTGGATGCGCTCGTTCCAGAGCGGATCTGGCAGGAATTGGCACGCGGCTTGATGGAGAGTAAGCCGTCGCGTTTTTTCGAGACATTGCGTCGCTGTGGCGCATTGGCAAAAATTCTGCCCGAGGTCGATGCCTTATTCGGTGTGCCGCAACCGGAAAAATATCATCCGGAAATCGACTGCGGGATACATACCATGATGGTGATAGACGATGCCGCCAGTCATGATTACGCGCTGGAAGTACGCTTTGCCGCACTCACGCACGATCTGGGCAAAGCCACGACCCCCGTCGATATTTTGCCCAGCCATCTTGGTCATGAGTTGCGCAGCGTGGATTTGGTGAATACGCTGGCTCAGCGGCTGCGTGCTACAGGCGAATGCCGTGACCTGGCCTTGCTGGTAGCGCGGCATCACAGCAAGGTGCATCACGCGCTTGAGTTGCGGGCCGGAACAATTATTGAGCTGTTTCAGTATGCCGATGCATGGCGTCGTCCGGCGCGCTTTCATCAGATGCTGCAAGCCTGTGAGGCAGATGTCCGTGGTCGTACCGGGCATGAGCAGGATAGCTATCCTCAGGCCGGTTATTTGCAGCAATTGCTGACCGTTGCGCGGAGTGTCAATGCCGGCGAAGTTGCGCGATTATGCACAGATAAAGGTAAAGTTCCGGCGGCGGTTCAGCAGGCACGCATCGCGGCAATAGCAGGATTAGTGGAGAAACAACGAAAGGAAGATTCATGAATAAGTGGGTATGGGGTATTTTTTTGACTGCAATAGTTGCATCGGGTGTGGCGCATGCAGAGGGCAAAAAATCAGACAGTATCAATGCCAAATTTAATCAGTTATTCAAAAATGTGGATGCAGACGGGAACGGCAGGATTTCCATGTCAGAGGCGGAATCGAGAGCGCCTGCGATGGCAGAGAATTTCGGATTGATAGACACCAATCAGGATGGCGGCTTGAGCAAGGTTGAGATCAAGACATTTACCGCTATGTTAATCAAACGAAGACAGGAGTTCAGTCAGCATCTGAGAAATGCCGATAAAGATAGCAACGGTACGTTGTCTCGCGACGAGGCCATGTCTTTACCGAAACTGGGTAATAATTTTGACGCAATCGATGAAAATCATGACGAGCAACTGTCGCTCAAGGAAATCTCTGATTACCTGCGTGCATTGACTACGACAGCCCGCGCTGAGGCATCGACTACCGCAGTCAGTATTGACCAATAAAATCGGCAAGCTAAACCACCAGCTTTCCGGCATCCGGTAAACATCACAGCATGCGACTCAAATTGCCATGCATAAATCCAGATAGTTTTCCTGAGTTGCTCTTCAAATTTTTGCCTAGTGCGATAACTTTGAACAGTTCGCCCATTTCCGCCGGGCTGGTAAGTTTCTGCAATTGTGCGGAGAGTGGCAGATAGGCTTTCAGGTCTTCCGGTGGGGTATCTTCCAGCAGTCCGGCGATGCCGTTGTTGATCAGGAAAAACGCCTGATTGGTGTAGCCCAGCAGTTCCATTCCGTCATCCAGTGCGCATTCGGCAATGTCGGTGAAGTTGACGTGGGTCGTGATGTCCTGCAAACCGGGCAGATAAAACGGATCGTCGTGGGCGCGGTGACGGTAGTGGCACATCAATGTGCCGGTAGAGCGCTGCGGATGGTAAAACTCGCGCGCACCAAAACCGTAGTCGATGAACAGGATTGCTCCTTGCGTCAGGCATAGCGCCAGACTGTTGACCAGTCCGCGTGCGGCGAGGCAGATTTCGCTGACATAATTATCCGGCACCTCGTGTTGGCTGGCCGCTTGTAACAGTGCCATGTCGGTAACCGCGCGCTCCCGCCAGACGAATCCCTGATCGCTCCATGACACTCCGGTTTCATTTATCCCGCCGTCCCGCCAGTGCAGCCGATGTGCGGGCAGGGCATCCAGTACCTCATTGGCGACGATGGCACCGCTAAATGCTTCCGGCATGCTATCCAGCCAGTGTATGCGTTCGTGTAGATGCGGTAATCGTTCCGACAGCAGTTGCTGTTGGCGTGCGCGCAGATCGGCACTAACTTCGAGTATCGTATAACTGTCGGGTAGTTGCCCGAGTTGCTCCAGCTCGGTCAGTATATCCAATGCTAACTTTCCGCTTCCTGCACCCAGTTCCATGATGTTGGGTGAGCTGGCCGACATGATTTCGATAAGCTGTCTGGCCACTGTGCGCCCGAATAGTGACGACAGTTCAGGGGCGGTAATAAAATCGCCCGCCTCGCCGAATTTGTGTGCCCCTGCCGTGTAATAGCCCAGTCCCGGCGCATACAGCGCCAGCTCCATATAACGCGCAAATGAAATCCAGCCGCCGTGGTCGGCAATATCGTTCCGTATGAATTCGGTTAGCAGGGTGCTGTGTCGGGCTGCATCGGAATCGGGGACAGGGAGTGATGAGGCGGGTGTTGTACGCATGGTCAGGTATAATTCTACGGTTTGGTCAAATAGATAAACGGCGAGTTTAATGGAGGGGACAGTGCAAGGCAAAGTTATGTTGGTGACCGGAGGGGCAAAGCGCGTTGGAGCGGCAATTTGTCGTCGCCTGCACGCGGCAGGTGCGCAACTCGCCATCCATTATCGTAGTTCAATTGCCGAGGCGCAGGCCTTATGCGATGAACTGAATGCGTTGCGACCGGATAGTGCGGCCATCTATCAGGCGGATTTGCTGGATTTAACCGCGCTGCCACAACTGATAGAGCAGATCATCGCACGATACGGACGACTGGATGGGTTGGTCAATAATGCTTCCAGCTTCTATGCAACTCCGCTTGAGGGAATCGATGAATCGCAATGGCACGATTTGCTCGGTACCAACCTGCGCGCACCGTTATTCCTGGCACAGGCCGCAGCCGGTGAATTGCGTCGTCGTCATGGCTGCATCGTCAATATTGTCGATATTCATGCCGAACGCCCGATGCAGGGACACCTGCTGTACAGCGTCGCCAAGGCGGGACTGGTTGCATTGACCAAGGGTCTGGCACAGGAAATGGCACCGCAGGTACGCGTCAATGCGGTCGCCCCCGGCGTGATACTGTGGCCTGAAAACAGCGACTGGGAGGATGAGGCCCAACGCCGCAAGATCGTCGCGCATACATTGCTGAAGCGCGAAGGCGAGCCGGACGACATCGCCCGGACCGTTGCCTTTCTGATACAGGACGCCCCCTATATCACCGGCCAGATCATTGCAGTCGATGGTGGCAGAAGTATCAATATTTAATTTGTTGGATTTAATCTGGAATATTCATGAACACAACCGTACAACCCATACAATTTGACCACTCCGGTAACTTCAATAAACTGAAGGGCAGGCTGGAGCATCAGGTCGGCAAGGCCATCGCCGACTTCAATATGATCGAACACGGCGATACCGTGATGGTCTGTCTGTCCGGCGGCAAGGATTCCTACACCCTGCTGGATGTGCTGCTGACATTGCGTAAACGCGCCCCGATTGATTTTCGCATCGTCGCGATGAATCTGGATCAGAAGCAACCCGGTTTTCCTGCCGAGGTATTACCCAATTACCTGAAGTCGTTGTGCATCGAATATCATATCGAAACTCAGGACACCTATTCCATCGTCAAGGAAAAAATCCCCGAAGGCAAAACCACCTGTTCGCTGTGTTCACGGCTGCGGCGCGGCATCATCTACAAGGTCGCAGGCGAACTCGGCGCAAACAAGATCGCACTGGGCCACCATCGCGACGATATGATAGAAACCCTGTTCCTGAACATGTTCTTCGGCGGCAAGTTGAAAGCCATGCCGCCTAAACTGGTCACCGACAAGGGCGATCATATCGTGATCCGACCACTGGCTTATTGTGTCGAAAAAGACATCGCCCGCTACGCGCGCGGCATGGAATTCCCCATCATCCCGTGCAACCTGTGCGGCTCGCAGGAAAACCTGCAACGTCAGAACATCAAGGAAATGCTGACCAACTGGGAACGCCAATACCCAGGCCGCAACCAGACCATCTTCACTGCGATGCAAAACATCAAACCGTCACATCTGCTCGACGGAAACCTGTTTGACTTTAAAAATATGAACTTGGGCCAGCAAGTCGCCGAGGGTGACATTGCGTTTGATATGGCGGAGTAACTCACAGCCTAGGTGATGTGGACTTGCCGTCCTGTCGCGATGTCATAACCTAAATTAGACAGGGGTGCGCGGGCACGACCGCGCTACGGCTCTGTGATGCTTCCGCATAAAGCGGCATCATGCCGCCGCACTCCATGGACGGGCGCTGTTGGACTGTACCAAGAGCGTACCATAGGCGTTTTTCAGGTAACCGTTGCCTTGCCGCCTTTTTTATTATATTTTGCGTCATGCAATTTACCCATACCAGCGCAGAAATCAATAATTTCTTTATCAATGACGATCCTGTCGTTGTTTGGAAGAAGGCGCTTGAAATCGTGCTGTGCATCAGCCCCGAATATAATCCCCGCATTGCTCAAACTATATTCGATGACGTGATTGCCTTGTTTGGGGGCAATTATCCGGGTTATTGCCCGGTTAAAACGCCATATCACGATCTGCGTCATACGCTGGATGTGTTTCTTTGTGCGGTGCGCTTGATGCACGGCATGCAGCTTTCAGGCACGCCGTTGAGTGATGACGATGTGACGATGGTGATGATTGCAGCGTTGATGCACGATATCGGTTATGCGCAACGGTTGGAAGAGGAGCATGGAACCGGCGCGCAATTTACTCGTTGTCATGTTGATCGAAGCAATGCGTTTATGTTGCAGTATTTCACAGAAAAGAACTTGCCGTCTTCATGGGTTGCGCCTTTGAAACAGATAATTTTGTGCAGTAATCCGGCTCTGAATATGTCCGAGATTGAGTTTCCCAACGAGCAGGCGCGTTTGCTCGGGCAAATCCTCGGTACGGCGGATATGACCGGGCAGATGGCGGATCGCACCTATCTGGAGAAATTGTTGTTCCTGTATCTGGAGTTTGAGGAAGCGCATTTCGGCAATTACCAGAATATCCACGACTTATTGCGTAACACGCAGATGTTTTATGAATCCGCGCGTATCCGGTTGCGCGACCAGTTCGGGGATATTAACGTCAATCTGTCGCACTATTTTAAATATTGGTATGGCATAGAAAACAACTACTATATTGAATCCATAGAAAAAAATATCGCCTACCTGACTAAGGTAACGGCGGTTAATGATGCGAATCACCTTGCCATGCTTAAACGAGGGGGCATCGTGCAAAAGGTAGATCCGCTGCTGGGGCACTAAGCGTTTGCGGTAAATCTTGAGTGTTCGTCTGAACCTCGCTCATCAATGCGTGTAATATCTTCTCTGCAAGTCGGTTTATATTCGTTGCCGGTATTCAACATTCCCATGAAAATTTCCATACGGTTGTTACGTTTTGTTTGTGGTCTGCTTATGTTCGCCATGATGCAGGGGGTATTTGCGGCGGATGACAAGGGAAATTTCAGCTATTCGATAGAGCTGGTAGTGCCGACCGCATTGCGCAGTTTGATGGAGAATAATCTGGATATTTATCGCTGGCGGGGAAATGAGCGGATGAATGAAGAGCAGTTGCAACGGCTGCTTACTCTTGCGCCCGAACAAATACGTGAATTTCTCGCTACCGAGGGATATTACTCTCCGCAGGTTAATGCAAAGATGGACGAGCGGGGCGGGAAATGGGTTGTCAAATTGCTAGTTGATCCCGGCGAGCCGGTGCGGGTGGAGAGTGTGGTTGTGAATGTGACGGGGCCATTCGATGATGGAACGGAGGTGAATCGTTTGCGTCTGGAACAGATGCGGGAGGAGTGGGGGTTGCACTCTGGTTTGGCATTCCGGCATGCCGAATGGGAATCTGCCAAGCGTCGGGCGCTTAACAGCCTGTTGAGGGATCGTTACCCAGGTGCTTCCATTTCGAATAGTCATGCTACGGTTAATCCGCAGACGCGAAACGTGGCGCTTCAGATTACGCTGGAAAGTGGGCCGCCGTATACCTTGGGGGAGCTGGAAATTACCGGGCTGGAACGTTATTCCGCCAGTCTGGTTCAGCGGATGAGTCCGATCAAGCCGGGGGAACCATATTCACAGTCGCGTTTGCTGGAGCTGCAATCGCGTTTGCAGGATAGCCTGTATTTTTCGAGTGTGACGGTCACGGCAGATACGGCTAATCATTCCCCTGAACATGTGCCGGTGGTAGTGGAGTTGACCGAGAGTCTGTCGCAGAAGCTGGGTTTCGGTATTGGTATGAGTACCGATACTGGTGTCAGGAGTCTGATTGATTATCGCAATACCAATTTCCTTGATCGGGCATGGGGGCTGGGCGGCACGTTCAACTTCGCGCAAAAGAAGCAGACCATAGGCAGTACGCTGAATTTTCCGCTGGATGATCAGGGATACCGTGATGCGTTGAGCGTGCAGTATGAGCGTAACGACATTCAGAATGAAATTACTCAGGCGATGGTGCTTGGCGCCAAGCGTTCGTTTATGCAGGATGATCGTGAGACTGTCTATGGACTGCGCTATTTTGCCGAGAAGAAGGGCGTGGCGGGTGCGGGCAGTACCCGGAGTGATACGCTTAGTCCTTCATTTTCGCGGACGCAGCGTAATGTCGATCACGCTCTATATCCTACCGACGGATATTTGTTTACCTTTCAAGTGGATGCAGCAGCGCGCGCGCTACTGTCAGATCAGAATTTTTTGCGTGGATTTACCCGTACGATATATTTTTATCCTCTGAGCAAGAATGATCAGTTAATTTTGCGGGGCGAGTTGGGTGGCGTAGCGGCGATCAACCGTAAGGGAATATCCTCCGAGTTTCTGTTTCGCGCTGGTGGCGATCAGTCGGTGCGTGGCTATAGCTATCAGAGTCTGGGGGTGCAGGAAGGTAATGCGATCGTTGGCGGTCGTGTGCTAGTGGTGGGCAGCGCCGAGTATGTTCACTGGTTTAATCAGGATTGGGGCGGAGCGCTGTTTTTTGATGGTGGTGATGCGGCCGATACGGTAAGAAGTCTGTTGCCGGTATACGGCTATGGTGCTGGCGCACGCTGGAAAAGCCCGGTCGGGCCGCTGAATTTTGATCTGGCTTACGGGCGTAGCAGAAAACGTGTGCGTTTGCATTTTTCGGTAGGGTTTAACTTCTGATGCCAAGGGAGACAGAAATTAAAAACATACCGCCTAGCCATGAACCACAAGCGGATGTAGGTCGGGATGAATCCCGACGAGATTCGTTATTGGTAGAGAAAAATGTCGGGATGAATCCCGACCTACGAGTACGTATTCTCAGTAAATCGCTGGTGTATCTGATGCGTCTGATGATGGCGGTTTTATTGGTCGTCATTGCGCTGGGTTGGCTGGCGGGAACGGAATACGCCCTGCACAAGGCCGTCGCTCAGGTAGAGGAGATGAGCGGCGGTAAAGTGAAGCTGGGCGAGGTGCAGGGCTCTTTGCTCGGCCCTCTGAAAATCGGTACGCTCAGCTATCAAACCGATGACACAAGGTATGCGGCCAAGGTGTTGAGTTTGGATTGGTCTGCACTGTCGTTATCTCTGGCGTGGCTGTATGGTGCGCCGATACAGCTTGATGATCTGACTTTGCAGCAGTTGGAGATTGTCGAGATCAAACCGACACCGACTGTTTTGCCGGATACTTTGCATTTGCCACTGGATTTTTCCGTCTCGAAAATAGGTGTTGAAAAACTACTCTACAAGAGTGGTGACGCGGAATATCACGTCAGCCATATTGAACTCGGCCTGGACTATAAGACAAACAGCTACCTGTTAACGTTACGTAATCTGGATAGTAAGTGGGGGCGGGGTAGGGGAACGCTTGAAATAGCGGATGTGCCGCCTTACGCGGTAAAGGCGCATATCAGTTTGCAGCAGGGGAAAACCTATCAGGCCGAAGCGGAAGTGACGGGTAAGCTGGAGCAACTCAAGCTGCTTGCGAATGTGGACGCGATGGGCGGAAAGGCGCGGATCCATGCCGGACTTACACCGCTGGCGACGGATTTGTTAACCGACATGACGATTACGGCGGAAGGGATCAATCCGGCGTTGCAGGGGAACGGATTGCCCGATGCCAACCTCGGTGCGGTGCTTACGCTGGTAAACCAGGCGGGTGCGATGGAAGGCAGCCTGCATGCGAGTAATAGTATGCCGGGTGAGTGGGATAAGTCGCGCTTGCCGCTGAGTGAGATTGGCTTTCGTTTTTCCGGGGCACCGGAAAATTTGGCGCTCAATGGGATTAAGCTGGATATGGGACGTGCCGGACACTTCGATGGGAACGGACAATGGGCAGGTAGCCAGTTGCAGCTCAATCTGGTAACCGATGGTTTTAATCCGCAGGCGATGCACAGCAAAATGCGTTCGATGAGTCTGGCTGGAAGGATACGAGTGTTGAGCGACCCGCAGGGGCAGCAACTGTTGACCGATTTGCGTTATCAGCGTTATGGCCTGCATCTGGATGCATTGTATCGGGATGAAATGATTGAACTGCGCGAAGCAATGATCACGTCTGGAACGAGCCGACTGGCTATGCAGGGGCAGCTTGATTTGAAAACTGTGCAGCCATTTAATCTGACGGGGGCGCTGCAAGGCTTTAATCCTGACGATTTTGGCGACTATCCGGCTGCGAAGCTGAATGCGTCTTTTACAGCGACCGGGCAACTCGCGGCAAGTCAGCTTACACTGGGATTCATCGTCGCTGATAGTCAATTCCTGCATCATCCGCTTACCGGCAGAGGTAGATTGAGTCTCTCTACATCGCGCTTGTGGGACAGCGATATTCTGTTGCAACTGGAAGGAAACCGGCTGGAAGCAAAAGGGGCGCTGGGACTCGCAGGTGATAGCCTGAGTTTTCAGATTGAGGCCGATAAGTTATCCATGCTGGATGCGAATTTGGCCGGAAAAATACATGCCGCCGGTAATCTGCAAGGCAGTTTTGCCGCAATTTATGGTGATATTGATGCAGATATGGCAGGACTGTCGTGGCATAACGAATATCGTATCGACAAGTTGCATGTCGCCGGGAATCTGGAAGCGGGGGCGGATGGAAGGGTTGTTGTGGATGCCGATCTGCAAGGTTTGACGACTCCCCGTTTGCAATTGAGAAGAATCAATCTGAAAGTTCATGGCAAACGTAGCTCTCATCAATTGGAGCTTTTGGCTAAGGCGGTGGATTGGGATGCGCAAGGCCAATTGGCAGGCGGTTGGGATGATAAATCCGGCTGGGCAGGTCAGGTAATGAATCTGGTCAGGAATGGGCGTTACGGGTTTGCATTGGAATCGCCAGCAAAACTGCAAGTTGCCGGTAAGCAGATACGGTTAGGTGATGCGCAGTTTAAATTAACCGCTGCCGGGTCGGCGGTTGCCAATCTGCTACTGGGTGAATTTGCTTATGATGGCGGCAAGGTTCAGACTCATGGTGAGTTTAAGCAACTTTCACTGGCGTATTTGCAGGGACTTGCCGGCATGGAGATCGGCGGTGAAAGTGACCTCACTCTGGGCGGCAACTGGAATATTGCGTTACAGGACGATGTAAGCGGTCATATTTCGCTATGGCGAGAACGTGGCGACATTCCTCTTTCGCGTAGATCGAAAGTTGCATTGGGAATTAGCCGCCTCGATTTGAAGCTTGAGGCGGTGAACAATAACGTGAAGGGGCGTCTTGAGCTTGAGGGCAGTAATCTGGGGCAGCTCAAGGTGGAGGGGCAAAGTCGGCTGTCGCGGCGTAATGATGCATGGGGATTTGCCGGAAATGCGCCGGTTCAGATGAACGCGGATCTTTCCATAGAAACTCTGTCCTGGTTGCAAGCACTGATTGATAAAACAGGTGCGGTACAGGTTGATGGGATGTTAAAAGGCAAGGTTAGTGCCTATGGAACCATTGATCAACCGGGACTGGACGGGACAATGGTTGCAGAGCATATGGTGTTGGCGATGCCGGAGCAGGGTTTGCGATTTACCGATGGACATTTCCTGGCGAAATTGCAGGGGCGGATGCTTAACCTGACCGAGATTGCGATGCGTGGTGGTACGGGTACGCTTAAGGGACTGGGGAGTATGGAATTTAATGATAAATCTCCGCAGATGAAATTGTCGCTTGTGGCAGACAAGCTGGAGGTTCTGTCCCGGCCTGATCGTAATCTGGTGTTAAGTGGAACGGGTGATGCTTCTATTTCGGGCAGGGATGTGCGAATGGCGGCCAAATTGAAGGCGGATCATGGCGAGTTCGAGTTACGCAAGGGGGATGAACCTGAGCTTAGTGTGGATGTGGAGGTATTGGGACGAAGTGCCGAGGCTGAAAAGCGGACGGTGAGTTACCTGGTCAGGTCGGATTTCGATCTCGATCTGGGTGATGATTTTAAGGTCAAGGGGATGGGGCTGGATGCGCAATTGGGTGGAATGCTTAAGCTGACCGGTACACCAGTTGCGCCGATGTCATCACGCGGCAGCATACGTGTCATTAAGGGTTTCTATCTGGCATACGGGCAACATCTGGAAATTGATCGCGGCATTCTGAATTTTCAAGGGCCGCTAGAGAATCCCAGTCTCAATATTCTTGCCATGCGCAAAAATCAGCAGGTCGAGGCGGGTGTGACGGTCAGCGGTACGGCGGATTCGCCACATGTCAAACTGGTATCTACACCCGATGTCCCTGATGGAGAAAAACTCTCCTGGCTGGTGCTGGGGCATGGACTGGATGTGTCCAATACTCAGGATTTCAGTACGCTACAGGCGGCCGCAGGCGTGTTGTTGGCGGGTAGCGATTCCGTTTCGCTACAGCAGAAAATCGCCCGTGCGGCAGGATTGGAAGAGGTCAGTATCAAGAGTGAAGGCGATCTGACAAAAACGGTATTTATGCTGGGCAAGCAGCTTTCGTCACGCGCCTACATCAGCTATGAGCAGGGTTTGACCGGCGTGGGTGCGCTGGTAAAAATCAATTACGCGTTGACCAAACGTTTTTCTGTCCGGGCGCAAGCTGGTACCAGTCCCGCCGTTGATTTGTTTTATACCTTCAGTTTTTATTGATTTTCGTTTTTATTGATTTTCTAGCACAATTTCCGCAAGGAAGTTTAGGGTTGATAATCTTGCAGGTATAGGTGTATGCTGTACTTCTATGTAGGAGAAAATATCATGAGTATAAGTATAGGTAACAGTGCATCACTCGTATCCGGTACTAAGGATATGGCGGGGGTTACGGTGCTGAGAAAGGCACTGGATATGGAAAGTCAGTCGGCGATGACGATGATTAATTCGATAGCCCAGACGACTCAGGCTACCGTAAGTGCAGCCAACTTGCCGCCCAATCTGGGGCAAAATATCAATACAACAGCCTGAGGATGATTTACAGGATGCCGGACGCGTCTTCGAAAGATAGGCGCGGGCTGCGCGGGAATAGTTTGTCTGGATTGCCGTAGCCGAGATTGACCAGAAAGTTGGATTTGATTTTTGTTCCCGCGAAAAACTCCTGATCCACTTTTTCATTGTCAAATCCCGACATCGGCCCGGCATCCAGTCCGAGTGCGCGTGCCGCCAGAATCAGGTAAGCGCCTTGCAGTGTAGCGTTGCGGAATGTGGTTGAGTCGATCACCGGCTGATTTCCCGCAAACCATGAACGTGCATCGGCATGCGGGAACAGTTCCGGCAATTTTTCATAAAACTCATAATCCATCGCCACGATTGCTGTGACGGGTGCAGTGCGGGTCTTTTCCTCATTGCCAGGGGCTATCGCTGGCATCAGGCGCTGTTTTGCTTCAGGACTCTTGATGAACAGGATGCGGGCCGGACTCGAATTGGCACTGGTCGGCGCCCATTTCATCAAGTCGTAAACCTGACGTAACAAATCATCACTAACGGGTTTGTCTTGCCATACGCTATGAGTGCGCGCATTGCGAAACAACGTATCCAGACTGCTGTCATCGATTTGCATGGTGATTCCTTTTCGTGGGTTAACCGCTGTTGCGCAGACCAGTGGCGATACCGTTGATGCTCAGATGAATCGCGCGTTTTACTAACTCGCTGTTATCCCCCGCGCGGTGACGTTCAAGTAGCGAGACCTGCATGTGGTTCAGCGGATCGATATAGGGTGTGCGGGTTATCAGGCTGCGGGCAAAGGAGGGGTTGTCCTGCAATAATGTGGTGTTGCCGGTGACGGCGAACAGCATTTTTGCGGTGTCTTCCCATTCCTTGTGTATTGCGCCGAAAATTCGTTCGCGCATTTCCACATCTTCTACCAGTTCGGCATACCGTGATGCGATACCCATGTCGGTCTTGGAAAGTACCATGTCCATATTCGACATCAGACCACGGAAAAATGTCCAGTCCTTGTACATGGCTTGCAACTGAGCCAAACCGGCGTCACCTTCACGCTCGATGAACTTGAGTACGGCACTGCCGAATCCGAACCAGCCCGGCAGCAGGGTACGGCTCAAGCCCCAGCTGAATACCCAGGGAATGGCGCGTAAATCTTCGATGCGGTCGGATTTTTTGCGTGCAGACGGACGGCTGCCGATGTTGAGTTCGGCGATTTCACGTATCGGTGTTGAGGTAAAGAAATACTCGGTAAATCCGGGTGTTTCGTAGACTAGTTTGCGATAAGCCGCGAAGGCATCAAGACTCAGACTTTCCATGATGCGGTGGAATTCCGGCATCGCGCTGTCCGCGCCGTGGTGGTGCAGCAGTGTCGCTTCCATGGTGGCAGCGATCAGCGTTTCCAGATTGCGTTGACCGATCTCGGGGTTGGAATATTTGCTGGAAATTACTTCACCCTGTTCGGTAATGCGGATTTGACCATTAACGCTACCGGGAGGTTGTGCGAGGATCGCGTCATAGCTGGGGCCGCCACCACGTCCGACGGTGCCGCCGCGTCCGTGAAACAGGCGCAGTTCGATGCCGTGCTTGTGGAAGATTTTAACCAGTTCCAGTTCGGCCTTGTACAGTTCCCAGTTGGCCGTGATATAACCGCCATCCTTGTTGCTGTCTGAATAGCCCAGCATGACTTCCTGAGTGTTGCCGCGCTGGCTTAGTAATTGACGGTAGTAGGGGATCGAAAACAGCTCGTCCATGATCACCGCGCAGCCACGCAGGTCTTCGATGGTCTCGAATAGCGGAATAATGTTGATGTGTAGCTGCGGGTTAGCGCCGTCTTCCAGCAGTTTGACCTGCTGTAACATCAGGGCCAGTTCAAGCATGTCGCTGACCGCGTCAGTCTTGGAAATGATGTGATTGGGTAGCGCTTCGCGGCCAAAACGACGGTGTATGTCGGCGGCAGCCCGCATGATGAGCAATTCGCTTTTTGCTACATCGCTGTATAGATCGATGTCGCCCATCAACGGCTTGGATGCCTGCAAGGCAGTCAGTAGTACGCTACGGCGTTCGGCTTCGTTTAGTTCGGAATAATTGCCAATGCCCGAGCCGTTGGAGAGCAGTTCGCTAACAGTCTGTTCATGTATGGCGCTGTGCTGGCGCATGTCCAGCGGTGCCAGATGGAAGCCGAAGACTTCGACGGAGCGGCGCAGGTTGGATAGACCACCTCTGGCGAGATACAGTGCGCCATGCTGGAGCAGCGAGTTGATCAGTATGTCCAGGTCGGCGATGAATTCCTTCGGCGAGGCATAGGGCTGAGCTTGCTTATCTACAGGGGGGAGATGGGTAATTTCATGGTTGAGTTGCTTGGCCGTTGCCGCCAGACGTGAATAAATCAGGATTAGCGCGCGGCGATAAGGTTCGTCGAGCCGGCTAACAGCCTGGTCTGGCGACGAGTTGGAAAGCTGACGCAATTCATCGCTGATGTTGGCTAGGCGATCTGTCAAACTCAGGCGTTCACCGAGGATATGCGTTTCATTCAGGTAATATTCCAGTGCGACGGCAGAGTGATTTTGAATGGCATATTGCATTACATCGTGGGTGACGTAAGGGTTGCCATCACGATCTCCGCCGATCCAACTGCCCACGCGTAGCAAGGGTGGTATAGACATGCCCTTGCCGTAACGTGCTTCCAGCTGTTTTTCCAGATTGGCGTAAATCTTGGGAATCTCGTTCAGGAAGGTGTAACGATAGAATTCCAGACCGTTTCTGACTTCATCCTGTACGTTTAGTTTGGCGGTACGCAACATGCGTGTCTGCCACAGGATCAGAATGAAGCGACGCAATGCATTTTCGTTTTCGGCTACTTCGTCCGGTGTCATTTCCATCCGGTCGCGTTTGGTCATCAATTCGGAGATGCTCAGGTGGCAATCGAGTATGCTCTTGCGTTGTACTTCGGTTGGGTGTGCGGTGAGTACCGGTGAAATCAGCGCGCTGTTGAGGAAGGCCTGCATGGACTCCTTGCTGACTGGCTTTTGTTCCAGACGATCCAGTGCCAGCAGCAGGCTGCCGTTGCTTTGGGCCTCACCGGCCTTGCGATGGGCACGATAACGGCGGTTGTTATGCAAGTCTTCAGCTATGTTGGAGAGTTGGGAAAAGTAGCTGAAAGCACGGACGACGGCAAGCGTTTCAACTGGAGTCAGCGAGTCCAGCATCTGTTCCAGCTTGATCCGGTCACGGCTTTCCTGTGTTTTGCGGAAGCGTACTGCAGAGCGGCGTACTTTTTCGACGATCTGGAATGTTTCTTCGCCGTCCTGTTCTCGCAGTGTGTCGCCAAGTATGCGTCCGAGCAGGCGTACATCCTGACGAAGCGGAGAATCTTTACTGGGAAGGTCGGTAGCAGCGAAAAATAAATTCATAACATTTCTATACGCAAAAAAGCGCGGCAGGCTCCATGATAGAATATGCCGCGTAATTAACCACAAAAAATCAGGAAATCAGATGATACCAGCTTCTTCAACCGAACTGTCGTCCCCCCCAATCCCTTTAACCCGCCTAGTCATTGCTTCTCGTGAAAGTGCTTTAGCCATGTGGCAGGCTGAGCATATACAGGACAGATTGCGCGCATTATATCCGCAAACAGAGGTAAGTATTCTGGGAATGACCACAAAAGGGGATCAGATACTGGATGTTTCGCTGTCTAAAATCGGTGGGAAAGGCCTGTTTGTAAAGGAATTGGAAACCGCATTGGAAGATGGACGTGCCGATATTGCGGTACATTCACTCAAGGATGTGCCTATGCATATGCCGGAAGGTTTTGTTCTGGCCACGATAGGTGATCGTGAAGACCCGCTTGATGCATTCGTATCAAATAATTATGAAAGTCTGGCTTCGTTACCCGAAGGTAGCGTCGTTGGCACCTCCAGCTTGCGTCGTGAATGTCAGCTTCGCGCGCGTTTTCCTCATTTGAAGGTCGAGCCATTGCGCGGCAATGTTCAGACCCGTTTACGTAAACTGGATGAAGGGCAGTATGCCGCGATTATTCTGGCGGCAGCCGGACTCAAGCGCCTGGGCTTGCATGATCGTATACGCGGCATTATTTCGAGTGAAGACAGTTTGCCTGCAGTCGGTCAAGGGGCGTTGGGTATCGAATGTCTTGAAGGACGCGCTGATTTGATCGCCATGTTGCAACCGCTGCATGATGATAATAGTGCCGCCTGTGTGTTGGCCGAGCGTGCGATGAGCCGTACCTTGGGTGGTAGCTGTCAAGTACCGTTGGGTGGTTTCGCTGAGCTTGTCGATGGCACTTTGCGCATGCGGGGTTTCGTCGCCACTCCGGATGGGCAGCGTATGTTGCGCGCCGAGGCGGTAGGTGATGTGGCTAACCCGGAAGCGTTGGGTATACAGATTGCCGAAGTACTGCTGGCTCAGGGTGCGGGTGAGATACTCGCCGCATTGAATGACTAAATCGCCGCTTGCCGGTTTGAAGGTGCTGGTCACGCGTCCGCGTGATCAGGCAACGTATCTGGCAACGCAGATTGAGCGGGGCGGCGGAATTCCACTGTTATTTCCCTTGCTGGAGATCGCAGCGGTTACCGATACTTTGGCGCTGCAACAGCAAATCTCCCGCCTTCCACAAACTCATCTCGTTATTTTCATCAGTCCCAACGCGGTGCAATACGGCATGGCGGCGATACATGCGTCCGGTGTATTGCTTAAAGGTGATATGCCGAAAATTGCAACGGTCGGTAAGGGGAGTGCAAAGGCTTTGCATGCCTTGGGCATAGTCGATGTGCTAGTCCCGGAAGCGCGATTCGACAGTGAGGGGCTACTGGATTTGCCAGAGTTGCAGCAGTTAGAGGGTTGGAATGTAATGATTTTTCGCGGAGATGGCGGGCGTGAATTGCTGGGTGATACGCTCAGAGCGCGCGGGGCACAGGTTGATTATGTGACTTGTTACTGCCGTAGCAAACCGCGCTGGTCTGCCAATGAACTGGTGAATGCCGGGCCGGATATTATTACCGTGACCAGTAGCGAGGCATTGCGTTATTTAACGCAGATGCTTGCAACGGAATTGGAATCGGCACGGGCCGCCGAGTTTTTGGCATTACCCTTGTTGGTACCTCATCCGCGTATCGCTGAATCGGCGAGTCTACAGGGTTGGCAAGATGTTCATTTAACTGCGTCAGGAGATGATGGGATGCTGGCCGCGTTGTTTAACAGGGGTGCTGAATGAATAGAAATAATCTGCCGGATGACGGGGCGGACAAGCTGGAATCATCGCCGGATACGCAAAAGACTACGCTCGCGGATATGTTCGCAAGAATTAGCGTTACGCAATTGACGCTGGTTGTGTTGGTCATGATTTTTGTCTGGCAGTGGCTGGATGGACACAGTGAAATCGCGGGGATGCGTGAAGAGTTGGCGAAGAAGATCGCCGAAATGGATGGTGCGAGCAAGGCAAATGCGATTTTGATTGCAAAAAATCAAGACGAAGTGCGCGCAATGTCGGTCAAGCTGACTACGCTTGAGGCTTATTATGCCGAGGCACAGAGTCAGCGTGTTGCATTGGAAACGCTTTACAACAGTCTGTCGATAAGTCGTGATGAAACGGCGTTGGCTGAGGTAGAGCAGCTTTTATTGATTGCCGGGCAGCAGTTGCAATTGTCCGGTAATGTGAAGGCAGCCTTGCTCGCAATGGAGCGCGCCGATGCACGTTTACAGCGCATGGAACGTCCGGCGTTTAATAATTTGCGCAGTTCCATCGGGATGGATATAGAAAAGTTGCGCACCTTGCCCAGCGTGGATGTAACTGGAATTAATCTCAAGATTAACAGGTTAGTGTCTGCGGTCGATGGTTTGCCGTTGGTTGATCGACATCGCCCAACTAAAAATCTGATAGCCCCTTCGGGTGATGCCGTCGAGGCGGAATCTGGCTGGCGTAAGCTGTTGCAAAATCTCTGGCTTGAGGTTAAACAATTGGTGCGAATAGAGAATACCGGTTTGTCACAGATTGCTTTTTTGCCGCCGGAACAGGAATTTTTTCTGCGCGAAAATGTGAAGATGCGTTTGATGATGGCACGTCTCGCGTTATTGTCACGAGATGAGGTCAGCTTTCGCCAGGAATTGAAAACGGCACAACTCTGGACTCGACAATATTTCGATGTCAAATCTGCTGAAGGAAAGCGTCAATTGGATGAAATAGACACGTTGGTCGATGCCAATATCAATATTGAATTGCCCGATGTCAGCAATAGCTTGCAAGCGGTGCGTAGCTACCGACTAAGTCATGAGGCTGTAGTTGAAACAATCCCGCCACGTAATTTATCGAAGAAGGCGAAGTGATGAAGTTTTTGCTTTCGATACTGATTTTGTTTGCGGCGGCGGTGGCGCTGGGTACCTTGTTGCAAAACACCGCCTATGTGTTGCTGGTTTATCCCCCTTATCGCATCGAGTTGTCATTGAAATTGTTTGTTGCTCTGTTTTTGCTGATTTTCGTGTTTGGTTACTGGCTGATGCATCTGTTTTCCATGGCAACGAAGTTGCCCGCCATGGTGCAGAAATTAAGACTGGATCGCGCACAAAATAGGGCTCGCAAATTGATGGATGTCACCTTGAGCGCCTTTTTTGAAGGGCGTTATGCCGAGGCGGAGAAGGCGGCGGCCAAGGCCATGGATATGGGGGAGCGATCGGGTCTGTATCCGATTATCGCTGCGCGTTCGGCTCATGAAATGGCCGCTTTTGATCGGCGCGATGCCTATTTGGCTACAAACGACATCGAGTCACAAAACGATTTCAAAGGTGATTCCACGTTGCGTTTGCTGGCGACAGCGCGATTCAAGCTGGATCAACACGATCCGGAAGGCGCATTGGGGACATTGCAGTCATGGCGTGAACGCCCTGCTAAGCCGCATCACGGTGTGCTGATGCTGGAGCTTGAGGCACATCAGCAGACAGGCAATTGGGGCGAGGTTATGAATATTCTGAAGCAACTGGAAAAGCGCAACTTGATTGAACCGGCGCAGGCGGAAAAAGTGCGTGAACGGATGCGTGAGGCGATGGCCCGCGCTGGGTAAATGCCTCACGCCAAGCGGGAGTAAGTCCCGTTTGGCGTGAGTACGACGATTTACACTCAGGTAATAACCGTTGGTTGTTCGCGACCGGTGCGTTTACGCAATTCAGATAGCTGTCCGGCAATACCGATCAATTCACCCAGTGCGGTTTGTGCATCTAGATGGTGGTTCTCAACATTCGGCTCAAAGGCTTCCAGGTAAATGCGTATGGTTGCACCTTCCGTACCGGTGCCCGACAAGCGGAACACGATGCGTGAACCGTCGGTAAAAATGATGCGTATTCCCTGTCCGGTACTGATGCTGCCGTCTACCGGGTCGGTATAGCTGAAGTCATCGCAGCAGTTAACGGTGTAGCTACCGAAAGTCTGTCCCGGCAATTGATCAAAACCTGCTTTGATATGAGCTATCAAGCCGTTTGCGGCGTCGGACTGTATGCCTTCATAGTCATGGCGCGAATAAACATTGCGACCGAAATGCGCCCAGTGCGCGCGGGTGATGGCCTCGACCGAGTGACCGCGTGCAGCAAGAATATTCAGCCAGAACAAGACCGCCCATAGCCCGTCTTTTTCGCGGATATGGCTGGAACCGGTACCAAAACTCTCCTCGCCGCAAAGTGTAACCTTTCCTGCATCCATCAGATTGCCGAAGAATTTCCAGCCGGTTGGAGTTTCATAGCAGGGTATGCCGAGTTCTTTGGCGACAAGATCCGCTGCGGCGCTGGTCGGCATCGAACGCGCAACGCCTGCGAGACCTTGCTTGTAGCCTGGAATCAAAGTGGCGTTGGCAGTCAGGATAGCCAGACTGTCGGAAGGCGTGACGAAGAAGTTTTTACCCAGAATCATGTTGCGGTCACCGTCGCCGTCCGAGGCGGCACCGAAATCGGGCGCATTTTCGCCATACAAGATTTCAACCAGCTCATGTGCATAGGTCAGATTGGGATCGGGATGCCCGTTGCCGAAATCGGGCAGTGGGATGCAGTTCATGAGGCTGTCTTCTGAAGCGCCTAGTCGATTGATGAATATTTCGCGGGCATAGGGGCCGTTGACGGCGTGCATCGCATCAAATTTGATGCGGAAGCCGCTGGCTAACAGGTTACGTATTGCCGCGAAATCGAATAATGATTCCATCAGCTCGGCGTAATCGGATACCGGGTCGATTACTGATACGGTCATGGCTCCCATTTTGTAGTCACCAACCGTGTCGAGTGCCACATCCGGCGCGTCAATCAAACGATATTGAGTGATTTGTTTACTCAGTTTGAAAATGGCTTCGGTGATTTTCTCGGGAGCAGGGCCACCATTGGCGGTGTTGTATTTGATGCCGAAATCGCCGTCAGGCCCGCCGGGATTGTGACTGGCGGAAAGAATGATGCCGCCGTAGGTTGCATATTTGCGGATTACGCAGGAGGCTGCTGGAGTAGAGAGGATGCCACCCTGACCGACCAGTACACGACCAAAACCATTGGCAGAGGCCATCTTGAGAATTATTTGTATGGCCTCGCGGTTGTAATAGCGCCCATCACCACCAAGTACCAGTGTGGAGCCGGCGGGTGCTGCGATGCTGTCAAAAATGGACTGTACGAAATTTTCAAGATAGTGCGGTTGCTGGAATGCCGGAACACGTTTGCGCAAGCCGGAGGTTCCCGGTTTCTGGTCATTGAATGGCGTGGTGGCAATAGTTTGGATGGTAAATGCGGTTGCTTCTGACATTTTCTCTACTCCTGCTGTTTTAAATTTTATACTCAATCTTACCACCGGCATGGATAAAAGGCATGTTGATAGGGGGAATTAAGGGATGACTTTCCCCAAAGCTGCGATTTCCTGCAATAATTGCGCTTATAAAAAATTGAAAGGGATGAAAAATAATGATGAGTCAGGATGATTTAAAACGTGCAGTAGCGGCTGCAGCGATTGCGTATGTGCCGGACGATTGTATCGTTGGGGTGGGAACGGGTTCTACAGCTAATTTTTTTATTGATGAATTGGCAAAGATCAAGCACAGAATACGCGGTGCGGTGGCAAGTTCAGAAGCTTCGGCCAAGCGTTTGCAAGGGCACGGTATCGACGTATTGTCCCTGAATGAAGCAGGTGATCTGCCCGTGTATGTGGATGGAGCGGATGAAATCACCCGTTATATGCATATGGTCAAGGGGGGGGGCGGTGCGCTGACTCGCGAGAAAATTGTTGCCGGGGCTAGCGCAAAATTCATTTGTGTGTGTGATGCCAGCAAGTTGGTTGATGTGTTGGGTAAATTCCCGTTGCCGATTGAAGTGATACCTATGGCACGCAGTTCTGTTGCGCGTCAAGTGGTGAAAATGGGCGGGCACCCAGTGTTGCGCGAAGGCTTTACGACCGATAACGGCAACTTGATTCTTGATGTGCATGGCCTGCAAATTCTGAATCCGGTTGAGCTTGAGTCGATGCTGGATCATATTGCGGGTGTGGTGACTAACGGTTTATTTGCTCGCAGACCAGCGGATGTTTTGCTGTTGGGTACACCGGACGGCGTTAAAACAATGACTGCATAGGGTGCCATGTCATACGCCATGATTTGATGGCGTATGGTTTGGCTGGAAAAAGCGGGGAAGTAATGATGCCGTTCCCGCTGTAATAATTGCGTCATACTTATCTTATAAACTATATCATTTAGCTTTCAAATAGAGGACTTCCATGCCCAGTACTGAACATACCTCCAAACGGTTCGATGATGAACTTGAGGCCATACGAGCCAATGTATTACAAATGGGTGGGCTGGTTGAAAGCCAGATACAGAGCGCGGTTGATTCGCTGGTTAGTGGTGATATAGCCTTGATGTCTCGCGTAATTGAGGATGATCATCGCGTTAATGCGATGGAAGTCAAGATTGACGATGCGTGTAGTCAGGTAATCGCACGTCGTCAACCAACCGCCAGCGACCTGCGTCTGGTGATGATGGTAGTCAAAACGATTACTGATCTTGAGCGCATTGGTGATGAAGCCGAAAAAATTGCTCGTATGGCCAAGATGTTGTCGCAAAAGCATGGACTTGCTATTCCCCGTTATCATGAAATCAAGCGTGCCTCCGAAATTGCCGTTGATATGTTGCGCAAGGCTTTGGATGCATTTGCGCGTCTTGATGTCGTGATGGCGGCTGAAGTAGTGCGTCAGGATGATCAGGTGGATGAGGAATTCCGCTCCATTCTGCGCTATTTGATTACCTTTATGATGGAAGATCCGCGCACTATCTCTACATCGCTGGAAATCTTGTTCGTCGCTAAAGCGATTGAACGCATTGGAGATCATGCCAAGAATATTTCCGAATACGTGATCTATATGGTCAAGGGGCGCGATGTCCGCCATGTGACCGTCGATGAAATCGAACGCGAAGTCAAACTGTAGGAATTAAGCCTTATGGAACAGCAATCCTTCCTCGCTGCCATTGATTTGGGATCGAATAGTTTCCGTCTTCAAGTGGCTAGAGTGGAAGGTGAGCAGCTATACATGCTGGATGGTTTGCGTGAACCGGTACGTCTGGCGGCAGGCCTTACAGCGGATAATTATCTGGATGAGGATGCCCAGCAGCGTGCTTTTGCTGCGCTAGCCAAATTCGGCGAGCGGGTGCGTAATTTGCCTCATGAGGCGGTGCGTGTCGTGGGCACCAATTCCTTGCGTGTGGCGGAGAATGCGGCTGAATTTATTGCCAAGGCTGAGCGGGTGCTGGGCTTCCCGATTGAAGTGATTTATGGTCGAGAGGAAGCTCGCCTTATTTATCTCGGTGTTGCCCATGGACTGCCGCCATCGGATGATAATCTGCTGGTTATGGATATCGGCGGTGGATCAACTGAATTCATTATCGGTCAGGCGCTGATGCCAATCAAACTGGAAAGCCTGAATATGGGCTGTGTCAGTTTCAGCAACCGTTTTTTCTCGGATGGGAAAATCAATAAGCGCAATATGGCTCAGGCCGAACTGGCGGCGCGTAATGAGTTGCAAACGATTTCGTCTGATTATCGCGGGATGTGGCAGAAAGCTTTCGGTTCATCGGGGACGGCCAAGGCTATTGCAGAAATACTGGAGTTGAATGGCTATAGCGAGGGTGGCATCACGCTTGAAGGGTTGGAGAAATTGCGTGCCTATCTGTTGAAGGTCGGCGATGTGCAGCAACTCTCTCTGCAAGGTTTGCGCCCGGATCGGCAATTGGTGCTTCCCGGCGGTTTCGCTATCATGTATGCCGCATTTCATGAACTGGAAATTTCCCGTATGCAACCCGCGCTCAGTGCATTGCGCGAAGGTGTGTTGTATGACCTTTGGGGGCGTTTTCACAATAATGACATGCGTGATGTGACCGTCAGGCATTTCATGCTTCGTTATCGCGTGGATCCGAAACAGGCCGAGCGGGTAGCGAGACTTTCGCATTTGTTTGCAACCCAGTTTTTCGGTGACGAAGCAAATGAAACGGCGTTGCAAATCCTGGGTTGGGTTGCCAATTTGCATGCTATCGGTATCCGGGTTGCACACAGTGGCTACCATAAACATACCGCCTACATTCTTGCCAATGCCGATATGCCGGGTTTCTCGAAGAAAGAGCAGGTACGTCTGAGCTTTCTTGCGCTGGCGCACCGTGGAAGTTTGAAAAAATTCCAGAATGAAACGATTGATGCTGAGAATTGCGTATTGGCGATGAGCCTGCGTTTGGCTGCATTGTTTTACCGTAATCGTAGTGATGTGGTTTTGCCTGAAATGAGTGCCAGTATTAGCGGATTGAAATATGTTCTGACTATGGAATCTTCCTGGTTGGAGCAAAGCCCCTTAACCGAATCCGCGTTGCAGGAAGAAGTGAAACAGTGGAAATCGTTAGGTGTGCCTCTTCAGATTGTCAAAAAAACCTCAGTTCGTAATAATTAAGCCAACATTTCAGGTCCGGCATCTTCATCCAGTGGTAAACTCCGCGCCGAAGCTGGCTAGACAGTCGCCGCGTATGTAAGTACGGGGAGGAAAGTCCGGGCTCCACAGAGCAGAATGCCGGTTAATGGCCGGACGCCGTGAGGTGATGAACAGTGCCACAGAAAATAAACTGCCTAAGTCCCGACTTTGTTGCTCGCAAGAGCGGTAAAGTCTTCGGAAAGAGCATCGGTGCAAACCGTTGCGATGATGAAAAAGGGAACGGTGAGGGTGAAACGGCGGGGTAAGAGCCCACCGCGGACGTGGTAACACGGACGGCACGGTAAACTCCATTCGGAGCAAGATCAAATAGGCTGACTTTGGCGTGGCTCGCGTCGTCAGCGGGTAGATTGCTTGAGCGTAAGGTAACGAAACGCCTAGAGGAATGACTGTCCACGACAGAACCCGGCTTATCGGCCAGCTTCACCTCAATTTTTCTGGCATGCGCATTTCAGAGTTGGATGAGCCTAGACAACTCATTCCGTCTACGAAAGACACAAAATAAAACAATGGGTTACATCAATTTACCGAAACACTCATTGGGTGAAATTGAAAGCTTGGCATGCTGTTGAATTTGTTTGTGTTTTTTCGTGCTTTTCGTGGACAATTTTTTCTAGGATCATCGGTTCCATTTACTTGACCATGGCCTGTTTTGCACGTCTTTTGGCTTCACCCATTGGGTGATTCTCCTTATTCGCCGGTAACTCAATAATGACGTACTTTAGCGGATGGGATTGGGGTGTCAACTGCCGGAAGTGGGATTAAGCCTTGTGCGCGCAACTTATTTTAGTCAACACTTGGTTGGAATTGATCTAACTGCCAAAATGTTTGCAGAGTCAAAAACTGGCAGTCACAACCTCCATGCCTGTGTTGTTGACAGACAGTTTTCGGGCAGAAGCTTTCAACTTTGTATATCTGCAAACGAGACAAACTTGCCAGTGAAAAAATCATCTAACGGGCTGCTATCCTGACGTAAACCGTCGTTCAAAATTTTTCAACCCCACACTGGCCATTGCACCGTATGAATTCTTTGCTTGATGAAGTTGCTATTGCAACACAGCCTGAAGCAAAAAATTGCGTACTGCTACGCAAGGTATTTCACTTCAAATTTGAATCCACTCATTTAAAGAATAGGTTATGTCACAGTTAATTAGTGTCACGACATTCTGCAGATCAATGGCAACTAATTGAAATTAAATGTAAGCTTGTATTTAATTATCTTCTTCAAAAACTAACTGTGACATAGTTAAAATTGATTAATTGCCATTGTAGTTAAACATACAACCTCTCAAAACAAAAAGGAACCCATAAAGTTCCTTTTTTGCTTTACAAATATATGGTTATCTCAAAACAAGACTACCAGTTCCTCTTAGCGCCAGCAGGTGAGTGACATGCTGGGGCGCACGAACCCCTAGTAGTGATTGCTCCTGTGGTGGGATTCACCACAGACGCTATCCACTTGATTGCAGCATCGGTCATCGCTGGATTCGCAGCCGCCACACCTGTCGTGTTGACCGCAACGGTCTTCATGCCATCGTTATGCGTCAACACGTTATTGGTCGTGGTCGAATACCCTGCACCGTGACATGTTGCACATGAGTTTACACCCTGAAACATCGTGAGTAATGGTGCTCTAGGTTTAGTAGTGTGCGTCTTATGACCGTTTCCTGGTGCGGTAGCCAGTGTTACAGCATGGCAGCTGCCACACACTGGAGGAGCGATCGGTGCCAAAGCAGCCGCGATCGATGCGACATCTAGCGGAGTGAGCGCCACCAGATTCGCTGCACCCATACCACCTGTAAGCACACCGCCGATAAGCACCGCACCTCGCTTATTGGTTATCTCCTGCTGGATCTTTGCTGCAGTGGCTCCGCCCTTGGAGGAAGTCGCCAAGGGATTATGACAACTTGCACAGTTCGCCGCATACAATTGTGGGCCGGTCATCACTGGAGCAGGTAAGGCTGCCAAGGCGTTGGAAATCAGGGTCAGCTGCGGTACGGTCAAGCTGGTTCCAAAGACTGTCATACCCGAATTAGCCGCAATACCAGACTGTATCCGCGCAACGCTCATGCTCGGGCCAGCTTTAGCTGATGTCGCAAAGGCACCGTGACAACCCGCACAATTGGCATCGTACAAGCCCTGTCCATCGAGCGCCACGACTGGGGGAGCGACTGTCGCCAAAGCACCAGCAATCAAATTGACTTGCGCAGCAGTTAGGCCGGTGGTTGGTACTCCAGCTGCGAACCCCCCCATCTGGACCGTATTGGCCGCAATGCCTGCATTGATTCGGGCAGCGGTTGCGCCACCTTTGGCTGAAGTCGCCAAAGCACCGTGACAACCTTGACAATTAGCCGCATATAAACCTGGGCCATCAAGAGCAACTGCCGGTGGCGCGACTGCTGCCAGAGAGGTTGCTATCAGCTGAATTTGCGCAGCTGTCAGTGAGCCGGGTGCACCAACGGGGCCGTTGAAGCCACCCATCTGCGCTGGGTTAGCCAAAATGCCTGCATTGATTCGGGCAACAGTTGCACCACCTTTGGCCGATGTGGCCAAGACGCCGTGACAACCTTCACAATTAGCGGCATATAAAGCTGAACCAGTAAGTGGCGCTGCTGGTGGGGCGATTGCCGCCAAGGAGTTTGCAATCAATGTAATCTGCGCAGCAGTCAGGCTGGATGCAAAGCCACCCATCGGAACCGGATTGGCCGTAATGCCGGCATTGATTCTGGCAACGGTTGCACCGCCTTTGGCTGATGTTGCCAGAGGACCGTGACAATTGGAACAGTTGGCCGCATACAAGCCAGGTCCGTCAAGCACTACCGGAGGTGCAATCCCAGCCAGAGCGCCCGCAATCAGGGTGATTTCATTTGCAGTCAGACCGAGTGTTCCCATTTGTGCTGGGTTAGCAGCAATACCGGCATTGATACGGGCAACAGTAGCACCACCCTTAAAGGAAGATGCCAATACCCCGTGACAGCTGGAGCATTTGGTTGCATACAAGCTAGGTCCATCAACCGGCAGAGGTGGCATCACGCTGATGATTGCCTGTATTTCTGCTATGCCCAAATTCGCCGCAGATGTCATGCCTGTTGTAGCAAGGTTTGTAGTGGTTGCTGCGGTAAACCTAGCCAAGGTCAAACCTTTCTTGGTCGAGGTTGCCAACGGACCATGACAGCCGGAACAGTTGGTGGCGTAGAGTGCAGCTCCATCCAAAGGCACGCCCACAGGTGGTGGCGGTGGTGGCGCTACTGCATTAAGCGCCGTCACAATCGCCTGCATATCGACCGGACTCATGGTCGCGAAGCGACCCATTTCGACTGGTCTGGTACTGATTCCATTCTGTAATCGAACGATAGTCATGCCCAATTTTGCTGAAGTAGCCAGAGGCCCGTGGCAACCCGCACAGTTGTTGGCATACAGAACATCACCGGTTAATGCCCCAGGAGCCACTGGTACAACTGGTGCAGCCGGTGTAAGTGGGATGGCATCGCTGATAGCTTGAATATCTTGTGGGGACAGTACACCCATGGCACTCATGCCGCCAAAGTTGGCAGCGATTGCTCCCATGATTCTGGCGACCGTACTTCTCCCGATGATAGTGGCGTTATTGATGTCGCCATGGCAACCAACACAGTTTGCCTGGTAAAGCGCAACTCCATTTGATAACACCGGAACGGCAGGAATATTCAACACCGTAATGCTCGCCGCAGTAAGGGCAGGAGTGGCGATGATGGAGGCTGCCGGTGTCGCATTCAGGATTACCGGTAGAGGTATGGCTAGCTTATTGGAAATATTGGTAAGAGTGATCGTACTGGCAGGCCCCGCAGAAACCGTTATATCGATCACGTCCAGCATCGCATCAGCGCCTGTGTGATCCGCCGCGAAGGGCGAATTGATGAGACTTCCCGTCACGCCAAATTGAGTCAGGATAGGAGCCAAAGCGGTTTGCACGGCTGTATCTGCCGTTGTAAGGTTCTGCGTTGCCGCCGCAGAAGCGGCTGATGGCCAACTATTATATAAGGTCGGCAAATCTGCCCCGCCAGCCGCTACGCTCGTAACCATCGTTGTCAGCGGATTGACGTTGCTAATACCGTTTGCGGTGGTTGCAATTGAATAATAGGTATTGGCACCATTTGTGATGGTAATAATAAAAGGTGCCTTAAGTCCGGCAAGTTCGGCCGTATTAAATACAAAAGAGCCATCGGCGGCGGTTGTAGTTGTTCTATTTATTGATGGATTCGAGGAATCCTTAAGACTTACAGTACCAAGAACAATTGGTGCTCCTGATGCGGCAACCCCTGTGATCCCGCCGACGGGAGTCACTCCGGCAACTGAGCTGGCTCCTCCTCCACCGCAACCGGAAAACATCAGGACAAGTACAACAAGGAAAAGGGATCGCACTATCGTGTGAGGTATCAGCATTAGGTTTCGCATGATTTAAAGTTCCACAAGTTAATTAAAATAATAAGGGCAGGGTAACTATCAAAGATTGCAAGCAAGGAAAGTGCCAAACTTAAAAATCTTCAGTCTCAAAAAGTCTATATCGACAGATATCCTGCACAAATAATGTTGTAATTTCAAAATATTAAAGTAAAAAAATAGCGATAAGACAATCAGCATTAAAGTAAAAAATAGCGATAAGACAATCAGCAGGAACATGCTTTGAAAAGCGAAGCAGCTCTTAAACGCAGCCTACGTTACGTAAAAGTAACGCTCATTCCACCCGAGTATCGGGCAATGCTTAAAATCGTAGTCAAGTTTCGGGTAAGCGCGAATTCTTTCACTCAATCGACTTATCCTTGCGAATAAATTTATAACCATGAAAACATATAAGGCACTGATTTTCTGGGCTAAATATGCTTACTACATTTTCAGATTATTGGCCACATAGCCAACATAACGGAGTAAATCCACCACCCATTCACTCACCAATCGGTAAACGCAAAAATTTTGCAAAAAAACGGTTACCGCAAGGTAATAAATATCAGTAAGTCATGACTGCAACAACCCGTCCCGCAAACACTAAAACCCGTACTAGAACTTGAGTTGATAGCTTGCGCCAACAAATAACAGCTTCTGGCTCATCGGTTGCGATACGGTAGTGTTATCCGAATACAAGTACGAAACCCCGTTATAACCCCACTGCCAATCGTTGGTCCTGAACTGCTGGTAGGAAAGCAATGCCTGCACAGCCGACATCTTATCCAGGTCATACTTGCCATGCAGATTCAGCTTGTTGGTGGTGTAGCTGATGTTCGGCAGGTAATTTCCTGGGGTCACACCAAAGCCTGCAATATTGCCCGCACTTGGCATGTTATTGAAGGTGGTTACATCACGTGTCGTCAGGACATCCACACCAAAACTCAAGCGCGATGTCAGCTTACCATTCACCCCCATACCAAAGGTATTGTCGGTATTGCGCGTGTCGTCACCCAATGAGACTTTATTCACGTTCCAGCGGTTATAGCTGCGGGTAAAAAAGCCGTTCACACGCCAATCTTCCGATACCGTGTAGGTGCCATCCAGTGACAATGAATCACTGATGATGGTTTTCACACCTGGTACAGTCGGAATAGCCTGTGCTAACAATAATGCATTAGAGAAAGCACGCTTGTAATCATCCTGAGTGTGCTCGACAACGGCCTGCATCGACAGCTTTTCGGTCGCCTCCCAGTCTAGATTGCCGCGTAATTTTGTACGATCCCTGTCCATATAAATATCGGGCAGGACTCGATTACCCAATGCACCAGCTGGATTAAATGCCACTAGAGCATTTGGTCGAACCAGAGCGGTGGTCACCCAGGCAGTATCACTGCCGCGCCGCTGCTTGTACTCAAAACCAACTGCGCCATTGATCTTCTCGGACATCGCTTTGCGCAACTCACCATGCACCCCGTATTCGTTCAGCACAGGGCGAAACACCAACTCGTTAGGAGACACTCCTGCATTGGAAGGTGGCAGAGGCGTATTCTTGCGTTCCCAATCCCCGCCCAGCATGACGGAATAGCCTGACGCAAAACGGTAGATACCGTCCAGCTTGGCATTGGTGCGTGTTTGTGAACCAGAACCCCAATTGGTCGTGCCGTTCAGAAAATTTCCAACGATGAGATTGGTGTTGTACAGAGAAACCGGTGTCTTATCGGCTCGGTCTTCATAGCGGAGACTGGCGTTGACTGACAGCTCCTTCATCGGACGCATCGTTAAACCAAACTGCGCCAAAGTGGTATCCACCATGCCGCCGAGACTCGCTTGACCATATGGTCCCAAACCCAAACCCATTGCGGCAAAGTTTTCGTTCTGTGTGGCACGAGTGTAAGCCAGCTTGAAGTTGCTGCGCGTGGTATCCGAGAACGCATAATTACCGCTCAGATAGAGCTGGTGAGCCTGATTGTCTGGCGGCAGCGCCACAGCGGCCTCAGCCAATCCTTTCAAGGTAGAGCACCCTGCAGTTGCACAACCCGTCCACAATCCACCACGATTCAGCGTTCCAGGAACAGTCGGCGACAGACTGCCGTTATTGTTGACATAGAATGAACCAAAATACCCTGCCGTGACAGCCAGATTATCGCGCATGAAGTTCAACTTGCCTTCCAGCAATCGGGTCGTCGAGTTGATAGGCTCAGGAGTTAGCAGTACCGCCCAGCCACCGTTAGGGCTTGCACCACCGAGGTCAGCTGGCCGAAGCCGCATGGCAAAAGAATCAAGGCCGGCACGACCAAACATACGCGCACCTTTTTTATCTTCTGTGCGAAAACTTAGCTCGAACTGAATTTCGGGCGTAACCCATTTTTCTCCGCTAATCCCCAATGCGGTACGTTTCAGTTTCAACTCCACATCAGTTCCGGCGACACCATTACTTGCTGTAAGACCATTAGCCGTAGCCCATGCTGCAGGCATGGCGGGAGTCGCGATTAAATTGACGGTCGGCGTGGTACTGCCGATGCCAGTCATCCCGGTATGGATGATGTAGGGGTCAAGGCGCACGATCTCGTTGTAATCCAGCGCATATTTCCAATCGCCCTGTATGCTTTGCGAAAAGCTCAATTCGCGTGTTTCCTGTCCCAAATTGCGGACTTTAAATTTCGTCCAGAAACCGGTTACATCATCCCGCTTATTGTAATCAGCATCCAGCAGCACCGATCCTTTCTTATTCAGTCCGGTGTATTGCGAGAAACGCTTGGCATCAAGCGCATTATTTACCCCGCCGATACCCACGGTGACTGAGCTTTCCGGCGTGATGAGGTCATGCACCTCAGAGTCTTCTTCGGCATAAGCTGGTCCGTAAGCCAGCAGGATCGCAGCAACTACATGGAGCAACTTAAATTCAACAACTGTATTTTTTCTCATTATCGTTCTCCCATTAATGCAAGAAGAAGCCAGCTGGAAGCAGGCTCTGTCCGCCGTTCGGGTTGTTGCTGCCATGTATCTCGGTATGGCAGTTCAGGCAGCCACGTCCTTGCTCGATAAAGGTATTGTCCCTTGGTTGAGAGGTGACTCCCGGTGCAATACCCGCGATACCGGGTATGCCGTGACCATTGTGACATTGATAACAAACCATTGGTGGACGTGCTTTCAGCAGGTTGTCAGCAGTGGTGCCGTGCGGCATGTGACAATTGGTACAGTCATCAGAAACCGGGCGATGGTTATGCACGAATGGGCCGCGTTTTTCCATGTGGCAGGTGTAGCAAGTCTCAACGACAGAATCGCGCTTCATCAATTTCGGACCTGCAGAACCGTGTGCGTTATGGCAATCGGAGCAGGACACTTTACCTTCCAGAATTGGATGGTGAGATTGCCTGTTGACCTGAGCACGCTGTTCTTTATGGCAGGTAAAGCACACTTCAGGCTGGGTACGTTTGTCGCGTACTTTGTCATGTGCGGTATGTATCTGGTGGCATGAGGTGCATGCAACATCGCGAGCTTCATGCGCGCTACCCATCCACAAGTGCCGCTTATTGTCTTTGGAGTGGCAGCTTAGGCAGGCCTGATTGCGTTCCGCAGCAGGAGTGGCCGTATTCTTACCGAAAACATGATCTGGCTTAGGTGGTTTGTCGCTGCCTTTATGAGTTAAATGTGCAATGCTGTCGCCGTGGCAACTGGTGCAAGTCGGCGTACGTCCGTCTGCGGTCACGCCATGCGATGTTTTGCCAATGGATAGCAACTTGGGAGAGTCAGCCTCATCATGGCACTCGGTACATTTGGCATCGCCATTAAGCACAAGGCCCTTCGCTGCAGCTTTCACGCCCTCTTCAGGCTTTGCGGGTTTGGATTGTTCAGCAGAGGCCAGAAATACTTTGGCAATCTCTTTGCCCATATTACGATTGGCAAGGTCTGCAGCTGACGCGAATGGAACGATCATCGCTGTGCTTAGCAACGCGCACAAGACAAAAGTCTTTGATAACAGTTTCATACTATTCTCCAATTTATGCTGGCAATACTACTCGCTGGAGCGGGCCATGCCCGCAATCTTTCAAAAGATTGTGGGCATGGCCCGCTCCAGATGCGAATAGTAAATCATTGATTCAGTCGGCGATTCGCCTCATGCATTAGAGTGACAAAATCCAGCCAATCAGATTCTTCATTTCCCCCTGATCTTTGGTGTCAATGATCTTGTGGTTTTCTTCGGTGCCATCTTCCATCTTGACCTTAGGTCCGGTAGTGATTTGCTTGATCAGCACGGCTTCAGCATCAGCCTTACCTTTGTATTTCAGCGCGATCTTCTGGTATGAAGGGCCCTTTTTGGTCTTGTTCACGGCATGGCACTTGAAACAATCGTTCTTTTTAGCCAGCGCCTTGGCAGCATCCTCGTCAATGGCGGCATTAGCCGTTGCAAAAAAAGCAGATGTCAACATCAGTACCAGACCAGCAATAAGTTGTTTTTTCATGATATTTACTCCAGATTGAAATTAAAAAAGTTTTGTAAAAATTCTGTTCGGTCAATGCAAGGCTTGCCTTGCACGCCCTGCCTCATTAATTTAGGCATTACCGGTAAAGCCGATAATTACCAGTACCAGCAATACCAGTCCAATGGTAATCAGCGTGAGTCCTAATACCTTGGAGGCAAGTGTCATTTTCCTGGACGGTGCATCAACCAGATATTTCTCCAGTTCACCCGATTCAACCAGTCGGTTGAAATGCTCGGTGTGCTCGCGTTTGAACTCTTCAACAGGCACGGAGCCGGTAAACATCACTACATCCGGTGGAGGGAACTTGTCCGGCCTGAAATGGTTATTGAAGAAATGCACGGTGAACAGGAATACTGCCGCCAGAAACGCTTCCTCTCCATGTACTAACGTCAGGACATTGAACATCCAGCCAGGCAGGAAGGAGGCAGTTATGTGCGGGAAGGCCAGCATCAAACCGCTGCTACCGATGATGCCCACACCCCAGAATACGGCCCAGAAGTCGAACTTCTCCCAGTATGTCCAACGATCAAAGACCGGACGAGGACCTTTGCCGAAGAACCACTTGAACATTTCGATGATCTTCTTCAGATCAGTCCAGTTGGGGATCAGCGAATCCGGGCCAAACCACTTGAATGTCTTGCTGCGCAACAACTTGGTCAATACATAGACCAGTTGTGCCAGAAAGATGCCCAGGAAGGCCGTTGCGCAGATACGATGAATGATGCCTGCGATTTTCGCACCGCCCAGTGCCTGCACTACAAAATGCGCCCATTGGGTGTCGGCATAAAACACCAACATTCCAGTCAATATCAACGTCATGGTGACCAGCGCGAAGATCAGGTGAGCTGACCGTGCCAGCTTGCTGAATCGGCGGATTTGTTTTCCTTTTGCCTCGCCTTTGAGTAACTCATTAATTTGGATGTGCGACTTGGCGCTGTCGGCCGGGTTGTAATGTACTGGGCAGCCATCTTTGCGCTCACGGTAATACCACAGGGCGGAATGTAACCAGAAGAAGGCGAACACACCCGCCAGCAGCGATAACATGAATTTCGAGGCTATCCACATCTGCGGATATTTCTCGAAATCGTGTGTATTTGCATGGGGGGCGAACGAGACAAACCCCGGTGTGGCTTTTTGTAATCCAGCCCAACCTTTATTGCCACTATGGCATTGTTGGCAGGTTTTTAACCGATTGTCTGGATGTACAGTAGATTCAGGATCGGACGGTGGAAGGATGCCGTGGCTACCATGGCAGTTGTAGCACTTGGCGGTATAGCCGTAGCCCAGTGCATTGATTTGTCCGTGGAATGTTTCCGAATAGGATTGCAGATTTTCCTTATGGCATCCACCGCAAGCCTGCACGATATCCAGTTTGAACGATTCGCCAGACGTGTTGGTAATGTTGTGTGCGGTATGGCAATCAGTGCAGACAGCCCCCTTTGGATTATGTTCGCCCAACACTTTTTGACCGTGTATGGACGTTGCATATTCTTCCAGTTGGTCGGTATGACATTTATCTCCGCAGGTATTGGGTATGCTTAAATGCCAATTGGTGCGCGCGACACTGCCTTGAGGAGGTACATTAAATGTGTGGGTATCATGACATTCGTTACAACTGGCGTTTGGACGCGCAGGATCATCCGCATTGGGTCGTGCATGGTAGGTTTTTTTGTAGGCTTCAATATTCTTGATGACAACACCCAGCCGTGACTTTTCCTCGGTCAGTTTTTCCTTCTTAACTGCTTCCCATAGTGTGGTATGACATTGCACGCAGCCGGTAGTTTTTGAATCGGCCTGATGCGGCTTGCTGGCATCCTTAATTCCTGTATGGCAGGCGATACATTGCATTTCGCCATGAACACTCTTGCTAAATGGCAGTTTTTTGATGGCAAGCAAAGTGCGTGCGCCCTCTTCGGTGTCGGAATTATTCGTACCGGGAACTTCAATTGGTTTGCTGCCGTTGTGACACTTCAGGCACGAAGCATTGTCGATTTTGAGGTGTGCCGGTGAGAGAGCCAGGTTTTCTTCGGATGATACGTCTGTTTCAGCTTGTACTGACAAAGAGGCGGCCAGAATACTAGCTGCCATTAACCATGATGCTATTTTTGCTAAAGTCATAGAATTCGATTCAAACTGTCTCTTGTTGTCAATACACGCTTGATGCTAGCAATAAACGTGCCTGCGAGTTTCGTGGGGGGTGATCTGGCAAATATTAAACTATTTCTTATTTATTTTAAAGCTTAGTCTATTTCAGGATTATTACAACGAAATCATGGTGTTTTGATCTCTGATGGGAAATAAACTAAAAACAGGTTAAGCTATATTTATAGAAAAATTGAAAAGCAATATTCTTTGAAATGTGCAGAAAATGCTACCTTTTGGTAACGTGGCGCTTAATATATAAAGTTGCTGGGTTTGCGTAGTATTCCATGCGCTATGATGCGCAACGAAATTCAGCATCAAAGACACTATTGTTGGTGCAATTAGCTGATAAAAGAGCGTTGTTTGCACAAATCTATAGATTGTGTCATCTATGAATTAGGCGTTACGAATTGGTAACGCTGGTTGAATTTATTAATTTGCGTTCCCATTCCGTAACACCGAAGACCCCTATCTTGAAAATACTTTTGAAGATTATTTTAGTTATCTGTTGGTTTTTTACGCTTAATATTGCCTCTGCTGATCAGCAAATTATAAGAATGGGAATAACGCCCGCTACGGCACGAAACCAATATGTGTTGCTAGAAGCGTGGCGGGCGTACATGCAAAAGAAGTTGGAGCGGCCTGTTGAATTAATTCTGCGCGACAGCTTTCACGACCACATAGATATGATGCGACAGGGAAAAATGGATTTTGCCTGGTTTTCTTCTCCGGCTTATCTCGAAAACCGGCAATATTTGCGTTTGGTGGTGATGCCCATCTATCAGGGAAAATTGTTTGATCAAGCCTATCTTATCGTTCCCTCTACGGATACCAAAACACAGTCATTGCTGCACCTTAAAAACAAGATTTTTGCCTATGTCGAGCCGGATTCTAATACGGGTTACCTTGATTCCATATTTCAATTACGACTTGCTGGAATAGACCCGAATCAGTTTTTTAGTAAATCCTTTTTTACCCACGACCATTTGAAAGTCATTTCCGCCGTAACCTCAGGGCTGTCGGATGGTGGGGCCGTATCCGGCTTTGCCTGGGAAACGTTGGCATTATCACATCCGGAAATTACCGGGCAGACGCGTATTGTTGCCAAATCGAAGGGATACGGTTTTCCGCCAATAGTGTGTCGCAAAACCCTGACGCAGCGTGACTTTCTGCTGATACAGCACGTCTTGCGGGGCATGCCCGATGATGCAGAGGGAAAAACGCTACTCAAGCAACTTAATCTGGATGGCTTTGCTTTGACTGATGAAAAGCGCTATCACGATGTGGAAATATTGATGCGACGTGCGGGGGCGCTGTGAAATATCTACTCAATCTCAGTTATCGCTACAAGATTCCGCTATGGGGCAGCTTCCTAATACTCGTGTCCGCTTTAGCCGTCTCGGCATCATTTATTATTAATGCCTACAATCAACTAGAAAACGATTTGGCTGTTGAGTCTGAAAAACTGGGCTATGCAATCAAATCTAATCTGTACACCACGATGTTGCAGGACGATGTCTGGCGCACTTTTGAAATCATCACCGAGGCAAGCCATAGAGCAGGTTCAAACCGCGTCCGGGTGGAAAGTATGCTTGTCGTAGACAGGAATCAGCGGGTGGTGGTATCAACACAGCCTAAAGAGATGCCGATGATGAGTGAGTTGACCACGCTAAATCCAGAATTTGCCGAGGTTGCGCTGAGAATATTGCAAATGCAGGGTGAGCAGGCGAGTACAGTCTATTTGCGCCATTTAAAACATTATTACACGCTTATACCTGTTACCAGAGACAACGCCAATCTGGGCACGCTGATTATTGTTCATTCCAAGGATGTTTTTTTGCCTTTGTTTGCCGACAGTGCGTGGGATGGTCTATGGGTAGGCTTGCTAATACTTGCGATACTGCTGCCGTTTAACTGGTACTGGGGGCAACGCATGGCTTTTCCACTGGTGCAGATCACCGAGCGCATGGGGCAGCTGGGTAAGAGTTGGCCAGATGATTTAGATCCGAACCTCTATGAATATCGAGATGAACTGGGGCTGTTGTTCGAGGCGTACAACCAGTTGATTGTGGACCTAAAAACCAAGGAGGCGCTGGAAACGCGCATGGTGCAAGCAGATCGTCTGGCGGCGCTGGGACAGCTGGCCGCTGGCATTGCTCATGAAATCAATAATCCGTTAAGCGGCATGCTGATGGCTATAGACACACTAAAATGTCATGCTGACACCAGTCCGCTGACGGATAAAACCATTGCACTTATCGAGCGCGGTTTGAACCAGATCAGAGAGACTGTAGCGGCCTTATTGGTTGAAGGGAAACTGAAAAGCCGCAATCTGATACCGCATGACATCGAGGATGTGTTAACGCTCATCGCCCCAATGGGCAGCCGAAAAACCTTGCATCTTTCCTGGCACAATAGTTTATCAGGTGAAGTTGAGCTCCCTGCAACATTTATTCGCCAGATTATGATTAATTTGCTGATGAATGCCGTTAAGGCAGCTAGTCAGCAAGGCGATGTCAGTTGTGATGTCGGAATTAATAACAAGCATCTGCATATTTCGATTACTAACAACGGAAAAATGCTCAACCCCGAGCAAATTTCCCACTTGTTCGAGCCTTTCGCTACCTTTAGCGAATCCGGGCACGGACTAGGTCTATGGGTAACCTATCAGATTGTAAATCAGTTAGGCGGCACCATATCGGTCAAACGTGAAGCGGATGAGCACATGAATTTTACAGTGGAAATTCCTCTGGGAGCCTAATTATGGAAATGTATCGTATTTGCCTGATTGAGGACGATCTGATTGTGGGCGAAGCCCTGTCTGATCGCTTTGAGCTTGAAGATTATCATTGCGATTGGTTCAAGACCGGCTCTGAAGCCATGAAGGCATTGAGCAGCAAACAATACCATGTCGTGATTTGTGACATTCAACTCCCGGACATCAATGGTGAAGAAATGTTCAACCGACTCAAGGCAGCCGAAATTATTTTGCCTCACTTTATTTTTACTACCGGATATGGAACGATAGACCGTGCCGTAAGACTACTAAAAATGGGTGCGCAGGACTATCTCACCAAACCGTTGGATATACGTGCACTGCTTAAATCCATTCAGTCGCTTTGTTCGCAATCACAATGCAATGTAACGCGCGAAACTGTGCTGGGCATCTCGGGGGCCATGAGAAAGATCGAATCCTTGCTGCCCCGTATCAGCCAGAATGCAACATCGGTACTGATTACCGGAGAATCAGGAGTTGGTAAGGAACGCCTTGCCCGTGCTTTACGCAATCTCTACGACCCCAAGCAGAAAATGCCTTTTGTAACCGTCAATTGTGGGGCACTGGTAGAAAGTTTGCTTGAGGCTGAACTGTTCGGCTATAACAAGGGCGCATTTACCGGAGCGATACGCGACAAAAAAGGACTATTTGAACTGGCCGATGGCGGCACATTGTTTCTTGATGAGATCGGCGAAATGACACCCGCCATGCAGGTAAAGTTACTACGTGCCATTCAAGAGCGCCAAATCGTCCGGGTGGGAGCGGAGACGCCGATACAAGTGAACATCAGGCTGATATGCGCCACGAATCAGGACCTGAAAAAAATGGTGGAATTCGGCGAATTCCGCGAAGACCTTTATTACCGTATCCATGTTATTCATTTGAATATTCCGCCATTACGTGAGCGTAAGGAAGACATTCCATGGCTGGCAGAAATACTGCTGGCAGAATGGAATGCGCAAAATGCAAATCAGCGCACCTTAACCCCATCTGCCCAGCAAGCTTTGTTGAATTACTCCTGGCCTGGGAACGTACGAGAACTAAAACATAGTTTGGAACGTGCTTGCATACTTACGGAGAATGCCGAGATCACTCCTGAATTGCTGTTCGAGCAAATTACCGCTCCCCCCGCAGAACCATACGCTTCATTTGAAACGCTGAACGAATATATACAGGGCTGCGAGCGTAAATACATCCAAAATGTACTGCGCAGCCATAATGGGAAAATCGGTGAAACTGCGTCATCCCTGGGAATCAGTCGGAAGAACCTATGGGAAAAAATGAAAAAGTATGGTGAATAATTGAACGGGCTTTCCTCGCTATGATATTTTGCTATCAAATCAAATAATGCATGTATCGGGGAATTGATTGAGAAGCTAATTCCGTACTATTTTCGTCAAGTTGACAGATATTCAATTCAGGCTTAATCCAGCGGCGGAGCGACCTTGATGATTTCTTCATAGGTGGTCAGGCCTGCGGCAACCTTTTCGGCCCCGCTCAGGCGTAATGGCTTCATTCCTTCGCGGCGCGCCTGTGCCTTGATGCGAGTAATGTCTGCATCCTTGACGGTCAAACGCTTCATTTCGACACTTAACGGCAACATTTCATAAATGCCGGTGCGGCCATGGTAGCCGGTCATGCGGCATTCCAGACATCCAGTGGCAACCTGAATGTTGGCGGGTTTGGCTGCTTTCCACGGGCTGACCAGCTCGTTCCAGTTCTCATCGCTGATTTCCCCTTTTTTCTTGCAATGCGGACAAAGCGTGCGTACCAGGCGTTGTGCCATGACACCCAGCAGTGTTGAATTAAGCAGGTAGCTGGGTATGCCCAGTTCGAGTAGTCGCATGATGGCTGAAGGTGCATCGTTGGTATGCAGGGTCGAGAGTACCAGATGTCCGGTAAGCGCTGCTTGTATCGCGATTTCGGCGGTTTCCACATCGCGAATTTCACCTACCATGATGATATCCGGGTCTTGACGGAGTAGCGTGCGTACTCCATCGGCGAAATTCAGGCCGATGTTGTGTTGAACTTGCATTTGATTAAAGGCCGGTTCGATCATTTCGATCGGATCTTCGACAGTGCAGACATTTACTTCCGGTGTGGCCAACAGCTTCAGTGTGGAATACAGCGTGGTGGTTTTTCCCGATCCGGTCGGCCCAGTGACCAGAATGATGCCGTTGGGTTGGCTGGTCCAGTCATCCCATTTTGCAATTTGCTCCCGCGAGAACCCCATATCTGTAAAGCTTTTGACCAATATTTCCGGATCGAAAATACGCATGACCAATTTTTCGCCGAATGCGGTTGGCATTGTGGATAAACGCAACTCGATTTCTTCACCCGCTGCATTTACCGTTTTGACGCGCCCATCCTGGGGTCTGCGTTTCTCAACCATATCCATACGGCCCAGCAATTTGATGCGGTTGGTGATGGCGTTGGTGACCGTGGAGGGGAGTTGGTATACCTGATGTAGTACGCCGTCTATACGGAATCGCACGATGCCGATGTCGCGGCGCGGCTCCAGATGTATATCGCTGGCGCGCTGCTCGAACGCATATTTGAATAGCCAGTCTACCAATGTAACGACATGCTGCTCGTTGGCATCGAGGTCTTTCTTTTTACCCAGCTCGACTAGTTGCTCAAAGTTTTGTACGCCAATCCCTGGCCCTGTTCTGGCTTTGTTGGCTAGGTTTACCGAGTTGGCAAGATTGTAGATTTCCGGCAGGTAATGATTTATGTCCAGGGGGCTGGCCAGCACCAGCTTGATCTTGAGACCAAGTATGCGCTCCAGCTCGGTTACCCAATCGGTACGAAAAGGTTCAGCAGTAGCAATCAGTACTTCACCGGCATTGATCTTGATCGGCATGATCTTGAGTCGTTCGGCATAGGATTTTGAAACAATATTGGCGATGTTGCCGAAGTTGAGTTGGAGCGGGTCAATATGAAAATATGGCATGTCGATGCGCTTAGCCAGCCATTCAGTAAGAAATTCGATACCAAGTGGTTTTCCGGGAGGCAGTTGATTTTGCCACTTCTGATCGGAGATGGTTACCAAGGGGTGAATGTCCACATTTTCATGTTTGCGGTTTTTGATCAGCTTGTCTGCGTCGACAGCTAGCACCATACCGTCTTGTAATAGCCAGTTCAGCAATTCATCCAATTTGAGTTTGTGTTCGCGAGATGGAGAGTTGTAAGTGGTATTTTTGCTCATGAATTTTGCCCAAGGACCGATGATGGCAGTCTAATGACTATTGTGTCGCGAGGAAATGCTATTGATTCAAAAATTTTTCATTTGAAAGGAATCGAGTCTGAATAGCTAATAGTTGAGTAGATTTGCGGCTATCGTATAGAATGCTGAACTTGTATTTCTGGAATGCCATTTTGTCTCCGACCACTTTAGTCGAAATTCGCGATCTCAACTTCACCTATGATAAGCGCCCTGTCCTTCAGGGTATCAATATGATTTTCCCTAAAGGAAAGCTGGTAGCGATCATGGGCTTGAGCGGTTGCGGGAAAACGACACTGTTGCGACATGTCGGCGGTGCGCTGAAACCGACCAAGGGCTATGTGAAAATGGACGGGCAGGTGATGCATGAGCTGGATCGAAAGGGCTTGTATGCCGTGCGTCGCAAGATGGGTATGTTGTTTCAGTTTGGTGCGCTATTCACCGACATGTCCGTATATGACAATGTCGCGTTTCAAATGCGTGAACATACTGATTTGCCAGAAGAAATTATTCATGATCTGGTAATCATGAAGTTGCATGCGGTTGGCTTGCGTGGGGCGCAGCACATGATGCCGTCTGAACTTTCCGGCGGAATGGCGCGGCGCGTGGCTCTGGCTCGCACTGTGGCGCTGGATCCGATGCTGATTATGTATGATGAGCCGTTTGCCGGCCTTGATCCTATTTCATTGACGGTAATCGGGGATTTGATTCGACGCTTGAATGATGCGCTGGGAGCGACTTCGATTATCGTTACGCACGATATTCAGGAGTCATTGAAGATAGTTGATTATGTGTATTTCATGGCGAATGGTGTAATTGTTGCTGAGGGCACGCCGGATGAGCTTCGTGCTTCGGACAAGGATTTTGTGCATCAATTTGTGCATGGCGAGATGGATGGGCCGGTACCATTCCATTACCCGAGTGGCGATTATCGCCAAGATTTAAATTTGCGAGCCTGACAATATGGCAGTAGTTAATACAATTCGTGGAATCGGACGCCGTGTCGTCAATGCGGTCTGGCGTATCGGCTCGGCGTCACGTTTCTTTTTCCTGATTCTGTTGTATTCAGGCACTAGCTTCCAGCGTTTTCGGCTGATTATTAAAGAGTTGTTTTCAGCGGGGGTGATGTCGCTGATTATTATCCTTGTCGCCGGTTTGTTCGTGGGTATGGTGTTGGGTTTGCAGGGGTTCGAGACCCTCAAGCGTTATGGTTCTGAGTCTGCCTTGGGCTCACTAGTGGCATTAAGTCTGGTACGGGAGTTGGGGCCGGTGCTGGCGGCTTTGCTATTCGCGAGTAGAGCGGGTTCCGCGATGACGGCGGAAATCGGTTTGATGAAAGCGACCGAGCAATTGTCCGCAATGGAAATGATGGCTGTAAATCCAATTGCACGTATCGTCGCGCCGCGTTTTTGGGCAGGGGTGATTTCCATGCCGTTATTGGCAGCCCTGTTCAGTGCAGTAGGTGTGTTCGGTGGCTATCTGGTCGGTGTGGTTCAAATTGGTGTGGATGAAGGTTCATTCTGGTCGCAGATGCAGGCGGCTGTCGATTTTCGCGAAGACATCATGAATGGTGTTATCAAGAGTTTTGTGTTTGGCACTGTAGTGACGGTGATTGCGCTGTTTGAGGGTTATGATGCCCAACCGACAGCCGAAGGTGTGTCGGGTGCAACGACCCGTACAGTTGTAACTTCGTCGCTGGCTATTCTGATGCTGGATTTTGTATTGACTGCAATTATGTTTAGAGGGAATTAAGGTATGGAACGCACAACATTGGATTTGTGGGTGGGCGTATTTGTGATTGCAGGTTTTGCTGCACTGGTGACGCTGGCTATGAAGGTAGGGAACCTAAGTACCTATAACGTGTCGGATACTTATCAAGTGCATGCCTATTTCTCAAATATAGGCGGCTTGAAACCCAAGGCTTCAGTTAAAAGTGCGGGGGTTCTGGTGGGTAGAGTTTCTGAAATTACTCTGGATACAACGCGCTATGAAGCCCATGTGGTAATGAATCTGGATAAACGTTATCCGTTTCCAAAGGATACTTTCGCTAACATTTTGACTTCCGGTTTATTAGGGGAGCAATACATAGGTCTTATGCCAGGCGGAGATTCGGAGATGATGAAAAACGGTGACCAGTTCACGCAAACGCAGTCAGCGGTGGTGCTGGAAAATCTGATCGGGAAATTCATGTACAACAAGGCGGCTGAGTAAATTAATAATTAAGGAGTCGTTAATGTTGAAGTCGTTCATTGTGTTGATTGCTGGAGCGTTGTGTTTGGCTGGTATCGCTCAGGCGGAGGTGGTTGCGCCCGATGTACTTATTAGAAATACCGCCCAAGAAGTCATAGATATTGTTAAAAAGGATACTGACATTAAGGCGGGAAATCAGGCCAAGATATTGGCTTTGGTTGATGCCAAGGTGTTGCCTAATTTCGATTTTGCACGGATGACGCAATTAGCTGTGGGAAAGTATTGGAGAACAGCAAGCCAGAGTCAGAAGCAGGCGTTGGTTACCGAATTCCGAAATATGCTGGTACGCACTTACACCAAGGCTTTTTCCCTGTATCGCGATCAGACTTTGGAGGTGGCTCCTCTGTCATTGGCTTCGGGTGATAGTGAGGCAATGGTCAAATCCCGTATCTTAAAGCAGGGGGGGCAGGCGACGACCGTAGATTACCGGATGAGGAAAACGGATGATGGCTGGAAGGTGTTCGACGTGTCTATCGAAGGAGTAAGCATGGTTACCAGCTATCGCGGTACTTTCGACACGCAAATTCAGCAATCGGGTATTGATGGTTTGATCAAGACCTTGACTGAAACGAATGCCGGTGCTCATGGTAAGGCCGACACAAAATGATGGAGCGGGATGGTGACAGATTGGTGTTGAGCGGGCGTTTAACCATGTCAACTGTTCCGTCCTTGTATGAAAAGGGCAGGCTTTATCTTGAAAATGAAGATTTGCTGGTGGATTTCTCTACGGTTGAGGCAGTAGATTCGGCGGCTGTAAGTATGTTGCTGGGCTGGTCCAGAGTTGCTCAGCGTAAACAACGCAGTCTGCGTGTGACCGGATTGCCTGATGACTTGTTGAGTTTGGCGAATTTGTATGGCGTAGCGGAGATGTTGCCTCAGTAGTCAGATGTTCGTTCCACATTGCTTGCGATGTTCCCGTATTATGTGCAGGTTTAATCTTGCAGGCGGGGTACTCGCAAGCTTTTTTCAATTTGTAAATGGAAGCGATAGCAATGGTCACTCCTGAAAGTATTCAGCAAAATATCGCTCAAGGCATGGCGACCACGCATTTAACCGTGGTGGGCGATGGCAGGCATTTTGAGGCCGTCGTCGTTAGTGATGCATTTATTGGGCAGAGTCGCATCAAACGTCATCAACTGGTTTTTCAGACGCTGGGTGATCGAATGCGCGATGAAATTCATGCGCTTTCAATTAAAACCTATACACCGCAAGAATGGCTGTCCGTGTAGTTTAGGTTTCAAGCTGGTACGTCCCTTCGAAATACGTATCGCACTCATTAATTATCAAATAAGACTATGCAAAAATTATTAATTCAGGGTGGTTATCCTCTCAATGGTGAGGTGCGTATTTCTGGAGCCAAAAATGCGGCGTTGCCGATCATGTGTGCCAGTTTGCTTACGGCAGATGATGTCCAATTGTGTAATTTGCCGGATATGCATGATGTGGCGACAATGGTTAAGTTGTTGCAGCAAATGGGCGTCAAGGTTGATGCAGGTTTGCAGTCGGCGAACTTTAATGCAGCACGGGTCGATAAGCTTGAAGCGCCGTATGATATGGTGAAAACCATGCGAGCGGCTATTCTGGTATTAGGGCCCTTGTTGACGCGGTTTGGAGAGGCACGTGTTTCCCTGCCCGGTGGTTGTGCTATCGGTTCTCGGCCCGTTGATTTGCATATCAAGGGTTTGATGGCGATGGGAGCTGAAATTCATATTGAGCATGGCTACATCCATGCGGTCGCCAAGCGTCTGCACGGGGCGCATATCTGTTTTGATCTGATTAGTGTGACCGGTACGGAAAATTTGATGATGGCCGCCGCCTTGGCGGATGGCGTTACGGTGCTGGAGAATGCCGCGCGCGAGCCGGAAGTGGTTGATTTGGCAAATTGCCTGATTGCCATGGGGGCAAAGATTGACGGTGTAGGCAGCGACAAGATTACGATCACCGGTGTTGAGAAGCTGCATGGGGCGAGCTATGGAATTATGCCGGATCGGATTGAAAGTGGTACTTTTCTGGTTGCGGCGGCCGCAACGGGTGGAAAAGTTACGCTAACGGACGCACGGTCGGACATATTGGACAGTGTGTTGGATAAGCTGCGCGAGGCGGGAGCAAAAGTCAATGTTAATGCCGATCGCATCAGCCTGGAAATGGCGGCGCGCCCTCGCGCCGTAAATTTGCGCACAGCCCCATATCCTGCTTTTCCGACGGATATGCAGGCACAATTCATGGCGTTGAATGCGGTGGCAGACGGTAGCGCTATGGTGGTGGAAACGATTTTTGAGAATCGCTTCATGCATGTTCAGGAATTAATTCGTCTGGGTGCTCGTATTGAAATTGAAGGTAATACGGCTGTGATACAAGGGTGCGAAAAATTGGAAGGCGCAACTGTGATGGCTACCGATCTGCGTGCTTCGGCATCGCTGGTAATTGCCGGACTGGTGGCGCAGGGCGAGACTATAGTGGATCGGATTTATCATCTTGATCGTGGCTATGAGCACATCGAGGCAAAATTATCTGCTCTGGGTGCGAAGATAAGTCGTATCAAATAGAGGTAAATAATGAACTGTTTATTTATCATCATGAATCGCAAGAGCGGAAATGCCGGCCTGTTTGGAGGGGAATTGTACAAATGATAACGATAGCGCTATCCAAGGGACGAATTTTTGAGGAAACCATGCCGTTGTTGGCGGCGGCGGGAATTTTTGCGCAGGATGATCCTGAGACTTCTCGCAAATTGATTCTGGACACCAATCGTGCTGACGTGCGTCTGATTATCGTACGTGCTTCAGACGTGCCGACCTATGTGCAATATGGTGCGGCGGACATTGGTGTGGCGGGTAAGGATGTGCTAAACGAGCATGGTGGCGCGGGGTTGTATCAGCCGCTCGATTTGAATATTGCGCGCTGTCGGATGATGGTGGCTGTGCGCGAAGATTTTGATTACGATTCTGCGGTGCAGCAGGGGGCAAGGTTGCGAATTGCCACCAAGTATGTCAACGCGGCGCGCGAGCATTTTGCAGCCAAGGGTGTGCATATCGACCTGATCAAGCTGTATGGCTCAATGGAGTTAGCGCCGTTAGTGGGCTTGTCTGATGCAATTGTCGATCTGGTGAGCAGCGGCAGTACGTTGAAGGCTAATCACTTGGTGGCGGTCGAGCATATCAGCGACATCTCATCGCGTCTCGTAGTGAATCAGGCTGCACTGAAGTTGAAGCATGACACCATACAGCCCATGCTGGACGCTTTTTTGCAGGCGATCAAATTGAAGGGTTAAGCAAGATGAATATCAGGCAATTATCAAGTAGTGCAACTGGTTTTGATCGTGATCTGGAAATGTTGTTGGCATTCGAAGCCACGGCAGATGAGAAGCTGGAAGCAACGGTGGCCAGCATACTTGCAGATGTACGTGTGCGCGGTGATGAAGCGGTACTGGAATATACCGAACGCTTCGATCGGTTGTCGTTGAGTAATGCCACTGCAATGGAGCTTCCTCATGATGAACTTAAGGCCTCCTTTGATGGTTTGCCCGTCGAACAGCGCAAGGCGCTAGAGGCGGCGGCTGTTCGTGTGACTGATTATCATCAGCGTCAGATGCAAACATCGTGGAACTACACGGACAGTGATGGCACGATGCTTGGGCAGCAGGTTACGCCATTGGATCGGGTAGGTTTGTATGTGCCGGGTGGGAAAGCGGCTTATCCATCTTCAGTCTTGATGAATGCGTTGCCGGCTAAGGTGGCGGGTGTTTCGGAGCTGATTATGGTGGTGCCGACACCGGATGGAATCAAGAATAATTTGGTATTGGCGGCGGCTTATCTGGCGGGCGTGGATCGTGTGTTTACGATAGGTGGTGCGCAAGCGGTTGCGGCATTGGCCTATGGCACGGCGACAATTCCTCGTGTAGATAAGATAGTTGGCCCGGGAAATGCCTATGTTGCATCGGCAAAGCGTAGAGTATTTGGCATATGCGGCATAGACATGATTGCGGGTCCGTCAGAAATTTTGGTAATTTGCGATGGTCTAACTAATCCGGACTGGATTGCGATGGATCTGTTTTCGCAAGCAGAGCATGATGAGTTGGCGCAATCTATCCTTATTTCGCCTGATCTTGATTTCATCAATGCGGTAGCGAAAAGTGCCGATAGATTGCTTGAGCAAATGCCACGTAAGGAGATTATCAAAACAGCTCTGGAAAATCGCGGGGCATTGATTCATGTGAAAAATCTAGATGAGGCATGTGTTATTAGCAATCGTATCGCACCGGAGCATTTGGAAATGTCTGTTGAAGAGCCACAAGCATGGCTACCTAAGCTAAAGCATGCGGGAGCGATCTTTATGGGGCGTTTTACCTCGGAGGCTTTAGGTGATTATTGTGCTGGCCCTAATCATGTGCTGCCAACATCAGGAACGGCGCGTTTTTCGTCACCTTTAGGCGTCTATGATTTTCAAAAGCGTAGCAGCCTGATACAGGTGTCTGAACAAGGTGCGAAAACGTTGGGAAAAATCGCATCCACACTAGCATTTGGTGAAGGATTGCAGGCTCATGCGCAGTCTGCACTCTTCAGAAGTTAATAAAAATAAAAAAATAAGTTGACATCTATCTTCTGCATTGGCAGAATGCTGAATCCAGTTTGGAGGGGTGGCCGAGTGGTTAAAGGCAGCAGACTGTAAATCTGCCCTCTCAGAGTACGAAGGTTCGAATCCTTCCCCCTCCACCAGATTATATAGCGACTTGGCTGGCGTCTAGTAACTGCTCAAGCAGTGTTGTTCGATGGAAATCTGCGGGTGTAGCTCAATGGTAGAGCAGAAGTTTTCCAAACTTACGACGAGGGTTCGATCCCCTTCACCCGCTCCAGTTAGAATCCCGCCCATGTGGCTCAGTGGTAGAGCACTCCCTTGGTAAGGGAGAGGTCGCGAGTCCGATTCTCGCCATGGGCACCAAATTTAGTATTTATTGTTAACGTTTGACATTGATAAGGAATAATCATGGCAAAAAGCAAATTTGAAAGAACAAAACCACACGTCAACGTAGGTACGATTGGACACGTTGATCATGGTAAAACCACATTGACCGCGGCAATCACAATGGTATTGTCGAAGAAGTATGGTGGTGAAGCCAAGGGCTATGACCAGATTGATGCGGCGCCAGAAGAAAAGGCACGCGGTATTACCATTAACACAGCGCACGTGGAATATGAGACAGAAACACGTCACTATGCACACGTTGATTGCCCAGGCCATGCCGATTATGTAAAGAACATGATTACCGGTGCGGCGCAAATGGACGGTGCGATTCTGGTTTGTTCGGCTGCGGACGGCCCGATGCCTCAGACACGTGAGCAC
>JBBRAJ010000011.1:0-108714 GCA_038206935.1 Burkholderiales bacterium
GCTGGACGTGTTCGGTATTCACGGTGTGGGCGGTATTCTGGGTGCGTTGCTGACCGGTGTGTTCAATACCTGGAGCATGGGCGGTACCGGTATCGTCGATTACGTGAACAACACCATCGTTGATACCACCATCAGCAGCCAGGTGTGGATACAGGCACAAGCCGTACTGACTACCGTAATCTGGTCGGGTGTGGTGGCATTCATCTGCTACAAGATCGTTGACCTGACCATCGGCCTGCGTGTAACCGCCGAAGACGAACGCGAAGGTCTGGATACTACAGCTCACGGCGAACGGGCTTATAACCTGTAAGACCTATAGAGATTTATCCTCTTCCTCCCAGAGCTCCCCGGCTCTGTTCAAAGGGCACCGTAAGGTGCCCTTTTTTTGTCGTGGATTCAAGTGTGCCTAAGGGATAAATCCGAGCGACGGAAAGTGCAAATTGCGGTTACTTAAGAAAAGTAATCTGCGTCAATATCCCGCGCATGGTGCAAAACACGGACAACTAACAAGTGATCGTCATCAGGAATATAAAAAATGAGATATGGCGTGCGTGTCGGAAAACTGCGCAGACCATCTGCAAGCTCTGGACGTGCTCTACCCATCTCTGGCTGACTGCTCAAAATTGCTAGTGCTGCCTGAATGACATCAAGAGACTCGTCCGCTGCCACCAGATTTTCTTCCGCAATATTGAGCCATAGCTCCAGCAAATCCGTTTCAGCAGAGCGAGTAAAACGAATGCCTGTCATTACCCGGCAACCTTCCTTGCTTGTAAAATTTGCCGGCCTTGCTGCTTCACGCTTTCAAAATCAACCGCCCCTGTACGGTCGTTCTTTGAATCATTCAAGCCCTTGGCAATATCTTCCCGTAAGCTGTCAAGCTTGGATATTTGCGCCTGTTCATAGGCTTCAAACAAACGTAAAGCTTCACGAATGACCTCGCTTGCCGAGCCATACATGCCAGATTCCACGCGCTGACGAACACGCGCCTCTAACTCGGGGGGTAAAGATACATTCATCGACATGGCACATTCTCCTCATTGCTAACACTTCAATTGAAACAGTCTATGCCATAAATTATCGCCGTACAATGAATGCCTATTTTCATCACGCCGAATGTAGCGAGCCTATATAAATGAGAAAGGCTTACTTCCCCCTTTAGAAATAAGCCTTTTCAAAATACCTTGCGCTCGTAGCGATAAATCAGGCCACCATCTTTTTATTGCAATGACTTTCAAATTTGAACATGCCAATTCAACGTTTTGGCGGCAGTATCTGGTTCAGCGCATTAAAAAATCCACTTATTGGGTTAACGGGTGGCGGCTGAATTTTCACAAACTCGGCTCCTATTTTCCCCTGAAAGCTTCCCGCTTGGTTATAGGTTGTATTTTTCCAATTCCCCTCAATTGCGCCTGAACGGATGACACCGGTAAAAGTAGCACCGGTACTGGCACTGCCGATGGCAACCGTTCCGTCAGCGTTTGCCTTGCCTTCGCCAGTAAATACATCACCTCTGCTTGAATAGCCATTCAAGCTCATCGTGCCATTTGGAAGGACAGTTACTTGAAATGTACCGGTGTCAGAACCATTAAAAGTTCCGGCATAGGTGCCTGCAAAACTTGCCAATCCTTGCGCTCCCGGGCTGGCAACAATCGGTCTGTCAACGTTCCCGGATCGAATGGCCGTTGACCTAGGTATTTGCTGAGGGTTAATTAAAATTTTGACAACTTCGTTACATCCGCTATTTTGACGTGACTTGGTCGCTTGCTCAATAGCACTATCTAACGCGGATTTACCGAGCTTATCAACCAGAGCCGAGTCGGCGCCATAAGACAGGAGTAATTTTATCGCGGCAGGAGAGCAACTTGTCGATGCTTGCATTAGCACCGTCGTGCCGCTTTTATCTTGCACATTCACGTTAACTCCATTCTGGATCAGCTGGTCGACGATCGCGACAACTTTCGATGACCATTCATCCACCCCAATTCGATGCCAGTCCCGAATGTAATGAAGTGCGGAATTTCCATTGGAATCCAGCGATTTGAAATCAGCGCCCCGTTTGGCGAGATAGTCCAGTTGGGCTGAAGAAGATGGGCTGAGATTGCCAGCGGTATTCATCACCAAAGTCACTCCCGCTGCTCCGCCCCCTGATGCAGGAATATTAATGTCGGCACCCTTCTGAATTAGCCAGTCGGCAAATTGATAGTCGGCTTGATTTCCTATCAATAACGCTCTAAATAACGCCGTTATTTGATTGTATGAGAAGCTGTTGCCACAATTCAGACAATTTATATCTGCTCCCTGCTGTAGAAACAGTTCCATCATGTCGTAATTGCCATTTGCAGCGGCCTGGTAAAATGCCAGCGATGCCTGGCTCGGTGGCTGCAGTGCAGACTGTTGCGCTATGACCGGCTTGTACGTAGCCGCTCTCGCCGCTGAATTCGCCGCATTTTTATTTGTACTCCCAGTGCCAGCAGATGCCGTTATTGAAATGACCGATAAAACAACTGCCAGAAAAAAGTTTTTCATATTGATTAGCCTGAGAATGGAGATGCGTTAAAGACAGAATACGGTGCTTTTTCCGAACTGAGCAACAGCTAACGACCCATTCTCGGCATTGCATTCACCCAGCCTTTGTTTGTCAGGGTGAGAAAAGCATGTCCCTCGATCGGTGTTGTTTCAGAGTCAATGTCACTCTTGAGTGAAGTGAGGACGGACAGTACTTCAGGCAACTTTGCCCATGCAGGAAAATCACTGACAGTGTATTTGTATGTTACTTGGGACATTCGCACGCCTGATGAATCAGCGGGTTCAGTAAACAGGGTAATTTCCTTTACCGTGGCTTTCCCGAAACAGAAACCTCCAGCCTTCTCGCCCAGGCGAGTTTTCCCCGCATCAGCCTTGTAAAACTTTTTTCCTTCTTCTGTCAGATAAAATACCGGCTGGACTGCCTCTTTGTTGCCCCACACCCCAACTGTCTTGTGTAACTCCTGCTTTTCCGACAGCAACCCCGCATTTTCCAGCGCCTTAAAAGTAGCTTTGTTTGTACCAAACCCAAATTCGGCGACTACCGCTGGAAAGTTCTCAACGAGGTAACACCTCGGAAAGGCGGTATCAAGATCTTTTTGGATAGCGATTTTAAAATTCGCCTCGTTCGCCGCTTTTGGATCAGAGCATGCTGTAGCAAAAGCGGTCATAGTGACAATCAAAACAAATCGATAAAACATGAATTTCCTTTTGAATAAGGTTAATTAAAAAATTTACGGCTTACCTTGCATAGGTTTACAAGGTGACATGCAGATGAAACAACACTTATCACGAATATCAACTGAGCTACTGCTACTAATATTTCCACACCACTTATCCGGCTTTACCATTTCAAATAATGCCATTTTCAGGAAATGCAAGCGGCAAGCTTCAACAAGCTCGCACAATAACAGTAATCAAATTTTAATAATATATGCCGAAAGGCCTAGTTTATTACCTTGTAACGGGCGGGGAACACAGGATATCTTCACAGGAAATGGTGCTTTGGATTGAGTGATAACAACATGCTGATCGACGAAACTGCGACAAGGTGTCTGATCTTGTATTCACACATTTGTGGATTCAATGACTAGACCTTTGAGGGTTTAGTTATCCTGCGGTGTGTATCATTTCACTTCACCTTTATACATGCGGTTCTGATTCGTTTCTGACAACCTTGCCGTTTTCTGTGTCCCACTTAATATCCAGCGTATCGGCAAGTGATGTCCGGGAGGCGTTTGATCATGATCTGGGTGTCTGAGTCAAGATGGGTGCCAGAGAGGACAAGTTATACGCCGCGAATATTAACTTGCCGTCAGTATTTGATACTACCGCCCCGCGAAGATAACGAATTAATCCACGCTTCCCAAACCATCATGCCAGCGGATCATAAAAACCGATTGCATTTCGTCCGGCTTCCTTGGCTTGATACATGGCCTTATCAGACCAGTTGAGGATTTCCTCTGCATCGCCCTGATGATCGACAAACACGACCACTCCGATACTTGCGCTGCTGCGATGCCGGACGGTGGTATTTGCTTTGCCTTCATGGACGATGACCAGCTTGTAGGGAGCTGACAAGCCGGTGCGAATTTTTTCTGCCATGACCTCTGCCTGCGCTCTCGACGTATCTTTGTCTGTATCCAATTCGCTGAGCATGACGACAAACTCGTCACCGCCAAAGCGCGCCACGGTGTCCATTTCCCGCACGCAAGCTCTCAGTCGATGCGCTACCTCTACCAACAGTAAATCGCCCACCGCATGCCCTTCCGTATCATTGAGCAGCTTGAACTTATCCAGATCGATGAACATCAGTGCGCAATAGGTTTTATTCCGTTTACTGACAGACATGACCTGACGCAGGCGGTCATCCAGCAGGCGGCGGTTAGGCAGATTAGTCAGCGGGTCATAAAATGCCAATTGCCGGATCTGATCTTCCATTTCCTTGCGTTCTGTTATGTCATAGAACCAGCCCATCACAGCAGGTTCATGCTGAAAATCCAGTTTCAGATAGGAAGCCAGTACCCATTTTTTTTCTACCTGATCGATGTTGAAGTTAAGTTCAAGCAGTTTATTGCTAACTACATCACCCTTGCCGAGTTGCGGATCATTGCCCTGTTGGGTAGTGGAATAATATTGTTTGGGGTCGATACCGATGACCTTGTCGTGCGAGACGGCGATCAGTTCGGCATAGCGTTGATTAGCAAACACCACCTGACCGCTGGCCTTGTTGGTTATACACGCCGCGATAGGACTGTTTTCCAGCATGAAGCGGAAGCGATTTTCACTTTCCTTTAATTCGACTTCTGAACGTTTGAGCTCGGTAATATCACGCGCTGCACCAAACACGCCTTGCAGTCGCCTGTCCCTGTCATAGAGCGTCGCACCGTTATAAGACACCACCGTTTCTCGACCATCGCGTGCGCGTGCAGTGAGTTCGTAGTTGGTGACTGTTTGTTCATTCAGTACCTGATTGATGCCTGCCTCGGCACGTTCTGGATCAGTGAAGTAGTTTTTGAATGGCGCGCCTATCAGTTCTTCACGCGTACAACCGGTCATCAGCTCCATCTGCTTGTTCGCATCGGTAATAATGCCGGACGAATCGGAGATCATCAACGCGTCGATATTCGACTCAAACAGCGAGCGGGTGTAAAACTGATAGTCACGCAGCCGCTGACCAAGCTGTTTCTGCTCTGCCTCTAACAGTTTACGCGCCGAGTTATCTGTGCCGATCAGCAAATATCCTATGATGATTTCCTGAGTATCCTTCAGCGCCGTCACCGACACGACCGCCGGAAAATGGCTGCCATTCTTGCGTATATAGGTCAGCTCATAAATATCCTCTATGCCGCGCGAGGCTTTGAACACCAGCGCTTCAAATCCCGGCGCGATCGGCGTATTCAGCTCCACACTCAGCGCACGTGCGCGCGCAACCACTTCGTCAGGATCGGAAATGTCAGCCGGAGTAAGTTTATTGATCACATCGCTGGCGGCATAACCCAACATGCGTTCTGCACCAACATTGAATATCTGAATGACACCCGAGGCATCGGTGGCGATACTGGAAAAGTTGGCGCTGATTTGTATCGCTTTCTGCAAAGCACCGATTTTAAGCCGCTTCTGTTCACGATCAGCCCTGGCGATACTCCTTTTCTTATCGGCAGCAGGATTTAATATGACAGTTTTTTTAGGCATGACTCTCTCTTAAAAAACATGAATAAGTCGGAATTAACACCGGCTTGCTTTGCAATGAACTATTTAAAGCGATAGTTCATTTCAACGTCACTCTGATTCGGATCGTTGCAATACTCTGGCGGCTCGAATGCGTTCCATTTCATCAAAATGCTGGCGTTCATGCTGCAAGCTGCCGAACCAGAGTGCGTAATGGCGGGTGAATTCAGCACCCAGAAAAAATATCTGCGCCGAGTAATACACCCAGAGCAGCAATGCAATCAACGATCCTGCGGCACCAAAACTGGAGGCCACGCCACTGTTGCCCAGATACAATCCGATCACATATTTACCCAAACTGAACAGCCCTGCCGTAAAGGCCGCACCGATCCAGACATCGCGCCACGAAAGCGGTGCGTCAGGCAAGGTCTTGTAAATCACCGCAAACATGCAGGCAATGACCCCGAATGAAATAAATGAAGATATGGCGGCGAGAGCACCCGCCGAAATGCCCAGCACCCCGTACGCATTGCGTTCCAGTATGAGCAGCGTGGCGCTGACAACCAGCGAGACCAGCAACAGAAAGGCCAGCACCAGCACCATGCCGAATGACAACAACCGGGTTCTTAGCAGCAAACTGAAGGCTGACAGAGGAGATTTTTCTATGCCCCACATTTCGTCCAGACTGTCCTTGAGTTCGACAAACACGGTGGTTGCTCCCACCAACAGCAGGACGAACGCGATAAGTGTTGCTACTCGCCCCGAGTCTGGATCGCGGGCCGCTGCCAGCAAGGCCTGAATGGCCTTTGCGCCATTGGGCCCGACCAATCCTTGTATTTGAGCAACAATTTCACCTTGCGCGGCCTCGATACCAAACACGTAACCGGCAATCGCAATGGACAGCACCAGTATTGGCGTCATGGAAAACAAGGTATAGAAAGCCAGCGCAGCGCCCTTGCTGGAGGCACGATGATCTATCCATGAGTTTAGCGATTCAAACAAGACAATCTTCAATCGCGCCAGCCAATGAAGCGTAACAACGAGGTCAACGGGCTTTTGTTTAGTAATCATATGTTAATCAAAATCTCCCAAGCCGTTTCAGACAATATAGCCAACGTTGACCCACATCTGTTGAGCGCATGAATCGACATTCAATCACTCATGCCATTATTATTCGAGTTTCGCATAGCAGCTTCTGTTCGCCAGGGCACATAGCTGTGATGGGACGTTCGCACAGCACTTCTGCGTTATAGCCAGATTATCCATTAGAGCCAAACCCCGTCATTGATGAAACTACTAAACACTATCCAAGCGAGCAAACTACGCTCGCCAAGATTTTGTTTATCCCGCGTAGGCGGGAATCCATTCGATTGAAGAATCCCCGCGTAGCGGGTCAATATCAAGATTTTGTACGCTTCGCGGGCTATTTATTTTGCTGGATTCCCGCCTGCGCGGGAATGACAGACTTAATGCTCTGAGGGCCTGTTTATTTCAGAATGAACTTCCAATTGAATAATCTCGCTTAACGGATTCCAAACCGTTTCAGCCGCGCCCGTAAAACCGTAATTTCATCCAACAAATCCAATGCCAGCGCGACACCCGCCGGATTGATCTCCAGATCGCGCACGAACGAGCAGGCAAGCCTCGTGCGGCGCAAGGACTGCCCGGTAAACTGCCAATCCTGTGGAATATCGCCGATAGGTGCCAGCACCCCCTCAAATACCCAGGCAATGACGTGATCTTCTGTGGCATTGCTGGCTTGACACAGCTCTGTCAGGCTCAGATAACAACTTTCTTCGACCACTGAAGCGGGTACAACCTCTGCATTAACATATTTCATGATGTGCTCCCTTTCATATGCGGGCGGGGATTAAAGTTGAAGATGCCGGACAGCGTGAGATAAGCCGCTTTTTCTCTATCGGTCACTGCCGGTGGCAGCACGATGGAGAGCACCGCATATAAATCGCCAGCAGGATCGCCGGGTATCCCCTTCCCCTTCAGCCGCAACTGACGCCCAGCCGCAGAACCTGCCGGCACAGTTATCTGCACTGATCCTTCAGGCGTAGGCATGGTCAGGGAACAGCCAAGTGCGGCTTCCCAGGGCGCAATCGGCAAATCAAGGAAAACATCACGACCATCGACGCGAAATTGCACGTGAGGATTGAAGCCTATTTCAAGGTACAAATCACCTGCCGGCCCATTTCCAACACCCGGCTCGCCCTGACCTGCCAGACGCAAGTGCTGTCCGGCGCGTATGCCGCTCGGTATGAGCACATCCAGCTTACGCTCGCGGATGATGACGTGACCATTTTCATCCGCCACGGGTACTTGCAACGTAATGCTGCGCTGGGCACCGTGATAGGCATCTTCCAGATCAATCAGCACCTTGGCATGATGATCCTTGCCCCGTGCGTGCGTGTCACGCTGGTATGCTCTGCCGGATTGCCGCCCGAACAGCGACTCAAAAAAGTCGCTGTGCGGCATCCCATCCGCTGAACCAAAATCGCTGCCACTAAATTCAAAACCGGCACCCCATCCCGGCGGCGGCTGAAAATCCTGCCCTGCATGCGCACCGTTGCCGACCTGATCATAGGCAGCACGTTTCTCAGGGTCTTTTAGCACCGCGTAAGCCTCGCCAAGCTCCTTAAAACGTATTTCCGCATCAACATGCTGACTCACATCGGGGTGATATTTACGCGCCAGCTTGCGATAGGCTCGCTTGATTTCATCTTGCGTCGCACTGCGCGGCACACCGATAGTTTCGTAGTAATCCTTGAATTTCATGGCAATAGCTCTGTTCGTTCGTATCAGGAATATCTCATCTTGCGCAGTGGTTAAAAGCGCCACACGATTTCGACTACAAGGGGAAAATGACTCAGTAGAACGTTACGTCAGCATGATTGCGCAGTATGTACGGCGACGCACAGAGCATGCGAATTTCAAATAGTAAATTGCAGACAAACTCAGCATAACGATCAGCGTCCTGAGTCAGGTTTTTCACGTTAAAGGTAAGCAATATGCACATTGAATTAACACAATCGAAAAACTTCCCAGTCGTTTGTGTCGGGGGGTCGGCTGGCGGCCTTGATGCCTATATTCGGCTGTTGAAAAATCTGCCTAGTGACATGGGCGTGGCTATTGTCATCGTCAATCACATCACTAAAACCCCCACCATGCTCCATGAAGTGCTTCCACGTTTCACAAGCATGCCAGTCGAACTGATTACGGACAGCCTGATCATCGAGCCTGACCATGTATTTATCATTCCCGAGAATAGAGACTTACACGTACTGGACGGGGAGTTTCATCTTGAGCCGATTTCAAAACCGCGCGGCTGGCCTGATGTGATCACGGTATTTTTGCGTTCACTGAGCAGTCATTGGGACGGCAAGCTGGTCGCAATTATTGTCTCCGGATTTGATGGTGACGGAGCCGCCGCACTTTGCGACATCAAACAAGTTGGCGGCATTACCATCGCGCAGCAACCTGACACATCAATTCAATCGGCCATGCCCGAAAGCGCAATTGACAGTGGTTGCATCGACTTTATCCTGTCACCCGAAGGCATCGCCCGGAAAATTATTTCCATTGCGCACGCTGAAGTCTGAACGAATCACACGCGCGGGGCTGTCAAATCGGCTGCGCTCACCTGCTTTGATTTTAAGTGCAGGTATATAGTCACACTGAGTATCGCGGAAAAAAAACACCATACCGAGAAAAATGCGACCGTGTAGAACCAGTAAGACACGAGAAATAACAAAAAGGCGAGAAACCCGAACGTATTGACCATTCTGTGGCTGGAAAAAAATCCACTCACGCAGGTTACTGCAATATATAGCATCAGCAACACAGGTTTGTGAAAATGCGGAAAAATGTACAACACATGCACCTTGATTTCAGACGTGATCGGATGCACGACAATAAAGTAGAGCAGATACAAGCCTACCCCCCAACCTGTAATCTGAAATGCCAATATCACCTTTTTACGCCAGGCTACCGTTTCAACCAGACCAATTGAAAACGGCATGAATATTGGCCACAGTATGTGTGAAAAGAACGTAAATAAATACGTCATAACGGTATTGAGCAGATGTGCCTCATATTTGAATGACAGCCATAAAATTCCTTCAATAAGCTGCTGAACGCCAAACAGCAGTGGAATCATTGCAAACGGAATTTCTTCCCTGCGTTGCGTCATTTTCACTGTCGCGATACCCATTCCAGTCAATGAAATGCCCGCTATAAAACTTGCTGTTGCTGAAAAACACATCGGGGCTTATTCCTTTTTTAATTACATAAATGGGACACCAAGTGTGCTCAAGTTAATACAGAGTTTCTAAGTACCTCTCCTTTATCACTTCATCAACTGCTGACGAATCAAAAGCAACTCCTGTTCGCGCTTTGCATCGGTTTTGGGGTAATGCATATCGAGCGACAATAACGTGTCTAGAATAATCTTTGAAATAATCAGCCTTGCATTATGTTTATCGTCGGCAGGAACCACATACCAGGGAGCCTGTTTCGTACTTGTCGCTGTCAGACAAGCTTCATAGGCCTTCATATACTGATCCCAGAATTCCCGCTCTTCAAGGTCTGCCTGACTGAATTTCCAATTTTTTTCGGGATTATCAATTCGTTCCAGAAACCGCTTGCGCTGCTCATCTTTTGACAGGTGAAGAAAGAATTTGATGACCCTTGTGCCGTTACGATATAAATGATCTTCAAGGTCAACAATGGAACGATAGCGCCCCTTCCAGATATTTTTCTCATTGTGCAGTACATCGGGCAACCCCTGACTACGGAGAATTTCCGGATGTACGCGCACAATCAGCACTTCCTCATAATAGGAGCGGTTAAAAATACCGATCCTGCCTCGTTCCGGCAGACACTGCGAGGTGCGCCACATAAAATCGTGCTCCAGTTCGGCCGGACTAGGATGCTTGAAACTGAACACCTGACAGCCCTGCGGGTTAATGCCGGACATCACATTCCGGATGGCACCATCTTTCCCCGCCGCATCCATCGCCTGAAAAATCAGTAACACTGAATACTGATTCGATGCATAGTGCAAGCGTTGTAATTCGCTCAATTCATTTACCTGTTTTTTCAGTAACTTTTTGTATTTTTTATTAGACTTACAAACAGATTTCACTTGTGTCGGCCATTTATCAAGGCAGACATTTTCACCTTCCTTGACCCGGTAATCACTAGATTTGATTTTCATCTTCACCCTCTCTGTGTTGTCCGTCGTGCCAATCGCATAGGCACATTTTTTGGTCACCTGCCGGTGATGACTTTATGAACTGAAAACCACACTTACATCTCGCACAGCAGCAAATTGCTCGTGTTGACTATCTATGTTAAAAATTTTGGCTTGCCACGCCGCCAGAAATGGCGCATCAATGGCTTAACGCTAATGCCGTGCAGAATAATTGACAACGTCACAACGATCAGTATTAGTTGCATCAGTTGTAATGCCAGCGCCTCTGGCAGTCCATGCTGTATGGCATACATCAGATAGTAGAGCGAACCTATCCCGCGCACCCCGAACCAGGCGACCATGCCCCGGATCCGCCAGCTAGTGTGGGTGCCGAACAGGCCGACGACGACACTGACCGGACGCACGATCACGAATAAAAATAGCGCCAGCCCCACGGCCATCCAGCTCCATGAGTCCAAAAACAATGTACCGCCGAGCAACAGTACCAGTACCACCTCTGACAGCCGCTCCAGATGCTCCTTGAATACCAGAGCACCGTCACTCACTGTGGGCGTAGGCTGGGCATCCGCTGATCCGTTGTCATCCGAACCCAATGCATTAGTATGTTTTTCAATGGTATTCAGCCCGGATTTGGCCAGTTTCATTTCGGTCTGACGCAACGCGAAGGCAGCAAAAAACACAGCCAGAAATCCCCAAGTATTGAGCATCACGCACAATCCATATACAACACCAATCAAGCCGAGGCCAAGAAAATCATCCAGCAATTCATGCTTATGAGGTTCACGGCGCAACTTCCATCCCAGACGGGCCAGTGCAACTCCCGCAACTACTCCGATGGCAATGCCACCCGTCGTCGCCCATAGTATTTCTATCAATACCCAGTTCAGACCATACGCGCCAAGATTATGCAGTCCCAACAGTCCCAAGCCCAGCATCACGAACGGAAATGCACTACCATCGTTCATCCCGGCTTCACAAGTCAAGGTGAATCGCAACTGATCGTGATCCCCCGGATGGCGAATTTGCACATCGGTTGCCAGTACTGGATCAGTCGGCGCAACAATGGCACCCAGCAGTATGCCCGCGCCCAACGGTAAGCCAAGGAAATAATAGGCAAAAGCCGCAACCATCGCGACAGTGATAGTCATTGAAACAGTCGCCAGCAAAATCGGCGTATGCCATCGGGTAATGCTAAAAGGTGTCGGCATTTTGACGCCGGCAGAAAAAAGAGAAATCAACACCGCCACCTCGGTCAGCGCTTCCAATAGCGCTGATTCCTTCAGGGGATTGAAATGAAACAAATTGAGTCCACTGGGGCCTGACAGCATCCCCACAGCCAGATAGATAATCGCAGATGTAACCGGAGAACGCTTGAGTATGGAATAAGTAAGTCCCATCACCAGTAACAATCCGCCTATCAACATGAACCACTGTGCATTACTCATCAATCGCTCCTAACGTGCATGGCAGATGCCACCCCAGATAATGAAACTTGCCATGCCTGTTCCCCTCTCCTCAATCCTGGTGAAACAACTAGCCATTCGACTAGGCTGCCAAACAACGCCAGCCAAGTCGCTGGTTATCTCCCGCGAGCGGGCGAGGAAGCGAACAAACGCTATGCGTGATTCACGTTAATTGATGACCGCATCGCTGGCGGAAATTCCGGACGACTGATTCACTCTTCCAATAGCTCGACCACTGGTGGTGATTGTGACATTAACCAGAAAAAACCAGGCATCCGCGCGGGCAGAACGAACAAGTAATGGCATAGCCATTGTGAATCCTGCTGCCGCCCCCTTGCGAGGACAAGAACGTGCCCAATCTACATTTTTTGATTTTAAAGATCATTTCTTTAAGAACAAATTTACGCTGGGAACAGAGTTCATAGCGCGTCACCTAAACTTGTCTTTCGACGAGGGTATAGCACCTGCAACAGATTATTTTTTTCCTTTGGCTGCATCCTGAATAGCTTCACCAGCTTGCTTAATCTTTACTCCACCAGCTTCTGCCGCATTGTCAATTTGCTTGCCAGCCTGCTCTGCTGGGCCTGCCGGCTTTTGGCAGCCGGACAGCATCGCTGCTAAAAAGGACATGGCAATGACACCAGAAATGTGTTTTTTGTACTTAATCATGAATAGCTCCTGGTAATGAATGTTCCCCGGACTCATTGCACCAACCGTCAGGTCGGTACAAATTATTAAAGGGAACCTCAATAAATCCGGATTTCATCTCAATACCCGCGCTACGTGATAACTTTTTCGCTTATATCTCAAATATATGCAGCACTTAAAAATTTATCTTGCGCCTGTACTGAAATTCACGGGAATTTATAGAAGCTCCCTCAACTGCATGGCAACGCTTACCGTTAAGCGTTAATTTATTTGCCGGCATCCTTGATGGCTTCCTTTGCATCACCGTACATTTTTTCAGCCTTGCCGGAAATTTGCTTGTTTAGACCTTTAACCTGCTGTTCTTTATTGCCGACTAACTTCCCTGCTTCTTCTTGCACCTTGCCAGAAATATCCTTGACGACACCGTTTACTTGATTCTTGTTCATTTTCATTCTCCTTTATCAAAATCGACAGGACACACCTGAAGATGAACACAGATTGAACGAAAGAATGCAGTTATTCTGTACGCCAACGAACATATGCAAACGTTACCTCACCCTGCCACACACTCCATTTCCAGCTCCAGCATTTCCCTCAACTCCACATTTTCTATCTCAAACGGAATCGCAGGCAGAGTAATTTTGAAGGTGACTCCCCGACCATGCAGGCCATCCAGGATTTCAATTTTGCCGTGGTGCATAGTGGTAATTTGATGGGCATTGAACAGTCCCAGTCCGCCGCCGTGAAAACTTTGTTGATTGTTAGATGCCTGGCTGAATTTTCCAAAAACACTGGCTCGTTCGTTTTCCGGAATGCCGGGACCGTCGTCCATGATAGCAATGGTGACATTATTAGCGTCATCGCTCTCGATCAACACTTGCACGATGCCGCCGGTATGTCCCACAAACTTGAGCGCATTGGAAACCAGGTTATTGATGGCGAAGTAGCGCAGTTTGTTTATGTCCCAATACACAAAAGCAGGAAGCTTTCCGATAACAACGCTGAAATCGACTTTCTTGCAGCGCGCTTCATTCTTGAAAGTTCTTTCCATGTTTCTGGCGCGTTCGATCAGGTCGGAACCACTCAATAGTGCCGGATGGATCGTTTCCTTTCCGGCCTGCATCCGGGCAGTGGTAATCATGTTTTGTATCTGCTCGAGCATATCCGCTCCGGCCATGCTGGCGATGGCAAGATTTTCCAGCATGTTTTCCTTGCTACCATTGTCGGAAGCAATCTCTGCCTTGAGCATCTCGATAGTGCCCAATATGGCATTCAGTGGGGACTTCAGATCGTGGGTTACTGAAGCAATAAAGTCGACTTCGTTGTCGCTAGCTCTCATGGTATGTTCCTGCATTATTCAGACATCATTGTCCGTAATCAAACAAAGCAACAAACATGCCAATTCAACTTATTGTTTAAGCAAGGAAAAGTTATTGAGTGCTGCACTACTACGGTGCTTATTTGATTATTTTGCATGTCAATTGTTACAAAATGAAGAATTATTACAAAATAATTTCAGCGAATTTGTTTCAAAATTGCCCCCTCACTGAAAGCTGGTACGCATTTTGCTCATGAATGGGCTCCAACCATTACACACGACGAGGAGCACTATGTTATTCGATACTTATGAGCAAAAAGGCCTGCTGTTCAACATGAACTTCAAGGAATCAAACGGCAATTACAGCGCCTATCGCGGCGATCTGGTGCTGGAACTGGGCGAAATCGGCGATGCACTCGGCCACCGCAAACCACCTGTCGCCACGATCAAAAACACCATCGTTCTGGCTGAAGACGACAAGATCAAACTGTATGTCGGCAGTCTGGACGATCTGGCTCTGTTGCCGAAGGTGCTGGATTACTATCAGGCCGATTTCGCTTCCGACGTACGTATCATCTTGTTTGTGGTGAATATTAACAAACCGCTGATCATCGAAACTGGCGGCTACTCCATCGCGACCATCGGCATGCAGGAAGGCCTGATCTGGAACGAGCTGATCGACATCGCGGCACTCGACAAGGGCGATTTCAAGGGACAGTCTGCTTCGCAGAAGATCATCACCGTCTACAAGGCGCTTTCCGACTACAAACCCAAAGGAGATACCGTGTCATTCGAGGAAGCGTTAAACCGCACGGTAGAACTGACCCGCGCTGGACGCGGCCCGGTTTAATCTTTTGTCATACGCTTTGCCGATTGTCCTGAATACGACAATCGGCAGCGCAGCCCAATACAGGAGATCACCATGTCGCGTATCGGAATATTTTTTGCCAGCAGCACCGGCAATACCCGCAAAATCGCCAAGTTCATCAAAAAGCGCTATGACGATGAAACCATGGCGGCGGCGTTAAACGTCAACAAGGCCAGCGCCGAGTTGATCGCAGGATATTCGTATCTGATTTTTGGCACGTCAACACTGGGAGCGGGTCAACTGCCCGGACTTTCCACTGACTGCATGGGCGGCGGATGGGAAGAATTTTTACCCCAACTCAACGATGTGGATTTCAGTGGTAAAACGGTCGCACTGTTCGGACTGGGAAATCAGGACAAATATCCAGATGAGTTCGTAGATGCGATGGGAGAGATTTATCACTTCATCGTAGCGCGCGGCGCAAAGGTCGTCGGGTTCTGGCCTGCTGATGACTACGATTTTATTACCTCAAAAGCCTTGGTAGATGATGAGTTTGTCGGACTGGTACTTGATCATGAAAACCAGAAGAATTTAACTGACGCACGACTGGATGCCTGGTTAAAACAAATCGCACCGGATTTTAGATTGCCAGAATAAATTAAGTGCTGCATTTCCACCGTTTGCCAGTGGATACACAATAAAACCCATTCGGAGTGCGCGGGCACGACCGCGCCAGTGAACGCAAAATTCATCTGAAAGCGGCATCCTGCCGCCACACGCCACATTCTGGCACGTTATTCGCTATGTATTTTGTAAGAAAAACGACAGGACGTTCTTATGAAACTTGAAACCAGCGAATACGCCGCTCTCACGGCATACGATGAACTGCTCAATGCCGGGCAGTTGCCCAGACCGGCTGCACGCCATTTATTCGATTATCTCGATTCTCTGGATGAGGATGAGCTGAACGCGCGCCGTCAGGCAGTGGATGCCACCATCATGGCGATGGGCATTACCTTTACCATCTATAGCGAAGCAGGGAATATCGACCGCGCATGGCCGTTTGACCCTATTCCTCGCGTCATGGCACGCCGCGAATGGGATGTCATTCAGACGGGACTGAAGCAGCGGCTATCGGCACTGAATCTGTTCATCAACGATCTATACAACGAGCAACGCATCATCAAGGATGGCGTATTTCCGGCTGAAGTGCTGGTAGGCTCGGGAAACTTCCGTCCGCAATGCATAGGCATCATGCCCCGCTTTGGCGTTTGGGCACATATTTGCGGCACCGATCTGGTGCGGGATCGCGATGGTACGGTATACGTGCTGGAAGATAACCTGCGTGTTCCGTCGGGTGTGTCCTATATGCTGGAAAATCGCCAGATCATGAAACGGATATTCCCGGAAGTATTTCGAACCACCAATATTCTGCCGGTAGACGACTACCCTACCCAGCTTTATCAGACTCTGTCTGCCCTCTCACCGCGACCAGGCGAACAGCCGGTGATCGCGGTGCTTACGCCCGGCATATATAACTCGGCCTATTTCGAGCACAGCTATCTGGCTCAACAGATGGGTGCACATCTGGTCGAAGGATCGGATTTGCTGGTAGATAACGATGATGTGGTCTACATGAAAAGCATAGACGGCCTGCAGCGCGTCGATGTGATCTACCGGCGCATCGACGATGATTTTCTCGATCCCGAAGTATTCAATCCCGAATCTCAATTGGGCGTGCCCGGACTGATGCGAGCATGGCGCAGCGGCAATGTAGGCATCGCCAACGCGCCCGGCGCGGGAGTCGCAGACGACAAGGTAGTGTATGCCTTCGTACCGCAGATCATCCGCTACTACTTGAATGAAGAGCCGATATTGGCCAATGTACCGAGTTACCTGTGCATGTACCCCAACCAGCGCGACTATGTGCTGGCGAATCTGGACAAGCTGGTAGTCAAGCCGGCCAATGAATCAGGCGGTTACGGCATGCTGATCGGCCCGCGTGCCACGCCCGAAGAACGCGCACAATTTGCCGAGCTGATCCGCGCCAACCCGCGCAATTACATGGCTCAACCTACTCTGGACATCTCCACTGCCCCCACGCTGGTAGACGGATTGCTTGCCCCCCGTCATCTGGATTTGCGCCCCTTCGTATTGCAATCGGACAAGCTCTATGCCACCACGGGCGGATTGACGCGAGTTGCACTGCGCAAAGGATCGCTAGTGGTAAATTCGTCTCAGGGCGGAGGCAGCAAGGACACCTGGATCGTAGAAGAGGAGAACAACTGATGCTAGCCCGTGCCGCAGAAAAATTGTACTGGATGGCGCGCTATCTGGAACGCGCCGAAAATACCGCCCGCCTGATTAACAGTACCACCCATGTGCTGCTTGATTTGCCGCCCGATGCCTCGTTCGGTTGGGAAAACCTGGTCGAAGTCGCCGGTCTGGACAATTGCTTCCGGCAGTATTACCCGGAAGCCAATGAAGACGCGATCATGCGTTTTCTGATTGAAGATGACCGCAATCCCAGCTCCATCCTGTCCTGCGTCAAATATGCCCGCGAAAATACGCGCACCCTGCGCGAAGTGCTGCCCGCCGAAATGTGGGAACGCATCAACAGCCTGTATTTATACGTCAAGGGAAACGCCGCCTGCCGCAACCGGCGCGAGCGGTACATCGTATTGAACAACATCATTGAACAGCGCCACGCCATCATCGGCCTGATCGCGGGAACCATGGTACAAGACCTGGCTTACCAGCTCATCAAACTGGGTCGAAATATCGAGCGCGCCGACATGACCACCCGCATCCTCGATGTCAATTCAGCCGTCAAATTCCCTGGAAACGACGTGCTGCATACCGCCATCCTCGAACGCATCTGGATGAGCACGCTCAACTCGCTCTCCGCTTATCAAACCTACCGCAGGCTGGTCAGCATGCAGGTGCGTAGCGATGAAGTCATTCATTTCCTGTTGCACGACATGCGTTTTCCCCGCAGCGTCGAACACTGTCTGGGCGAAATTGAATCCTGTCTCAAACTGATGAAGGGATCTCAACCCTTGCAGGACATCGTCGCCAATCTGAAACTTGCCCGACAGCCGGTTACCGATTTAAGTACATTGCACCCACATCTGGACGGAATACAAACCGAACTGGGCGAGATACACAATGCATTGACATATCGTTATTTCAACACCTATCAGGCGCAGGCCTGATTCCGGGCAACATAACAACATACTTATAAAAAAATGACCTACTGCATAGCCATCAACACCGATCAGGGACTGATCTTCTGCTCCGACTCACGCACCAATGCCGGATTCGACAACATCTCAATCTATTCCAAGATGCACACCTTCGTCTGGCCGGGTGAACGCAGTTTTGTCTTGCTCTCGGCAGGAAATCTGGCCACTACGCAATCGGTGGTGAAACGGCTATGGAGTGACATAGAAAGCGCCTCACCCGTCAACTTACGCACCGTGCCCAACATGCTAGGCGCATCCGACTATGTCGCCAGCATCAGCGCGGATGTGCAAAAACAACACAATAGCCGCGACACCGCCAGCACCAATTTTGAAGCCACCTTCATCCTCGGCGGACAAATTGGCCGTGACAAACCGGAAACGTTACTGGTCTATCCGCAAGGAAACTACATCCACGAATCCGACGAACATCCCTTTTTGCAAATCGGCGAAATCAAATACGGCAAACCGATACTCGACCGCGTCATCAAACGCAACACTACACTGGCCCATGCCGCCCGTTGCGCACTGGTATCCATGAACTCGACCGTACGCAGCAACCTAACCGTCGGCCCGCCCATCGAATTGCTGATTTATGAAAAAGATTGCCTGAACTTCGGTCAACGCATGAACCTGACCGAAAACGATCAGTTTGCCAAACAATTATCCGAAGCGTGGAATCAGGGCTTGGTACAGGCATTGGAAAACCTGCCGAATTTTCCTTGGGAAGGTTAAGGTTCAACCCAAATTTCCCATTAGCGCCGTCATTCAGGAAACGGCTAACCGAATGCGCTCCGCCATCGCTGGTAGCGCGTACCCCTTACTTCAATTATCATGAATGACACCAAGAATGGGGAGTGTGTCATGCAAGCTTTACGATACGCCACTGAATCAGTAAATCATCAAGTTATCATCCAATTGCCATCCGAGTTAGATTGCCAACGCTTGGAAATAATCGTACTGCCTCTTGGGGAAAGTATGCCTATCCAAAGTACGATTCAAACACGCCGCAAGCCATCGCCGCTGCTGGCGGGAAGCATAGTGATGGCGGATTACCTGACCGCACCGGCTGTGCCAAATGAAGATTGGGAAGCATTGAAATGATCGTCTTTGTTAGGCAGGGGAATTAATGCCTTTTCCGAATACGAGCGCAGCAAAACACAACCGTCAAAATCAACCGTGCTATTGCTCAAGCTGCTCGACAAGCACCCGAATTGATGAAAGAAATTGAGGCTTGATCTGGCTGATGTATGATCTATAAAACTTGCAAGGAACTACGATGCTGATCCATTTTATTGCAAATAATCCATTAGAGCCGTCATTCCCGCGTAGGCGGGAATCCAGCAAAATAAATAGACCGCGAGGCGGACAAAACCTTGGTTTAGGGGCTAATGGATTATTTGGGTTTATTGCACAGGCTTCCACGATCCCGCTTCGCCAAACGGCAGCATTGAAAGTTTGATGGGGGTGTTAATGCAAGACTTGCCCCCTAGCTTGCAATGAGTTTATTTTCTACATTACGTTATCAGGCATATGGACATCACCGAAGGAACAGTACAGCGGCGCGAACTTGGAATTCAGCAATTTCTCGCTGGAGCCCTCCTGTCTTTTGATGGCGTAACCTTTTGGAAGGATCGCAATCAATTCTTGGTCGTCGCATCTTTTTCTGAGTTTGTTCATCCCGAAAGTTCCTCAACAGAAAAAGCTGCATCAAAGATCGCGCGATCAAAGGATGTTCTCGCCAAGCTCAGTTCCATGAGCTCAGAGTTTTCACACGTAGCGGCATCAATGCCTCACAAATATGAATTCTGCCATGACTATGGAAAGGGAGCGATCATGCTTGCCTTTCTAGAAGAAGATAAGCTTGTTTGGCGGGGTCTAAATTGAGGCCTGCTAACCCTGCGCTCAAACGGGACTCCGCCACTGAGTGGCTCCGCCCCTTAGCTCCACGTTGAGGCTGTAGAAAAACTCAAATTCAGAATTACGGGATCATGACGAACAAAAATCGACCTCTCAAAACGCGCTATATTCGACGATCATCACGCTGGGAGGGGTTTAAGGCACCCCGAAAAATTATTTTCTCGCCCCCTAATGGGGTTTTTCTACACCCTCGTTAGGTGTTGGTGAGCGAGCCATGAAGATAAAGGGGTGGGTTCAGTTAATTGCATCAACTGTTTTCTTTCTTGCTTCGTGGTGGTGTTTCCTGTGGATGTTCGCCTCTGCGGATATGGCCTTCGTTGACTGTGATGGCAAGTACTCTTTGTTTCATGAGCGATTCAGGTGTCGTCAACCTGATATAGCTTTTCTATTGTGGGTCGTCTTTGGTGTTGCGTGCGTTTCATTGCTTTACTTTGGCGTGAAAAACTTAAGGAAGGGGAAAGATAATGAGAAAAACACCTAACCCTACGCTCAAGCGGGACTGCGCAAAAGCGCGCAGGCCGCTCACTTCCACTACAAGGGCTTCCCCGTCAGTGCAACTGACCTGTTGGTTTTTCATTTACGTTTTTGCGATTCTCAATGATCACGTTTGCCGACTTTCGCTGCCGATGCGAGTAGATGAAGGACTGCTAAACTACAACCGGTCATATTGAGCCTATGGCTCGGCCCCTGATGAAGGACGCGCGCGGGGGCCTCATTCGTTAGACGGGTTCATATTGCTCCCCTGTAAATTGACCAGGCTCACCCCACGCGGGTCCAACCCGCTTCACATCAACGACGTTCGTCCTACCGTGATTCGTTTCCTCCTTTTTCTATAGACGGTTTTTTCTGTTCATTTACGCTTCGCTCGGATTGAGCCGGAAGTCTTCTCCATATTTCAGCACCGCCCAGCATAGCCGGGCGTTCTTTGCCGCGATGGCAATCGTGGCTCGCCAGTAGCCACGACGTTCCAGCAGATTTCTTGCCCAGCGACTGAAGCGATCCTGTTTCTCGCCAAGACTGTTGAGCACCGCTCGCGCCCCAAGCACCAGCAGGCTGCGGATATAGCCATCCCCGGCTTTGGTGATGCGTCCGAGCCGGGCTTTTCCGCCGCTGCTGTATTGGCCGGGAACGAGTCCAAGCCAGGCCGCCAACTGGCGGCCATGATCGAAGTCATGCCCCTGGCCTATACTGGAAACGAGCGCGGTGGCGCTGGTCGGGCCAATGCCGGACAGTTGCATCAGGCGGCGACAACGGACGTCTTCCCGTGCGATCTCGGCAATGGCATGCTCGTATTCGCGGATGCGTTCGTCCAGCCGGTCGGCATGCGAAAGCATGTCGCCCACGCAACGGTTGGCCCAGCCGGGCAAGTCTTCCAGATGGGCACCGATCTCATGGCGCAACCGTTCAACCTTTTGCGGCAGAACGATGCCAAATTCGGCGATCAAACCGCGTATTCGGTTGTACAGTGCAGTGCACTCTTCGACGAAACCTTGCCGGGTACGGTGCAGGGTGAGCGTGGCTTGCTGGTGTTCGTCCTTGATCGGCACGAAACGCATCTGCGGGCGGGTGACGGCTTCGCAGATCGCGGCGGCATCCGTTGCATCGTTCTTGCCACGTTTACCGCTCATCCGGTACGGAGTAACAAATTTAGGCACGATCCGCCGGACCGTGTGACCGTGCTGTCGGAACAGCCGCGCCCAGTGATGAGCACCAGTGCAGGCTTCCATGCCGATCAGACACGGCGGCAGATTGGCGATCAACGGCAATAATTGGTCGCGCTGGACTTTCGGCTTGACCCGTTCTGGCTTGCCAGCCTCGTTCACACCATGCACGGCAAAAAAATTCTTGGCGAGATCAATCCCTACAGTGATAATGCTCATGACTTTTCCCCTCATGACGGTTTAGATGAAAACGACACTTTCCATCTTGGCAATTTTAATGCCGTTTGCGGCAATTTCACCGCACCTTCGGGACGGGGAAATCCCTTTCATTAGTTAGAGCCCTATGTCATCGAACCTGCGAAGCTCTCTGTCGTTGCTTGGCCTTGTGGGCCTGGTGGCTTGCGCTCTCTTGTTCGTTTACTTTCCTGCGGTACCCAAGTCGCTTCTTGGTTGGGTGGCTTTGTTTCTGGTTGGCCTTCCGGCGTGGTTTGCTCTTGAGTGGGTGGGAACCACTGTGCTTGGGTCACAGTTCTTTGCTCGCCTGTCCCGTCCAATGCGCATTCTTCTGGCGGTTCCGGCTTTTGCTGCAATCATGGTTCTGGCTGTTGTCGTTGGCCAGTTTGTCCAGCGCGTAGTTGGTTCCGCCTAGTGGTGTGGCTCGGGCTCTAACATGGCGCTCAACCTCGCTCCCTTCGGTCGCTGGACGCTGCGCGATAAAGCCGCGCAGCGCCGGTTAGCTCTACGTTATGCGTCCTGAAGCCGCGCCGCTCTTCTCTGAATATGACCGCCGAGATTCGTGCGTCCTTGAGACCCACTTCTCCGTGGTTGGTTTGTATGTAGTCGTGGAGGTTTATCCAAAAGCAGCCACAAAGTCGGTGCATTTGGAAATCTTCTTCCCGCAGCATCGTGGCTTTGTGCTTCTTGACGAAAGCGACATGCCTTCCTGGCTAGCAGCTGAATGCTTTCGCACAAATCATGTTGTCTACCGAATTTCGCATGGCGGCTGGTTCGGCAGTCTCAATCCAAAGGACAGCCTCCTCCAAATCGCCAACGCACAGTGCAGTGAATGGATCATCGTTACCGCCAACGAGTGTGTCAGTGTCTTTTCTTCGTCGGAACCTAGAATTCGGGAGCTATCAGTTTGAAAAAGACGCATAATCCTTCAGTCGAGCGGACCTCGCGCGAAAAGCCGCACGAGGCCGCTCATTTCAAACGTTGAGGCTGTAGAAAAACCCCAATTTCCCCGAAAAAACACCCCGCGATCAGCCATAATTTCACTGCGCGATATATCAAAGGTGGAGGCGACATGGCACGGTTCAAACCGATACACAAAGGCTTAAAACTACTGCCGGTCGACTTTGATCGGCAAGTTGTTCCAGGTAGTTTTGAATACGCGTTATGCCACCTTGTCGATAGTGAACTCGATCTTTCCTCCTTTCATGCTCGCTACAAGAATGATGTCGAAGGCGCCTCGGCTTTCGATCCGGCCGTGCTCATCAAGATCATCCTGTTAGCCTACAGTCGCGGCATTATCCACAGCCGCAAAATCGAAGCCGCTTGCCGCGAGAACGTGCTGTTTATTGCTGTCTCGGGCGACAGCCAACCGCACTTCACCACCCTTGCCGCCTTCGTCTCAAATATGGGTGAGTTGGTCGCCAAACTGTTTGCACAAGTCCTGCTCATCTGCGACCGCCAGGGCTTGATCGGGCGCGAAATGCCTGTCCTGAGCCTGTCGAAGGGTTTGCCATTGATGGTGTCAAACTTCCCGCCAATGCCAGCAAAGCGAAATCCGGCACCCGTGCCGATTATCAGCGCCAGCTCGACAGGATGGAACGGATTACCACGCAGATGTTGGAGAAACACCAAAGCGCCGACGCGGCACCTACCGATGATGCAATCGTAAAGCTCGAAGCCCGGAAGCTGGAACGCCTGCAAACAGAAGCGCAGCAACTACGCGACTTTCTCAAGCAGAACCCGGAAGATCGCAAAGGCAGCAAGGGAGGCGTTCGCCTCTCCAACCGCACCGACAATGAATCGGCCAAGATGGCCACCAGCAAAGGCGTGGTACAAGGCTATACCGGTGTCGCGACCGTCGATGAGAAAACACAAATCATCGTCGATGCTCAGGCACATGGCACCGGCTCTGAACAAGAACTGCTACTGCCGGCCATCCAAGCGACGGCGGCGTTACGCACGGCCGACACGGTGATCACCGCCGATGCGGGCTATCATTCAGAAGTTAATCTCAAGGCTCTGGCCGCGCAACAGATCAACGCCTATGTGCCCGACAACGGCTATCGCAAGCGCGATGAGCGCTATGCCGATCAATCTGTGCATACCTCCAAACCCGATCCACTGTGGAACAAAGCCGGTCCAGCAAAAAAATCCGGGGGCTTCAAGTCTGCCGAGTTTCGTTTGGCAGAAGACCATTCACACTGCATTTGCCCCGCCGGAAAACGGCTCTATAGCAACGGCTCGAATTGCACGATCAATGGCTATGTCGCGCTGAAATTCAGTGGTGCCAAACAGGATTGTGTACCGTGCGAGCGACGTCAGGACTGCTTGCGCACACCCGAGAAGACACAGACACGGCAGGTTACCTTCTTGCAGGGCAAACGCGATGAGCAAGAAAATCATGTCGAGCGGATGAAAAAGAAAATCGATTCAGATACCGGCCGCGAGATGATCACGCGCCGCTTTGCAACGGTGGAGCCGGTATTTGGCAACCTGCGCGGCAACAAACGTCTGCACCGCTTTACGCTACGCGGAAAAGCCAAGGTGGATGGGCAATGGAAGTTGTACTGCATGATGCATAATATCGAAAAGCTGGCGAATCAGGGTTATGCGAGATAATGAGACGGAAAACGGGCTTTCTTGCCACTGTACCGCGTAAAATTGACTTGCCTGATCAGGCTGGTTTGCAATGAAACTATTTTATAAAAACAGGAAGCCGAAAATGAAAACAACGGTCAGGTTTGAAAAAAATCCACCCAACGCTGAAACAGGTTTTCAGAATCGGGTTTTTCTACAGCGTCGTTGAGCATCATAAACCATGACCGCATCTACTATTCTCTTGGCGCTCATAATCTTAGCTTCAGTGCTCTGGGCAGTTTTCTGGGCAGTTTTTTTTGGTGGTCAGTTACCGCAACCGTTTCATAGTCGCAACTGCCAAGGAAAGGGTTGGCGTAAAGCGTACCCTTCAGCTTCAAAACAAGAAATACGAGAGTTCTTAACCGTGTTTGTTGATGCATTCGCTTTCTCAAACAAAGAGCGGTTGAAGCTCAACCCAAACGATTCTATCTTCCATATTTATCGCACTCTGTATCCAAGTAAGTGGACTCCTGACGGACTTGAACTAGAGACACTCGCCACAAATATTGAATCCAGGTATGGTTTGCAACTTGGAGTAATTTGGCATGAACAACTTACACTTGGCGAGCTATTTGCAAATGTCCGGCAGGTCTCTCGACAATGAGCGTGATATCCAACCCAGCAGTCGTGAGACCATTCTATTGTTTTGAAAATACATTTCTCATTTCCCATCCCTACTTCAGAACAAAAAAACCCCTCAACTCCAGCACCAAATCAAATAGCCGCCGCCAACCTTTCAGCTAACCGTCCGACATTCGACCAATCCAGATCAAGCATCCCTTTGCCGATGGCAATGCTCATGCCGGTATCACGCACGGTTCCGACGAAGCCGTCATCGCTGCCGATTGGGCTCATGTAGATTTCGCGTTCGGGGCTGATACCGTCGCGTACGGCGACCAGTGCGAATGACAGGCTGGAGGCTTCGGCAGGTGTGAGCCTTAATACAAAGTCGTCGGCGAGTTGCAGGCGTATCTGTAGGCCGAGCACGCGATGCTGTGTGCGGCTGACTTCAAAAGACATCGATTCAGACATTCGTTGCCTCCTTGGCGGCCTTGAGCATGCGCATACAGTGGATGTTCGCGGCCAGTTCCAGTGCGGTGAAGTCATCCAGTGTCATTAGTTCGGTATTGGCACCCGCCTCGAGGAGCAGTCTTACTAACGGGGTTTTACCTGCCGAGGCGCAGTAAATCAGTGCGGTTGCGCCGTTGATGTTTTGACTGTCTAGCGGCGCACCGGCCTTGATCAGTGCGTCAGCACATTCGATGCTGTCAGCAAAACAGGCAAACCAGAGCGCACCATTGCTATCCTCATTCAACAGCGACGGATCAGCGCCCCGTAATAGCAGCGCATTGACCACGTCCAATTCACCCAGCCTGGCGGCGTGCATCAGCGGCGTGGTTGCATTGTTTAGCGGCGTATTAATTGCATCCTGAATAGATTCGGAAACTTTGAATCCGGCTTGTAACAGCCAGCAGGCGAGTCGATTATCATTCATTTTGATACCTCATTCATAAGCGGGCAAAGTAGAAATGCGCGGATCATCCAGCGGCATTCCTACGGCGTAATGATAAATTACTTGAAACCGGTTATCTTGCAAACCCAAAACTTCATGATCGGCATCATCAAAAAAACAGCCGATTCCGGTTCCGCGCCAACCAGCGGCTTCGGCGGCGAGTGTAATGACATGCCCCAGCATGCCAGCTTCCCAATGCAGATGACGGTAAGCAACCGGGTCGGCGGCAATCGGTTCGGCAAATTCCGCCAGCATCATAAAGGTGACGGCGCTATGAGAGGCGATGTCTTGATGACAGGATAGTTTGCGTGCGGTCTTGACGGCCTGCGCCGCAACCATCTGGTACAAAGGCAAATCAACATCTGCCTTTTGCCAGTTGAACGTCGCACGAAGTGTATGCTTTAACGCGTGATGTGCCGATTCGGAACGTGGCAAGACATATAGCCCGGGAGCCATGCCGTCCACCCGATGCACCAGTAATACCGGATGTACGCGTGCCGTATATGGCCAGAAATCCCATACCGGCGAACCGCCCGGTAGTAAACCGGATAACAGTTGTTTGAATACCTCCGTCGGCATTATCGACTGTCCGTCGAATGCCTGAGCACTGCGTCTTTGGAGAATAAGACTAGCCGCTGGCATTTCTGCATCGCTATTTTGCACAGGATCGTGGTGGCCTGCGCTCTTTTCAAAAAGTGGGGGCGCACCGCGTGTAGCCTGCGCCACCTCCTCAATTATCGGCCATTGGTACAGGGGATGAGGGTCTAACAGCGAAGGTTTACCTTCGCGATCTTGCCAACTGATCGGGCAACGGGTGGATGTCGCATCCAGTGCGACGATGACCTCCGGTTCCTCAACTTCCACACCGGAAAATTCTTCCTCGCAGTCTAAAGCAAGACTTCGCGCTACCGCTGCGGCATCCATATTCATTAAACGCGGTCGCCAACCATGCAGCGCGGCGGCATAGCATACCGAAGCTAATACATGCCCCATATCAAGCTGACAATAGCGAAAAGCCCGTTCGCCATATTTCCACGCTTCGCGCCAGTGTATGGAGCTAAATCCCAGCCAGACACCACAAGCAGGCGGCTGAAAAACTATTGCGCTCGTCGATACTGCGTCAAAAAGTGGCTCAAAATGCTCATTTACTACTTGTAAACTCCGCTTTTTCGCCCCTTTTTTCCTTGTCTCGGCTTCGCTCATAACGTTTTTCAGCGGCCTGTTCCGTTTGGCGGAATTACCCCAGGCGCGTCGCTCCAGCGCATGGCTCAGATTATGGTAATGATATAAACCATCATCAAGACCATTTACACCCGCCGCGATCAGCCAGGTCTCGGTGGGATGCAGATTCCCGGATGAAGGATGTACACGTAACGACCAGCGCACACCGGCATATTGCTTCCACGCACTTAGGCCCACGCACAAACGCAACATGGATCCCAAACTGGCCGTATCAAATGGCACGGCAGCGCGCGGCACCGCCAGTGCATTCCAGGTAATATCCGATACGGTAATATCTCGTGGCAACGCAAATTGTCGCGTTCCCACCCACTCGCGAAATGCCGCCGGTTGCGCATCCCAGTCCAGTGTTTCCGGGCCAGCGGCGTAAGCAGATAAACTGTGCTTACTGCGGACGTGATAGTCCAGTACCGTATTAATACGGCTGTTGTTCACTGTACTATGCGCCGCACAGTTCTTCGGACAAGCACCCTATCGGTTCGGCCAATACCCCGTCCGCACCGGTTTCAAAACGCACCAGATAGATTTCCTGTTGAGGAGCGGCTTCGACGTGTCCGGCATTAACTACCACACCACGCGTTCCGGCAGCCGCCAGCAAGGTGCCGGGAGCAAGTCCGGGGATACTGCTTTCACCGGTTTCTTCTATCGCCTCGTTAAATAAATCTTCCGCTGCAAAAACCATGTCACCCATTTGAAATTTACTCATCGCCCTACTCCTTCAAAAAACCTGCTCAGCTACTTAGCGGAACCATTTGCGCTTCACAGCGCAACGATTCCTCTCGGCCCCATGCCGTGACCATTTCGACAAACCAGCGCGCGTCGGTCGGATGCGGACAAAATAGATCGTATTCCGCGTAAAAGCTACCGTCGCTGTTAAAGGTCAAGGAGCCGCAACGCAAACCCTTCTCGTTGCGCCAGATTCCTTCATAACCCGGCAATTGGTTGCCAGGATCAATCACCTTGCTGAATTTTATTGCAGACAATTCAATGGCCGGCATACCGACTGAAAAACGCGCCGCTTCATCGCCCAACGCCCGTGCAATACGTTCGGCAACAACTTCCAGCTCGGCGGGTAGTACGCTGTTTACCATATGGCAGACGGTACGATCAGACGTTCTACCGGCTTGCCGCCCAGCAGATGTTGGTCAAATATTTCCGTCACATCCGCCAGCGTGACGTTGCCGTACATGATGCCTTCGGGATAAACCAGCACGCTGGGGCCCATACCGCACGGCCCGAGACAGGCGGTCGGCGTTACGGCAACTTCCTTGAAGCACTGGCGCTGCTGCCATTGCCGGGTAAATTCATCGACGATTTCACGGCAACCCTTTTGACCGCATGAACCGCGCGGATGACCGGGCGGACGGGACTGAGAACAGACGAATACGTGTTTTAACGGTTTTGGCATGACTACTTTCCTTTATGAATCAAGCGGCGACAGGCAATGCTTCATGGCTATGGCACTGCTTGGGACAGACGCGTCCGCAGGAACCGCAGCCGATGCAATCCAATGCATTGGCCAGAGACATCACCATGCTGTTGTCTTCATCTTCATCATAGTTTTCATCATCCTCTCCGCGCTCGATCAGCTCGAATACGCTACGTGGACAAACCTTGTAGCAGCGACCGCAGCCTATGCAATTGGCCTGATTCAGATCAGTGACAAACATTGGTGTATAAGGCTCTCCGCCTCGTGTTATTCCGGTAATGTTCGACATCATTATTCCTTATGCTTATATTTCCTTTTGCGCCGCGATCAATTTTGCATTCGCGGCTTCCCATGCCTGACAGGCATCATAGGTCGATTGAGCAATACCGGGGATTTCCTTATATCCGGCAGGCAAGCGATCTTCGACCAAATCATGCAACTGCGAAGCCCATTCGCTGGAAATTCGCTTGAGCTTCTTTACTTCCTTATCGAGGGCTTTCAATTCATCTGCTGTCATTTATTTCTCCTTACGCCGATTAAAGCCCGGCCACTTCGGGATATTTGCCAACCAGATTCAACGCCACCGACATCAACTTGTCTGCTTCGTCTTTCATCTTCGACAGGCTCTCGTAACCGTAACGATGTACATCGCGCAGGGTCTTATCCATTACCACCAGTTTGCCTACGGTAATAACCGCACGACCAAAACCTTCATGAGTAATATTGAGCATGGGCACGGCCATTTGTCCGCATTCTTTTTCGATCAGCGATGAAATAGCGTTGTAGAACGCTTTGATACGCGCCAGCATGATTTCATCAGGATCGCCGATCACCGGAATGTTGCGACGCTGTTCCTTGGTTACTACATAGGGAGCCAGAATGCGCTCTACCGGCCAGCCGTCATAGGTACCGTAGCTGTCAATGGCGCGCATCTGCTTGACCATCTCCTTGATAAAGTCGGTAGCCAACAAGGGATCCTGCGTTACTGTCTGATTCATGGTGTTTCTCCTTCGGTTAAATAGTCATTCTTTTTCATTGCCACCAGACGTGGCACCCAATTGCTCAGCCGTAATATCAACAATCCGGCTGCAAAACCCATCAACGCGCCCAGCGCAGCCCCTGCATCTCCTGAACCGAACAATGCCGCTATTCCGCTACCTGTCAGCGCCAATACCACCGGGAGCAGATAAGCCAGCAGCCCTGCCCGGATCAAGTCGCCCTCGCTCATGCTCAATTGCAACTCATCCCCGGCACGGACATTCGCGTCGCAAGCCACATCGATGGTTTTACGGTTGGCGGAAAAATATTTACCCAGCCCGGAAACACCACAGGCACTGCGCGACTGGCAACTATTGCAAGCGGATTGCTGATCCGGTTCGATTTGCGCACTGCCATTCGTGACCGAAATTACCCGTGCGGAAGTAGAGATCATTCCTGCCACTCCTCGTCTGCATCGAAGCGATCCGCGCCTGCTTTCCTATCCAGATGCTTCACCATCCAGACCGGCGGTTCGTTAATCAGACTCGTTTGCAACTCCTGCAACGTTTTGTCTATCAACGTGCCCTCTTCCACCCGCATCGGCTGTATGCCTCGTGCCAGCAATTTTTGTATTGCCGACGCCCCTGCCGCATTGCAGTAAACCGCCGCACAATCGGCCAGCAGATCGACTTTGGCGGTGAGCTTTCCATCGTGTCCGTCCATCGCGGTTTCGATAAACTCGGCCACCTCTATCAATCGAATGTCGCTTTCGCTTAATTCATAAATGGCAAACGCCTCGGCAGCGCCGAAATGTTGATTGACCGCGCGCCGGTCACTGGTGGCAAAAGCAATCTTTACCGTCATAACGTTCTCCCTAGTGAATGCCACCAGCCGAAGATGTCGCATGGTTAGCCTCTTTGGTTTGGCGTTGAAAGATAGACACGTAAGGCTCTGGCTCATGCTGTCCATGTTCGACCAGCATATTTGCCAGATCGAACAGCGTTTGCCGCGTGCCACGATAACCGACCCACAGGCGCTGATAGCCGCCCAGCAAGTCGTATTGCGGAAAGCCGGCACGCAACAATGGAATACCCAATCTGCGAGCCGTTTCCACCGCATGTGAATTACTGATAATCAATTGCGCCGAATGGGCGCGGGCGGCATTTTCCAAATCTTCCAGATCACCGATAGAAACGGTCTCTGCCATAACATCGTGCAAAATATTGGCGCGCGCCGGAGCGACTGCCGCGACGACTTCCCCGCCGGTTTCGGTAATCAGTCGCGAAAATCCGTAAAGCAAATCGGCATCAGCCGCGATAGCGATCCGCGCAAATCCCAGCATAAAATGGCTGTCCACCATCGCATCCTGCAACTGCGCACGCTGACGTTCGATCTTCTCCGGAACTGGTTTGCCGCAGATCGTACTCAGCGCCATCACAAAACTATCGACCGCTTCCAGCCCCATCAGACAATCGAAACGATAGTCGGGAACACCAGTACGTTCCTTGAGCAGATCCGCCGCATCGAACAGCGAATTGCCCAATACCAGCGTAGCGATGGACTCGCCCATGCTGGAGATGTCCGACACCGGCGTACCGCCCATCGTCACCGGGCTGGTTTCCATATCGCTCAGATGACCGTCCAGCGAACCGGCAATGTCCGGCAGCACCAGAGGGCGCAGACCAAATGCCTCGATCAATTCCTTAATGTGCTCAATATCCCCCGGAGTCAAAAACGAACCTGCCAGCACATTGACCTGCTTCTTGCGTGTGCCAACGTTTTGAGTACGTTCCGGCAACATCACATCCAGCGTTGCCTTCACCGCCAACGCATAGCCGCTTTCCAGACAACCGCTGAAATCGGGTGTATTGACCGGCACCACCGGAATATGCGCAAACTCGGGATGAGCCGCATAAAAGTCTTTTACCAGACGCTTGATGTCGGTTCCCTGCGTTTCCGAAAGTCCCGTGGTCGGCAGGCCGATCAATGCGGGCTTACTCTTTTCGCAAACCGCCTTCAAGCCCTCGATTACATTTTCATCCGCGCTCATCACCGTGGAAACCTGATCCATCGCCGTGGTCTGCAAAGGGATAGGCTCACGAAAATGCCGCACGAAAAACACCTTGCCGAAGGCGGTACAGCCCTGCGAGCCATGCAACATCGGTATCGCACGATTGATGCCGAGGAAAGCCAGTGATGCGCCTATAGGCTGACTCGCCTTAAGCGGATTTACTGCCAGCGCCTTGTTGCGTTTTAATATTTCGGCCATGTCAATCTCCTACTGTGTAAGCCCCTCGCCCGCAAGCGGGAGAGGGGTTGGGGGTGAGGGTAAGCTGATCAACGCGAGTACCTGACCAACTCTTGCAAGCAGTTTCATTAACAAAATGTCGAAATCGCAAAAGTTTGCCGAAAATTTACAAACCCTCATCCCCAGCCCTTCTCCCGCCTGCGGGAGAAGGGAGTTAACGAAATGCTTCGCGTGCATCATCACGCCCCCAACTCCACACCCGGTGCGGACGACTTTACCCAAGGTGCGGGTTTGCGTACGGCTTCCCATACCGGGCTTTGCAGGGTCAATGCCAGTTGGCGTGCCAGTTCGAGCATGCCGCTGTAACCTTCGTAACCAAACTCGCGCTCCTGATTAATATCCAAAAACGGGATTTTGGCTTTCAGCGCGGTATACATATTCCGTCCGCCTGCAATCAGAATGTCGGCCTGATATTCCTTGACCACGCCCAATAAAGCCTTGGGACTGCCATCGGTAATCATCTTGGTTTTCTCACCCATGATCTCGCGGATACGCGCCTTGTCTTCTTCGGTGGATTTATTGGTTCCGGTTGCGACTACATCCAGCCCCAAATCCTGCAACGCAGAAACGATAGACCACGATTTCACCCCGCCGGTGTAGAGCAAAACCCGTTTGCCGCGCAGCTTTTCACGCCAGGGTTCAAGTGCGGCATTGATCTCCGCCTCTTCACGCGCAATCAACGCTTCGGTACGTTCAGTCAGATCAGGATCATTCAACAAACGGGCAAAATCCCGGAATGCCATCGAGGTATCGGTCACGCCGTAAAAACTGCCCTCAAAGAAAGGAACCCCGTGGTCGGTTTGCAGTTTGCGTGCCACATTGAGCAAGGCCTTGGCACATACCACCATGCTGGCCTGTGCGCGGTGCATGGTCTGCACTTCGCGGAAACGCGCATCGCCAGACAACGTGCACAAAATGCGCAACCCCAATTCATCGAACAGTGGCAACACATTCCAGAATTCACCAGCGATGTTGTATTCGCCTATCAGATTAACGTCATGTACGGTGATGCCGGAACGCTGCAATTCATCAGGAACCGGCAACGGCTCAGCCGTTCCGATCACATATTTGAACATCGCTTCCCCGGCGATACGATTGCCCAGATTCTTGGTTCCATAAAACCCGGCACAATCCACCGGCACCACCGGCACACCACATTTCTCGGATGCCGCCTTGCATACCGCACTGATGTCATCACCGATCAAGGCGGGCACACAGGTGTTATACACAAACACGGCATTAGGGGAATAACTCTCGACCGCCTGCTTGATCGCATGAAACAATCGCTTCTCGCCACGTCCCATGATGACATCCTGCTCGGTTAGATCAGTCGTCATACCGATGCGATATAACGTCGGCCCGGAAGAACGCGTACCCCGGTTATCCCAGGAACTACCGGCACAGGCGATAGGCCCGTGCACGATATGCGCGACATCAGCTATCGGCAATAGCGCGATTTGAGCACCATCAAAGGAGCAACCACCCGCCGTCGCACCCGGCTTGGGACGCGCGCAACCCGACTTCGACTTGGTGTTATGCGTACACGCCGGCTCATTAAGTAACTCGGCGATTTCTCTGGATTGCATGATATTCACTCAAGAGTTATGACGCTTACCCTCTCGCAATTACCATGCCAAATTATAGAATATTGATTTATTGAGACTTTATACAGCGGCAACCTGTAGCAAACCCGACAAAATCAACAATGACGAAGCCTCATGGCGTAAACAACTTTATCAACGCCCTGATGAACGCAAGGTGCCAAGGAAGACGAATTCATTGACCACCATAACCGTCATGAGCCACCATAACCGTTACGCGTAGGATAATTCCATTCACATCGATGACTTAATTCTCGCAAAATGATTACGTCAGACACATTTATTCAAGTTCATCGATAGGACTCACAGCCAACAGAAGCCTTGTTTACAAGCACCGGTTCATCATCAGACACGGTTGTTCGCTTAGCAAACCAGCCGCATCAGCTATTTTATCGCGTTACCTATTTTGGCAATTTAATACAGCACATCCTGACTGAATTTTTAATATAGCTGCATAAACGAAAATCAATTTGCAGTAGAATTATTCTGTGGTTTCAATCATCCAATTCACCCTTTATAGCCGGCAATTCCTAACCTTTTGGAAACTGGAAAGTGAACAAGCAACCTGCAAGAAAAGTTTCAGATGCGCTACGCAAAGCCGCCGAGGAGAAACTTGCCGCTACGCAAACCAGTGACTTATCGGCTCGCTCGGCGGAGGATCTGCTGCATGAATTGCAGGTGCATCAAATTGAATTGGAAATGCAGAACGAAACGCTGCGCGCGACCCAGCTGGATTTGAAAGCATCCCGTGATCAGTATGCAGACCTCTATGATTTTGCACCTGTCGGTTATCTTACAATCAACCGGGAAGGGGTGATTTCTCAGGCCAATCTGACTTGCGCCAGCCTGTTAAACGTAGAACGCAAGAAGCTGCTGACTCATCGTTTTGATCAATTTATCGCAAGAGAAGATCAGGATCACTGGTATTTATTTATTCATGGCGCCTATAAGAAGCAGGGCTTACAAACCATCGAGCTGCGCATTAATCGTAAAAATGACACATGTTTTTATGCTCAATTAGAGTGTATCCAAGTAATAGAGCAAGATGAGAAGCCAGTGATACGCGTTACGCTCACTGACAGCACCGAACGCAAGCGTATTGAAGCCGGGCTGGAGAGGCAGCAGAAACTTGAAGAGCAGGAAACGGTGCGCAAGAAACTTGAATATGCGTACGGCGAATGGATTAACGCTCTGGATGCGGTTAACGACCCGATCTTTCTTCACGACAAGGAATTTCGTATTCTGCGCTGCAACAAGGCCTACCAGCATTGGGCCGATATTCCCTTCAAACAAATCATCGGTCAGCCCTATTACGAAATTTTCCCGATTACTCATGCGCCGATGAGCTGTTGCCTGCAATCCCATAAAAATGAAGAAGAGATACTGATCGGCGACACAATCTTTCGCTCCCGTTCCTTCGGGGTAAACGACGATCAGGGTGCATACCTCTACTCTGTGCATATCCTGGAGAACGTCACCGAGCGCACGAAATTGGAAAAAACCTTGCGGGATAGTGAAGCACGCTTGCGGTTGTCGATGAATGCCGTGCGCGATGCCTTCATCGTAATGGAGATTGAGCATGACACCATTACCTCGTGCAATCCTGCGACAGGACTGATGTTCGGCTACCGCGTTGAAGAACTGATCGGACAAGTGCTGCACAAAACCCTTGTGCCTGTCCGATACCGCGAGGCAGCATCGAAAGGATTGGCCCATTTCGCCGTGACCGGAGAAGGCGTAGTGATCAACAAGCTGATGGAACTGGTGGCACTGCACAAAGACGGGACGGAATTCCCGATAGAGCTTTCCGTGTCCACCCTGCAGCTTGGTGGAAAATGGCATGCGATCGGCATTCTCCGCGACATTTCTAAACGCAAGCAACTTGAACTCACACTTGATCATTCCAACCGTATCCTTTCAGCAAGAAGCCATATTAATGCCGCACTGGTTCATGCAACCGACGAGAAAGCATTGATGCAGCAAGTCTGTCAGACAATCATCAATCAGCGCGGATTCCGGATGGCCTGGGTGGGATACGCGCTGCAAGATGAAAATAAAAGCATCCAGATCATGGCGAGCGCCGGCTTTGTTGAAGGTTATCTCGATGCAGTACAGCTGATGTGGCCGGAGACAGAGCTCGGCATGGGACCTTCCGGTCGCGCGGTTCGAAGCGGCACGACGCAACTGTGTCAGGACATCGCGCAGGATCCGACATATTTACCATGGCGTGATAGGGCACTGGCGAACGGTTATGCTGCGTCCATCTCGTTACCGCTGTTTGATTCGAACCATAACGTATTCGGCACTCTGGCTGTCTATGCGGATGAAAAAAATGCCTTTATCCCTGCTGAAATCACATTGCTGGAAGAGATGGCTCAGGATTTGAGTTTTGGTGTGAACGCGCTGCGTACGCGTCAGGAGCGTGATTCGGCTGCGGAAAAAATCCGGCAGCAAATTTTACAGCTGCAAAGCAATCTGGAAGATACCATCAGGGCGATTGCCTCCATAGTGGAACGGCGAGATTCCTATACGGCAGGTCACCAACGCAGAGTCGCCGATCTTGCGTGTACGATAGCCAGGCAAATGGGCTTGCCCGATGAGCAGGTGCATGGCATTGAGATTGCCGGCATTGTGCATGATCTGGGGAAAATTCAGATACCGTCGGATATACTCAGCAAGCCGGGCAAGATTTCGGTCAATGAGTTTGCCTTGATCAAAGAGCATCCTCAGGTGGGTTTCGAGATACTGAAAGACATCGACTTTCCCTGGCCTGTTGCGCAAACTGTGCTGCAACATCATGAACGGCTGGATGGCTCCGGTTATCCGCAGGGGCTAAAGGGCAACGATATTATATTGGAAGCGCGCATACTGATTGTGGCAGACGTGATTGAGGCCATGTCATCGCATCGCCCCTATCGCCCAGGTCTGGGTATGGATGTGGCATTAGCCGAAATTGTCCGGTTGCGCGGTATCCATTTCGATTCCAATGTAGTGGATGCCTGCCTGACCGTGTTTCGGGAGCACAAATATCGCTTCCCGAATGAAATGCACCGACCACAACGGACAAATTCAAGACACAACGCTATACCGAGTAAGGCGCGTTAATCCAGCTCTTAAGCAGAGCCACTTCGGTATCGGGAAGGTAATTGAATCCGGCTTCCAGATCACGTTCCAGGGCATAGGCAATCTTGGGCGGAGTCAGAGTCCCGGCGAGCAGGTGAAAATACCAGGCGGAGGTGTAACCGGCAGCACGGTCAAAGGCTTGCAACTGTGCGGCCATTTCCACACCGGCAAGCCCGATATTCCACTGGAATGATTTGAGTTCGCGGGCGTGGCGTGAAATCAGGGAAAGGGATATGACCGGATTACGATAACGATCCTGATGCTCGCGCAGCCCGATCAGCCAGTGATCGCTGAAATGACCGCGCGTAGCCGCGCTACTGCTCATCCATTCAGACATCAGACGCAACAATCCGGCATTGCGTCCGTCTATCGCAGATAACTTACCTACGGTTTGTCGCATATCAATCAAACGACGAAAACGGTAACGCGGTGCGCCGACGGCTTGTGCATCAACAACCTCGGGCAACAGCGGCTCGGTCAGTTCCTGCAAATCTTCCGGCAGATGAGCCGTATCGATAAGATGCCGATCCAGCACCTCCTGTAATTCTTCCACTTCCAGTTGCAGAAAATCGGCGGGTTGCGAACCATACGCCGCAACAAAATAATGAGTGCGTCCGGTATGACGCGTCACTAACAAACCGCTGCTAGCGTGACGTTCAACCAGCTCCTGCATATCCCCGTCGCAATCGTCCAACTCCGCCCTCGCCCATGCATCGAGATTATCGGCAATCAAACGACCATCCGCTGCGATCACGCCGCCGGGACGATACCAGCCGCCACGGAATAAGGCATGTTTGAAATGGCAACCGGGACGAACCGCATTTGCGATTTCCAGCAATTTGCTGTGATGCGGACGTGGCGAAATCGCTTCAATGTCCATCGCGAGTTGACTCAGCATCGCTTCGTCAGGGGTATATATACTCATAGTTTCAACTCCATTATTACCCGATATATTTATGGAACGCGAATAGATCTATTGCTGTTTATTCACATGGCGTAGTGCATAACATGCACCCTACGTGAAACGGCGTACACCGCGCACAGACCCAATCAATAACTATCCTGTTCCTCCTGCAAAAACCCGTTTAATCGCTGCCGTACTACACTGCGCACATCGGCTTCAATGTCATCCACCAATTCGGTGATGGCTTCCAGCGGAGCGTGACGGGCGGCTTCGAGCCGGACCAGCCAGTCTTCATCCTTGAGCATTTTAGCTGCATCATCGGGCAACATGCGGGCCGCGATGATACGACGAACCTCGACATCCTCATCCTCTGCCAGCAATCTCAACGCGAAAGGCGGCAAGCGCCGGGCCACTTCCTTGCGCACCTCACGATCGCCATCCGCAGACATACGCGTCAATTGACCGTGCGGCAAACGCTTCGCCACCTGCAAGCGTACCAGATAGTCCTGATCTGCGATAAGTAAATTCAAATTTGCGGGAGGAAGACGTTCGGCGACGGTCATGCGTACCTCGCGGTCGGGATCATGCAGATATGCGTTCAATTCATCAACCGGCAGACGACTTGCTACCACGCGCCGCACTACTTCATCTTCATCGCGCGACAATCGTTGCAACGCATTCAACGGTGCATAACGGGCGGCAATCGCACGCCGCTCCCAGAATCCATCCGTCAGACAGCCTTCAGCAAATTCGGGATTACGACGCAGAAAACGATCTATCTGCCGTCCGCTCTTGGCAATCAGGCAAACGTCGCCCGGCACACACTTCCCTTCGGTCAGCAGCGTAGTGTGATGCATGCATGAATCACAGTTAGCTACCTCCGTCAGCGTGACCGGTGAATGGCGTTCCTTTCTGCTCATAAAGGCATCCTTTCCGAATAGCTTCATTGAATAGCCGACTTGAAAAAGTTCACCTGCACATCCATAGGCGGTGCGGCATAGGGAGCCGAGGTCACCAGCAAGTCGGCACCGGCGCGTACGTACTCTACCGCATTGTCTGCACGTATGCCGCCTGCGGCGGCCAGTAAAGGATGCAGCCCGCTACGATCCAGCAAGCCGCGACAATCGGCTACTGAAGCCGGAGAAAATTTTTCCAGTTGCAAGACATCGGCTCCCGCAACGGCCCATGCCATCGCCTCACCGACCGTAGCGACTTCCACAACCAGTTTACGCTCCGGCTCGGCCCGCCTGATTCTTGCTGCGGAAAAGATCGGAGATTCATCCATGAACAAACGATGTTCGGCAAACAATAACAAGGATTCAGACAGCCCGATCCGGTGCATGGTCGCGCCACCGGCTCGTACTGCCTTGACCGATAAGGCACGGGTTCCGGGTACATTCTTGCGAGTACAGGCAACCGGTACGGGAGCTGCTGCACTTACCAGCGCGGCACTGGCGGTACTGATGCCACTCGCCCATTCCACCAGCACCTGAGCGCTTTTCCAGACGCGATGCAAAACATGGGCTGTGCCGCGCACTTCCAGCAACAAATCGCCCTTTTCCATCCATAATCCGGATTGCGCCTGGATTTCTGCCATTGCGCCCGCGATCTGGAACAGTCGTGCAGCTTCTTCGATACCACAGAGCACCATATCCTGCCGTGCACGAAACTCCAGACGTGCGTAGAACTGGCCGACCAGTGCCGTTTCGCTAGTCAGATCTCCGCACGGCACATCATCCGCCAGCAAGCGGGAAAGCTCTTCATCCGTCAATGCCAGGGAACGCATTTCATTAATTCCTTGATTACCTGACAAACAGGTATTTTCAGTCAGTCATCTGTCGATGCCAGCACGACACCGATAGCCTGTTCGGGGTCGGTGGTCAGACTCAGACAATGCTCCCCTCCCCCTACCATATACAAATTGAAACGTTCCCGCTGCTGTGCAGCAGGCATGCGGGCAGGCATGTCTTCATCGCTGCACAGTGTAAAACGCAGCGTCGGCCAGGATTGCTTCAGCACGCTCAATACGTCTTCGTTTAACGATCCCTGAATACTTATCAGGGCATCGGAGGCATCGGCGATTTCGATAAGGGTTTCAGTGGCAATCATCAATCCACCTCAATCGTCTTCTGTCGTTGCAAACCGGCTCAGCGACTTTGCTTCCACACCCAGTATTTTAGCGAGCCAGGGCGGTGGCATATCGAGTACCGCTTGCAGGCGTTGCAACGTTACGCGGGCATTGCCGCCTTCGGGAATTTTTACCGGATGGACATTGGCACGCACAGCCTTGGCCGCCGCCGGGCCACCGATGGATTGTACATAGACAATCTGGCAGTCGTTAATCAACTCGGCACGCGCTACATTCTTGTCATCCGCATCATCTGCGATGAGTGTGGAGCGCACTTCAATCAATCTGACTTCCTCTTTTCCAACCTGATAAATCAGGAAGCGCGGGCAGGAACCGAAATGCCCGTCGAGATTCTCTTCGCTATTGCTGGCGAGCGCGACACGCAGGCTACCGGGCATATCGCCTTCCGCATAGCTGTCCAGCGGCGGCAGATTTTCCGCATCGGCCGAATCACCCCAGAGATGACGAACGGCCAGTTTGATGGTGGCATTATCTACATCAGGTTCAACGGTTTCCTCGCCAGAAAGCATCAGTTTCAGATCGGCGACCGTTACCTTAGCCAGCTTTTCTTCAGTAACCGGCAAGCCAACATGTTCGCCAATTTTGGCGATCAATCCCCCCGAGTTCACATCAGATAATGTGCGTGCAGCCAGAGAGATACGTAATGCGGCTTGTTTAGTGATGATGGTATTAGTGGTGGTCATGTCATTACCTCTTTAAACTGGGAGAAGAGAGAAGGGGGAAAGGGTCGCGCCAGCGGCGCTCAAGGGCGAAACACCAGTTCCGAAAATCGATGAGTCGGTTTTACCCTTCAACCTTCACCCTTCACCCTTTCCCCTTCCCAGTGTTTACCTTTCCCTGCCCTTATGCCTGAACGATACAACCCTTGATCGGACACACTTTTACACACTGAGGTTTGGAATATTCACCTTCGCACTCGGTACATTCGCTTGCGTTAATAATATACATACCTTTTTTGACACTGATGGAAGCCGTAGGGCATTCCGGTTCGCAGTCACCACAAGATGTACACAGGTCTGCAAGTATCTTCATTGCCATGATAATTCTCCTTGTCGTTTATTCCGCCGCATCCAAGCGCTTAGCACGCAGGGATATAGGCAATCTGGCTGGTGCAGCTTGAGGCTCGATGTAATAACTACCCCCGTTGTTAAGCCTGATCTCTCCGCCCCACTTTTCCGGGGTATCGAACTCCATCGAAACGATAGCGTCCTCAAGATCACGCTTAGGCAGGTAGAACACATACGCACCTTTACTACCTTGAATCATGATGTTTGCCATTTAGTGCTCCTTTCGTCGCAAGTAAAGGATGAAGGGGAAAGGGTAAAACCAACTCTTCGATTCAGGAGGGGGCGTTGGGTTTTCACCCTTGAGCGCCAAAGGCGCGCTCCCTTCCCCCTTCACCCTTCCCGTACTCCCCTTCTCCCTTCCCCTCTTCTAACGCACCAGATCGTGGTTGTAGTCGGTCGTACCCATGCCACGCGTATCTTCATCCAGCTTTTCCAATACTGCATTGGTAATCGTGGTAAGCATTTGCATTGCACCTTCATAACCCAGCGTCGTAGCACGATGCAGGTGATGACGATCGAAGATCGGGAAGCCGATACGGATCAATGGAACTTCAAACTCTTTACCCTTGTGCAAGGTATCGCGCTGGATGAACTTACCGTAGCTGTTACCAATCATGAAGTCAGGCTTCTCGGTCAGTACCAGTGAACGGAAGTGCCACAGGTCGGCACCTGCAAACAACTGGGTGTTCTTGCCGTATGGCGTTTCAGCCAGCATCTTCTGCATCGCCTTCGTCCACTTCTTGCTGCCGTTATTGCACAACACATGCAGTGGCTCGATGCCCAGTTCAGTCAGGAACTTGGTCATACCCAAAGTGAAGTCCGGATCACCGTACAGGCTGATTTTCTTACCGTGCAACCAGGTATGGCTGTCGGTCATCATGTCGACATAACGACCACGTTCCTTGGCGAGCGATGCAGGGATTTCCTTACCGGTCACTTCAGCTACTTTCATCAGCCATTCGTCAGTCCACTCCAAGCCCATCGGAATATTCAACTTCGGTACTTCATGCTTCCAGACTTGATCAACGTACTTCTTGGTCTTCTCCAGTTGCATCGGTTGCAACAGGAAAGTAGTAATCGCGTTAGGCGAATCCTTGATCTCGTCCTGAGTTGTACCGCCCGCATACATACGGAACTGGCCGTCAGCAGGTGTATCCAGCACTTCGGTTGGGTCGCTCAGCATGGTGTGCTCAACACCCATCTCGTCCAACATGCGATGGAGAACGCGATAGTTACCGAGGTAAGTCTCAAAGCCTGGAACCAGGTTGATCTTGCCGTTCTTACCGGGCACCTTGTCATCCATACTGTTGCGAGTAAAGTAACCGATGATGCCTTCGAACATGTTGTCCCAGCCGGTTACGTGCGAACCCACAAAAGAAGGTGTGTGTGCAAACGGAACAGGATAGTCTTCAGGAATATTGCCCGCTTTTTTCGTGTTACGAATGAAAGCGTTCAGGTCATCACCGATAACTTCGGCCATGCAAGTGGTGGACACCGCAATGACGTCCGGCTTGTAGATTGCACGGCAATTTTCCAGACCGTCGATCATGTTCTTCTGACCGCCGAATACGGCTGCGTCTTCAGTCATGGAGTCGGATACGCAAGAAACCGGCTCGCGGAAATGACGGTTGAAATAAGTACGGAAGTACGCTACGCAACCCTGTGAACCGTGAACATAGGGCATGGTCTTTTCGAAGCCCAGTGCACACAGTACCGCACCCAGAGGCTGGCAAGCTTTGGCCGGATTAACGGTCAGTGCTTCACGCTTGAAGTTCAGCTCACGGTACTCGGCAGTCGTAGTCCAGGTGAATGTATCCTGTACCTTGTCGGCATCATGACGCTCTTCGAAATTTTCCTGTTTGTTGGTCAGTGATTCCTTGTATTCGTCCTGACGGAACAGCGGATAGCAAGGTTTGATATCGTCGACTTGTTGCATGTTTATCTCCTTGGCCCGAGCCGCCAATCTGCGGACACGGGCATCGTTTAAGGTAGTTCATTTCGCAGGTCGGGCCTAAGCCCGACATATCGGAATAAATTCCGACCTACGCGGCAGCCTTTTTCAACCATGGTGCGGTCATCTTGCCCCAGCACGGATTGTTCAAGGTCATATCCATATCGCGGGCAAAGATGGCAAAACCGTCATAGCCGTGATAAGGGCCGGAGTAATCCCAACTGTGCATCTGGCGGAAAGGAACGCCCATCTTCTGGAAGATGAACTTTTCTTTGATACCAGAGCCGACCAGGTCGGGCTTGACGCGTTTGACAAACTCTTCAAACTCGAAGCCTGTCACGTCGTCATACAGCAAGGTGGCATTACCCATATCCTTGATGGTGCGGTCATAGTCGTCGTTGTGACCGAACTCGTAACCGGTACCCACCACTTCCATACCCAGATCTTCATAAGCACCGATCACGTGACGCGGACGCAGACCGCCGACGTACAACATGACGCGCTTACCTTCCAGACGTGGTTTGTACTTGGCAATGACTTCATCCATCATGGCTTGATATTTAGCGATAACACGCTCTGCACCTTCCTTGATGGTGTCATCGAAATGGGCAGCAATCGCACGCAAGCTCTCGGCAACTTTGGTCGGGCCAAAGAAGTTGTATTCCATCCAGGGGATGTTGTACTTTTCTTCCATGTGGCGTGCGATATAGTTCATCGAACGATAGCAGTGGATCAGATTCATCTTGACGTAAGGTGTCTTTTCCATCTCAGCGATGGTACCGTCACCAGACCATTGTGCCACCACGCGCAGACCCATTTCTTCCAGCAAAATACGTGAAGACCATGCGTCACCACCGATGTTGTAGTCACCAATGACGGCTACATCATACGGAGTCGATTCGTATGCCTTACCTTCGCGGCGTGGCAATACCCAGTCGCGGATCGCGTCGTTGGCAATATGGTGACCCAGTGACTGAGACACTCCACGGAAACCTTCGCAACGTACTGGAACAACAGGCTTGTCGAATTCTTTTGCTGCTTTTTTGGAAACAGCTTCGATATCGTCACCAATCAGACCGATAGGACATTCGGATTGAACCGAAATACCCTTGTTCAGCGGGAACAACTGCTCGATTTCACCGATCAGTTTGGCTAGTTTCTTGTCACCGCCAAATACAATGTCCTTTTCCTGAAAGTCGGAAGTAAAGTTCATCGTACCGAAGGTATTTACGCCAGTAGTACCAACGTAGTAGTTACGGCGACCAGCGCGGGAATACTGACCACAACCGACCGGACCGTGGGAAATATGAATCATGTCCTTGATCGGGCCCCACACCACACCCTTGGAACCGGCGTAGGCGCAACCACGAATCGTCATTACACCCGGCAACGATTTACGGTTGGAGGTAATGCACTTTTTGGACTGCTCAATGGATTGATCGTTTACCGCCAAATGCTTGGCGCGATCTTTCTTTGCTTTCTCTGGATAGACCTCAAGCACTTCCTGAATCAGGGCTTGAGTCTCTTCGCGTGTTAATGCAGACATTTCATTCTCCTTTAATGACCCACTAATCTGTGGAGACACCAGGGTTGAGAGGTCGGGTCGTAACCCGACATTTTTTTTGCAATTCGGGACGAGTCCCGAATTACGCCTATCAGGCAGCCAGTTCAGCCGCTTTCTTACCGATGATGGATTCGTCTTCCACTTCCATGATGCCGAATTCCATCAACAGCTCTTCCAGCTCGTCCATGGTGATAGGAGTCGGGATAACGAACTTCTTGTTGTCCACAACTTTTTGTGCCAGTGCACGGTACTCGTCAGCTTGCTTAGCTTTTGGATCGTATTCGATCACAGTCATACGACGGATTTCAGCGTGTTGCACTGCGTTGTCGCGTGGTACGAAATGGATCATCTGCGTGCCCAACTTTGCAGCCAAAGCCATGATCAGTTCATCTTCACGGTCAGTTTGACGGCTGTTGCAGATCAGACCTGCCAGACGTACGCTACCGGAATTCGCATACTTCACGATACCCTTGGCAATGTTATTAGCGGCATACATCGCCATCATTTCGCCGGAGCAAACGATGTAGATTTCCTGCGCCTTGTTTTCACGAATCGGCATCGCGAAACCACCGCAAACCACGTCACCCAACACGTCGTAGAACACGAAGTCGAGTTCGTCGTCGTAAGCACCTTCTTCTTCGAGGAAGTTGATCGCAGTGATAACGCCACGGCCTGCGCAACCCACGCCAGGCTCAGGACCACCGGACTCAACGCACTTAACGCCGCCGTAGCCCACCGACAAAACGTCTTCGAGTTCCAGATCCTCTACGCTACCTGCTTCAGCAGCCAATTCCATCACGGAGTTCTGTGCCTTTGAGTGCAGGATCAGACGTGTTGAGTCTGCCTTGGGATCGCAGCCAACAATCATTACCTTCTTACCGGCTTCAGCCAGAGCGGCTACCAAGTTTTGAGTTGTGGTCGATTTACCGATACCACCCTTACCGTAAATTGCGCATTGACGTAATGCCATGTTAATCTCCTGAGAGGTTGCAAAAAGTTGCGATTGAAATTACCTATCGCTCGCACCCCTACTATCGCAATCTCCGTGCCAGCCTCCGCAAAAATATCTAAGCAATTGAAATGCAACAAGAAAATAATTTACAACCGGACAAGGCGACAAAAACCGAACACGACAATACCCCTGCGTTTGTCGCAGTAACGACAAAACCGACGTTGCCGCGCAACGCCCGGTTACCCATCAATCGCTGCAACCTGCCCGCCGACATACTCGGCAGCCTGAGCTTTCAACAATACCCCGTCGCCATCGAACTCGACAGCGTAACCGCACTGCACCACGGCCTGTTTTCACTGCTGGATCGCATCGACGATGCCAAAGAACGCGCCCACGCCTTCACCCTGCACATGAATGCCGCGTTCTATCTCAATCAACCGGAACAGGCTGGCTATTCATCACAAAACGTACAAAAGCGACAAAAGGCGGATTATTTACGCATGCTACGCGGCTGGGGATTCGATGCGGACGGACGCGAAGGCGCGGCACTCAAGGGCTGGGTGGAATCCCGTTTCGGCTTGTTACCCCGCTACCACGCAGGGCCGATACGCGATTTTTCCGGCGAAACCTACCGGCATTATCTGGAAATGCGCTCTGCCGCACTGTACGGCACCAATGCGCTGGAAGCCCAGTTCGACTTGCTCTACAGCTATTGCCAATACGAACTGGCACGGCAACAACCAAATGAAACACATCTGACCCTGTATCGCGGTGTCAATCGCATGGATGATCACGAGATATTGGCTACAAAAAGTAAAAACAGCGTGGTGCTATTCAACAGCCTGAGCTCGTTCACCACCAACCGCGAACGCGCCGACGAATTCGGCGACTATCTACTCACTGCAAAAGTGCCGCTGGCAAAAGTATTCTGCTACACCAGTCTGCTGCCGGGAATGTTGCGGGGGGAAGATGAATATACGGTGATAGGCGGGTTGTATGAGGTGGGGATGGCGGCGTATTGATTCAAAATGTAAGGTGCAATAAGCGTAGCGCATTGCACCGGATGTTTGAGATTTCACATACGGCGCAATGCCCGCTGGTTATTGCGCCCTACGTGAACTAATCGTGTTTAGTAGCTTAACGTTGTCCCTGCAAGATGGAAAGTAATGAAGAAATACGCGATCACAACGGTGCTTGCAGCGATCAACGCATGGTGGATACGCAACCATCGGCTGCCAATGCCATTTCGCCAGAACTGCGTGGCAACCCACAGCGTTAGAATTACACCAACAGCACCGAGCCACGCGAGAGCATAGAGTGCAAGAACCAGAGGATCCAAAGCATTATTGAGAATCGTTGGATTATCTTGCCCCACCAGCCAAATCGCCGAAAACGCGCTTACTACAACTGCATCAACGAGCAAGACTAATCTTGCGACCATATATTTGCGCCGATCACTGCTGTCTAGGCTCCATGGCTTTTTGCGCCAACGCCGCGATAGAGCGACAACCGGCCAAACCAGCAGCGTCAGGATAACAACCGCCATGCTCGTTGTTAACGCAGGTGCAATCCACCGTGCGTCGAGCGACCATGGAACGCGCTGCATACGCATGATCGGCCAAGAAAAATATGAGTCGCCCCCCTCGTTCGTGAAAGTGAAGCGTTCTCCATCTGGGAATTCATAGAGATTTCCCCCTAGGTACATCAAGGTTTTTTCGTCATCGAAGGGCCATATTGCGGAGGCTATTTTTGCATTTCCTTCGTTGTCGACCGTAACGACAAATTGAGAGATAAAATCAATAAATCTTATGAAAGATGACTCAGCGCGCCGACTTCCGTGATAAATCCCGGCCACGGCGGGATCGCTGATTAAGGTGCTGTGCATATCAACCTTTTGGAGGAAACGTTCCGCGATCACGCGTGTTGGATCAGGCAGCTCTTTGGTTTCATTGACATTCCCGACCCCATCGAATGACACAAAAACACCTACCCCTTGTTCGGGGAAAAGCTCCAGATCGCTCGAAAATGTCAGCATTCCGCCTGTATGTCCGATCACGTTATGCCCAGCAACTTTTGTTCCTACGAAGATCAAGCCGATGAAATCGCCCTGCGTTGCGATACTCGGTGTCATCATCTCATCGAGCCGTGCCTTGGAAATGATGCGGATGCCGTCGAGCGCACCGCCGTTCATCAGTGCGCGAATGAAACGGCCCATGTCCGCACCCGATGCCGAAAGCGCACCGGCTGGCGAACCTGCAAAGGTCTCAAAAAATCCTAGCGATGGCTTATCTGATGTGCGGTAGTCTTTTGCCATTAGTGGGGCGAGGGTGCTGGGTAAGGGCTGCTGGAATGTCGAATGGCTCATGCCGAGCGGGTCGAGTATGTGGCGCTGTATATACGCGGCGTAGGGTTCGCCCGAAACGCGCTCGACGATGTAACCTGCGAGCGCGACACCATAGTTGGAATAGGCCGAAACATCCCCTTTGGGAAAAAGGCGGGGAGGCATATTTTGCGCGAGCCAGCGTCCGAGCGGCTCGGGATCGCGATCTTTGGAAAAAAGCCCCTTCACATGTTCTTCAAAACCGGCACGGTGCGTTAACAGGCGGCGTAGCGTGACGGGAACACCACCGTTTGGCGTAGGAATGTCGAAGTCGAGATAGGTATTCACATCGCGATCAAGATCAAGCTTCCCATCGTCAACAAGCTGCATCACCGCGATACCGGTGAAGAGCTTGGAGATTGAGCCGGGGCGTACCAGCGTCGCATCTGCGGTGAACGGCTTTTTCGCTTCGATGTCCGCGAACCCATAGCCCTTGGCAAAGACCGGGCCATCGCGCTTCACCACAACAACGACAGCGCCGGGGCCTTTGTACTTGCTCATCCAATCCGCCATCAGCGGATCAATCACACCGGCGATATTGGTCGCTGTTAACTCCAGCGGAGGATTCGCAACCTGCGTGTCCGCGACAGCGCAAGACGTTATAGCGAAAAAAACGACAGACAACGCTAAACGCAAGAAACAAGCAATATACGGGGAGGTCATTGAATATCTTTCCGAAAAATTGGTTGCATTGTCTTACTATTTATCTTCACCACGGACGGGACTTCAACCCGCTAGATTTACTGCTGATTGTCCAGTCGAGGTTCTTTACCTGATCCGCGCCGCTAACACCATTTGCATGAATGATAACCTCAAACGGGTAGCTTTTGATTTGGGTGGTCATCGGGCAGCACAGCGTGGTGCCGGGTTTACCGATGTAGGCGGCGGAGCTGAGGACTAATGCCGGGTGGTATCCCGCTTGTTCCAGTCCGGGCTGTAGCGAGAATTCGAGCCAGACTATATCGCCCGCATCCGGCACAAAGCGGATTGCCGCTACCAGATTTCCTTGCCGACAAGCGCGCCCGTATCGACGGGTTTGTACAGGTTGCTGCTGGTGATGCCGCCAAGCAGTTCATCCAGTTTGTAAGCCTTACGGCGCACTGGCTCGATAATGATGCGCCCCGGCTCTTCGCACACGTCCACGGGCTGATCCAGATCGACATGCGCCGCCGCCATAATAGCCGCCGGAATACACACTGCCGCGCTATTGCCCCATTTCTTTACGATGACTTCCATGAAATTTGTCTTCTGATATTCAATAACATCACGGCTTAGGTAGCCGTCTGTTGCGTGTCAACATTGTTTATATATCAAAAGTTAAATACAATGATTGCAGTAAAAGCTAATTTGGTTTATATTGCGCGCCCTTCGGAGAGGTGGATGAGTGGTTTAAGTCGCACGCCTGGAAAGCGTGTTCAGGATAATATCCTGACGGGGGTTCGAATCCCCCCTTCTCCGCCAAATCAATGAGTTACGCTTATTTTACCAACAAGCGTAACCTCAAATAAGAGAACTTTCTTGCTGGCACTGTGCCAGAATTGTGCCAAGAAAGTTGCTCTAAATCCCCATATTGTTGTTTCTTTCACTGTGCCAGAACTGTGCCCAATGGTTTTATCCAGGAAAAAATTGTGTAGATATTGAAAAATTCTGCCAACACTAACCATACAAAGCATCTGCACTTCACAACCGTCCTATTTAACAACTTCTATTCAATTGAAATTATCAAATATGGTTATCCTGTTTATCCCATAACCTTCCCTGAACAACCTTCTAAACTGATTGCATTATTACGCTCAATCACATTTAGTTACAGTAACAAATATATTGACACAAAGCTTATCTTGGCGCATTATGTGACTGTCACAAATCAAAAGGGAGCATGGCATGGAAGCCGTTAATGTAATTGCAACTAAAAAGGGAAGAAAGCCAATATCTGGAGATGCAATGAGTCCTGCTCAGCGGCAGCGCCGAGCTAGAAGCTTTGCCATGAAACAATTATGTGACGGTAACGAAACTGAGATTAGTACCAGCGGGTTAATCGCGCTTTTGCCAAAGCTAATTAGTGACAGTAACAAAAGTCTAATAACGTCAGTATGTAAAGAAATCATCAAGCGAGAAGGAAAATAAAATTGAGATGAAATGTGAAATATATTTCGTCAATCTGCATTATTAGAATCAAATGTGAAAGTTTTTGCAGTCCAATATCATCCTTAACAGTGATTTATTGACAACAGAACGAACGTTCACTACGATACAGCAATCCTTCTTTTAGCTGAATCGAATGTCCCAATCCCTGCATCAATCCGTTTACGCACCAGCCATACGGAAGCAAGTTACTCACACGCCCCTTTATGGCCACAAGGTCGAGGCAGGTTTCCCCTCTCCTGCCGATGATTACATCGAGGGTCGACTAAGCCTGGACGAGTACCTGATTCAACATAAGGATGCGACCTTTTTTGTACGTGCCAAGGGTAACAGCATGGCAGGAGCCGGTATTTTTGATGGTGATCTGCTGGTGGTTGATCGTTCACTCAAGCCTTGCTCCGGCAGCATTGTCATTGCGGTACTGGATGCTGAGCTGACAGTGAAGCGACTCATCTTGCGTGATGGGCTGGTGATACTGCAACCGGCCAATCCAAACTTCAAGGAAATCGTTCTCAAGGAAGGTCAGGAGCTTCAAGTATGGGGTGTCGTTACGTCCACGACTAAACGTTTCATCTAGTCGGCCATGCCTATTGCACTGATTGATTGCAACAATTTTTATGTGAGTTGCGAACGGGTCTTTAATCCCAAGCTGGAAGATAAGCCGGTAGTAGTGTTGTCCAATAACGACGGGTGTGCAGTTGCCCGCTCCAATGAAGTGAAGGCAATGGGTATCAAGATGGGCACGCCATGGTTCAAGATGAAGGGCATCGCCAAACGGCATGGCATTATTGCTCTATCCAGTAATTACGCACTGTATGGCGATTTATCGGCACGGGTGATGTCTATTCTTGCAACCTTCTCTCCACAGCAGGAGGTTTACAGCATTGATGAATGTTTTTTGGATTTGGATGGTTTTGCACCAGAATCATTAGTGGCGTATGCCCAGACGATCCGTAAGACGATTAAGCAACATGTGGGCATCCCCGTCTGCGTTGGCATTGCGGACACCAAGACATTGGCGAAGCTGGCAAATCATTGTGCCAAGAAAGGCTACGCTGGCAATGAGAGCGTTTGTGATTTTGGGCTACTCTCAGAACTGGAACGGGATAAGTTATTTGCCCGTATTCCGGTAGGTGACATCTGGGGTGTAGGCAGGCAGATTGGTGAAAAGCTGCTGAGCATGAATATCAATACGGCTCATGACTTGCGCATTGCCAATCCTGATCGAATACGCAGGCAGTTTTCTATTGTGTTGGGACGTACCCAGCAGGAGTTGAACAAGGTGTCTTGCATCGAGTTGGATAAGGCGGGTACAGCCCGACAGCAGATCATGGTTTCTCGTTCATTTGGTTCACCAGTAACCAGTCTTGCAGACCTTGCTGAATCTGTCGCTTACTTTGCCACGCGTGCTTCGGAAAAGCTTCGACATGACGGTTCTGTCGCCGCCAGTGTATGCGTTTCTGTACAGACCAACCCGTTCAAGGAAACAGAGCCTCAGTACCAACGCTCACTGGTTGTACCGCTAAGCCAGTCTACGGATGACACATCCAAGATCATAGGTGCGGCTCTGGCTGGACTGAGAGCAATCTACCGCAGTGGTTTTTACTATAAAAAGACAGGGGTGATGCTGATGGGCTTACACCCCAAAACCGCCGTTCAAGCTAGTCTGTTTGATGAACCGGCTGATCAGGATAAATCCGATAGTTTGATGCAGGTAATGGATGCGATTAATAGAAAGATGGGGAAAGGTAGTGTGACGACGGCGGCCTCGGGGATTAGGCAGCGTTGGGCGATGCGACGGGAGAGCAAGTCACCCAACTATACGACTGACTGGGATGAGTTGCCGGAAGTAAGTTAAGGCATTCACCACAGTCATCAGGCGACAACAACTAGTAGATAGTCAATTTGTTATTGATGGATAAAGGCGCTTCATTTTTTGCCGAGCGTCTTTGGCGGTAAATTTCCACTGCACACAATGAGCATACGCATTCCTTTCTGCAATATTGGCTGCCACCTCGCGGCGGAGCACGGTTTCATCCGGCACGCGGCGGTTCAGGCACGATTTTGACAACACCGCAAATTCAAGCTCGGCGATATTCAGCCAGCTTCCATGTTTCGGTGTTAAATGAAACTCCAGTTTCCTGGCAATACGACACGCCTCTTCAGGTGGAAACGTTTCATACAGTGAACCCATTTTGTGCGTGTTCAAATTATCCAAAACCACCCGCATTACCGTCGCAGTCGGGTACATTTCAACTAAGTGCTTCATGGCCTGAGCGAAATCCTTCTTGGTTCGCTGTTCTGTTACCAATACTTCACGGGTGCCACGCAGTGGTTCGCACATCAGCAATAAATCTCGTACCCCGTTGCGTTTATATTCCACGTCGTAGCGTAAGGTACTGCCGGGACGTGCTTTAATCGGCTCACGCACCTCGGCAATTAACTGCACCGGACTTTCATCAAAGCAAATCACCGGTCGTTGCGGGTCGTAAGGTTCCTGATATAGCTCAAGCACGTCTTCCATTGCCGCCACATAGTCAGCGCTGACCTCTGGAATACACCACTCTCGCTTCTGCCAGGGCTTTAAGTCGTTTTTTTAGCAACTGCCGCACGGCTTCATGGCTAAAGGATTCGACCATACCTAATTCCACCACCTTGCCCGCCAGTAAGCGTAATGTCCAGCGCGCATGCCCTTCGGGGAGCGTGTCCGGAAATTTGTGTAAAGCAGTCAATCAGATGTTCATCTTTGACGGTTGGGTTTGTCAGTAGCTGCCCATCGCGAGTATCCTGTTTCCGGCAGTGGAAATTTATGTTCCGCTCAAAAAATTGGCCGCCAGATACCGGAACTTCGTCTAGTTCCGGATTCGAGACAATCCGGATATTGAAGTAAAACATCTGAATGGCAGCTTTGAGGCCCAATTCTGCCATTGATGCCTGTTAATTCATTGTCGCAAACGGGATCTCGTAACATGCTGTGAACGACCTATCCTAACGTGGACAACCTATAACGAACCTAAATAGCTCTCTACGGCAGCCAATTCTTGCTCAAACTTGGGCAACATCACTGTCAGTGCAGACATATCACTCGTCTTGCCTGCCTTTTCCATTTCAAAGCACAACTCACCCAATGCCAGCGCACCCACAGAGCGGGCCGAGGATTTAAGCTTGTGTGCCAAAGAACCCGCTGTGCCTGCCTGCCCAGCCATGCAAGCCGCGTGCAGTTCCTCCGCTATCTTTTCTGCGCTGAGGCGGAAGTCGTGCAGGAATTCCGCGACGATCGCAGCGTCATCACCTACCAGTTTTTTGAGCACATTCACGTCCACCGGTAATAATTTCGCAATAGGCTGCTGTAGGTCGGGCTTTATCCCGACAGACCCAAGGTGGGCATGTCGGGATGAAGCCCGACCTACGTCAGGTTGACCATCTGGGGTTGATATTGAATCAACTGGCGCTGATTCAGCCGCGACTGGCAACCATTTTTCCAGCGTCGCTCTCAATTTGACCAGTTGCACCGGCTTGCTCAAGTAATCGTCCATGCCGATCTCGCGGCAGTGATCGGCTTCGCCCTTGAGCGCATTGGCGGTGAAGGCGATGATGGGAATACGGGTCTTGCCGTTTTCGGCGTCGCGGATGGCCTTGGTCAACTCGTAGCCATCTATTTCCGGCATATGCAAATCGGAGAACAGGATGGCGTAATCGCCGCTCTGCCAGTGCTCCAGCGCCACACGACCATTGTCGGCTATGTCGGCAGTTTGTCCGAGCAACTTGAGTTGTTGCAGGATGACTTTCTGGTTGATCTCGTTGTCTTCGGCGACCAGGATCAGGCGGCCCAGCCGGCGTGCCTCTTCGCGCGACAGCGGCGTGAGTGTTGCGTTGACCTTGCCGGTTTTATTTTCGTGCTCGGGCGGTTTAATCCGTCCGGCCGCGACCGCCACCGCCTCCAGCAGCGTCTTGCGGGTAAGCACATTGCCATCCACCAGTACCAGATTGGCGGCATCCACGCGCGGTTCCCGACGCTGCCCGCGCCGGATGACGACGAAGCGAGCATCCTGTTCAGGGTAGGCGCGGGCGGCGGCGCACAGGCTATCCAGTTGCGACCTGTCCAGCGGTGGGTCGGCATCCGCAGTATCAATGACCATGATGTAAAGGCCGGGGGGTTGGCTGGCTATCCATTCCCTGGCATAGCCCAAATCCGTCCCTCGCTCAACTATCGCTCCATCATGCGCCAGATAGGTGGCGAGATCATCGGTAATCTCCCCCGTGTTGCCCACTACCAGGCAGTGCAGCCCCTCAACCCGTAGGTCGGGGTTTAACCCGACGCCGCCCTGTCGGGATGAATCCCGCCCCGCGTCTGTTTGTTCCTGTGGCAGTTTGAAAGGCAGGCGCACGATGAATGTCGCGCCTTTGTCCGGTTCGCTTTCCACGGTGATTTTACCGCCCATGATGGTTACCAGTTGGCGCGTGATGGCCAGCCCGAGTCCGGTGCCGCCGTAATTCCGGGTCGTGGAAGAATCGGCCTGGGTAAAAGCGGTGAACAGGCGCGCCTGGGTTTCCTTGTCTATGCCGATGCCGTTGTCGGCCACGCGAAACTCCAGTATCACCTGTTCCGGCAGACTTTCGGCCAACAGGGGGCGCACCGAAACCTTGCCCCGCCGTACCAGTCCGCCGGAAAATTTGATGGCGTTGTTGGTCAGGTTGATCAGTATCTGGCGCAAGCGCCCCGGATCGCCCATGACTGTTTTGGGTATGACCGGATCGGTGAACAGCGTCAGTTCCACCCCTTTCTTCAGGGCAATGAGGTTCATGGTTTCGCATGCCCCTTCCACCACGCCGATGACATCCATCGGCACATTGTCGATCTGCAATTTGCCGGCCTCAATCTTGGAAAAATCAAGTATGTCGTCAATGATGGCAAGCAAGGCAAACGCCGAGTCGTGGATGATATTGAGATCCTCCATCTGCGATTCATTCAGGGGACTTTGCTGCAACACATCCACCATGCCGATCACGCCGTTCATCGGTGTGCGTATCTCGTGGCTCATGGTGGCGAGAAAAGCCGACTTGGCGCGACTGGCCTGTTCGGCTTCATCCCGTGCACGCACAAGATCAGCGGTGCGTTCTGCCACCTTGCTTTCCAGCTCGGCGTTGAGCCGCTGCACCGCTGCTTCCGCCTGTTTGCGCGCGGTAATATCTTCGACCGTGATACGAATTAGTTCGTTTTCCGGAACATAGTAAAAATGTTTTTCATAACTGGCTGCGCCGATGGCGACTTCGCGTGTCATCTCGGTCTGCCCGCCTTGCCGGAAGGTGGCGTATATATCCTCCAGTCCGATGAGCAGCGGGTGTTGCTCGCCCAGCGAGCGCAGATCCGGAAACTGTTTATCGGCTGCGGGATTCAGATAGGTCAGTTCCCGGGACGGGGTAACTTCGATCACGGGCTGAGGATTCAGTTTGGGAAAAGAAGCCAGGCGGCGGATTTCTTCATGTGCTTGTTGCTGGTCAACTGCGTGGCGAATATGCTGCAACAGATCTTCGATTTCATAGGGTTTCAGCAAGTAGGAAAAAGCACCCTTGCTAGTCGCCTCCATGGCCGTTTTCAAGGAAGCATGTCCGGTCAGGATGATGGCCTCGGTGAAGGGAGAGACGGTTTTAATCTGCTCCATCACCTCGATGCCGGACATATCCGGCAGCATCAAGTCGATCAGTGCCACGCTTATGGCGGCGCGCTGCGTCTCTGCTATCGCTGCTGCGCCATTCGCGGCGGAGACAACCGCAAAACCCTTGACTCGCAAAATGTCGGAGAGCGTCTTCCGAAGATTTGCGTCGTCGTCTACCACTAAAATTGTTGGGCTATTTTTCATTTTTTAGGTATCCCATTATTTCGTTTTTCTATCACTTGATGTCATATAGCATGTCGGGTTAAAACCCGACCTACCGACCGTTTACCCTCCGTAGGTCGTGATTCAACCCGACAAATCGCCACCCCCGCTGGGATAAAACCCGACCTACCAACCTCCCCCTCCGTAGGTCGGGATTCATCCTGACAGCATCACAAGGTCTCGACACGGTTCCTTCCCAACTCTTTTGCCCGGTAGAGCGCATCATCCACCCGTTTTAACAGCGAATTCAAATCATCCTGCGCCTCGAACGCCACCACCCCGAAACTGACCGTCAATTTTTCCACCTTGCCGAAAGGCTGACCAGCGATGGACAGGCGTAATTTCTCCGCCGCATTTCGTGCTGCCTGCATGTCTGTTTCCGGCATCAACACCATGAATTCTTCACCGCCCCAGCGCGCCACCACATCGACGCTGCGTATTTTGTCCTTAACCAGAGTGGTGACAGCGCGCAACACATAGTCGCCCATGTCGTGGCCGTAGGTATCGTTCACGCGCTTGAAATAATCAAGGTCATACATGATCAGCGACAGCAGCGTGCCATACCTTCTGGCGCGCTCCACTTCGTTCGTCAGAATCGAAGAAAACTCGCGACGATTGACGATGCCAGTGAGGCTATCGGTGGTGGCAAGCATATGAATTTCCTTTTCAGCCATTTTGCGCTGTGTAATGTCCAGAACATAAATGCGGATAAGATCAAGCTCTTCGATGCAATGTGTATGGAGCTCATAGGTTGCCTGCCCAATCTCGACTTCGCGGACCAAGTCGGCTTGTTGCCCGCATTGCCGTTGCTCCCTAAATTCTGATAAGCCGATCAGCAACGGATGTAACCATCCCATTGAGCCCAAACCGGGGAACAATTTTTCGGCTGCTGGGTTGATATAGGTCACGACACCGAAGGCGTTGACCTCGATCACAGGACTCGGATGCAGCCTTGGAAATGACGCCAAACGGACAATCTCTTCCTGCGCCTGCTCACGCTCGACGCCGTGCCTGATTTTTTGCAACAGGTCGTCCATCTGGTAAGGCTTAAGCACATAGGAAAATGCACCCTGCCCAGTGGCCTCGATGGCGGTTTCCATCGAAGCATGTCCGGTAAGGATGATCGCTTCCGTCAACGGCGAGATGGCCTTGATGCGCGCCATGACTTCGAGGCCGGGCATATCCGGCAGCATCAGATCTATTAGTGCTAGGCTGAATGTTTCCTGTTTCGCCGCCGCGATGGCCTCCGTGCCGATTGCGGCAATGACCGTTTCATAGCCCTTGACTCGCAGGATATCGGCGAGTGTTTTTCTGAGGTTGGGATCGTCGTCCACCACCAGAATTCTGTTTTTCTTCTTCATGATGCCGCCAGCCTATTCCGTAATCTATCCATGCGAATATTCTCGATCACCTGAAACAAGTCCTCTGTTTCAAACGGCTTGTACAAACAGGTATAAGCGCCGATCTTGCGCCCCTGCTCGATAGAATCCCCCATTTCCTGACGGTAGCCGGTCATCAATACTACCGGCTTGCCGGGATATTTTGCCCGGATATCCTTGAGTACGTCCACACCGTTCGCAGCCCCCAGCTTAAGGTCGAGGACAACGGCGAGTTTGTAGTCCTTTTCGAGATGTTTCAGCACATTATGCGACTCACTTTCCGTTTCTACCTGAAAGCCCCGCAAGGTCAGAATATCCTTCAACGTCTTGCAGAAATTCGGATCGTCATCCACCACCAGAATGTTTTCTTCCTTGCTTAACAGGGAAAGAAAGGAAAGGATCATCGGGAAATTGAGCGGCTTGCCCAATATGGCATATGCCCCAGCATGTTTCGCCTCATCCATGAGCTTATCGGTCGCGTAGGCGCTGACCAGCACGACGGGCAGATCGGGCACAATCTCCTTCATCTGCCTCAACGCCTCGACCCCGCTGATGCCAGTCATTTTGATGTCCATCAGCACACAATCCGGTGGGGCGCTCCTGACCTTATCCACTCCCTCCTCACCCGAGTAAGCGGCGATGGCTTCATGACCCTTAATATTCAGGATATCGCAGGTCGTTTTGACAATACGCTTGTCATCATCCACCACCAGAATTTTCATTGTGCGCTCCTGCTCTTTTTTGTTGGTTAAGTGTCAAATCATCCTGCTTGTAAACCTCGTCAGCTTGAAACCCGACCTACCAACTTTCCCATCCGCAGTTCGGCGTAAGTCGGGCTTCAGCCCGACAACTCGCCTAAATCCCAACCTTGTATGATCCGATTTAATGAAATGCTGTATAGAAGGTTAAGTAAAGTTTTACGTTTCACCGGGAAGGCCGTCCCAACCTGAGGACTGGTTTTATACAGAGCCTGTGCTGTAGATTGGCCTCCCGCCCTATTCGCCAATACCGTGGAGTATCCGAGGCCTTGAGCCTGCATATACAAGGAAAGTAGGCGCATATTCAGGGTCGGGAAACCAGTGGATAGTTTACTTTGTTTTTCAATATTACTGGAGTCTTCATGGCTATTAAATCAGAAGTTGTTGTTCAAGAACACAAATCACCTTTCGCCGGAATTGATGTGGGCGCTGAGGAGTTGATTCTCATCGTTCGCAAGAATGGCAACTCTCATCATCCACAAAAATTTACCAACACCCCAGCCGATCATGCTCGTCTGGTGAAGAAGATGGTTAATATGCCTGGCATCATTGTTTGCCTGGAAGCCACGGGGGTTTATCATTTCGACTTGTCCGTCGCCCTGCACGATGCCGGTGTGGCTCTTATGGTGGTCAATCCGAAGTCTTCGCATAACTTCTCCAAAGCATTGATGAAAAACAGTAAAACGGATGCGGTTGATGCTGACACCTTGGCTCAGTATGCCGAACGCATGGACTTCGTTGCCTGGACACGTCCGTCCGACGCGAAGATCGCCTTGCGCAGTTACTCTCGCCGCATTGATGCCTTGACGCGTCAAAAGGCCGCCGCCAAAAATAATTGCCATGCGTTGTGTGCCACCAAAGAAACCCCCAAAGCCGTGCTACGCGATGTCAAATTATCCATATCCCAGTTGGAAAAACGCATTGAACGTTTAAGCAAAGAAGCGCTGGCTTTGATCACAAAACATGACGAACTTGAGCCTGTATTTCAGTTGCTTATCGGCATCAAGGGCATTGCTCAAACCAGCGCCACTGCGCTCATGGGCGAACTTCTGCTGTTGCCAGAAGGACTTACAGAGCGAGAATGGGTCAAGTTTGCCGGCCTTGATCCACGCGCATACGATTCAGGTAAAAGTGTTCATAAGAAAACGCGTATCTCCAAAGCGGGTAACCGCCATATTCGATCAGCGCTCTACATGCCAGCCTTGAGTGCCAAACAGCACGACCCGCACGTCAAAGCGTATTTCCAGCATCTCATCGATAATGGCAAACTGCCATTGCAAGCGCTTTGTGCCGTTATGCGTAAGTTGCTCCATGCAATTCACGGCATGCTCAAGCATGACAAACCTTTCGATAACACCCGTTTTTACGCTCTTCCTGCATGAATTAAGAATGCGCAAAATTACGAAAATATCGCTTGATTTCGAACAGAGTATCTACAATCCGCTCGGCAACGTAACCATGAACATACTGCCCTTGCTCAGCTCGGTTTCTACACCCACGCTACCGCCATTCACCTGCGTCAAATTTTTCACCACCACCAGCCCCAACCCAACACGCCGCGCCTTGGTGGTGAACATCGGCAGGAACAGCTTGTCCAGATTTTCCGGCGCAATACCGCCACCGCTGTCCTTGATGCGGATCGTTACGGTCTGCGCAGCTGGGTCTTCATCTGCCCGTATTTCCAGCGCACCACCATCCGGCATCGCTTCAACCGCATTAGTGATCAGGTTCCACAACACCTGATGCAATTGCAGCGGATCAACCCGCACGGCGGGTAGCGTTTCCGGAATGAGTAAACTGACTGTGATGGTAGCGGGGACATTACTCTTGCGCAAAGCCTGCCGAATCAATCCCGCAACCTCCATCATTTCCGGGTGTGGCGGCTTGGTGCGCACCGCATCCAGCAGGTCGGACACGATACGGTCCGCTTCCGTAATCTCATCCTTGATGATACCCAGATATTCCTTGGTGGTTGCGTCCGCATCGGACAGCACGGTTTGCAAAAAATACACGGCGTTGTTCATCACCCCCAACGGGTTGCGCAGCTCGTGCCCCACTGTATCTGCCACCTGTCCGAGCAGCGCCAGCTTTTCATTGCGCAGCAGTTCATCCTGGGCTTCGAGCAATTGCTGCGTGCGTTCCTGTATCCTAGTTTCCAAATCCTCATTCAACCTGAGATTCTCTTCTTCAGCCAACTTGCGACGTGATATTTCTTCACGTATCTCATCAAACATCGCAATTACGAATACCACTAGAAAAATGCCATCAAGAAAGGGGGTGACGATGCCTGCAAACTCCAGCTCGGCATTGAAACGTCCATCCCACATTAAATCTATGGTCAGGACTATCATCACCGAAACCAGCATCGCCACTAACAGGAACAGCATAGCAAAGCGCAATGAACTTACCTTGAGTAAACGGCAAACCACATGCTTCATGATTCGTTTTAAAACATTCTGTTGATTATTGAACATGTTATTTTTCTTCTGCTATTGGTTGTTTAAAGGTCTGGCTCCAGTCCGACCTTTCAGGACGAATCTCGTTCTGTGTCAGTAGCCGGTAGCGTGACGATAAACACAGCACCCTTGCCCGGTTCGCTTTGCACCTCTACTTTACCCCCGTTGGCCTGCGTCAAATTCTTCACCACCACCAACCCCAATCCGATGCCGCGCGCCTTGGTGGTGAATAGCGGCTGGAACAGTTTTTCCATCACCTCCGGCGTCATTCCGCTGCCGCTGTCCCTGACACTAACACGGACAGTCTGGTCTTGTGTGTTAGCTATTGCACTGATTTCCAGCGTACCGCCATCCGGCATGGCTTCCACACCGTTGCTGATGAGGTTGCGCAATACCTGATGAATTTGCATGGCGTCCACCCGCAACGGCGGCAGCGTCTCCGGCATATCCAGCTTAACGCTGACGGAGGCAGGCACGATGTATTTGCGCAAGGTCTGATCCAGCAGTTCTTTTATGCCGACGGTTTCCTGATGTGGTGGTTTAGTGCGCACGGCATCCAGCAGGTCAGACACGATGCGTTCGGAACCGGCGATTTCGTCTTTGATGATGTTCAAGTATTCTCTGATGATGTCGTCCGCATCCGACAGCACAGTTTGCAGGAAGTACACCGCGTTGCTCATCACCCCCAGCGGGTTGCGCAACTCATGCCCCACGCTGCCCGCCACCTGCCCCAGCACGGCCAGTTTCTCCTTGCGCACCAACTCCTCTTGCGCTTCCAGCAATTGCCTTGTTCGTTCCCGCACTTTTTCTTCCAACTCCACGTTCATCTTGCGGATGCTTTCTTCCGCCAGTCGCTGCGCGGTAATGTCCTCTATCTGGGAAACGAAGTGGACGGGCTTGTTTTGCGCATCTCGGATCAGCGAAACGCTCAGAAGTACCCAAACGGTATGGCCGTCCTTGTGGAAATAGCGCTTCTCCATCTGGTAATGGTCTATCTCTCCTGCCAGCAGTTGCGCCACGTAATCGAGGTCGGTTTCCATATCGTCCGGATGGGTGATATCCTGAAAAGTCTTACCCAACAATTCCGCTTCGGGATAGCCAACGATCCGGCATAGCGATGCATTGACCTTGAGCCAGCGTCCGTCCAGTCCCACCAGCGCCATGCCGATGGCCGAGTTTTCGAAAGCCTTGCGGAAACGCTCCTCGCTTTCCTGCAAGCGCAGTTCTACTTTCTTGTACTCGGTGATGTCTTCGTAAACACCCAGCATTCCGAAAACTTCATCAACCTCATTGCGTAGCGGCACCTTAGACGTGCGTAGCCAGATGCTCCCGCCGTCAGGTGTCGTCTGTAGCTCATCATAGGAAAGCTTGGGGGTATTGGAATCCATCACTTCCTTGTCGTCAGCGCGATAAAGTTCGGCCTGTTCCTTCCAGCCCATGTCGAAATCATTCTTGCCGATCAATTCTTCGGGTCTTGTCAGGCCGGCGTCCTTGGCAAGCTGGGTGTTGCAGCCCAGATAGCGCAAATCCCGGTCTTTCCAGAACACGCGTAGGGGAATGGTTTCGATGATCTGGACGGTGAGGCGCTGGGCATCGGTCAGGCTGGCGGTGCGTTGCGCGACTGTTTCCTCCAGAAGCTCCCGATGATGCGCCAACTCTTCATCACGTTGCTGGATGCCGTCCAGCATCGTGTTGAAAGTATGTGCCAGCATGCCCACCTCGTCTTTACCATGCACCGACACCCGCACCGCATAATCCTGTCCGGCAGTTACTTTTCCCATCCCGTCGGAGAGATCGAGAATGGGGTCGGCTATGAATTTTTGCAGCCGAGCAAACAAGAACAAGGATGCCAAGAACACACCCAATGCGGCGGCAAAAGTGAGGGCGATGTCTTCCAGAATGTCCACATACAAGCCCCGCAAGTCGGATTCCAGATAAACGCTTCCCACCACCTCTCCCTTAAACCGGATCGGTTCCAACACCACCAACTGGTTGAAGGAAAACAGGTGGGAGCCGGATTCGATTACTGGCATGGGCACGTTGATCGAATGCTGGGGAACGATGAAGCGCGCAAACGTTTTGCCTGTCTTGTCAAAAATCACCGCATCGACGATGTCCGGGTTTGCCGCGAGCGCGGACAGCGTTTCCGCCGCCGCATTCTGGTCATCAAACAGCAAAGCGGGGGCAACATTCATGCCGATTACCTCGGCATAGGTCGTCATGTTGGTCACCGCCCGCGCGCGCTCCTCGATCCATGTCTCGGAGGACAGGATAAGACTGATAAAAAGCAGCGCGAGGCCTGAGGTCAACAGGCCGATCAGCATCAGCTTGCGTTTGACGGGCGCGTCCCGAAATTTTTGAGATAGGTTCATTTCAGCGCCCCGTTATCCGCAACGATGCGCGCCAGTTTCAGCAGATGCGAGCTGATCCTGAGTCCAGAACGTACGGCTGCGTCGTTGTTGACCTCAAACCGCACCTTGTTTTGTTCATTGTAGAAGTTGACCATCACGCCCTTTCCTGCGTAGCCTTCGGTATCCCCCACTGTCAAGACAGGACTATCCTTGATGTCGTCTAACAAGTGCAGCAGTTCATCCTTTGCGCCAGTCCCGATGAACAACACATTGCATTCATTCAAATTAACGCGGGCGCTGACTGGTATCACCTTCCAGCCCCTGCCGCCAACCTGCTTATCCTTCAGCAAATTTTCAGCCGCTTCGCCAAAGGGGCCCTGTCCCAGTACGCACAGCCGCAACGCGCCTTTCGCGCTGACGGATGTGGGCCATTCGACGAACTTGGCGATATTGTGGACGAAAGCGGCCTCGACTTCGTACTTTGTGTGTGGCGCGGCGTATAGGCTGGCGGGAAACAGGAACAGGAGCAACATCAAATGCAGGAGGCTAGATTGTCGGGCTGAAGCCCGACCTACGGGGGCGATGCTGGGTTGTAGGTCGGGCTTCAGCCCGACGCTGTTCTGTCGGGATACACCCGCAAGGGGTATCCCGTGGTTGTAAGTGGCTGAAGCCCCAACAACACACACAGAATCTCGGTCTACGGGAAAAATACGGATCGTAGATCGAGCTTTAGCCCGACTTGTCGGGTTGAAACCCGACCTACCCTGCCAGGCTGAAGCCCGACCTACAATAATCCGCGCGTATTTTGTGAAAATTGAAATCATGTCGGCTAGAACCTGTAGCTCAGTTTGATCCGGTAATTACGCCCATCCTGCGGGATCAAATTCTGTATATGTTCCTGCCCGCCAGGGTCGCTGTAACGCTGGTCGAACAGATTGTAAACGGTCGCAGAGACATCGAGATTCTTCGAGAGGTTTTCGCCGAGCAGGGTCACGTTGGTGAGCAAATGCCCGTTTGCCGTCCCGCCCGCCAGCGTCTTGCGACTGCTGGTGTATTGCAGCTCCAGCCCGGTGCGCAACCTATTTCCCCACACCGGCACGGTGTAGTTGAGTTTGGTCAGGCTTCTGGGCGAGTTGATAAGTTCGCCGCCAGTGGTCTGGTCGCGGCTGATCTGCCAAGCATAGCTGGTGCGCAGCCGCGTGCCGTTGTCCAACACTCGCTCCGCTTCAAATTCGATGCCGCACGCATCCACCTGGCCCGCGTTGACGAAGACCAGAAGTCCATCCGCCGGATCAGTTATCTGGGTGATGTTGTCGCTGGTTTTGTTGCGATACACATCGGCGGTCAGGCGAAAATTCTGCCGAGGGCTGTGCTCGACGACAAATTCGTAGGTGGCGATTTTCTCCGGTTTCAGTGCCGGGTTCGTTTTCTGGCTGCCGCCCGCCGCGTAATACAGTTCGTAAACATTGGGCGCACGGAAAGCGGTGCCATAGAGAAACTTGAGGGTTGTCACATCGGCAGGACTCCAGATCAACCCGAGGCGCGGATTGACCGTATCGCCCACGGTGGAGTAATGGTCGCTGCGCAAGCCCGCATTGAGCAGCAATCCATCGACCAGGGTGATTTCATCCTGAACGTAGATCCCGCCACGCGTGCTGCTGCGCTTGTCGTCCAGATACAGCGCGTATGGCGCAATATCGTAATTGGTCTGATCCTGTCGGTAGTTGTCCTGGTATTCCACTCCCGCAGTCACCTTGTGTTTGTCGAATCGTCCGAGTAGTTTCACCTCGGCGCCCCACCAATTACCGTGGACCGCATCGTAGTTGAGAACAGTTGGCGGCCCGGCATAGGGGTAGATGCCCTCGTAAAAATAACGGCCCTCGAACACATGGGCGGAAACCTCCCAAGGCCCGGCCAGCGCCCCGTTGTATGCGATATCCGCATAGGCCGATGCATCGGTAGTCCACATGTTGGGATCGTTGAACAGCGTGCCGTAGGGAGCGGTGGGAACCGTCTTGTTCCGGCTGGAATAGGCGCTCGTCAGGGTGAATCCCTCATAGGACACTTTCCCGTAAAACTGCTTGTAGTCGTCGCCGTCCATATTGCGAGCGATGCCGCTATTGCTGGTCGGCGCGGTGAACTCAGGGAAGAATAAATCCTGTCCGGCGCTACGGTATTTCGATGCCGACAGCAGCCACTCGAAACCGTTCTCATTGCGTTTACCGTAACTTAGCCGTTCCTTGTTGGTGCCATAACTGGCGAGCGCGCCAGATACCTCCAGCCCGTTCAGGTCGCTGCCCTTTTTTGTGATGACGTTGATGACACCGAGCACGGCATTGCTGCCGTAAATCGAAGAACCGGGACCGCGCACCACCTCGATCCTTTCGATCAGGTCGATGTCAATCGGGAAGTCGGTGCCAACAGGGGCTTGGTCATATACCGAGTCGTTGAACCGGTAGCCATCCACCAGCAGCAACATGCGGCTGTTGTAGTCCCCGGTTCTGCCTAGGCCGCGCACGCCCAGATAAGAATAATTGCGATCATAAGAGACATTCATGCCGCGTATGCTGCTCAGTATGTCGGCTAGAGTGCGGTAACCATAACTTTTGATGTCTGCTGCGGAAATAATAGTTACGGCAGAAGGCGCCTCAGCGGTCTTTTGCGTGAATTTGCTGGCGCTATAAACCTCGATATTCAGCAACTGTTCAATGGAAAGATCGGTGATGTCTTGGGGCTCGGATGTAAGTAAATTTACCTCGGCCTGCCCAGTTATGGCATATATGCTCAACATCAAACTGACAGCGGTTACCATCTGCGGCGTCCGAAAACAGGAACGAAAAATTGTTACCAACAATAATTTTCCCATCTCCCCCTCCATAGATATGATTTATTTGCTCAACAAAACTTATGCATTTTTTCGAGCGCTTACGCATCGTATCGCATTAGCGTCGTTTACAGATTTTTAATATTCTCCAAGACAACCTTCAGCCGTTGCCAACGTGCTCCTTACTACCGGTTTCCAGACGTTCAAACATCCTCTTCGCCGACTCGACATTCGCAGTCGTTCTCTGATTTCCTGACAACTTCGGACTTACTGGCTGACCTTCCTCCAGCCGTGCCAGAGAAACCCACAAAGAATGTGGCGCATCCTCATCATGTGGATGATATGCATCAAGATACAGGCGTCTATCACCGACTGGATGACTTTCATGCTTGCCTAATACATCGTGGGGCGCTTCGTCCCGCATTTCTGCTTCCATGCGTTTCCAAGGCATAGGCTGTTTTTGGATATTAAACTTCAGGGACAGTGATTTGCGTTGATCTGACCTATTTCCCAGCACCGACTCTGACGACTTTGAATTCTGAGAAGTGAATTGTTCGGAACGGCTAAAAGCCGATTTCAAACTGCTCCCAACTCGCTTTTGAATGCGTCTCACTTATTAACTCTCTAACGATTCCAACCGTAACTCGTCCTGAGTTAAGTCGGTAATACAACGTGTTTTTCGAAGTCACTCAATAAACCAATCACGAGCGGGCTCGAGTATTGAAAATTTCTCCCAAATCAAATTATGCATAGAGACCGTTAACTTTCGCTTAAGGAAAAAAGGCGCCAGTACAAATCTGACGCCGTATTGTTTGAAATGCATTGCAGTATCGACCATTACCAATCGTGAACATAAAGCCACTACATTAGCTAACCACGCTCGCCTCAATTTTTCAGCAACAATGATTTCCCAATTAATACGTCAAAATGGCATCATCGTCCTCGGGCATCACTCCAACGCAATTTACATCGATCATCACCCGTGTAATAAGTTTCGCCACTCTGATGCATAACACAGTAGGCGGGTGAGACTATCGCTTCATCAAAGGTCATCCCTTCCGGGATGTGGGTATATTCAAACAAAACACTGCGAATAATCTTGGAATTCTGGCAAATATACGATCCCCAAGAAATCCAGGCTGGGCCGATAATTTCTACGCCCGCTTCAAGGCACACACCAGAGTCGATGTAGACAGGACCTTCAATCTTGACATTATCCCAGTCAATTCGGGTGTTAATACCCACCCATATCCCTGGACGCACTTGGGTGCCCGGCATCTGCATATGCTCAACATCCCCCTGTAATACACGTTGCAACCCACTCCAATATTCAGATACATGACCTATATCAATCCAGCTAAACAAATGCTTCTGAGCATAAAAAGGAAGACCCTTTTCTACCAATAAGGGGAAGAGTTGACTACCAATATCATATTCAACACCGGAAGGAATATAGTCAAAAATCGCAGGTTCAAAAATATAGATACCGGTACTGGCAAAGTTGGAACGAGCCTGTCCCGGTTGAGGTTTTTCCTGAAAAGAAATGACACGTCCTTGATCGTCGGTCACAACTACGCCATATTTGCTGACATCGTTTAGAGGCACTTCGAGGGTAACGACACTGGCCAACGCTTTTTTGCGCTTATGCTCAAGTACGGCAGCACTAATATCCAGGTCAACTATTGCGTCACCACAAATGACTACGGTCGTGGTGTCAAAAAATCCACCAAAATCCTGAATCTTGCGCATGCCGCCAGCGGTGCCCAGTGGTCGCGGAACAATTTCGCCGTATTCATACACACCTTCATACGAATATCCAAGATTCACACCTAGTAGACTCCCATTACCAAAGTGATTTTCAATTCGCCAATGTTTATAGCCAACATTGATCATTATGTCTTTGATGCCATGTCGGGCAAGGTGCTCAACCAAATATTCCATTACCGGTTTACCCAGCATGGGGATCATCGGTTTAGGCAAATCCTGCGTGAGCGGACGAATGCGCAAACCTTCGCCTGCTGCAAGTATCATTCCTTTGATTTTTTCCATATCACCAAACTATTGTCAGGTTATACCGCGAAGAGGCAATGCTGCAGGATTCAGCACTAGATTGCAATCAAGAACGGCTACATAGGCAAGTTTTAACAGGGAGTTTCAGATCAAAACAGATGGAATCATTGTGCACGCCAAGATCATTTGCTCATCCCCGTCACCACCCTATATTGGCCTTGAGTCCATTTTCGTCATATTCCTAGCTTGTCAGATTGTAGATATGCACGACGTATTATTGAGTTTAAATAGCAGTTGATGGAATCTTGTTACGAGCTTCTAACGACTGCTTTCGGGCTGCAATTATTACAACTCGATGGACTGGTAATGGCACTTATGAATAGCTATTCATAAGTGCCATTATGCATAGTACCCAATTATGAATAGTATTCATGTCACTTGAACCAACAGCCCATATAAATACAGGCTTTTAGGCAGATTCATTATTTGAAAAGTTCACATAATTGGAGACGATTATCGAGTTGACTATGTCACCATATAAGGCTGTTATGGCCACCTCGCCTCATGATACCCTTATTGCTGCGGGAGTCAGGAAGTAAGATGCTTTGTTTTTGAGCTCCAACCTTGCTTTTAGCATTCTTGAAAACGCTGAAATTATGAATAGCGTAAGATTTGCTGGTGCCTGTGTTAGCAAACCTCGGACAGATTTTTTAACCAGTAACTATTCATAATTGGGCGCTATGCATAATGGCACGATCTTGCCCGTGGTCACAGTCCGCTTTCCTGCAATGAAAATATTTTACGCCAATGACCGCTGTCAGGCAGCGCAATCTCAACCCTGACAGTCGGTTCATAGCACACCAGCATCACTCAGGTTTGGAAAATTATACATGCTTCCAATGGCTAGATTGTCCACATTGAAGCCGGTCCGGTGCCTAATTATCCAATATCCGCTGTCCATTAGTAAGCGGGCATTCATTTTTGACAATTGACCATCCGCTGATGGCACACAACTGCTATAGCGCCTCTCCGATATCATGCCACAAAGCGGTCACTCATGGTCAATTGTGCTCGAGGCAACGCGACCGACCGGATAGGCCGAAAAAGGGGTGTCAGGTTATCGGCTTCGTTGCTAAATCGCATAACCCATCACTGCGAAACCCTCAAAACGGGCAATGATTCCTACAGCCTCATACAGCGCAAAATTCACCCTCAAAAGGCTAAAACAGTGGAGAAATTAGAGACTGTCAAGTGGCAAGTATTGGACAGACTTACTTATCAGGATGAATTAAGAATTGAATACAATCAAGATGTTTTTTAGTTTCATCTTTATCTACATGCCAAAAAACCAAATTTACCGCCATTGTATTTGCTTTCGATATTATTTCGCTTACTATCCTCTGGAATAACGAATGTAGCCGATTTTTTGTTGTTCATGATGGCATCTACGAATGCTTCACGAACGATACTACTGGTACGGCGCATGTCGATGTCCGTGCGATTAAATAGAGCTCGACTGCTGGCTGCATTAAGCTTGATTTGACGGCCAGTTTTTACTCGCAAGTCTTTGACCTCAGCCTTGATGATGCGCATCCGTTGGTCTGGATCAGGGCGTGGCACATCGAAAATTTCAACTCTCGAGCGCAAGGCGTCTGGTACTTCGGACAAGTCATTTGCAGTTAGAATAAATATGATGCGACTGGCATCAATATCAATATCAAAAAATTCATCTTTGAAAGCAGCCGCTGTGCTTGGCTCAAGCAGTTCAAGCAGGACTGGCAAGATTGGGAAGCGATCATCTTCGCCCATCTTATCGATTTCATCTAAAATAAAGACGGGGGATGTTGTATCACCTTCAGCGAGGGCTTTGAACACTTGGCCACACTTTGCCCCAGTCCATGTTGATGACGAGCCATTTAGCTGAAAAGCGGCCCCGCTTGCTGACACTTTTTCCATTGCACCATTTATACCGTTCGCTAACGCCATTGCGAGGTAGGACTTGCCAATGCCGGGGTCTCCTAATAACAGGATCGGGCGAACACGAAAGTGCTTTGCTCCCATAGCTGCGGATAGAACGAGATTCTTTTGCAAATAATTGATAGGCGCGAGCAAGTTCTCAAATTTACTTTTGGCGGATTCAAGGACAGTATGTACTTTATTGGGATCAGGGATCATGCGATAACCGTTATTTTTTCCTGCGATTTTTAGCAAGCGTTCGGCCCCACCCTTGCGCTCAGCATTCATTTCTCCAACAGCTGTACCAGCTTTGGCTAGCGCAGATAAATTGAATATTTGCACGCTATTTACAGGCTCTACTACAACTGAATTTACGAGCGGGTCTTTGTTTGAACCAGCTAACGCTTGCAACCAAAATCCATGACTACGTACCATCAAACTCATAGCTGCGCTGCTTGGCATTGCAAGCGAGGACTTAACAAAAGACTCTATGAATGTTTTTGTTTTTGCCGAAATATCAAGCTCTAACAACATACTCATGCAACTGAATCGTTGCGAAGCACAATCCCAACGAGGATCAACAGGATATTCAATCACTTCGTTCATATCGACATTGCGGTAATCGTGCAAGAGAAACAAGCAGACCGCCACAAATAAGTTATGTGCAAATTCATAAGTTGGCGTATCCGTAAGTTTACGCGCAGGGCTAAGAATTTTTGTGGCTAGTGCCTTTACGTCCGCCAGTTCATATTGCGTGCCTATTCTTATTGATTGCAAGTCAACACGATCCTTACTGCGTGGCACAGCAATGCCATAAGTGATTTTTTCTCGCTCGGTTAAGTCACGCATACCTAGTGCCTTGCGCCATTGCAGATAACTGGTATGAACTAATTTACGCGCCACTCCCTTTGAAAGTAGCGCAGAAGATGCGGAAAAAATTTTAACGAAATCGCTCATTGATTTATTGCTCAGCGAAAACGAAGTTGGGCGTGAGATAGCATTTAGCATTTCAAGCTCGGATTTAAACTTGGATGCGTGTAACTCAATGTTGTTTTGCATCACGCTGTTAAACACCACGCCCTCCCCCTTCTCTCTCATACTATAGATGAGCGACACTTTGAGTAGATCGGCCGAAAACTGGCTTTCTACACGATTTAAGTCATTTTTTACAGGTGTAAGAATGTGATCAACTAGATCAACAATATCAATATATGCCTTATCGCTAAAGGTACGAACTAGTGTAGTTAGTGAACGATCTAGCAAATCTGAATTGTTTGCACGCATTACATACTCCTAATTGGGATATATTTAATAATTTATTGCTTTGTGAATTTGAAAAGAAACTTAATTATTCCAATACAAATTTCCCACAGCACCCTACTTATTCAATGCGAATACCAAGGACAGATCAGCTTTTATTTACCTTTTCCAATACTAAATTGCTCACTAAAATTTTGCAAATTTTTCTTTATAATTAATTACTTAATTAACACTTAATTAACAGTTGGCATTCACTTAATTAACAGTAGATAACTTTCTTTAACTCAACTTTACCGGCGCATCCTATCGTCGAGAAAACGAATGTCGTCTCTGGATATACAAAAATGAACCCGGTCTGAAGTGATTAGCCATCGACGACTACCAACCCTATTTCTCACCGGATTGCCCGACATTGTTTTTAGTTAATCAGCGCACTGGGCTAACTGATTCTGATGTGGCCACGATCATCCAGCGCATTCACCATGCAAAAAAATGACCTGAATACTTTCTTCACCGCCGATCACCACTTCGGCCACGCCAACATTCTCAAGTACGAGGATGCCATGCGCCGCAATGCTTTCGGCGGACGGTTTCAATCCATCAAGGAAATGGACGAGTTCCTTATTGACCAATGGAATGCTACAGTCGCGTCTGGCGACACGGTGTACCACCTAGGCAACCTGTCATTCAAGCCGCACACTATTGAAGAGATACTGCCGAAGCTAAACGGCAACATCATTTTGATTGTGGGAAATCATGACCCGTTTTTCAAGTCCATGCACGGACAAAAAGCAGCAAATAGCCGGTGTGACTTCCGACACACTGACTGTCACCAACAGGAAATCCGATCCTGATCATGCACCAAGCTCATGCCATACTATAGCAATCAAATTTGTATTGCGAAAACATGAGATGGCAAGAGAATAAGAGCCGCAGCCGCATGATTCTATTTCTTGACTTTAACTAATATCTGGATGCTATTGCTTACAAAACTGTTATGCCAGAATTTTTCGGCGGAAGACACCCAAATCTGTACGTTGTAAATAGCAGCACGGTGCTGACCGATTCGGAAGTAGTCACTATATTCCAACGAATTACTTTCCCGCCAATCAAAATCTGATTTAATAAGGTGCGCCCTTATTAAACCTCTTCCGCTTCGCTCCAGCGCTACGCTCGGCGGGATAAAAGCAATGGATGAAAAGGCTTCGCCTTTCCAATAACAAAGTCAAAAACAAGGACAAGGACAAATCATCGCTTTCGTGACTGTCACAAAAACTCAAGCAAAGGCGCGAAGGCGGGCAAATTTGGGGAAGAGGCGACCAAGCTCCCCCCCACTTAAGGAAACATGCCTCGACAAACATTGCCGCAGCAGCCACAGGTTCTCTCCAAATTAATCCGCTATTCATCAGACCGATCTATCATCCCGCTCACACACCCGCTGACTAGGCCTTTCGGCATATATCATTAAAAAATTAAAGCTGCTACATTAGGTTAAAAATAAATTTCCTTATCAGAATCATTTTGAATTGTAGCGTGTATTTCTTGAGGCCTGAAATCTGTTGTTCTATTCAACTTATCTTAAAGGAACCCTATGCTTTATAGATTTATTCTGCTTGTCACTATGACTGCTCTTACTACAGCATGCTCAGATCCAAAAGTGGCAAACGAGGCGAATTTCAAAATCGCTATCCAGAAAGATCTGGATGCCACCTTTCCGAGGTGTTACCTCGTTGAAAATTTTCCGGCGGTAGTCGCCGAGTTTGGGTTTGGCACAAATAAAGCTACTTTTAAAGCGCTGGAAAATGCGGGATTGCTGTCGGAAAAGCAGGAGTTACACAAAACGGTTGGGGTGTGGGGCAACAAAGAGGCTGTCCAGCCGGTATTTTATCTGACAGAAGAAGGAAAAAAGTTTTACAAGGCTGATGTGGGGAAAACTCGCCTGGGCGAGAAGGCTGGAGGTTTCTGTTTCGGGAAGGCCACGGTAAAGGAAATTACCCTGTTTACTGAACCTGCAGATGCATCAGGTGTGCGGATGTCCCAAGTAACATACAAATACGCTGTCAGTGATTTTCCTGCATGGGCAAAGTTGCCTGAAGTTCTGGCCGTCCTCACTTCACTCAAGAGTGACATTGACTCTGAAACAACACCGGTCGAGGGACATGCTTTTCTCACCCTGACAAACAATGGCTGGGTGAATGCAATGCCGAGAATGGGTCGTTAGCCGTGTCTCTAGTCGGTATATTCAATGCATTTTATCTTTAACGTATCACCATTATTAGGTTGATTTATATGAAAAACTTTTTCCTGGCAGTTGCTTTGTCAATCTTTTCAATAACGGCATCCGCTGTCACTGGAGCGTCAAATAAGAATGCTGCAAATTCAGCTCCCAAAGTGGTAACGCACAAGCCGGTCGTAGCGCAACAGCCTGCACTTCAGCCACCGAGCCAGGCATCTTTGGGATTTTTCAAGGCCGCTACAAATGGCAATTACGACATGATGGAGCTGTTCCTTCAGCAGGGAGCCGATATAAATTGTCTGAATTGTGTTACCAGCTATTCATACAATCAAATGACTGCATTATTTAGAGCGTTATTGAAGGGATATGAGGCCGACTATCAATTGGCCGACTGGCTAATTCAGAAGGGTGCCGACATTAATATTCCTGCATCAGGTGGCGGCGTGACGGGAGTGTCATTGGTGATGAACACCGCAGGCAATGGTGATCTACCTTCTTTAGCCGCACTAGACTATCTTGCTAAACGGGGTGCTGATTTTAAATCGATAGATTCCAATGGGAATTCTGCACTTCATTATATTCGGGGCTGGAATCTTATTGGTGGTCGGGATGATTATTCATCAAAAGTTGTCGCGGCCATTGACCAGTTGATCCAGAATGGAGCCAATGTGAATGTGCAAGATAAAAGCGGCACGACGGTTCTAATGCAGGCGGCAGTAAGTTGCTCTCCCGCCGCGATTAAATTACTCCTTTCTTATGGTGCCGATCCTGTGCTGGTTGATAAGTTAGGCAAATCTGCATTAGATAGTGCCATTGAGCAAGCGACCACATCACGTCAAAATAGCGGATGTAACGAAGTTGTCAAAATTTTGAACAATGCACAGCAAATACCCAGGTCACCTGTAGTCCGATCCGGGAACGTTGATAGATTGATTGTTGCCACCACAGGCTCACAAGGATCGGTAAGTTATGCCGGCACCTATGCCGGGACTTTTAATGGTTCGGACACTGGCACTTTTCAAGTAACCGTCCTTCCAAATGGCACATTGAATCTCAATGGCTATTCAAGCAAAGGGGACGTGTTTACGGGCGAAGGCAAGGCAAACGCGGACGGATCGGTTGCTATCGGCAGTGCCAGTACCGGAGCTACTTTTACCGGTGTCATCCGTTCAGGCGCAATTGAGGGGAATTGGAAAAATACAACTTATAATCAAGCGGGAAGCTTCCAGGGAAAAATAGGAGCCGAGTTTGTGAAAATTCAGCCGCCACCAGTTAACCCGATAAGTGGATTTTTTAATGCGCTTAACCAGATACTGCCTCCGAAACGTTGATTTAACTCACAAGCTAGAGAAGGCAATGAAAATCGTCCAGCAAACAGCGTAAGCTAATATGGCTGGCGAACAGGATGCGCCGCAACCGGTGCGCCGTGCTCCTTAAGTTAAATTTTTACATATCTATTTGGAATCACTACTGTCCGGTTAAAAATCGAATAGATTCAGTTGGTTACTGATGTCTGACTCGTCAATATTTTGTATCGAATTTGCAACCATCTGATTTATTGGGGTTTTATCGAACATATTGATCTCAAAAAGATTCAGTAAAATCTGCTGGGAAGCAGGAAGATTAAGCTGTTTTTTGGCAATGCTGACCAACAGGTAAACACAGATAGCAATCCAGATTTGTGACTTGACTGCATTGATGGAATTACCGAAGAAGTGTTTGATCGCGAGGTTTTGCTTGAGCCATTTGAAGAACAGTTCGATTTTCCAACGATTTTTGTAGATGTCAGCGATGGTCATCGCGGACAAGTCGAAGCGATTAGTCAGGAATACCAGATGTTTGCAGGTTTCTGGGTCGCGAAAGGAAATCCGGCGCAGGCGCTCCGGGTAAGCTGATTTTGATTTGGGTGTCGCCAGCAGTATGGTTTGATCACAGCGTAGTCCGGTGGTTTTGTCCACTTCGCGCGATGCAATCCAAGTAAAGCAGAGATTGTTCTTTGCGCGAATGACGAAGGTAACTTGGCGCTGGTGCAGCGCATACAATCTGGCGAAATGCAGGTAACCTCGGTCGATAACGACGATGGTGCCAGCTGGAAGCGGGATCGCATCGAGCAAATTGACATCGTGTACCTTGCCAGTGGTAATGGACAGAAATACAGGGATTGAGCCGCGCAAGTCTATGATTGTATGCGCTTTGACGGCAGCTTTGGTTGATCGGAACTCGGCCCATGGAAACAGCGTCAGGCACAGATCGATGGTGGTGGAATCCATCGCGTAGAGCGGTTCTTTAAGTCCCAGGCCGATATCCTCGTCCCGGTACAGTTCAAGCGCGATGGAGATCAAACGATGGCCGAGTGCCTCGAACAGTTGCCAGTCGCGCCGTTCGTTGGCATCGGCGAGGGTGGAACGGGACACTTTACTGCGGATGCCGATATGGTAAAGCTTGCTCTTTTGAGAGTTGAGACAAGCGACCAAATCGCGTAGTCCATCGCGCCGGGTCAGTTGTGCATAGGCCATGCAGATGAATTGGCTCCATGCGGAGAAATGTTTGATGCCGTGGTTGGCGGCAAAGCGCTCGGTCAGGTACTCGAAATGATTGAATGGCACGAAGTCCAGCAATTGTGCGAAAACTGTTTTACCACGATTCATACTGCCGCTCCGTCTGCCGATTAAAGGGCAGACGATACGGTTTTTTAACCAAAGGCGATTCCAGACAGGATTTGAAATCGTCGGAATGCAAAAACGGGCTGAAAGCCGCGTCAATAAAGGGCTACAGCGAAATGAACTTAAAATCTACCGGACAGTAGTGATTTGGAATGAAGATAGCAACGTATAAAGTTATCAGAAAGCACAGAGCAGAAAAACCCACGGCACGCCGGATTTTGCAAGAGCCTCATCCCTATATATACAGCCAAAAATAATTTTGGCTAAGTGCATTCTGAGGTTGGAAGTATGGCTTAGCCTTTGTTTTGAAATCATGTTGAATTGTGCAATTCAGGGTTGGCTCAGTCAGATATATGATGCCCCGATATGTGCAATACAAGGTTGGAAGGCGAAATACCTATGCCTATGATAGAAAATGTGAATATGACCTGTTGGGTGTAGAATATCTCGTCATAAAGCTGACGGTCGCGATTTTCAACATAGGTGCCATCAGCAGTCATAGAAAACGCAAAAAATACTTTGGTTTGAGCGGCGGGTAACTCCTACCAAAGCGGACTTTCAGCCCCACAGATCATCGGACAGCAGTTCGGCCATAATGGACCGTGGCGTTTTTTGTGCAAAGGCTTTTTGAAAAGCCTGCAGGAAAGTCCGCTTTCGAAAATTTTGCGTGGATACTACCGAGATAGACATTCAACGTTTGAGATTAGCTGTGGCCAGTCAGGGCCGTCCGCGGCAACGAATTGTTAGCGCATTTTGCTCTATGATCGGTATGACCGTTTTGTATACATGTTTCGAATTGAGTCGGCGTTTGCGCTAAGCTTTTTGTGCTTCTTTGAAACATGCTCGTAGCGACTAGAAACCTCCTCGCTTCCAGCCTTGAGATTAATTACCTCATAGTGACCGTAATGCGATTTTATAGACCGGACAATTACATCGCCCGTTTTTGTCGTCATAAGTTTCACGTCATGCTTATGCAGTAGGTTTCGTATTTCCTGCTTCGGGTGCTCAAACTTGTTTCCATAATCGGCTGTTGCGATGGCGAATGGTGGCTCAATAGCCTTTATAAACGGGCTCGTTGTAAATCCGTTATCTGCACCGTGGTGAGCCAAGATTAGAATATCTACCTCGGTATTAATTGAGCGAGTTCTTCTCAGGTATGAGGAAATATTTGAGCATTCGACATCACCCAAACTTAGAACGTTAAAACAGCCACTTCGGAATTGCTTAACGGTCGAGTTGTTGTTCGAATTATTAAGGTCGATTTCCCTAGGATGATAGAGAATGTTCTTGTAACCAAAATCTTCTGCGTTCTTTAGGCCACAAATATACTCGGGAGTTACCCGCACTATCTTTGGAACGCTAGATGTCCTTTTTTTATGATATTGCCGGATTATCTTTAGACTGTCTTTTCCTGCATCAGTGTGCGGTTCGTAGCCTGGGCACTCGACTTTAGAAGGGGAATAATCCTCCAAAATTCTTTCAAGCTGCGTAGGCGAACAGTGGTCTTGATCCCATGAGGTAATATGCAGCGTGTCTATGCGCTTCTTACCACAAACACTGAGTTCGTCAGCGATAGCTTTCTCATTTACCTCAGTGAGCCGAGCTTCAATCAGGGTAAACTCAGAGCCGTCAAAATATGAAAATGAAGAACCCGCTTTATCAAGCTGGTATGCCCTAAACCGGGTTATTAGAGACCTTGCTGTCATGGGATCACGCTCCTCCTGAGCTTCCTTCTGCTAGCACATTAGCTACCATTGACGCAGCTAACGTCCTTGCCCCTCCAATAATAGATAGATCGATGCGAGGATTGCCTCATAGCAAATAAACAGTCGCCAGTCCGTACCAAAAATAAAATGGGTAGGAATGGAAAAATTTCAAATATAAACATTATTGCTGTCATATCAGGCATAGTGTAACGACAAACGGCACCAGTAACAAACTGACGCCGTTTTGCATGAAACTCCTTGCCGTATCGATCATCACCAATCGTGAACATCAGCCCATCAAATTAGCTGACCACACTCAACCTATTAAATGCAGTATTATTAGCAATATGTATAACGACAGTAACCAATACGGACGCGGGAGGTTAGGTGCACACAGTTCATTTTTTCCCCATTGGCAATGCCGATAGCTGCCTGATTGAGCTTGAGAATGGGCGCCGTGCGCTGTTCGACTTCGCGGATATGCGTAACTCAAACGACATGAGCGACAAGCGTTGCGACCTAGAGAAAGAATTGCGCGATTGCCTCGACGGCGACAAAGAGATTGACGTCGTTGCCTTCACGCACCTCGACATCGACCACTGCAAACGAGCCAAGGAGGTGTTTCATCTGGAGCACGCAGAGAAATATCAGGGCGACGATCGCATAAAGATTAAGACCATGTGGGTGCCGGCGTCAGCAATTCTAGAGGTTGGCGTTGAGGGCCAAGCCAGAACTCTACGTGCCGAAGCCCGACACCGCTTCATTGAGGGTGAAGGCATTCGCGTCTTCTCAAGGCCCGACGCACTGGATGACTTTTTGCGCGAGCGCGACATTGACCCGGCGAAACGGCGTAATCTCATTACCGACGCGGGTACGCTCTGCCCAGAATTCAATATCGACCATGACGGTGTCGAGTTTTTCGCACACTCGCCCTTTGCCGAGCATTGTGACGACAAGATCATCGTGCGCAACGACTCTGCTTTATTCCTCCAAGCCACCTTCGATGTATCTGGACGTAAGACCAAGCTGATCTTATCTGCTGACGTTGGCTACGAGACTATCGATGAGATTGTGAGGGTTACTCAATTCCATGGCAATGATGCGCGGCTGGAATGGGACATCAACAATGTCCCACACCACTCGAGCTATAACTCCTTGGGCGCTGAGAAAGGGGAAAACGAGACCGCGCCGACCGAGAACTTGGCGTGGCTCTACGAGGATCAGGGAAAGCCTGGATGCATCCTTGTCTCAACAAGCTTACCGATCCCAGACGAAGACACGACGCAGCCACCTCACCGGCAGACCGCAGCCTACTACAAGCGTGTCGCAAAGGGTCTTGGAGGTCAATTCGTCGCGACAATGGAGCATCCCTCGAAGGACAAGCCTAAGCCACTAGTATTAGAAATCGGTGCCAAAGGTTACTCGGTACTCAAACTCGTTGGCGGATCAGCGGCTATCATTGGAAGCGCAGCTCCCCGCGCAGGATGAGGGAGGCCAGCGCCGAAGGCCTCCGCTCGCTACGAGCGCGAGCGCTCATCAATTACATCCGCAACTCGGCTGATTCCACCTTTGCCCGCGTTGATGCTATCTGGATCAATGGTGATCGTGACATTGTCGACATCACCCTTGAGCCTCAACTGCCTCAGGATCGTGCGGTAGCCATCGCTAACGTTGAGCCCATCCGACTGATGTTCCCGAAGGCTGATGACCAAGCGCCGAATATTTTATCGCTTCGCAAGGATTTTCCGATCGGTCTTGTACACACGAGCTTTGAGCAAGGCGTTGAAGGCCGCTATCTTTGCATTTGGGAAGAGAATTGGCACGATCTCGGCCGCACATTAACTCCACAAGCACTCGTCGAACGTATCAGGGACTGGTTTGCGAGAACCGCCAAGGGCGAACTCCACCAGCCAGATCAGCCGCTTGAGCCACTGATCCCAGCCGTGTCCGACACTCTTGTTATTCCGACGGGTTCACCGTCAGCAGCTTGGCATATAACCAACAGTATCAAGCATAACGAGAGTTGGACCATCACCGTAGATAACAATTCACAGCAGGATGCCAAAGTCCCACCCTTTCCACTCTTCGCACTGGAACTGCCGCCCCAGGTACATGGCGCGCTCCACGCTAGGCCTGAAAACCTTGAGACCCTTTGCCAACTTGTCGAGTCGATGGGAATAGACCTTGCCAATGCACTCGGCGAGTGGCTCGCAGAAGCAGAACAGCTCAAAGCTAATGATCGCCGACCTCTCATTTTGGTCACCATTCCGAAATTGCGCAATGCGAGTAACCAAGTTGAAGCTTGGGAGAACTGGGCATTTCTGCTAATCGCATCGCTTGGTGAACTAGGCGAGACACTCGGTCGTACTTTCAGCGGTGAGGGTAATACGTCGAGTCTTCGCATCATTTCTACGGCGCCGGAAAGCCTCAAGGAAGTAATCCTGATCGGCTGGCGCGTCGTCCAGCGGTTGGACAGGGCCGCTGCGCGCAAGTTTTCAGGCAATACCGCCTTGACTGACCGCAAGCTCGTGGCGGTCGGCGCTGGTGCCATCGGCTCGAATGTGATCGTCAACACGATGCGTGCCGGAGTTGGTACGTGGGAGATCATAGATAATGACCTAGTACTACCACACAACACTGTTCGCCAAGCCCAAATCAACATGATGATTGGGTATACAAAAGCAGAGACCGCGTGCTTCCAGGGAAACAACGTACTTGATGAGGAGGGGTGTAAGTACATTGCCGTAGATTTTCTCAATCCGGGTAATGAGGCGGAAGCAGTCGCAGGTGCGCTCGCAGGGGCCGATCTTGTCGTTGACTTAAGCGCTTCGCCCTCCGTGCTCAGACGGATCGCCGATGACGATACCGTTGTGCGCGCGGCAAGTCTATTCTTTAATCCCGACGGCGACGAACTCGTGGTGCTCGCAGAGGGCGCTGACCGATCGCTCCGTCTGGACGAAATCGAGGCTCAATACTTTCTTGCCACCTCCGTCGATCCTCTTCTCGAAGGGCATCTTTATTCTGCAAGGCTGGACTTGGTCCGCTACGCTAATGCATGCCAAGACCTCTCTAGACCCCTGCCTCCATGGCAAGTGCAGACACTCTGCGGCATCGCCAGCGGCAGGTTGCTGACGCTACTCGAATCCACGGAGTGTATGGCGCTCGTCTGGCGCCTTGACGGAGCCACAGGCGCGGTCACTCCCACCCAAGTACCTTTGGCAGGAGTCCACCGCCATCAGTTCGATGGATGGCGCGTCACGCTCACTTACGACGTGATAAGTCAAATGCAGGCTCTTCGCCACAACGCCTTGCCGAATGAGACCGGTGGAGTGCTTATCGGTAGCTTCGACACAGTGCGGGCGGTAGTGCACATAGTATCCGCGCTTCCCGCACCTGAGGACAGTTGGCAGGCACCCACCTATTTCATCCGCGGCTCCAAGGATCTTAAGCCTCTCGTCGATAGGCTTGCCCTTCGTTCGGCCGGAACACTTTGCTATATTGGTGAGTGGCACAGCCACCCTGATGGCGCGGCAGCGAGGCCGAGCGACGATGACGAGGTAGTGTTCGGCCATCTGGTCGCTCACCTCGGGCCGACCGGAACACCTTTTGTGATGGCGATCTGCGGTAGAGACGAGACATGGCTACGTGCCGGTTGGCAGTCCCATGAACACGAAGAGGCTACGGTCGTCCATGCGAGTCAGTAAGCTTTCTCATCAGGCCGTAGAGTCAAAGATAGCTTTGGCGCTATCCGGAGGCGGTTCACGTGCCATGGCATTCCATCTCGGATGCCTGAGAGCCTTGAACGAGACAGGTCTGTTGAATCAAGTGTCCGTCATCTCATCTGTGTCTGGCGGCAGCGTGATTGCAGCTTTGTACTGTAGCGAACCAGGCGATTTCTCCGATTTCGAGCGGAAGGTGCGCGAAGTTCTCGCTCGCGGCTTTGTGATGCCAACTTTAATGACGGTGCTGACAACGTCTGAGGGGCTGAACGCAGTGGCCGCGGCAAGCCTCTTGGCAGTTGACCGGCTAGCGGCGTTGATCATTCGTATTATCTTAAAGCTGAGCAGAATTCCAATTGGACGAAATCTCAAATGGTTATCGAGGTCGCAATTCCGTCGCTGGGCCAGCCGCACAACCATCCTTCGTCGGACATTCAGCGGATTGTTCAGTGGCCGCAAGTTACCTGAGCTCCGTTCTGATCGGCCCAAGCTCATCATCGTTGCCTGCGAACTTCGTGCGAAAGCGGCTTTCTACTTTACCGCCGAACGATTGCATTGCTGGCGATATGGATCGGCGGACTCGTCTAACGTAGAAATCGCCCATGCAGTCGTGGCGTCTGCAAGTTACCCGGCGGCACTTCCGGCGCTTGACGAACTAATGATTTTCGAAAAGGAAGGTAAATCCATGGTGCGCCGTGTGACGCTCACAGACGGTGGCGTCTACGACAATATGGGGCTCGCGCCGTTCTGGCCCGACCGTGATCTACAGATTAGTCTGGATGCCGGAAAATTTGACCGCATAATCGCATGCCGTGCAGGGTATGGGCTCGAGATTTCCGACCCTGCTGCCTTTATGCCGTCTAGAATGATCGCTGCTTTTGAGAGCATTTTCGCTCGTTCGCAAAACCTCACAACAAAACGGTTGTTCGATCTTAAGCGCGCAGGAAAGATTGAAGACATCTTGCTTCCATATCTAGGGCAAGATGATCGCCGTCTTGCCGTTCCACCCGAGGATCTGGTAACGCAAGAAAGCGTCGCGGGTTACCCGACTGACTTCTCCGCCATGCCAGACGAATGGATAGACCGTCTATCGCGGCGCGGTGAGCAGCTCGTTCATGCCCTACTGGCCGAGCACTGGTCAGAAGCTCGGCCAGTGAAGGAAGTGCTATGATCGGTAAAATGGTGCTGCGCATTTGGGACGTAGAGCACGGTGCATGCCCCACGCATTGCTTCAAGTTAAAAGATTATCCAGCAAAGTCGCCAGACTGAGCGATTCACTCGCCCAATCCTCTACACCGACCACGGTTTCTGTATGCGGATCGACCACCAGTTGCACGGTTTGACTTGAGAGTTCGTAAGGAACTTCGAAGTGTTTGCCCTCATAAGAGACCGTACCTGTCAGTTGTGAATAAGGCCATTGAAACAGGACGGCGTTACTATATTGTCTCGATTGTACACATGTTAAATTTCGGGAAGCGGACATTCCAGTAAGCTGATCTGAACATTTTTTCAGCAAACCGTCAGCGTCCGCAAAGGCCGAGAAACGATCTTTCACAGTGAGACTCCTGACAGGCCGTTCTGTCTCATTTGCAGATATACAGGGTTGAAAATTTCTTGCCCGAAAGCCGTCGGTCAGAAACACTAGCATAGGGGTTGACCGAACAATTATGGCTGCCGGTATGACTGCCGACAGTTTGACCGTGTCAACGCCGATTTAAAATTGATACACTTTTGCAACAAACGCCGATTTAAAACTGATACACCCCCACACTATTTTCACGCTGCTTATACAGCCTGACTGGTTTCCTTTTTATTCCTTACCATACCCGATGCACGCTGATTTTTGAGGCGGTAGCTTTCGCCGGAAATCGGCACGATGCGCGCATGGTGCAGCAGCCTATCCAGTAGCGCGGCCGTCAGCGTGGCATCCTGAGCGAAGGTCGCGTCCCATTGACCGAATGGCAGGTTGCTGGTCACGATCAAGCTGCCTTTTTCATAACGTGCCGCAATCACCTGGAAGAACAGATTGGCCTGTTCGCGAGTCATTGGCAGGTAGCCTATTTCATCGATAATGAGCAGTCGATAGCTGTTGATGGCCCTATGCATCACCGTTTTTAGCTGGTTTTGCATGTGCGCCGTGGTCAACGTCAGCAACAGGTCAGCCGCCGTGGTAAAGCGTGTTTTGATGCCCGCCTGCGCCGCCCGATAACCCAATGCAATCGCCAAATGGGTCTTGCCTACGCCCGAGGGGCCGACCAGCACTACATTTTCGTTGCGCTCGACAAAGCCCAGCCCTGCCAGTTCATCAATCTGGCTGCGTTTAACGCCCTGAGCAAAGTCATAATCAAACTCGTCCAGCGTCTTGATCGCCGGGAAGCCCGCCAAGCGGGTGAGCATGTTTTGCTTTCTTACGTTACGACCTGCCGCCTCGGTTTTGAGTAAGCCCTCAAGGAAATCGCTATAGGCCGCTTCCTGTTGTACCGCGTCCTGCGCGGCCATCGGATAGGCTTGTGCTACAAACGGCAGATTGAGTGTCTCGCATAACGACAGCATTCTTTCATGTTGGAGATTCATGATGTCACCTCCCGCGCATTGCGAATTTGTTCAAGGAGTTGTTCATAGATCGCTAGCGGATGCTGCATGGGTGAGGCTTGGGCGATGCGTTCAGCTACCACGACAGGCCGCTCTGTAAGTGTGATGGCTTCATCACGTTGCGGGCGCGCTGCAGCAATGTCACCGCGCCACGGGCTGGGTATCGATTGCAGGCATTCCTCCTGCAATCGTTGCGACGGGCGAACTTGTGTTGTGCCGTGAATACGCTCATTGGCAATCTCCCTGAGCCAGAGACGCACCTGAATATTGGCGGTCACCGCATCCAGCGTCAGCCCGGCCTGTTTGAGTTGCGCGGCTAGCGGCACATAAAACGAGCGTCGCAAATAGCCGTTGAAGCGCTCGACCTTGCCCTTGGTTCGGGCGCGATACGGACGGCACAACTTGATCACAAAACCACAGTGCCGGGCGTAGTCGAGAAATCCCGCGTGAAAACGATGCGCATTGCCACCTGTGGCATCGCGTTCAATCACCACGGTCTTCATGTTGTCGTACAGTACTCGCTTGGGTACACCGCCAAAAGCGTCAAACGCATGCTGATGGCACTCGATCAAGGTCTCAACTTTCATGTCGGTAACGAATTCAACAAAACTCATCCGGCTAAATCCCAGCGTCGCACAGTAAACGTAAAGCGGATTCCTGCCTTTGCGAAACTCTACCCAGTCGACTTGCATCTGTTCACCCGGCGAGGTCTCAAATCGAACCACAGGATCAACCGACAAACTTGGCTTGAGACCATGCATATAGGCACGCAACTGGCTGTGACTTCCCGTGTAGCCACGCGCCGTAATCTCGCGCAATAACACCGTAGCCGGTATCCATTCAGGATGAGCTGCCGTCTGGCGTTCACGTAAATAGTCATGAAACGGCGACAGCTTGGTTTTGCGCAAATTCTTCCGCTGATAATTGGGTAATGAACCTGATGCCAAATGGCTGCGTACGGTGTTCACCGCGCAACCCACTTCCCGCGCAATGTCGCGCAAACTCATACCTTGTTTCTTTAATATTTCGATTTCCACATACACCTCCTTTGTAATCATGACCGACTCCAAAATTCGGCCATCTTCTCAAATCGGTGTATCAATTTTCAATCGGCGCACTGTATCAATTTACATCCGGCAGTGACAGACCGTCACGAACTGGAAAACCGACCTAGGCCATGCGCCCATGTCCGGACAGTTCATTTCAATCATCAGCTCTCCGATATTTGAAGAGAGGGGTCTAAAAAATGAATGCCACTATCAAGCGAAAACTGTATGCCTATTTTCCACTGCTGTACCGCGATACCTCAAACGAACGAAGCTGTATGAAGTGGGGGGCCGCGAGATGGCTGCGGCTGCCAATTTTGGACTCTGTAAACATTTGGCTGTTGGATCAATTCCAACCAAGTGTCGACTCAAAAAAGTTGCGCACAAAAAACTTATTCCAACCATGACAATAATTATTACTCGAGCGGTTTGAACCCCAAAAACGACTTCATCCAACCCTCGAATGCACATAGCCATAATTTTTCAGCTACAACCGCTGAATTTCAGAATTTCTAGTCAGTTCCGGCGCTATTGAAATTGACCCGTCTTTGTTGATGACTATTTCCTGGTCAACTTTTATTGCAAAGTCAGGCAACGGGTAGGAAGAAACAACACGGCCATAGCTTACTATAATGACATCAGATTTTTGCACGACCTTAAATCTTGTCGTGCCATCTCCTGTTTTCCGTGGTTCTATATATGGCTTGTCCTGCGCATCGATCCAATCAATTCCTGGCAGCAAAGGCATTGGTATGACTGGCGCAATAAAAACATCAATGATAGGCAAAGCAGCCGACTTGTCATCTGCTGCACGCTGCGCTTGCTCCCGCAGGGCGGGGAAATTAATGGATGAAGCAAGAGTGGATGGAGTCGCAATTGGAACTTGTGGTATCACTCGGACTGCCGCACGCTTTTCCAAGCGTTTCTCTTCGAGAAGACTCAATCGCATATCCTCAAGCCTAGGGTCTGAAAATTTAACTTGAATACCATGCGTAACGGCAACTGCAACGGCACGTGACTGGAACTCAGTTGAGCCGGTGAGCGTCAGTGTGCCAAACTTTTCACGGCCAAGCTGCAATGCTGTCGCAATGGAGTCTTCGTCATTCTCATTCATAATGGCCAACCGAAAGCCTTCATCTCTCAAAATAGCAAGCCCGCTTCGAAAATAAGTGACATCACCATTTGATGCAACCGAGTATGAGAGTGATTTGATAAAATCAATGACCAGACGGCGCTTTCTCTCATATTCCTCCTCAAGAATAAGTGTGCCAGTAATTCCTAGGGTGAACGGATTTATCGTACGGACTGTATTATCCATTTTACGAAGTGCGACCAGCGCCATTTCATCACCATGCTGTGCTCTTTCTTGCAGGAATTGCTGCCATACAATTGATTGAGGTGGCTGAATTGAGTCTTTGTACGCACGCCGTTCTTCTCTCAACGTATCGGTCAACTCTGATTTGAGTATTACTCCACGCATTTTTTCCTGACTGATTTTTGCCTTGCGCTCATTACCAGATAAACCCATGACTACAAATGCTTGCTCTTCTCTGAGTCTCGTAGCAAGTGCTGTTTTCTTAACGCGTGAATTCGCATCAAATATTTTGAGATTACAAAGCATTGATGATTGAGGATAAGCGGTATTGCGCATCGTTTTAAATTCCTGCCAAAGGTCGTTCGTGTCAACTTTTTCACGTGACTTGATAGACTTTGTCCCAATCTGTAACTCATAAGCATTACGCAGAATCGGAGCAGCTTCGCGCCAAGTCAAACCCAACTCTTTCATCAAGAAATCACTTGGAGATAGAGCACGACTACCGCATTGGATACGCGGAGTGCAGTCTTTTGCTTGCGTAACGGAATAGTGTTTATGGTTGATTTTGTGACTATGACTCAGTACATCAAGCAATAATCCACAATCAATTTTTTTTCGAATTTCAGCATATTTGTCTTTTGCGCTCGCCTGTTCATAGACATTCAACAAGTCAGCTTGCACACGGACTAGTACGCTGGATGGCTGAATAACTTGATGTGATTGTGCTACGACTACAGTTGAGATTGTACAATTTCCATCTCCCCGGATATTTGCTTGTCGCACGCCCATACCAGTTCGTGTGGCTTGCTGTCCGGCTGACACATCCAAGCCATTGTTAGACTGCAATAGCATTTGGCTCCGTTTTTGAATTCCATCCACGTTGCGGACTGACAATCTTGGCACGCCACTTCGGGGGGCGGCAATCTCTTTGGTTCGGTTATTTGTTGCAGGACAGGACTTGGCATGGCTGTTCCTTTCAAGATCATCTAATAATTTTTTTCGAGTTTGTGTATCTGCTGGCTTGTACTCATTTTTGTAAAACGGACTACTTTTGTGTATAAAACGAATTTCATGGGCAGTAGTTTCACGCCACTCTTTCAAAAGTAGCTCGGTGTATGCCGGTGCTTTTTTTGGCTGCATCTGTTCAAGGTAAACTTCGCGAGCTTTGTCAGTCAGAATGGCAATTTTTACATCCGTAGAGCGTTCGATGAATTGTCGTTTAAAGAACTGCCCTTCTAGGCGCATAGCTCTTTCTGAACCAAATGGTTTTATTCTGAAACACTCGTCAAACCTTCCTTTGCGCATTTTCGATACGTCTCCATGTAACGACAGAAGCTTTTCAAACGCACCCCAGCTAGTGATATTTTTTTCGACGATTTCATTTTGCAAGGTGATTTCAAGAACCGATTTCATTTGATTAAAAGTGCCTAACACATCCGGTTTTTTCCCCGTGTATCTGGCAATTGTATCTGCGGCATTTTCAGGCGTAATTTTCGGGTTGTCTTTTGGGCTTGAAAAACCATATCTGGCATTGAATGATTCTTGGAATGCATCTATATATTTCAAATTGTCGGATTCTTGCCCGAGGTAACCCATCACCTCAATTGATTTACCCGTTTGTAAATCACGTCGGCCAATTCCAATGTGAATATGCGTATATCTTTTTTCTTCTTCTCCTGTCGCTGAATTGATATAACTCAAAATCCTTGGACGATGCGCTTCTGCATAAAAAGCGATTCGGTGCCGTTGATCTTCCGGCCAAGCTGTAAGAACATGGTCACGAAATTCTTTTACAGCAATATGCAGCATTTCATCAGTTACATGGTTTTCAGCAAATGATAAAGATACGTGATCGTATTTTTTTCCATTGCTCTCATACGTCGTGGCAATTTCAAAAATTGCCAAGTCACCATAAAGTGGGACGCGTTGATCAAGCTTGTCTCGGTGAAATTCTCGGCCTAACTTACGTCCATGCTCCAAATATTCTTTTAAACCCCCCTCCCCTCCGCCAATTTCAACAATCACTTTGATGCCTCTCTTACCTGAGTAAGCAAAAAATCATTAAGCCTTTGCAGCTCCGACACGATTAAGGAAAATGTTGACTGATCCAGTTTTCCAGCCCGATCCGCTGAGTTTGCGCGATGCGCCAGTTGATTAAGATTGTTCGATGCTTTCTGCAAAAGAAAAACAGCACGTGATTTGTGTGGGGATACTGCGACAATTTCAATCTCTTCTTCTACGCAAAGTTTGCGCAGAAACTCACTGGTTGATAGTCCTGACTTGAAAATCTTATTTTCAAGAACCGCCGTCTGCGCATCGTTTTCCAATCGAAACGCAAACGACTTATTGGCTGGCGAAACGCCTATGCACTTCCTTCCCATGGTCTTCATCCATCCTTGCATTAATTAGTGGGGCTTGCCCCACGTCCAACCGCCAGGTTGGCACCAAACGAAACCGCCCGTCAGGGTGGTGCAGTGCTAGGGGTTAAGGGGAACTCCCCTTAGCACGTGTCAATGTTTAGAAAATCGAAGATTTTGTAAACATTGACTGTCGTGCCTCCTGCTCGCTTTCCACATTTACAGAATACACGAACAAATTGAAGTTAATGGATTCTGTCGTGATGTGTCGAAACTTGTCGCAAAAAGTCTTAATTTGTCTCGCAACATATTGAATATTTGCATATTTCTGCAAATAATTCAAAATACACCAAACAAAAAGGCATATAAAGCGCAAAAAATGCGTTGAACTGCAAAATCATTCAAATTAATCCATTAAAACGCATTACGAGGCAGAAATGAGTAACCCTAAAATCATGGAAGTAATGCAAACACTTTCAAATGGAAACGCTGGCAAAACGGCAACGGCGCGGCTTAACAATATCTTTGACGGCATCGAACTCGCTATGAACTCAGGAGTAAAGCGTGAAGTAATTTGGGCGGCACTCAGGGAAATTGATGGATATGACATGCCACTGAATACCTTCGAATCAGCAATTTATAGAATCAGAAAAAATAGGGGTGATCTGAAAAAGCATAACGTAGCTGTCAGAACTCAAAGAAGCAAAGGTAAGACTCATGTGCCTGATGAAGCATCCGCAACCAAAACCGGATTCCATCAAGTACTCGAACAACTAGCAGAGCAAAACCAAAACGAAGATCCACGACGCAACACTTAATTCACAAAGGAGATGTAAATGAACCTGAATCAAACGGCACACCTAGTCGCAGCAAAAAAAGGCGGTATCGGAAAGACCCTGTCAGCTGCCTTCCTAGTGCAATATTTACGAACGGCTGGCATTCCAGTCGAAGCCGTTGATGCTGATCCTCAAGCACCAAAACTTTCGCTGATTAAGGCACTAAATGCGCCACTACTACCACTCATCGAGCACGGCGAGATCCAGCAAAGTGCGTTTGACCCAACGTTTGCTCACATACTGAAGAGTAAAACTGCAACATTGATCGACACCGGCTCTGGTGCATTCTTGCCAATTTTCAAGTATATGCGTGACAACCAACTTTTCGATTTGATGCAACAGGTTAAAAAACAACTGTACGTTCACGTTATCGTCATCAGTGGGCCTGAAAAAACGAACACAGCAGAAGGAGCAAAAGAGCTACTGGAAAAAACAAAAGGTACCGGCACCAAAGTTGTAATTTGGCAAAATGAAAAAGAAGGTATTCCATTGTTCGGTGGCAAGAACATGGAGGAAACAGACTGGTATCAAAACAACCTCGATCAAATCGCTGGCATTGTAAAAATTCGTGACTACAACAATAGCGCATTCACCAAGGATTTTTTGGCAATGATGGAAGAAAATCTGACCTATCAGGAAATTATGGATGGTAAGAGCTCTGCATTTGACTTCATGCGTCAGAACCGCATCAACCGTATTTTTATGGACGTCTATTCCGAGCTAGACAACATTTTCAAGGCGCAGCCACAAACAAAATCGCAGAAAGAGTAATCATGATCTCCATTGCCGAACTAAAGCAACTGATATACAGGGAGTCTGGATACAAAATCCAGGTTCAGGACAACGATCCGATATTTGCTGCCTTTTACGTGAATATCGCCACACTCGGCGAAGCCTTAAAGCACGCAGAAAGTATTCAGGCCGCTACCAATATGGCGATTAGTAGCCTACCAGATGTCGCTGACAGGGTAATGCAGAAGGCTGGCGAGAAAGCATTAAGCACACTATCGGCAGAGGTTGGTTGTATTGCCCAGCGGATTGCAGGCAATACAGTTGCAGCAGAGAAAGCTAAGGCGATTTCAACCGCTACCAAACTGGTGACAATTGGCCTCATCATCTGTGGATTTGTATTCGGATTAGTCGGTTACTTGCTCTGTAGATCCATTGATAAGCTTGAGATTAATTTTGCACAGGAACAAGTAAAGGAAGCTAAGAAGCAGGTAAATCAAACCATTGAAGAAGCAATAAAAAATGCCGCATGGGTGGAAACAACTAATGGAAAATCTGCTTATCTTTTTTACAAAAATGAATGGCCTAAATTTACTAGCTGCAACATGGACTTTATGGAAAAAGTAGGTAAAAATGGCTGCCGGATGAAGCAGAAGTATGGCTGGCTCGGTGGCAACGAAAGCCCTATTTGGCAAGTTTCCTCCAAAGCACACTGAGATTAAAAATGGCCGATCATGAATAAAACGTGAAATTGCATTTTTTTGGCTGACTTGCAACTCCAGCCATTTCCACATCCACAGTAAAGCTTCGGGTGGCATCCTCCACCCAAGCCAATGCATGTCTTTTTTTGTGAAAACATGAAAACTACGGACAACATGAAAAATCTTTCAGCCCCTCAACCCACCAACCGAGCCGTCGTCGGGTCATAAACCACTTCAGTAATTGACCCATCCTGAATGCGCCGCACAGCTTCATCAATCACATTGATTGGCACCAAGAACCATTCCCTCGGCTTCACCGGATTTCCGAAACGGTCTTCGATAGTCAAGTCGAGTTGCGCTGCTCCGAATATGCGGTGGAAGATATTTTCCAGTTTGGTGCGATTCAGATTGTGGAGCGTGTAGGTAGCAACCACTTCCACGTCAGCCAATAGGTAAGTTGCGTCTTTATCCGCGCCAGCGATTCTGGTCTCTACTTTGCCGCCAGTCACGCCGATCTTGTGGATCAGCTCGCGATGCTCGGCAACAAATGGGTGGTTGGACAGGCTGCGCAGCACATAGATAGTGCCTGAAGCGATGTCGTCAGCTTCGGGGGCATCGCCAAACAATGGCCCCATATCTGTATCTGTTAAGCGTCGGCCAGTATCGTCCCTGTACAGCGCTCTTTGGAGGGAGCGCAGGAGCAAATTACTTTCCGTGCCATTGCTGAAAATTACACGCAAGCGTGCATCATCATGGCTACTTTCGGTCTTGAAGGTTTCACCCATTTCAGCAACATACGCGAGCTGCCCTCCGACGATAAAGTAGTTACCGCAGGCAATGCTTGTATCGCGTCCGAAGCGTAACGCTTTGCGTAACCCCGCCTTCATCTCTTGCTCGACCCGCTCGAACAGCGGCTGAAACTTATCGAAGTCCGCGCAAGGCGTATGGTCCGCGATCTCTTCCGCCGCGCGCTTTTCAACACTAGAGCGCACATGACGCAACACGGTGATGTCGCTTTGGTCAGCATCATCAGCGCCTACCCCTAACTCGGCCAGCAAGGCATCCTCGTCGAGATCATCCACATCAGCCTGAGCCACAACCACACCAGACAAGAGGCCGGGATGATCCAGTTCGGCCAGCAACGTATTGGCTTCCGGCAACTTGCGAAGCTGGTCTAGGCGCACGGCATACAAGCGTTCAAAAATGTCACGCCCCTCGCCATGCAAGGGCGCACGCCCATAGTCTTGATGAAAACGCAGGATGTCCTCAAAGCCAGCAATGATGCGCTCCTCGCGCGGAGTTCGGCTGGATACCTTGAGCGGCGTAACCTCAAGGCCGAGATCGGCGAGCAGTTCGTCTTCGTCAATTTCAGCCATTTGCCACCTCGCTTTGTGCAGCGGCCTGCTCTTGGGCTTTATAACGAAGGAAAGCGGCCACGCCTTCCGCCATGCGCTTCTCCCAAGCATCGGCAGAATTTATGTCCGGCAGGCGGCCACGTTCCTTCTTAAAAGCCCGCGCCCGTGCCGCAAGTTCAACCGCCTCGTCACGCGGAATGCTCACCTTCTTCGCGGCAATGCTGGCCTGCACCTGACGCAACGATTTCTCGTCCATCGCTTTCGCCAGCACCGCATAAGCTGCATCAAATGGATTGATACGGTCGATCAGGTCAATGTCCAAATCGCGCACGTTGACGAACTTGCGCACCCCGTCAATTAAAGCCGTATTACCTTGCGTCGAGCCAGCAGCATCGGCCTGAGCCAACGCCAGTTTGGCTTGCTGGGTAATGTTCATCGCCGCAATCGCGTGTTGGCGGATAGCTTCCTGATCGGTGTTGCTCAACTCCGGGTAACGCTCGCGCACGATCTTGCCCATGCGCAACTGGGTCAACTCTTCGGGCAGCGTATTTTCCTTGTCGAACAGCCCGCGCTCCAGTGCGGTTTTGTCCTGCAAGAAGCTGGTGACGACCTCGTTCAAATCCTCCTTGCAGATACGCGTAGCCTCCGGGCTTTGCGGTGTTGTCAGCCCGTTGATTTCCACATGGATCTGGCCGGTATCCTTGTTCACCCCGATGTTGTTGCCGCCATCCTTGTAGCCTTCTTCGCCGTAATCGAAGCCGCTCTTCGGGCCGACATTCTTGGGGGTGAACTCATAGCGCGGTGCTAGCACCTGTTCCATCAGCAAGCTGGCGGAAATCGCCTTGAGCATGTCGTTCACCGCTTCCGCCACTGCGGCTTGTTCAGCCGTGGGTTCGGCGATCAGGTTGGTGAAGCGCGAGCGCTCCTTGCCCTCGGCATCGCGCGTGGCGCGGCCTATGATCTGAACAATTTCAGTGAGACTGCTGCGGTAGCCTATGGTCAGCGCGTGTTCGCACCATATCCAGTCAAAGCCTTCCTTCGCCATCCCCAAAGCGATGATGACATCCACATGGTCGCGATTGTTTTTCTGCGCCGGGTCTTTCAACGCCGTGAGCACGCGGGAACGCCGGGCCGGATCGCTGTCATCCACCAAGTCCGCCACTTTCAGGATGCGGCCATTGCTGGCCTGCAAAAGATGAAAGCCGGTAGCCGGATCAACACCTTTCCACTCGCCCAGGCCGTGCATGATCTCGTTGACCTCGCGCTCTTTGTCTTTCAGGCTTTCGCGGGCATTCACATTGGGAATGTGGACGATGGTTTTCAACGCAGGATCGAGCACCTTCTCCACTGCCTCCACATACCGGCCCGTGTAGAAAAAATAGCCGATGTCCAGCGACTTGAGCCAGTTGTAGCCGTTGAGTTGTTCGTAGTAGGTATAAGTGACGGTATCGAACTTAGCTTCGTCCGCCGGAGCCAACACCGCCTCGCTGTCACCCCGGAAATAGGAGCCGGTCATCGCGACCAGATGCACCTTGTCGCGCGCGATAAACGCGCCCAACTGATTGCCCAGCACGTTGCCCGAGTTGCTGGAGACGTGATGAAACTCGTCAACGGCAATCAGGCGATTGTCGAACGCTGCGATGCCCAGCTCTTCCACCGCGAAGCGAAAAGTGGCATGGGTGCAGACCAGCACCTTATCGGCACTGGCAAGAAATTCACCGACAGCTTTGACCTTGGACTTGGCGACTTTCATATCGTCCACGCCGGGCGCGTTGCACAGATTCCACTGCGGCTCGACCTGCCAATCCCAATAGAAGCCGTACTGACTCAGCGGCTCATCGGCAAAGCTACCGCCGATGGATCGTTCCGGCACCACGATGATGGCCTGCTGCAAGTCTTGGTTGTGGAGCTTGTCCAACGCGATAAACATCAGCGCGCGGGATTTCCCTGATGCCGGTGGCGACTTGATCAGCAGATATTGTTCGCCGCGCTTGGCATAGGCACGCTCCTGCATTTCCCGCATGCCCAGCGCGTTGGCTTTGCTGGAAGCGCCAGTGCGCGCCGTGGTGATGGACACCGACGGCACGGTGTAGGTGTTGGTGGGGTTGGCTGGGTTGCTCACTGTGTATCGTCCTCTGACAGGCTAATGGGCTACTGAAATTGTCCAACAGGCTGTTGGGCAATCAAAACTACTTGTGCATCCGTTTCCATCCGTTTGTTAAGCGTCACGGCTGAGCAGAGTCTGCGCACTAGACGTCCATCGCGGCACGTCCTGCACCACGCAACTCGATCTTTTGTGAAACGACAAGACGACGCAATAGCTCTTTGGCTTGTCCCTCTGTCAACCGACACAAGTCCATCACCTCCGCCCGTTTGATCTGCCCGTGTTGGCGGATGTAGCTCAACACCATCTGCTCGTGCTGAATCGGGCCAAAGCCGACTTGCCGGGTGTACGCGGCCTTGTCGCTCACCACCGAATACACCGAAGCTGACAAGGTATAGCTGCGCCGACAGGCGCTTGCGATCGCTCTTGAATTTGACGGTCAGGGTTTCCGCAGGCGGCAAGATGCTCGATGGGGTAGCACGTTCCGCGCTCATTGCGAATCCTCCCCCATGAATGTGTCGTCGCCTGCCAGTTCACGCTCGATCTGCTCAATGCTGGGCAAGCTGTTTTGCAACTCGGCGGGCAGGGATTCGAGCAACTTGAATTCGGCAATACCCATGGGCTGGGTCTTATCGCCCAAGGCATATTCGGCCACGACCTTGTTTTTGCTCTTGCACAGCAAAAGGCCAATGGTTGGGTTGTCATGCTCGCTTTTAACCTGACGATCCACGGCCGTCAGATAAAACCCGAGCTGCCCCAAATGCTCGGGCTTGAACTTGCCGCCCTTGAGTTCGATCACCACATAACAGCGCAGCTTGAGGTGGTAGAACAGCAGGTCGATGAAAAACTCGTCGCCGCCCACATCCAGCAACACCTGCCGCCCGACAAAGGCAAAGCCCGCGCCCAGCTCAAGCAGAAATTCGGTGACATGCTTCACCAACGCCTTTTCGATCTCGCGCTCCTGCGCTTCGTCGGTCAGGCACAGAAAGTCGAAGCGATACGGGTCTTTCAGCGACTCACGAGCCAGGTCGGATTGCGCTTTGGGCAAACTGGCCTCAAAGTTGGTGACCGCCTTGCCGCTGCGTTCCAGCAAGCGGGTTTCAATCTGCATCACCAAAATATTACGCGACCAGTTGTGTTCGATGGCTTTAGCGGCATACCAACGGCGGCTTTCTGGGCTACCCAATTTGTCCAGTAGCGCCAACTGGTGATACCACGGCAATTGTGCAAGCACCGCTTGCACAAATCCTTCATCCGGCCACGCCTCGGCAAAAGCACGCATGTACTTGAGATTGCGCGGTGAAAACCCCTTTATCTCAGGGAAGGCGGTGCGCAAATCGTGCGCCAGCCGCTCGATCACCTTCGCGCCCCACCCTTGGTTTGCCTGCCGCGCCAGAATGTCGCGCCCGATCTGCCAGTACAGCAGCACCAGCTCGCGGTTTAGCGCCAGCGTGGCGCGCTGCTGAGCGGTATGGATACGGCCTTTGAGATCGTCCAGCCAGTCGGCATAGCCCGTTGGTGGTGAAGTCAGACTGACAGGTTTCTCGCTCATACTTTCTCCTCTCGCTGATGATCCTTTTTCCAAGCCCTTTCAAACCATTCCGGGAAAGGGGCATCGCATGGATTGTCATCGAAAATTCGTTCCGGCACATCTTGCCAGAAGGCAAGTATGGCCGTTGAGAAAGCCTCAATCTGCTCATCCGTAATTTTGAGATTTGTGTGATCAGAAAAACTCTCAATGTTCAAATCAGCAAACTGATTCTCAAGGTAGGCCGGGTAACGTTCCTTCAAGTAAGTTAAGGAATCTCCTTCTCCGTGCTTGAAAATATTTACTGCAAGATGCAGCGCATCCAGTTTCGGAAAATAGGGAGCCTGCTTCACTGTCCAGCCCAAGGCTCCAAGCAAGTCCATGATCCCGTCAAAACTGGCTTTCCACGTAGCCTTCAGCAGGTTATCGCCGACATGCCAATGGATAATCTCTTTTGTGAGCCAGTTTCGTAGCTGCTTGTCCCACTCTTGATACATCCCAGCTGCTACAGACAGCCGTGTGTGTTCGTGCATGTCGCTCAACAGTCGATAAAACTCGCACCCTTCGTCATGTGCTGCCTCATAAAAATCCGACGGATCATGACGATCCGGGTCAAAGTTATTCGCCGTTTTCTCCAGATAATTTTCTGCCGCCCGATCTGCTTCGGACTCGATGTCAGAGAACTGAGAGAGCAGGCGTTTTATTGCTTGCTCAACATAGAAGCAATGTTCGGCCATCAAGGATTGGCGATGTCCTTCCCACATGTAGAACAGCGTATTGCTCATACTGTTACCTTTTTCTTGCCCTTGGGTACTTTAGGCTGCGCCGCCGTCATCTTGGTATAAAGCTCGAACAATTTTTCCAGTCGCTCGGTGTCATTCTTGAAACGGCGACCGATGTAGATGCGCTCCAGCACTTCGTCGTTGCGCTCGTGGGCGTGGCGCAGGTTTTCCGGCATGTTGTCCGGGTCATACAGGTCGGCGATGGTGGCGGGGAAATGCGCTTCGCGCGCCAGCAGGATGGCTTCGGCGCAGGCGGTCAGGTCGGCTTTGTTTTGTTCGGTGAGCAGGGGGACGGGGAAGGTGTTCCAGCCGAGGGTGTTGGAGTAGCGGTAGTCGGTCCTCAGACGAACGCACACTGCGCCTATCCAGACGCAGTGCAGGCGCGAAGCGATAAGAGCGAGGTTCCAGAGCGAGGCGTCATAGAGCGCGAAGCACATATTCGAAATGACGGCCTGTCTATCCAACAAATCAATCGGAAGGTACTTTCTATTCCCCGACGAGGCGACAGGTATTGCAAAGAAATAGCTCTCGCAACTGCGCGTTTCGCGAAACTGGTGCGGGCGCCTAACCATGCCATTGGCAACGGCATCTTTGGACTTTTCCCGCAGTGATCGACCTTGCTCTAGCTTGGATCGGATGTCGGCAATGGCCAACACATCAGCCGTGGGTTCGCTTGGAAACCAGAAACAGCGTCGTGGCCTGCCTCTGATGACTTCCGAAGCCCCGTAGAACCGCCGGATGAATCGAGAATTGAGTCCAGCGCTCAAATAGGCCAGTTCCTCGTCGGAACCAAATATCAAGTGATCTGACATGCCATAGTAGTTGCCCTTCGGCATCGGCGGAATGTCTGAAATCGGAGAAGACGATGGCGTAATCCAGTAGTCATCGGCAGGCATCAGGTAGGCATTGATGTTGTTTGTCGCGAGCCGCTTGTCGTCGTCGTACAGCATGACACTCCGCACGCTGGCACCTGCCCCGATGCACACGACAGTTACACCGGCATCGTTTGTTGCGAGGTTGCTCCATTTGAATGAGCGGACCGCGAAGTTGAACTTCAATCCATCTGCAAAAAGCTGCATCCAGAAGCCCGTTACGTGCTGACCCTGTACAACACTGTTGGTGGCAACGAAAGCGAACCGGGTGCATGTGTGTTTGGCGTACTCGTGCGCTTTGAAAAACCAGCCACACACGTAGTCCAGCAATCCCCAGCCATCGACCTTCCCGCCTAGCAATGCGGCGAGATCGCTCTTTTGCTCGGCAGACTTCTTGGCGTTCCCTTTGTACGGTGGATTCCCACAGATATACGTTTCGCCGCCTTCGTTGGCGAAGTCCATCTCCGTCTGATCCAGCGGCGTGTTGAACAGGTCGTCACCTACCACCTTCACACCCGTGCCCGTGGGCGGACAAATACCCAACCAATCCAGCCGCAACGCATTGCCGCAAACAATCCAGTTCTGCGCATCCAGCGGCAGAAACTCCGCCAGCGCGTCCTTCTGCCCGCGATACAGCACGTCGCATTGAAATTCGGCAATGATGAGTGCCAGCCGGGCGATTTCTGCCGGAAAGTCGCGCAGTTCGATGCCCCGAAAGTTGGTCAGCGGGATCTCGCTGCGCAGATGTTGTTCGCTTCGGCGGCGGTTGATTTCCGCCTCGACTTCGCGCATCTGTTTGTAGGCGATGACGAGAAAGTTGCCGGAACCGCAGGCCGGGTCGAACACGCGGATGCGCGCCATGCGTTTGCGCAAATTCAGCAGTTTGATTTTGTTATCGCCCGCCTCGTTCAAAGTGGCGCGCAGGTCGTCGAGGAACAAGGGGTTCAACACCTTGAGAATGTTGGGCACGCTGGTGTAGTGCATACCCAGTGCGCCGCGCTCTTCATCGTCGGCCACGGCCTGGATCATGCTGCCGAAGATGTCGGGGTTGATCTGTTTCCAGTTCAGGTGCCCGGCGTGTATCAAATAAGTGCGCGCCATGCGGGTGAAGCGCGGCACCTCGGTATTGCCTGAGAACAGGCCGCCGTTCACATAGGGGAAGCCGTTCGCCCAGTTGGGCAAGCGGGGCTCGGCATTGCCGCGCTCGGCAGGCTTGATGTTCATGGCGCGGAAAATGGCTTGCAGCACTTCGTGGGTGTTGCTGCCGTCGCGCTCGCCCATCTGCTCGATGGTGTGGGTGAACAAACCTTCTCCGTTGAAGATGTCGGTGTCTTCGGCAAAGAAGCAGAACACCAGCCGCGCCATGAAGTGGTTCATGTCGGCGCGGCGCTCATCCTTGGCCCACTCTAGATTCTCATTCAGCAACTCGACGTACAGCTTGTTCAGCCGCGCGGTGGCGCGCACATCGATGGGGTTATCCCTGATTTCCTTGATGGTGGAGATGCCAGCCAGCGGCAGGAAGAAGCCGAAATGGTTGGGGAAGTCGGTGTAGGCGCAGGCGATGGTTTCGCCGCCGATCAGCTCTTCGGCTTCAAGAGTCTGCCCATCGGTGGCGAGGATGAACTTGGCTTTAGCTTTTGCGGTGGCGGGGCTGGCGCGCAAGGCCTTGAGAGTGTCGCCCACAGCGCCTGCTTCGCACACGGCGATGTGGATGTTGTTGCGCTGAAGCACGCCGCCGGGCACATCCGAAGCGTTGTTATTGCCCGTGCGCAGACGCTTGATGGCCGTGTCCTTGTTGCCGAAAGCGGCCAGAAACGCGAACGAAAACTCAGCCGCGTCGAAGGACTGAAGGGCCAGTTCCGATATGGCTTCTTCGATTTCTACTGCATTCATGAGTGCTTCTTTTCTGTAGAATTATTTTCACTCATATTCAACTGGGATTCAATGACGAACGTGTTGCTGTCAGAGCGACATTGTAAATGGTTAATGGCAACAACGCTTATCATTAGTAAGCTGTTCTCTTAGTTTCCAGCAGACCACGACGCAGGCAATTTTCCCTTTTTGCACATTTTGAGCAAAATATGAAAAATGGATCAGGGGGCGTTTACATCAATAATAGAAGCATGTATCCATGTGAGATTACCTTTTGAGTTCAACTCAGTTTCAATAAAATACTCCTGCCCTTCAATTCCTTTTTCAGAGAAATCTATACCAGCGTCCTTAGGACAGTAGCGCCTTTCATCGTCTCTGCTCCTATATGCAGTTAGTTTGTATTTTTTATTGGCAACCTCGTCTTCAAAAAAACATATGAGATTCATTGACTTTCCCCAGCACTTAGCCAACAGCCTACCAGTCCAATCTCCCTCTGGAGGATTGGGATCACACGCAGAAAACAATCCAGATTCAATTGCTTGAGCCATCGTCATTGCTTTTTTTGCTTCCATGAAACATCTCCTTTTTATGTGCACTACTTTGCTTCATCCATTATTCAGTCAGCAGGACTGAGCTCAGGGCATTTTATTTGCGCTTGTTGCAACCTAATCTGAACGTGAGCGGGAACGCTAATTATCTTAGCGCCCTTCTTCATTGCCTCAATATCTAGATTTTCTACCTGAAATTTATATTCAGCTTTATTGCTCATCGCGGTTCTAGCTTGCAAAACTCTTGTACCGCGACTTGGAATAAAGGATTGATTCTGCACAGAATCCACTAAACTTTTAAAAAATGCTACAAAATTTGTCTTTATCGAATTAGTATCAATTGCACCTGCAAGCTCATCAATTAACTCCTGCTGTTTTTCAAATGGTAAAAATTGAACTTGTAACATTATATTGATAATTGAATTTTTCTCTTTTGGGCTTAACTTTTCCGGCCACTCAAAATCAAATGCGTCAGCGCCAACACTTTCTGCTGGTGTTGTAGTTGTATCTATACATGTATAGATACTTGTAGTGTTAGAGGGCGGGGTATCGTTGGGGTATTGATACCCTATCGATACCCTATTCACACCCACTAACTCCAGTGAATTAAGGTATTCCTCCAACCATTCTGATGGCATTGCAACACACTGCCTTTTGGCGTTTTCAAGTAATTTTGGTGAAAAAGCACCTAGTGCAGAATTGTGATCCCACCATATTTTTACCCAGATCCAACCCGCGTCATTGAAATCTATTAATTCCTTCAACTGTAGTCTTTTGGCTACGGTGACCATTTGATCTTTTGTCCAGCCCATTTCTGCCGCAGCAATTGCCCAAACTACTTGATAAACGCCAATTATATTTGAAGATGGTGAGGTTAAAAAATAGAGCAATGTTGCTTTATCTTCCTGACCCAGATCGCATATTGCTGGGTCGCGCCAGAAAAAATCACTTATAGTTCTTTGCCTCACGCTCCCCCCGTTTCGTTGTCTCATGCTCCCCCCGTTGCCGCCATTAAGTCCTCAGCGATTGATCTAATCAATGGCGGGCGACTCACTGAAGATATTTTCTCTTTTTTAGCTTCGCTTCCATCCCACTTATTCTCTAATGCGCGGCGTATAGCAGCTCCAATGCCCGGCGGATAAAAATCGATCACCTTTTCAGTTTCAAAGATTTTTTTACCCCCACACACCTCAAATGGTGGAAGTGATTTTGGCCGACGGCTAAAATCCCTCAAAATGGTTTTGTCGCTTTTGTAAATTATTGGAGAAAGCAGACGTGCCAGACCCATCGCATCAAGCGTTGAAGGTATGCTCATTCGGTAATCCCCCCATTTTTCTCAGCTTGCAACCTCGCCATCTGTATTGCCTTTGTCGGACGTCCTCTTTTTTTATCTTTTGAATCCGCTGTTAGCTGCTGTTTAGAGTGTTTTGGCGAATAATCAGGGTTTGATCCATGCCCTTTTTCTTGAGCTCTGTAAAAACTTTCCACATCTTCTCTCAGCCACAACAACCTCTTTTGACCCGGTATCACAAGTCGAGGAGGTAGCGCCTTGGAATTATTTACCAGCGTGCTGCGGATAGTTTTGACGGATAGGTGAATTTCCCTGCTGAGATTTTCTATATCCATAATTATCGTCATGAAATGCCCCTTTGCTTTATTGAGGTGCCATTATTGTTGTTTTATTCCCTTTTTGATTATAGTTTTGTTATAGTTTTGTTTACTTTCTATACGTAGTTTTTAATCCATTTAATGAGTAAAAATAAACATGGTTACCAAATACCGAAAATTGGTCACCCTTCAGGATTCTGCTGGCTTTGTTGGAAATTTACTGAAGAAAGAACCGCTGGGGTAGTTGTCAAAATATGTACTAGCGGCGAAAGAAAACATCAACGCCAGTTTAAGCCCATCATGCCATTAGCCCCATCATCAACAACTGCCGCAGCCGCAAGAAAACTCCTAGAAGACTATATTGAGATCAGTAATAAAGAAAAATCTCAACACACATTAGAAGGGCTAATTTACAGTTTTATCCCAAGCTATAACTACCAGTCTTTTTTAGATTTAGGGCTTGAATCATCCGAAGAAAAGGATCGTTTGCTGGAAGAAATTGAAAAAGAATGGATTTTTAGAGAATATACATCTAGAGTTTTCCAATTGGATATAAATGGCTTCCAATTGGATATAAATAATATGAGCTTCTCTAGGAAGTTCGATATCAGGCCATTAAATAAGCATATTGGCGATTTTTCACCTGCACCAGTATCAGCAAGCAATTCTTTTTGTCGAGATCACAATCCAAATCGTTCCAAAGAAGCCTTGCAGAATTATCAAAACCATAGAAAACGTATTTCTGAATTTGAAAAAGAAATACATAGGTTGTATAGCGACCCCATTGAATCTCGCTTTGCAAATGATTCAGATGTAGACCTTCAAAATTTGCTAAAAAAGGCCTTCGACAATGTTGTTACCTCCACATTGAGCAAAATATTAAAGCTTAAAAGCGAAGGAAAGAAACAGAAGGAAATCGCAGAAATTCTCCAAACAACACCTCAAGCAGTTTCAAATGCATTGAGGCGAAATAAAAACAAGGTTCTTGATGTATCGTTTTCACAAAACTCAGAACACCCACCAAAATTAGGTTAAGCTTCGATTTCTATTTATTTACTTTAAACAGGGCAATTTAATATGTACACGCTACCAGAGAAAGATCGTTTGAGAATTATTTCCCAATCTTCCCTAAAAAATCATCTTGAAGGTGCTATATCTATTGAAATAGAAAAGATGATCGCTTCTACCCTCCCCCCTGTGCCCGGCATGGTTCGTGGTTTATCAGAGGAAGAGCGTGAAAAGGTTTTTGCCAAAGCCATTCATCAGCAACGTGAAAATTTCATTAAAAATAATGGCGATGCTTTTTGATTTGTCACCTGAAAATAACTTCAGTCACCTAATATCCGCTACCCCAGCTTAATTGCCAAATTTTCATTTAGAAAATGGGTATAGCGTTTCAGCATTCGTAAAGTTTTGTGCCCACTAACAGCTGCAAGTTCCAGAACAGTAAAATCACCACGCTCAGCCAATCTAGATAATGCCTCATGTCGCAAATCGTGAAAAGTAAAATCCTTAATTTCTGCACGCATGACCGCCGCATGAAATACGTGATAAAGCGTCATTCGCTGCACCGGCAATACATTACCTGTGACTGAACGCGGCAATTTTTCAAGAACAGCCATAGCTCGCGATGAAAACGGCACCCCCCTAGCCTCGCCATTTTTAGTTTTTTCAAGCAAGGCAAGACGACGTTTCATGTCAATGTGCTCCCACCGCAAGCCAAGTAATTCCCCTTGTCTCATTGAAGACTCCACAGCCAATTCGACAGCAGGCCAAAGATAGATATTGCGGCTAGCCTTGCACTCAGCTTCAAGCTTATTCCACTCATCCTTGCTCAGCCGCCTATCGCGCGACCGAGCATCCGCAGGCTTTCTAATTTTCAAAACAGGATTGCCACGAGGTAATGCAATACCCGCCTCAATTTCAGCAAATCGAAGTACCTTTGATAGCATATAGAGTTCTTTGCGAACGGTGCTTTCCCCCACATCTTTCAGTCGACCATCCCGATAACCAGCAATAAGTTTCTGGTCAAGCGAAGCTAAGGAATATGCACCCAGCTTTTCATTAAGTCGAGCGCACTGGTAACGCCAGGCCTCTTTGTTATCTGCCCGAATCCTGTAATGGTGAGGTGCAAATTCCAAAACAAACCGGTCTATGACATCACCTACTGTTGTATTTTCAGCTTCTGTCCGATCTTGAAACACTCCGCGTACCATCTCACTTTCAGTAACTGTCGCCCAGGCTTCAGCATCGGTTCGTGTATTGAATGTTTTGGTAACTGAGGGGAAACCTTTTTTTCGAATTTGAACATGCCATTGAAGATTACCTTTCTTGCGTATGGTTGCCATACTAGATCTCCTTAGCTAAATGTGCCAGAATTGTGCCAATAAATACGATACCGCATCATAGATATAGTTTAACTAGCTGTCAAATAAAGATAATTTTAATTTAATTAGCACGCCTGGAAAGCGTGTTCAGTATAATATCCTGACGGGGGTTCGAATCCCCCCTCTCCGCCAGTTGTTAAGGATCTGTAATTTATCAATACAATCAATCATTTAGTATAGCGTCTAATTTTCACTACCCACACGTTTCACCCACACGCCGCACCCACACGGGCAAACTGTAGGGCAAGCTTCTCGAATCTGAGAAACATCACAAATGCTCACATCTGAGCAAATGTCACAAATGCTCACATCTGAGCAAATGAAAGGGCGCACCCTCTAGGATCGCATTTAAGCGCCTCCTACGTCTCAGCCCGTGTGCTGGTATTGATTGCGGTTGCCAGTGAGCTGCAATGCCGCTACAAGGCCTCTGCGGGATTCCTAAGTGCTAATCTTCCCTTGATTAACTGCATCAATGTATCCATCCATCAGGTAATCCAGCATCCCATAGCCATCTTCCGGCCTAACCTTGAACTGAATCAGTGCTTCCCCCAGTTCGCGCCTGTAGTAATCGGATAGGCTGTAAGCTGGTTCTAGTGGTGCGGGTAGTCCCCTGCTAATTGGCAAGCCCTGAGAGGCTGCCATCTGGTACTCCTTGAGTATTGCCAGCAATGCGGCTTTGTGTTGTTCGCTGGGGTTCCATTGGAAGGCGTTCATGGCTGCACCGATAGTGCGCACCCAGTAATATAGGTTTGTTAGTTTGTCATCATTCATTGTATTTGTCCTTGTTGATTGTGAATTGTGGCTGCTCACACGGTTTATCCTGTTGGCTGATTCTTTGAGGTGTTCCGTGTGAGTCTCTGGGCTGCTGACGCTGCTGGGTACTATGTTGATGATGCTGACGATTGAACTACGATAGGCTGACAGTCGGTGCTTCTATTGGCTGTGCTTTGAGGTGTTCCGACTGGTGGCCTATCGTGGCCTATTGGCTGTGCCTAGGCTTGATTACCCATCAAGATAAACACTATCAGAGGTATACATTGTGCTGCCAGTCTGTTGAATGTAAGTGATCCCTAAAGGCTTCCGACTGTGTGCCTCAATGCTGCCCTGTAGCTGATTTCATTAGCTTGAATACCATCAATGAAAAAGGACAGATGCACCCCATCAAGGACGCTACCTAAGGAATGCGGGGGAGTTGCCGGGGTACTGCTGAAAGGCTAACACTCGGTGCGCCTTTAGTTTCTTCCTTGGCTGGTTTAATTATTGGAGGTAATCAACCACAAGGAATCTACTTGGCAATCTCAAGCATACTATAGGAATACTATAGGTATCCTATATTTGGCCCTCACTATAACCCCCCCAACACGTAAGCTCCGTGGTTATTGGGCTACAGAGGCGCGGCTTACTTGCTCAATTTGAGGGGAGGCTCTACTTCATCATTCGTTGCAGGGTAGACAGGGAGATGTCAAGCTGTGCCGCCGTCTTCCTCCAAGGTGTACCAGCATCAAGCAGCGCCTGAGCCTTGGCCTTGAGTTCTTCATTATTGATCTTCTTTGGTCTGCCCAGTTGCACCCCGTTTGCCTTCTTCATTGCCAATGCCGCCTTGGTACGTTCCCCGATAAGCTCCCGCTCAAACTGGCTAATAGCTGCCAACATGGTTAGGGTTAATCTTGAAGTTGGGGAACTATCCAGCACACCCAGCCCCAGCACAACCACGGACACACCTCGGGCAATCAGGGTTTCAATGGTGGTTATTACATCCATGGTGTCACGTCCCAGCCTGTCAAGCTTGGCAACTATTAAGGAATCCCCTGAGGTGATCTGATCGCTTAACCTCTTGAACTGCTCCCGCTGCATCGCTGGTATCTTCCCTGAAATTCCCTGCTCTGTGTACACCAGCCTATCCCCTACAACATAGCCAGCTTGGGTGATGGCGTGTAGCTGCTGCTCGGTGGTCTGATCGTTGGTACTAACTCGAAGGTATGCGAAGGTTGCCATGCTGATTCCCCTGTTGATGATTGCTCAAAATAGGGGTGTATTATCTCGGTACGTTGTATCATTGTCAATACCACGTTTAAGAATACAGTTTAAGTGTACCTGTTTATGCGGTCTAAAACGGTGGTTAAACGGTACGCCGGAATGGGGCAGGGGTCAGGCTCACAGGCAAAAGAAAGGCCGCACAAGGCGGCTCTATTGGGTTCCTATGGGGTGCGGTGGCTGGGGTTATTGGGGTTTGTTGAAAGCGTATGTCTTATCAGTCCACGACCACCACAGCTCATACCCGAAGAGGTTGATATAGATATGATCGCTTGAGAGTTCTAGGGTCGGGTTGATGGTCATGGTCTGCTGCCTCTGTGTGGTTGAAAGAAGCGGCACTATAAATGATAGTGACAAGTCACGCAAGCTTTATTGTTTGAATAGGTTATTGATTACACTATCAATTGTGCAAGTCACTGAGTATTGACAACCCATTGATAACTGAAAGGCCACCCCACCGGATACCCCGAAAGAATGCCCCGGTACACAAGGTAAGGCATAGAAACTCATCACAGCCCAGTCATAGGCAAACAGAGGGGGGTAACGGGGGGTAAGCGCCTCCTTGATCTTAAAGGACACCCCTCGGAAATTCTTGTTGAAATTATTTAGGGTGATGACTTGTCACGTTTATGATTCGCATAGGCTTCAATAAGTAATCCCTCAATGATTTCCTTTTGGGTCAACTTCCGTGAATACGAAAGCTGCTCTAGTGCCTGTGTGGCTTCTGCCGATAGCATCATGCTTACTTGCTTTGCTGGGCAATCGTTGAACCGTTGCTTCCTACGGGCTTCCCTGCTGACTCTCTGGCGCTGTGCTGGGGTCATGGGCTGTACTGTGGCTGGCTTTGCGGTATCTGCTGACATGGTAAACCTCAATAAATGATTGTGACAAGTCACCATTGTGTGACCTTAAGGCTCTTGTGACAAGTAATTAATTCCCCCATGACATACCCGCCATCCTTGCGAATTGCTGGGAGGACAACCTTAGTGACCCAATCTTGGAAACCTTTGGCTTCTGGGCGGTCAGTGCGCATGATTAACTTGTACAACCCAGACTCAGAAACAACAGTTGCTTTACCACCACCACGAACACCCCCGAACAAGGCGGGGGTACTTTGGCGGGTCATTATCTGCTTCTCGCTATTGTCGATGTTGTACAGGTAGGAGTGAACACCGCGCCTGTCCACTTCCATACCTAAAGCCTTGCACACATCAATTGCCACGAACCACGGTGCATCCTCTATGTTGACCACGCGGATACTTGAGGTGTTGAGGTACACTACACAAACTAAACTCACAAATTACAAAGAACGCATGAGTAAAAACTATCAAGAGAAATTCTGGCGCGAGTTAGACCAGCTAAAAATTCACACGATATATGCGGGAAGATACTATGAAAAAACCGTCCGCATAGACAGGTGGATTAATATGTTTCTCGCTGTTGCATCAAGCGTCAGTATTGGTGGTTGGGCTATATGGAAGCAATACGAATTTGCATGGGCTTTAATTATTGCCACCTCCCAAGTTTTCACAGCTATCAAGAGTTATTTGCCCTATTCAAAACGAATGAAAGCGCTGAGCAGCCTTTCTGGAGAGCTGGAAAGTATATGCTTATCAATGGAAAATCACTGGTTTAATATTGCAGAAGGTATATTAACTATTGAAGAAATACACATTCTGCACATGAACATTAAGGAACAAATCAGGGTTTCGTTTAGAAAAAATCTAGGTACAATTGACATACCTACCGATGAAAGCCTATTAACTGAGGCGACCGTAGAGGCGAGGCATTATTTTGAGAACTTCTATATTTTTGAGGAACAGCATGAGCCAACCGAATAAACCAACCATCACAGATAGGACATCCGGTGTCGCCATGGATAGAGCCTTTGTTACTGTAACAACCAAAACTCCCATGCCTACCGTCAAACCTGCTGCAAAGCCGCCAGTTCAGCCGATTAATAAATCAACAAAATAAATTCAGTACGCCCCCGTACAATCAAAACGGGTACTTAACACGCTCCAGCGCCTCCCACTTGACCTCCAGCGATGCGCCCCCTGAGTACAGCCCGTAGGTGATCCTCGGCTTCTCATGGCCTACTATGTCAGCCGCTAGGTTCTCACTCACTCCAGCATTTTCAAGCAACGTGGTAAGGGTTTTCCTGATTGAGTGGAACACATGACCGCCGCTGTATTTCAGGTCAGTCTTGAGAATCCCGAAGCGCTTCCCTATAGCATTTGACCTGTCCCCGTACTTGTTGAAGGTAAGCCCCGAGAGCAGGTAGCCATCTACGGATTCCGCCTTCAGTTTATCCACCAACTCCTTGATTGAAGAGTGAATAGGTACTTCCCGCACCCCTGCGCCCGTCTTGGCCTCAATGATATGGAATGAAGAGTCCGACACATCGGCAACCTTGATGGCGCATAGCTCGGCTATCCGTGCGCCTGTGTACGCTCCCAACATAATCAGGCTTTGTAGTTGGCTGTCCTGCTTCTCCCCTGCCTTCTCCCATAGGGTGACAACATCGGAGGGCTTGAAGGGAACCCATGAGCCAGCCGTTAATCCTGCTTCCGGCAGTTGACACCCCAACCCCATGCGCTAAAGTACGCCATTATTGAGATACCGGCGAATAAGGAGAATCACCCAATGGGTGAAGCCAAAAGACGTGCAAAACAGGCCATGGTCAAGCGCATGGAACCGAT
>JBBRAJ010000012.1:0-106302 GCA_038206935.1 Burkholderiales bacterium
GCTGGACGTGTTCGGTATTCACGGTGTGGGCGGTATTCTGGGTGCGTTGCTGACCGGTGTGTTCAATACCTGGAGCATGGGCGGTACCGGTATCGTCGATTACGTGAACAACACCATCGTTGATACCACCATCAGCAGCCAAGTGTGGATACAGGCACAAGCCGTACTGACTACCGTAATCTGGTCGGGTGTGGTGGCATTCATCTGCTACAAGATCGTTGACCTGACCATCGGCCTGCGCGTCACAGCCGAGGACGAACGCGAAGGTCTGGATACTACAGCACACGGCGAACGGGCTTACAACCTGTAAGACCTATAGAGATTTATCCTCTTCCTCCCAGAGCTCCCCGGCTCTGTTCAAAGGGCACCGTAAGGTGCCCTTTTTTTATTGCACATTCAAATCTTTGGAGCGGATATTCCTGAAAAGGCTTGATGAACAAATACTGTTCCTAGTTGCTTATCCGAAAAGCACGAAAGACAATCTGACGGATAAAGAAACGGCTGTACTGCAAAAACTTGTGAAGGAGTTATAACGATGGACGATACATTATTTGATGATTTGAAACAAAGCCTGAAAGAAGCAGCGGCTATTCGCCACAATGAGCTTACGCCAAGTCGAGTGACAGAAATGCATGCGCCGGATGCAAAATCAATACGCACTAAAATTGGATTGAGCCAGAGCGAGTTTGCTCAATTAATAGGCGTTAAATTGGCAACCCTTCAAAATTGGGAGCAGAACCGCCGCACCCCTTCTGGTGCTGCAGCCGCCTTGTTGACCATTGTTGAAAAAGAACCTGATGCGGCCTTAAGAGCACTGCATTAAATCCGGGCGCTGTTAAACGACGTAGATGACTGGATCAAAAAATGCCGAGTTTAACCCTAGCGTTCATCAGCAGAGCTATACCTTTGCCGAGCTAAAATCCGACCGCCCTACACCCCATACGACTCCGGCATAGTACTTCTAGAAAACCCACTCCGCGAAAACTCGCTTCGGGAAAAACGGCTGCGGGCGAATTCCTGGTCGGCGGACATGAAGCGGGATAGCACTGACTGGGTGGACATACTGAAGCCGCGATACAGGTCGAGGTCGTAGTCGGACATGCGGATCTGGTGGGCGGCGTTGCCGAAGTCGCGGATGAATTCGTCCCAGTTGCGATAGCGCAGGTCGCGATCTTTTTCCAGTGCGCGGTTGATGACGGCGATCAGTTCCGGGGGCAGTTGTTTGCGGTAGGTTTCTATCGGAATGATCGGGTAGTTAAGCACGGCGATTTGCGCGTCGAAATTGTTGTCGGCATCGAAGGTGTTTTTGCCGGTTAGCAGGCGATAAATCACCGCACCGAGTGCGTAGATGTCGGCACGCTGATCCAATGCCTCGCCTTCGAGTTGTTCCGGCGACATGTAGGCTAGGCTGCCTGCGACCACCGCGCCCATTTCACTGACCGGAATTGCGCAGCCGAAATCGGCCAGTTTGGCGACACCGTCGGACATCATGATGATGTTGCCCGGTTTGACATCGCGATGCACGATGCCCAGATCAGACGCATAGCGCAATGCGCCGGCAACCTGTTCGATCACCGATAGCACGGTCTGGATAGGCAGCAGATTGTCTTCACGTTCGTGAGTGTCCAGCGATACGCCATTGATGTATTCCATGACCAGATAGGCACCGCTTTCTTCCTGAAGATCGGCATCGAGTACCCGGACTATATTTTTGTGCTTAAGCTTGTGTCCCAGTTCCACCTCGGTAACGAACATGGTCTGGTAGATTTCGGATTGGCGACCTTTACGCAGTTGCTTGATTGCGACCGAGGCCAGTGAGCCGATGCGCTGGGCGTGATACACATTGGAAGTCGCACCTTCGCCCAGTAGTTTGACGATGGAATAATTTCCTATGTGAGTCGGGATAGCGGCCATTCATTAGATTTACAGAATTGAACAGGGTATCCGACAATTGCTATCGGGAAAGTTCAGCTTATTTGAAGACAATGGTCTTATTGCCACATACCAGCACACGATCTTCGACATGGTAGCGAAGGCCGCGCGCCAGCACGGTTTTTTCGATGTCGCGCCCGTAGCGCACCAGATCATCAACCGTGTCGCCGTGGTCGATACGCACCGTATCCTGTTCGATAATAGGCCCGGCATCCAGTTCGTCGGTCACATAATGACAGGTCGCGCCAATCAGCTTTACACCGCGCTGATGAGCCTGATGATAAGGTTTTGCGCCGACGAATGAGGGCAAAAAGCTGTGATGAATGTTGATGATGCGTCCCGGAAAGCGCTGGCAGAGGATGGGCGGCAATATCTGCATGAAGCGCGCCAGCACCATGGTGTCGCCGCGATGCAGCTCAAAAAGTTCGGCAATCTGCTCAAATGCAGCGGCCCTGTCGGTTTTCATATCCAGGCCAATGAACGGGATGCCGTGCCATTCGACGAAACTGCGCAAGTCTTCATGATTCGAGATCACGCAGGGTATATCCACCTGCAACTCGCCGCTGCGCCAACGATAGAGCAGGTCATCCAGACAATGATCCTGACGACTGACCAGTATTACCAATCGTTTTTTGTTTGCGGTATCGGCAAGCTGCCAGCGCATCTCGAACTCTTCCGCCAACGGTGCAAAGCGGCGACAGAATTCGTCCGCGCCAAATGGCAATGAATCGGCGCGTATCTCCTGACGCATGAAGAAATGTTGCGCATCCTGTTCGGTATGGTAACTCGCCTCGATGATGAAACCTCCCTGTTGTGCGATGAAGCCGCTTACCGCCGCGATGATACCGGTGCGATCGGGACAGGATATGGTGAGGGTATAACGATGGGGATTGCTCATATAGTTTCCGATATGGCTTCAGCCCGGCGCAAGCTCAATCTCGAACAGGCTGCTCATATGCGCAATATTCAAAATATCCAGCACACGCCCCGGAATACAGATTAACCGGGCAGGCTTTTTAGCGTATTTGGCGTTTTCTGCCAACAGCGCCAATATACCTATCGCGGAACTGTCCAGATACTCCGTCATGCTCAGGTCTACCGCGATGGATTGCACCTCGGGATTTTCCATTAATGTTGTCGTGGCACGTTTGAAGCTCTGATAGATAGATGAATCAAAGAAGTTGGGAACAATTATCCGTGCCGAGTTGCCCTGAATTTGTGTATCAATAGCCATACATAACTCCTGTAGTGAGCCGCACGAAGCGGAATAATTACCCAACAAGCCTTCAGGCGAAACGCTGTTGCAAATATTGGATGATTTCGCCGGATTCATACATCCACTGAACATTACCTTGCTCATCAACAATTTGCAGGCAGGGAGTCTGAACCTTTCCGCCACCTTGCTCCAAATCGACCCGATGTTTGGAATCGTACTGCGCATCGCGTAATTCAACAGGCAAGGACAATCGGGCCATCTCGTGACGTACCTTTATGCAAAACGGACAGGTCTTGAAATTGTAAAGCGCTAACCGGGTACACTCACGATCTACTTTCTGCTGCACTTCCGGTGAACGTGAAATGCCTTTGGGAGTTGCCAGTTTTGCCCATAACAACATGAATGGAGTCAATATCAGGCGCAGTGTTTTGAAAAAAAGTTTTACCATCGTTTTGATTTTAATCCGGGATTGTTATCTATCAGACATCATAGAAGGTCGCAGCGGCGAATTATCGCATACCAAGGCAAGAAAACCGTGAAACAGAAAATTTGTACCTAGCCGGTACAAAAGGGACGCAGATGAAAGAGGGCAATTAATCAGGAAACGAGCTTGATCCGTCAGGAACCAAGCTCGCTGGTAGCTTATTTTTTAAGGCCGTTGTAGGCAATAAATGACGCAACGCCGCCGATAACGACAGCGAGAACGGCAACATAAATTAAGAAATCAATACCCATTTCAGGTTTCCTCCAGGTTGGTTTATCGATGAGGGTGAGAAATTCAGCCCGGCAAGAATTTATCACATTTTATTCTCCGAAAAAATACCCACAAAAAATTATTAGGCAATATTTTAGAGAGGAAAACAGGGGTTATGAATATTCCGTCGGTAAGGGATATACGGTCAATTCTGCGCCCCATAGTACTGACATAATGTGCGTTGCCTGCGAGGCATTTCCGCTGGTAAGGAACTGCGCCCGGACCGATTGCTCATCCCCGACTGTGTGTCGAGTACAGATATTGCGCCCCGGCAATTCGGACTCAATACGATATTGCAAATGTCGCGCGACCGCTTCACCCGTGTCGATCAATACCACGCTTTCTCCAGTCACTTCTTTTATCAGCGGTGCCAGAAAAGGATAATGGGTACACCCCAGTATCAACGTATCCGCGCCGCGTTCCAGCAATGGCAAGGTATAGAGCTCAATCAGCTTGCGCGCATTTGCCCCCTGTAACTCGCCTTGCTCCACCAACTCAACCAAGCCGGGACAACCCTGAGTGATAATCTCGACGTTTCCCGCATAACGTTCCAGCAACGCCGCAAAACGTGCGCTTTCCAGCGTCCCTATGGTTGCCAGTACACCAATTACCCCGCTACGCGTGGCGGCTACGGCAGGTTTGACAGCGGGTTCCATACCGATGATAGGAATGTTGAAGTGACTGCGCAATGTCGCGGCTGCGGCAGCGGTAGCGGTGTTACAGGCGATAACAATAGCATCCGCCCCCTGTTCGATCAGGTATTGAGTAAGCCGCAACGAACGTTGCTCAATATAGGACGGAGATTTATCACCATAGGGAACATGAGCGGAATCGGCGATATAGATCAGCCGTTCATCGGGCAGCCGGCGGCGAATATGTTGCAATACCGACAAGCCACCAACGCCTGAATCGAATACGCCGATTACACCCGATGACGCTGTCATATTTTATATCCGGCGCAGACCCGATGAAATTCGTTAAGCGCCAGCTTCCTGATCGCGCAGATATTCTTCATAGGTACCGTGATAATCGGTTACCCCCTTGGAAGAAATCTCGATAATGCGGGTAGCCAGCGAACTGACAAATTCACGGTCATGGCTGACGAAAATCAGTGTGCCCTTGAACAAATCCAACGCAGTATTGAGCGACTCAATAGATTCCATATCCATGTGATTGGTCGGTTCGTCCATCAACAGTACGTTCGGCTTTTTCAACATCAGCTTGCCAAACATCATGCGGCCTTTCTCGCCGCCGGATAATACCTTTACACTCTTTTTAGCTTCGTCACCGGAAAACAGCAATCGGCCCAGCGTAGCGCGTACAACCTGATCATCATCATGCGGACCGCGACAATCGATCATCCAGTCCATCATCAACTTGTCTTCAGCAAATTCGGAGGCATGATCCTGAGCGTAATAACCCAGCTTGGCTTTTTCTGTCCACTTGATAAGACCGTAGTCGGGTTGCAGATCCCCTGCCAGACAGCGTAGCAGTGTGGTTTTACCAATGCCGTTTGGCCCGATAATAGCAACCTTTTCGCCCGCATCAATACGGAAGTTAACGTTTGAAAACAGCATCTTGTCGTATCCCTTAGACAGGTTTTGCACTTCCACGGCAGTACGATGCAATTTTTCACGCTCGTCATATTCGAATCGGATAAACGGATATTGGCGGCTGGACGGCTTAATGTCTTCAATCTTGATCTTGTCAATCTGACGCGCGCGGGAAGTCGCCTGTTTGGCTTTTGACGCATTCGCCGAAAAGCGTGCAACGAAGGCCTTCAGTTCGGCAACTTTCTCTTTGGCCTTGGCATTATCAGCAGACTGTTGTTCACGCGCCTGAGTGGATGCCAGCATGTAGTCATCGTAGTTGCCCGGGTAAGTGGTGATCTTGCCATAGTCCAGATCGGACATATGGGTACATACGCTGTTCAGGAAGTGACGATCATGCGAGATGATGACCATCGTACAGGTGCGCGCATTGAGAATGTTTTCCAGCCAGCGAATAGTGTTGATATCCAGATTATTGGTAGGCTCATCCAGCAACAGAATGTCTGGATTAGAAAACAAAGCCTGCGCCAGCAATACACGCAGCTTGAAACCGGGAGCGACAGCACTCATCGGGCCTTGATGCAGTTCTATGGCAATACCCAGACCTAGCAACAATTCTCCGGCTCGCGCTTCGGCGGTGTAACCGTCGTACTCGGCAAAGGTAGCCTCCAGGTCAGCGGCATGCATATAATCTTCTTCACTCGCATCCGGATTCGCGTAAATCGCGTCACGCTCGGACATCGCTTCCCACATTTCGGCATGGCCCATCAGCACAACATCGAGCACGCGATTGTCTTCATAAGCAAATTGATCCTGACGCAATTTACCCAGACGCTCGCTCTTGTCCAGCATCACTTCGCCGGAGGTCTGCTCAAGGTCGCGCCCCAATATCTTCATGAAGGTAGACTTACCACAACCGTTTGCGCCGATCAGACCATAGCGATTGCCGTCGCCAAATTTAACGGATACATTTTCGAACAGGGGCTTGGCCCCGAATTGCATGGTGATATTTGCTGTTGAGAGCATGAAAAACTCGATCTTGAAAAATTCTGGAGCGCGATTTTAACACTTTGGAGCCACTATGCCGGAACAAAAAGTTTCAGGACGGGTTGATTAGGCTAAGAAAAAGCAGATTTTTTCACAAGCGACACAATTCAGGACGATAGGCTAGAATGTATGCAGTTCAATAACTCGCATATTTCCATGGTTCCTCACCTGACTACTGCACTTAATGGCCCTCTGCTTGATCTGGAGCGTAAGTTTCTTACCGCGTTACCAACTATCGAACATTGGTTTCGTACCCAGTGGCACGAGCACGCCGTACCGTTCTATGCCTCGGTGGATTTACGCAACAGCGGATTCAAACTGGCACCAGTGGATACCAATCTATTTCCTGGCGGATTTAACAACCTCAATCCGGATTTCCTGCCCCTGTGTGTGCAGGCGATGCAAAGTGCGGTCGAAAAAATTTGCCCGGAAGCGCGCGGTGTGTTGCTGATCCCGGAAAATCACACACGCAATTTGTTCTATTTACAGAACGTATCGCAGATAGTCACCATTTTGCGTCAGGCAGGCATGCTGGTAAGGGTAGGGAGCCTACTTCCAGAAATCACCACCGCAACAGAAATTCAGTTACCCAACGGCAGCTCGTTAACGCTCGAACCGCTAAGCAGAATCGGTAACCGTCTAAACGTAGACGGCTTTGATCCCTGCGTCATATTGCTCAATAACGATCTGTCGTCAGGAGTGCCGGATATACTGAAAAAACTAGAACAGGATATTTTTCCGCCTCTTTCAGCCGGTTGGCATACACGACGCAAGTCCAAGCACTTTTCAGCTTATGATCAGGTTGCCAATGAATTTTCAAACCTGCTCGGTATAGACCCTTGGCTGATCAATCCGTATTTTTCTACCTGTAGTCAGGTAAACTTTCAGGAGCGTATCGGCGAAGAATGTTTGGCTTCACAGGTGGACAGCATCCTGCAAAAGATGCGCCTAAAATATGCTGAGTATGGCGTAAAAAGTGACCCGTTTGTCATTGTAAAAGCCGATGCCGGAACCTATGGCATGGGCATCATGACAGTAAAGGACGCTTCCGATATCACCGGACTGAATCGCAAGCAACGCAACAAGATGGCCGTGGTCAAAGAAGGTGTTGCCGTCTCAGACGTACTGGTTCAGGAAGGTGTTTATACCTTCGAAAACATCAATGAAGCCGTGGCTGAACCGGTGGTATACATGATCGATCACTCTGTCGTCGGCGGTTTTTATCGCGTACACACCGGACGCGGCGTAGACGAAAATCTCAACGCACCCGGCATGCACTTTGTCCCTCTGGCATTTGACACCAGTTGCACACTACCCAATCCTGACCGCGCCCCGGACGACACACCGAATCGTTTTTATGCCTATGGTGTAGTGGCTAGGCTGGCATTATTGGCAGCGTCGTTGGAGCTGGAAGGGCAGGAATAATGAACTGTCCGATCTGCCAACATGAGGCACAGACATCCAGTCCGAATGGCTTGGATGGGTGGCATGTAAACTGTCCTAGATGCGGAAACTATAAAATCTCAAGAACTGCCGCAGTAAATTTACAAGCCCCATTGGCTGTTAGTGATCGATTGGTTGCCAATGCCAGCGGCTGGATTAGTGAACATCAGAATGAACTTATTTCTACGGTAACAGCAGAGCGGCTACTCAAACTGTCTACCCCTAGCTATGAAGAGAGAAAACGAAAATTTCTCGAATATTTAAATAAACACTCCGAAAGCCTTGGGAAGAAATTTGAAATAAGTAAACCAGTGTTTCAAAGCCTTGTTTCGGCAAGTTGGTGTTTGGACGACCGTGAAATTAACTTTCTCATTAGCAGTGCTGAATCTGATGCTTTGGTAAAGCATGATGGAAATGGAGTGAGCCTTACTGCAAAGGGCTATGATTATCTTTCGCAATTAAACAAGAATTCTGAAAGTCAGATTGGTTTTTGTGCGATGTGGTTTGATGGCAGTGTGAGCCATTTATGGGATAAGGCTATTGAACCCGCCATTGTCAGCTCAGGTTATCAACCTCTTAGAATTGATAAGAAAGAACACGTTAATCGTATCGACGATGAGATTTTTGCAGACATTCGCCGTAGTCGCTTTGTCATTGCCGACTTCACTCACGGCGATAATGGAGTTCGTGGTGGTGTCTACTTTGAGGCTGGCTTTGCGCAAGGTCTAGGCTTGCCCGTCATTTGGACTTGCCGTGAAGACATGCTAGCCGAAGATAAGCTGCATTTCGATATTCGCCAGTACAACTTTATTGTTTGGTCAGAAAATAATCTCGACGAATTCTGTTGGGGATTGCAAAGGCGCATAGAGGCCATTCTCGGGCGTGGCACATGGAAACCCAATTCATAATGCACCAAGTCGAGAATACGTCATTCCCGCGAAAGCGGGAATCCAGCTATTTAAATATCCCGCGTAGCGGACAAAATCATGTTGTCCCACTGCGTGGGAGTTATTCAACCGGCTGGATTCCCGCTTTCGCGGGAATGACGGTGCTTTTGGGGCGCATCTTTAAAAAACTGACCGCGAAACTGGCCTTGGTGTTGTGTTCCCTTTTTCTGTTGTCGGCGTGTGGCAAGGAACCTTTGTATCAGGAGCAGGGCTATGTGTTCGGCACCCTAGTAGAAGTCAGTATTTACGGTGAAGAAGAGTCACAAGCAAGGCAAGCAGTGACGGTGGTTATGCAGGAGTTTCAACGTTTGCATAACAGCCTGCATGCGTGGCAACCGGGTGAGCTGAGCAAAATGAATGCCGCTTTTGCAAAAGGGCAGGGCAGTGTTATTACTCCTGAGTTAGCTGAAATGTTGCGGGATGCGGCACATTTATCACAACAGTCTCAGGGCTTGTTTAATCCGGCCATAGGCGGTCTGGTGCAGTTGTGGGGGTTTCATGCGGATGAATTCAAGGCGGCACAGCCGGACGAAAAATTGATTGCACAGTGGGTAACAAATAATCCACAGATGAGCGATGTCACGCTTACTGCCGCAGCCAATGGGATATTAGTGAGTAGCCGGAATAAATCTGTTCAGATTGATCTGGGCGGATATGCCAAGGGTTATGCGCTGGATCGAGCTGCAGAGTTATTGCGGAGTCGCGGCGTGAAGAACGCACTGATCAATATCGGCGGCAATATCATGGCATTGGGCCAGCATGGCAAACGTGCATGGCGCATCGGCATCCAGCATCCGCGCAAACCCGGCGCACTGGCATCAATGGAACTGCGTGACGGGGAAGCGATTGGTACATCCGGCGATTATCAGCGTTTTTTCATGCTGGATGATAAGCGATATTGTCATTTGATCGATCCACGCAATGGCTATCCGACTCAGGGGATTCAAGCCGTAACTTTGCTGATGCGCGGGCCCCGTGCGGGTGTATTATCAGATGTAAATTCCAAGCCGTTATTTATAGCGGGCTTAAACGGATGGCAAGCTGCGGCCTCAACGATGGGAATAAATGAAGCAATGCTGATTGATGGTCAGGGGCATATTCATATCACCAACTCATTACAGAAACGGCTAGAATTCACAGACAAGAACATTAGTCTGGAAATTGAGCCAGATAAATATGAGCCTGATAAATAACTCCGCGCAATCGAATTCAGGGTAAATATATTTCACGGGCAGTTGAATCATGAGCGATCACGACATCATCGACCACAAAATACGCCGCGCTGCCGGCGTTAATGCGTTGAAAAAAATCGGCAAAATTGTTGCTGAAGAACAACAGGCCGATAGAGAGAGTGCCGAGGTAATAGGTCTTTTTACACGTTTCGGATGGATAGTATTACTGGGGGCGGCACTATTGCTGGCGTATTTGACGGGAGTAATTTAATTGGTCGGAATCTTATTGGTAACGCATAACGGACTGGGCGAATGTCTGGCTGATTGCGTCAAGCATGTACTGGGCGATATGCCTCGAAATCTCAGAGTGCTATCGGTATGGGCAGATGAAGATCCGCAACACAAGCTGGTCGAGGGCGAAGAACTCATTAAGGAATTGGACAATGGCAGCGGGGTACTGATACTCGCCGACGTATTTGGTGCCACACCCAGCAATATAGGACGACGACTCTGTCACGCAGAACGCGTGGAAGGGGTAGCTGGCGTAAACTTGCCCATGTTGTTGCGTACGGTCTGTTCGTCAAATAATACCCTGTCGGAACTGGCAGAAATTGCAATTTTAGGCGGACGTGAATGTATCGTCCACATGGAGCACTAACATGCAACAAGATGCACTGATTATCAATAAGCTCGGCCTGCATGCGCGCGCTTCCGCCAAACTTACCCAAACGGCATCTCGCTTCCAATGCGAAGTAATGCTGTCGCGTAACCATCGCCGGGTTAACGCCAAGAGCATCATGGGAGTAATGATGCTGGCGGCGTCTAAAGGCACAACGATTACGATTGAAACAACAGGGGCAGATGAAGAGGACGCAATGCGCGCCATTCTGAATCTGATTAATGATTATTTCGGGGAAGGCGAATGAGTTTTACGCTACATGGCATTGCTGTTTCAAGCGGGATTGCGATTGGTTATGCGCATCTGCTGTCACACAGCTCGTTGGAAGTCGCACATTACGCATTGCCTAAACGCTTTATCGAAGAGGAAATTTCGCGTTTCGATAACGCCTTGCAAGCTACTCGAAATGAGTTATCCAGTTTACGCAGCAATCGTCCGAACTATGCTGCCGCAGAGTTTGATGCTTTTCTCGAATTGCATCAGATGATACTGGATGATCCGCTGCTGAGCGTCGGCCCCAGAGAAATGATTGAACGTGAACACTGCAATGCCGAGTGGGCTATCAAGGTACAAATGGATGAACTGGTTGCTCAGTTCGATGAATTCGATGACGCCTATTTACGAGAGCGCCAGACCGATGTAAAACAGGTTGCCGAGCGTTTGCTAAAGCAGCTTTCCGGTCAACCCGGCCATAATCCGACCCCCATGCGTCAGGCTATCGAAACGATACTGGTCGCTCATGATCTGAGTCCTGCGGATTTGATTCAGTTCAAGCCTCAGCAATATGCCGCATTTGTCACCGATGTTGGTAGTGCGACTTCACACACCGCTATTATTGCCCGCAGCCTGAATACTCCTTGCGCAGTTGGTCTGCATCATGCTCGTGAACTGATTCAAGAAGACGACCTACTGATACTGGATGGTGAGCAGGGTATCCTAATCATTAACCCAGGCAGGGGTATACTCGCTGAGTACAAGCTGCTGCAAAGTGAGTGGTCACTTGAGCGCCAAAAACTCAAAAGATTGCGCACCGCGCGTGCCAATACATTGGACGGCACACTCATCGAGTTGCATGCCAATATCGAAAAGCCTGAAGACATCACCGATGTAAAGGAAAATGGTGCCACGGGTGTCGGCCTGTTCCGTAGCGAATTTCTTTTTCTCAACCGTGATCAACTACCTGACGAGGAAGAGCAATTCGAGGCCTATCGAGCAGCGGCTTCCGGCATGAAAGGCCAACCCGTTACCATTCGTACCTTCGATCTCGGTGCCGACAAACAGATCAAGGGCGCAGAAAGGGTCGCCAATAATCCTGCATTGGGTTTACGTGCAATTCGTCTTTGTCTGGCTGAACCGCAGTTGTTTCGTACCCAATTACGGGCGTTGCTGCGAGCTACGCACTACGGCAATATCAAAATATTGATCCCGATGTTGTCCTGCGCGGCAGAATTAAACCAGACGTTACAATTTATCGAAGCCACTAAGCAAAGGCTGGATGCAGAAGGCATTCCTTTTGATCGGGATGTAAAAATTGGCGGTATGATTGAAATTCCTGCTGCGGCACTCGCGTTAAACGTCTTCGCCAAACGCCTTGACTTCCTTTCTATCGGCACCAATGACCTGATTCAATATACTCTGGCCATCGACCGAACCGACGAAGAAGTTGCGCATCTATACGATCCCCTGCATCCAGCCGTTCTACAATTACTTGCTCATGTCATAGGCACCTGCAACAAGCTGGATGTGCCAATCTCTGTATGTGGCGAAATGGCCGGTGAGGTTATCTATACGCGCCTGCTGCTAGGTTTCGGTTTGCGCCAATTCTCGATGTTCTCGGCACAGGTGCCGACGATTAAGCAACGAATATTAACCACCAGTCTGCCGGAAATTACCTTGCTTACCCAAAAAATCCTGCGTACTGATGATCCACTCAAGATTCGCGAATTACTCTATAAATTAAACAGCTAGCCTGTCCTATCTAATATTTTGTCAGGTTTTTCATAAACCTTGCTTATATACGGGCTGCGAGTAAAATGCCTTGTGGTCATGCTTTTCAAGTTGACCAGAAAAAGGCAGGAGTAAGTCATGAAGACCGCATCGTTACCAGAAAATGAATCCGAGCGTCTTGAAGCGCTCAGGAATTACAACATTCTGGATACCGAACCGGAAGCTGAATTCGATGGTATGGTTCAACTAGCCTCATCTATCTGTAAAACTCCCATTTCAGCAATTAGCCTTGTAGATCAAGACAGACAATGGTTCAAGGCTATTACTGGATTAGATGCAAAAGAAACCACACGTAATCTGGCATTCTGCGCCCACACTATATTGCAGAAGGAAGTCCTGGTCGTTCATGATGCGCTGAAAGACGAGCGTTTCTTCGACAACCCGCTGGTAACCGATGAACCCAAAATTCGTTTTTATGCCGGCGTCCCGCTTATTACTACGGATGGTTATCCGTTGGGTACCATCTGCGTCATTGACAAGGTACCACGGGAGTTAAGCGAAGAACAATTACTCGCATTGAAAGCGCTTTCCAATCATGTCATCACCCAATTTGAACTGCGCCTTTCACATCGTAAAATCAACCAGTACTACCGCGCGTTGCAACGCACGGAGCGCATCCTGAACACACTAATCAACGCCAGTCCGGACTTCATCTGCTTCAAGGATGGCGAAGGACACTGGTTAATGACAAATGACAGCGGCCTAAAATTGTTCCATCTTGACGCCAGTAATTATCAGGGAAAATCCGACCTTCAGCTCGCCGAGCAAACGCATCCTATCTACCGCACCTCGTTTATGGAATGCCTAAGTTCAGATGAAATAGCTTGGCAATCACAGCATCTGTCGCGTATGGAGGAGGTTATTCCGTTACCGGAAGGCGGACAAAGGGTATTTGATACCTACAAAATTCCGTTATACAACGATGATGGCAGTCGGCATGGGCTGGTTGTGCTCGGGCGCGATATTACTGAACGTAAACAGGATGAAGAAAAACTACGTCTCGCTGCAACAATTTTTGAGTCCAGCAGTGAAGCAATGATGATCAGCGATGCTAACAATCACATCATCAATATCAATTCTGCCTTTACCCAAATTACCGGATATACGCTTGATGAGGTTGCAGGCAAAAATCCCAGCATTCTGGGTTCCGGTCGACACGATAAGTCATTCTATCGGGATATGTGGCAATCTCTATCATCCATTGGATATTGGCAAGGTGAAGTTTGGAATCGACGCAAGGACGGAGAGTTATACGCCGAATGGCTGACGCTTAATGCTCTTTTTAATTCGGACGGTACGATTGCAAAACACATTGCTTTCTTTTCCGATATCACTGAGAAAAAACGTAACGATGAATTAATATGGAATCATGCCAACTTTGATTCTCTTACCGGACTACCTAACCGCAGGCTGTTCCGCGACCGACTTGATCAGGAAATTAAAAAGGCGGCTCGAGCTCGTCTTTCCATGGCACTGATGTTCATAGATCTTGATAAATTCAAGGAAATTAATGACAGCCTGGGGCATGATATTGGAGATGCGTTATTAATTGAATCGGCATTCCGTATCAATTCATGTGTGCGCGAATCCGATACGGTTGCGCGTCTGGGTGGGGATGAATTTACAGTAATACTTTCGCGTATTGTAGATAAGAGCCATGTAGACAAGGTAGTCGGTAACATCATCCAAAAACTCTCCGAACCCTATTTGCTGTGCGGTATTACTGTCGAGTCATCTGCCAGCATCGGTATCACCCTTTGCCCGGAAGATGGGAAAGATCTGGATATGTTGTTGAAAAATGCAGATCAGGCTATGTATATATCAAAAGGTCGGGGTCGTAATTGCTACAGTTATTTTCAACATAAACCGCCGATATTGCATAAACGATAAAGACTATCCGCAGGATCCTTCATTAGAGTCTTCTTCCACCTCTGCTACAACGGGAACCGATTGTAATTGCATTGCTGGTGTCCGGTCTGCCAAATACTTCTCAACATATGCTCCCGCCATTGCGGCGGGCAAAAAAGCCCATAGCTCCCAGTTGGGTGCCGCTAACAAGGCAATTGCCGGCCCAGGGCAATAACCACTGATTCCCCAACCAATACCAAACAAAGCTGATCCGATCAATAGTGGGCGATCAATTTTTATCTCGCGGGTAATAAAAAAGTGCTCAGCAAATAAGGGTTTTTCCCTGCGTAAAACAAAACGAAAACTGATGACCGTTACTCCAACTGCCCCACCCAGTACAAACAATAGGCTGGCATCCCACGTTCCGAAGAAATCTAGAAAGTTCAATACCTTTAAAGGATTTGTCATGCCTGACAGCGCCAAACCGAATCCAAACATCAAGCCTGCCAACAAACTTGTCAAATCGCGCATCATTACAACACCCCCATCACATGACGAACCACAAAGGTAGTAATAATCGCAACTATCAGAAAGAGCAGTGTTGCAATCAATGAACGCAACGATAATCTGCCCAAGCCACATACACCGTGTCCGCTGGTACAGCCGTTACCCAAGGATGTTCCAAATCCGACCAAGAATCCGGAAATTATTAACAAGCTGACTGGAAATGTTTCCCTTGGCAACGGTGCGCCGCCATATATTCCGTAATACAGCGCGGCACCGCCCACTACCCCCCCCAGAAACAATATACGCCACGCAGTATCACCTCGCTTATTGAAAAATAGCTTCCACATGATGCCACTGATGCCTGCCAATCTGCCATTCAGCCAAAGCAGTATTGTGGCGCTAAGCCCGATAAGGAGTCCTCCTAGTAATGCGGGCAGAAAAGTGGAGATGCCGGTAGTCATAATTGATTCCTGTGTTTAACCAAATAATTTCCTCGTCTCTGTCAAGACGGGCGGTGCCAATAATACCCTATTGAAGTGAATCCAGACTGGCTGTAATACGTGGATTTCCTTTCAGCAGGCCAACGGCATCGCTCAAAATATGTACAGCTTCATCCAACAGTATGTCTCTAGCTTCCTTACGCGCCTTTTCGATAGCTATGTCCGCATAAATTGTCCGCTCACTGGCTTGCAGTCCATCATCGCGTAATAGTGCATTTCTTTTTGCAACTGATACGTCTGCATTTTTTTCGCGCAACTTTATTCTCGCCTCTTGCGCTTTGCGTTCCTTAATACGTTCAACTTCATTCAACGAAATACTATTGTTTTTTCGCTTGAGGTTAAATTCACTAATGTCTTCCAACATATATTTAAATTCACGGTCTGTGTTTATGCGTTGTTCGTGACTTACTCGTAATTTTGGCAGGATATTTGTCATTTTTCCTGCTGGCTTATAGTCTGCCGCCTTAATTTGGGTCCAGGGTAACGCATTTTCATAACTTGACTCACCGAAGTTTTCCATATCCGTCATAGTTGGCTGGCTAATGTCCGGTATTACTCCGCGTAGCTGGGTTGTTCCCCCATTGATACGGAAAAACTGTGCCGTAGTCATTTTAAGTTCTCCATACTCTGATCTGGAATTCTTCACCAGCTCATCCAGATTGATAACAGATTGCACAGTACCCTTGCCAAAACTCGTTTCACCGATGACCAGACCTCGGCCATAATCTTGAATTGCAGCCGCAAAAATTTCAGACGCAGATGCCGAGCCTCGATTTATCAATACTCCCAGCGGGCCTTCCCATGCCACTCCGGCATTTTCATCACTTTCAATGGTAATTTTTCCGCTTGAATTCCGTTGTTGAACTACAGGCCCCTTATCAATAAACAATCCTGTTAGCTCAATAGCCTCATCCAGTGACCCACCACCATTGTTGCGTAAATCTATCAACACGCTTTCTACACTATCGTGTTTTAGTTCATTCAATAAATTAGCGACATCACGCGCTGCACTTCTGAAGTTTTTATCGCCTTTTTGACGTGCGGCAAAATCCTGATAAAAACCTGGCAATGCAATTACACCTATACGTCTTATCTTACTGCCGTCCTTTACTTCGATTATCGATTTTTTTGCGGCCTGCTTTTCAAGACTGATTTTTTTTCTGATAAGTGAAATCCGCCTGTGTTTACCATCTGTGTCAACCTCGGCGGGCAAAATATCTAAAACTACTACCGTATCTTCGGTGCCCCGTATCATGGCTACCGTATCATCCAATCGCAACCCCATCACATCAACTATTCGCCCTGTTATTCCTTGACCGACTCCAACAATACGATCTCCTGTTTTCAATTGACCCGACATTGCGGCCGGACCGCCAGCTACCAATTCCCTTATTGTTGTGTACTCATCTTTTTCCTGAAGTACTGCACCAATGCCAACTAAAGATAATTTCATCGAAATATCAAAGTCTTCTGAAGCACGAATTCCAAAATAACTGGTGTGCGGATCTATTGCTGTCGTATATGCATTCATAAAGTCCTGAAAAACATCATCACTCTTTAATTTTTTCAAGCTAGTTTGAGAGTTACCATAACGCTTGTCCAGTGTTTCTCTAATGGTTTTATCATTCTTACCGGCCAACTTGAGTCTCAGCCAATCATTTTTTACTCGCTTACGCCACAATTCGTTTATTTCATTTGTCGATTTTGACCATGATGTACTTTTACGTTGGAATTGATAGTTTTCGTGAAGAGTGAAATCAAAACGCTTATTTAACAGTGATCGAGCATAATTTAAACGTTCCGTTGCACGTTGCACATATAAATTAAAAATAACGAACGGAATCTCAAGATTTTCGCCGAGAATTGCATCGTCAAAATGATTGCGAGCTTTTTCAATCTGATCTATATCAGTTTGCAAAAAAAATAATTTGTCTGCATCTAATGATTTCAGGTAGTTATCGAATATTTTCGCTGAAGTTGAATCGTCCAGTTTTTCGTGTTTGTAATGAAAGCGGGTCAATACTTCCGCTGAAAGATGTGCTGCCGTTGGTTGAGGTGGTATGGGTTGTAGCGGCATCGCGGCCGAAGCGGTATTGAGTAAAGCCGTTACAAATGTTATCTGGATCCACAATGGAATTTTTTTCATATTATTAGCTGTTCTTTTCGGTCATTTTAAATTTGCGCATATTTGTGAATTTGTCCCGCAGATTATCCTATATTGACTTCTGTGTTCGATAACATGCTAGTTTTTCTCATCACAAAATCTATTATTGGTATTCACCATGTTTTTTCCGATTCTTTTTTGCGTTTTATGTTCCGTAGTATTAGTTAATCTTACTGAATAATATTCGATAATCTAAAATATTGACATGCAGCCACAAAACACGGAAACTTCGTCATGTGCCGATTTGACATCAGCTTGCGGGGCACGTTAAAAATTCCAGCTAAAGCGTGGCAACCCGTTTTAGCAAAAGCTAAGCGGGTTTTTCTTTGGGGGGTTCTTTGAAAAGTTTTGGGAATAACTCTGGGAATAGTTCTACTAAGAATTGTTCTGTAGTAAGTGATTCTATTGGCATAGTTTCTGCGCGCAGTGCTAAATTTGACATTCCACTTACTTTTCATAGCGGTGCAGTATTATCTAGCTATGAATTAGTTTACGAAACATATGGCAAGCTTAATGCTTCTAAGTCCAATGCTATATTGATTTGCCATGCACTTTCCGGTCATCACCACGTAGCGGGATTTTACGCTGACGACACTAAAAATATCGGTTGGTGGGATAATATGGTCGGTCCAGGTAAACCTATCAACACTGACCTTTTTTTTGTTATTGGACTCAATAATTTGGGCGGTTGTCACGGTTCCACCGGCCCTTCATCCATCAATCCTGAAACGGGTCGTCCTTATGGCTCAAAGTTTCCTCTGGTTACAGTCGAAGATTGGGTTGAATCGCAAGCACGTCTTGCTGATCGACTTGGCATCAAAAAATTTGCTGCTGTAATCGGTGGTAGTCTTGGCGGCATGCAGGCTTTGCAATGGTCACTGGCTTACCCTGACCGTGTAGCTCATGTATTGGCAATTGCAAGCGCACCACGTTTAACCGCACAAAACATTGCATTCAATGATGTTGCGCGCAATGCCATTCTGACTGACCCTGATTTTCATAATGGTGATTATTACCAGCATGGGGTTGTTCCAAAACGTGGCTTACGTCTGGCTAGAATGTTGGGACATATTACTTATTTGTCTGACGATGCAATGGCCGATAAATTTGGTCGTCAGTTACGTACGGAACAATTTAATTACGGTTACGGAATAGAGTTTCAGATCGAATCCTATTTACGTTATCAGGGTGATAAATTTGCGGCTTATTTTGATGCCAACACCTATTTAATGATGACCAAAGCACTTGATTACTTTGACCCTTCGTTTTCTTACGGAGGGGATTTAAATAAAGCATTTTCAAAGGCAAAATCAGATTTTTTGGTCATTTCATTCACTACTGACTGGCGTTTTTCACCATTACGTTCACGCGAGATAGTCAAACCTTTACTGCACAACAGGCTGAATGTTAGTTATGCAGAAATTAGTTCGACGCACGGTCATGATTCCTTTTTAATGGAACACCCACACTATTTTGATGTAATGCGTGCCTATTTAGTTAATGTCAGCCGTGAGGTATGCCTATGAGCCGTGTATTAATTCAACTTGCAGATGAGCGTCCCGACTTTGCTGCTATTGCTGCATGGATACCAAGTGGTGCGTCTGTTCTTGATCTCGGGTGTGGTGATGGTAGTCTATTACGCTATTTAAGAGAGGCGCGTGCCGTGCGGGGTTATGGCGTCGAAATCAGTGATCTGGACATCGTCTCCTGTATCGCTAATGGCGTAAATGTAATTCAAAATGATCTTGAATCCGGATTGGCTGATTTTGAGAGCGATGCTTTTGATTTTGTAATTTTATCTCAAACCCTTCAAGCTACACGTCATACTGAAGCGTTAATCAAGGAAATGCTTCGGGTTGGCCGTCAAGGTATCGTCAGTTTTCCCAATTTTGGTTACTGGAATAATCGTCTTGATGTACTTCTCGGAAAAATGCCGGTATCACGTGATTTACCCTATCAATGGTATGACACTCCAAATGTACATCTTTGCACCCTAAACGACTTCGAGGATTTTTGCCGTAAGTATTGTGTCAGCATTACTCAACGTAGTGTCATTACCGGCGGTCGTGAAGTTAGTTTTTTACCTAACTTATTTGGTAGTACGGCAGTTTATCGTTTTCAACGTGGTATTTGATGCCAGATGAAACCTAATTTCTAATAGCCTTGATTTATATTTTTTCATAAACGCCAAAAAATTCGCTGTATTTAAGAAGCATTATCTTACTACTTAGCAGTTTGTTACATTTCTCTGTTATTAGCTACTTTCCTTAAATTGAAGGATTTTATGTCTGTCTTGCAACAACTATTTACACGGCGTATGCTTATATGCATATTCACCGGCTTTACGTCCGGATTACCGTTGTATCTACTTTTCAATCTTTTACCTGCATGGCTACGTAGTGAGCACGTTGATTTAAAAACCATAGGATTATTTGCCCTTATTCAATTTCCATATACATGGAAATTTATCTGGTCCCCTTTTTTAGACCGCTATGCTTTGCCCGTATTGGGAAGACGACGCGGCTGGATGGTGTTGACTCAGTTGGGTCTATTAGCTGCTATTGCCTTTATGGGGGGCTTTTCACCAAATAGTGATCTTGCAACTATCGCTTGGATGGCGACTTTATTGGCTGTTCTTTCTGCCACACAGGATATCGTACTGGATGCCTATCGTCGGGAATTATTAGCTGATTCTGAACTGGGTTTAGGCAATGCAGTTCATGTTAATGCTTACCGTATTGCTGGACTTATACCTGGCTCATTGTCACTGATACTTGCTGATTTCCTGCCTTGGGATCAAGTATTTATTATTACATCTTTATTTATGCTCCCTGGTATTGCAATGACATTGCTGGTAACTGAACCTCATATTGCAATTGTGCCAAAAACGCTCCGTGATGCTGTAATCGAACCATTTCATGAATTCATAAACCGTCAAGGATGGAATAGTGCATTGTTAATACTTGCTTTTTTACTCTTCTATAAACTTGGCGACAGTATGTGTACCGCTTTAGCTACCCCTTTTTATTTAGATATGGGATATTCAAAGTCGGAAATTGGAATAATTGCTAAAAATGCTGGATTATGGCCTTCTGTTATCGGAGGTATGTTAGGCGGTCTCTTGATGGTTAAGATTGGTATCAATCGTGCTTTATGGTTATTTGGAATAGTACAATTTTTATCAATCTTCGGATTTGCTTGGCTCGCAACATTTGGATATCACAGCGAAGTCGGTACTGTGGAACTTACACAATTAGCCGTAGTTATCGGACTTGAAGCACTAGGTGTAGGTTTGGGTACTGTTGCTTTCGTTGCGTTTATTGCTCGTACTACTCACCCCGCTTATACAGCAACTCAGTTTGCACTCTTTACCAGCCTAATGGCCATTCCTCGTACTTTTGCCAATGCTGCGACGGGTTGGCTAGTTGAAATTATGGGTTGGACTGGATTTTTTCTGCTCTGTGCATTACTTGCCGTACCAGGTATGTTGCTCTTATTTAAAGTTGCTCCCTGGACTGAATGCAAAAAGGAAATTACATTATTTGAATCATAAAAACTTATGGAAGCATCATCCTGAAACACGCGCCAGGAATATTTTTTAATTCTATATATCCTGTTTGACCTTTTAATTGGTGCAATTCAGCTATTTTTCTCGCCAGATATATTCCGAGTCCTGTACCCGTTTGACTAGCTGCTCCAGGTAATTTTCCTTCTAAATTTAGAATATTTTCCGGGAAACCATTTCCGTCATCCAATACTTCCAAAGCCAACATATTATTAAATTGATATGCAGAAAGCGTTATTTCTGACTTTGCATTTCTGCATGCATTATGTAATGCATTTCCAAATGCAAGTCTTACTAACGAATCATCAAAAAAAGCATAATCAGGTGCTTGATCTGATACTACCATTATTGATATTTGTGGAAATAATTCCTTATATTCTGCAGCAAGTATTTCTAGAAAGTCTCTTGGATTAACTGTATCCGAATTGACCCACAATAATTCGGCATCTTCCCTATGTAACAACAGCATTTCTGATAATTTGCGAGTAATATTTACTGCAATTTCAGATTCTTGTTGAGCATCACCTCTTTTTCTTAACCGTATTGTCAGCTCGGCTAATTGATTTTTTATATCATGCATTACTGCAGAATAGAGATCATTCACAGAATTATCCTGTTAGTTTAATTTTTAGGTATGCTTTAATTGCTTTAGTAAATTATCAATTTGTTCAAGTTTTGGATGATTTAATGATTTTTTCATCAATATTTCACGATAATTCAAACAATCAACTAATTTTTTCGAATCTCTGCCATTCCGTACCAAATCAAGCGCTAGCACTAATGCTGCATTTCCAACTATTTGTTGATTATTTGGTAGTTTATCTGCTGCCTGAGTGAGCATTTGTATTGCCTCATTCAGTTGGCCTGCCTGTGCTTTACGAACACCTTCATTATTAAGCAATACTATTTCTCTCGCACTTGCATCAATCAAAGCTTTTGCTTCATCTGTATTTTTACCCGCAGCAACCATTACAGCTTGTGCTTTTGCCTTGATTTCATTGTCTTCATGGTTACTTTGTACTGCATGATGCAAAATTTTTGTTGCTTCTTCATTTTTACCAAGAGTAAAACAATTTTCTGCTAATGCGACTAATGCTTCAGATGAAAAATCAGATAAATTTCCTTCTTTAAGTATGTTATCAACAGAACTTAGTGCTAATTCTGTATTTCCTGCTGCATGGTGTGCATTACTCTCCGCAACAGACAAAACAACATTACTATTGTTATCTACAAAACTTTTTTTTCCATCTTGAACTACTATTAATGCATCCTGAAATTTTTTTTGTACAACCAATGCTTTAGACAATACAGCGTAATCGGTTGCTTTCCTTACTGGGGAATGGCGATGCTTAATTAATGTTTCACGCATCACATTTTCAGCTATTTCTGGTTGTCCGGTTTCTACTGCTAATGTACTTAATTGACGTATTCGACTTATCGTACCTGGTGCTATTTCTCTCGCTTTTTTTAATACTTCGACTGCTCCTTTTTTATCACCAGTTTCAACTAAAATTTTGCCTAAGAAGTCATAAGCAGCCATAAAATGCGGCGTTTCAACTAATATTTCATTTGCCAATTTATTGGCTTCAATTTTATTACCTAAATTTGATAATGCTCTTGCCAATCCTAATTTGGCCCATGCCAGTGGGCGGATTGCTAATACTTCATAATATAAATCCGCTGCCTGTTGTACTTTATTATCCCGCATCAGCGCAGAGCCTTTAATTTTACATAAATCGAAATAATATTTATCTTTTAGTAATAGTAATTTGTCACACTCCGCTACTACTTTTGTCCAATTTTTTTTGTCAGATGCTTGATCAATCGGTACAAAATATTCTTGTCTTTTTAGCAAGGTTTCAAGGCGAGCATTGAATTGGGCCGCAGTAAATGGCTTTAACAAATATGCATCTGGCGCACATTCTGAAGCAGCTACAACTTTGGTATAAGCTTGTTCTGCCGTAATCATTACAAAAATAGTATTTCTATGAATCAAATCATTCGTTCTTAAATATTCAAGAAACTGTTGTCCATCAGTACTATCGCCGAGTGCATAATCACAAAGAATAACGTCGTAATTATTTGTTTTAAGACGTTCAAGTGCTTCTCTGATATTTGAAACTACGTGTAGTTTTGCAAAGCCAGAACTGGAAAGAGACATGCGCAATTGAGAACGCATGCCTTCCATATCATCAATTACCAAAACCCATTTTTCGGAAATATTATTTACTGTTGCCAATTACATACTCCGATTTATAAACAATTTAAAAAGTATTTCGGGGGTTGTCTTAAATACTTCATAAGATTGTTGAGCAACACTTAATCAAATATATTTTTATTTCAATTTGTTCAAATTGATGATAGAAATATATGTTGAGTTATACATCTAGATTTTTTACACCCAAAGCATTTTTTTCAATGAAAGCTCGCCTTGGTTCCACTAAATCACCCATAAGTGTTGTAAATATTTCATCAGCTGTAATTGCGTCTTCAATTCTAACTTTCAACAATATGCGATTTTTAACAAACATAGTAGTTTCCCATAGTTGTTCAGGGTTCATTTCACCCAAACCCTTATATCGCTGAATACTTACGCCGCGCTTAGCTTCATTGAGTAACCATTCCATTGCCTGTTTGAAGCTAGTAACACTATATTTTTGTTCTCCGCGAATTACATAGGAACTTGGCGTAATTAATCCATTTAATACTTCGGCTGTTTTACGTATTTGTACGTAATCCCCGCCATGCAGGAAATCATTATCTAAATAACTTATTGAATAATTTCCATATGAATTTTTTTCCATTCGCAATCTGTAATCGTCATTTTCATCTTTTTCTACCATTACTTTAATTGCTTTGTGAGTTGCTGTTTCTAGTAATTTAGCGCTTACTTCTGCTTGATCTTGAGTCTTTAATGAAAGTGGGGGCAAATTTAGCAGTGCATGACTTGCTTCTGGCGCTATAAAATTTGAAAGTCGATCAATAATTGTCTCAGCTAAGAAATATTGTTTTGCCATTTCTTCCAAAGCACCCTCTTTAATGGGCTGTGTATTCGCTGATGAATACAGAGAAGTATTATTTAATGCTGATTTAAGCATGTAAATTTTTAGTTCCTGATCATCTTTTAAATATTTTTCTTCTTTACCCTGCTTAATTTTATATAGAGGTGGTTGAGCAATGTATATATGCCCACGCTCCACTAATTCAGGCATTTGTCTGTAAAAAAATGTTAGTAATAAAGTACGTATATGTGATCCATCAACATCAGCATCCGTCATAATAATTATTCGATGATATCGAAGCTTATCTGGATTATATTCATCTTTTCCTATTCCAGTACCCAGAACAGTAATTAGTGTCGCAATCTCCTGAGAACCAATTAATTTTTCAAATCTTGCTTTTTCAACATTAAGAATTTTCCCTTTCAAAGGCAAAATAGCTTGAAATTTTCTATCTCTACCTTGTTTTGCCGAACCACCAGCAGAATCACCCTCTACCAGATACAGTTCCGACATGGCTGGATCTTTTTCCTGACAATCTGCTAATTTTCCGGGTAGTCCCATTCCATCCAGTACACCTTTACGACGCGTTAAATCTCGGGCCTTTCTAGCTGCTTCCCTTGCTCTAGCTGCTTCAATTATTTTCCCAACAATAATTTTTGCATCATTTGGTTTTTCTAAAAGAAAAGCACTCATTTGTTGACCAATTAATTCTTCAATTACTGGTCTGACTTCGGACGAAACTAGTTTATCTTTTGTTTGTGATGAGAATTTAGGATCTGGCAACTTTACTGATAATACAGCCGTTAGTCCTTCACGCATGTCATCACCAGTAGTATCAACTTTAGCTTTTTTTGCTAATTGTTCAGTTTCGATATATTGATTTAACGTTCTAGTCATTGCAGCACGCATTGCAGTCAAATGCGTACCTCCATCTCTTTGAGGGATATTATTGGTAAAACATTGAACATTTTCTTGATATGAATCATTCCATTGCATAGCTATTTCAGCAGTAATACCTTCCTTTTCTCCAATTGCATAAAAAACTGTAGGATGTAATGCTGATTTGTTTCGATTCATGTATTGCACAAAGCCTTGTATCCCTCCACTAAAAGAAAAATTTTCTTCTTTACCAGTGCGATGATCAATCAAGGAAATATTTACTCCATTGTTTAAAAATGAAAGTTCTCTTAATCGTTTTGCTAGAATATCAAAATGATATTCAATTACTCCAAAGGTTTCTGTTGCTGCAAGAAAGTGTACTAGTGTTCCTTTCTTTTTAGATTCACCTACAACTGATAAAGGTGCAACAGGTTCCCCATGATTGAATTCTATAAAATGTTCTTTGCCATCTCTGTAAATGGTTAATTTCAGCCATTCAGATAAAGCATTTACAACTGATACTCCTACACCATGCAGACCACCTGATACTTTATATGAATTACTATCAAATTTTCCACCAGCATGCAAAACAGTCATAATTACTTCTGCTGCAGATCTATTTTCCTCATGATGTATATCAGTTGGTATTCCTCTACCATTATCACTAACACTTATTGAATTATCGCAATAAATAATCACATTTATTTCATTGCAATGGCCTGCCAACGCTTCATCAACTGCGTTATCCACGGCCTCAAACACCATATGATGTAAACCAGTACCGTCATTAGTATCACCTATATACATTCCTGGACGTTTGCGTACCGCTTCTAAGCCCTTAAGAACCTTTATGCTGCTGGAATTATATTCACTCATAGGTTTTTCCTGATTTTGATTTGTTTCACGTGAAACATTTTATTATTTTGAACAATCTGCAATTAAATTCTCATTGGCATAACAACATATCGAAAATCTATTTCTTCAGGGGAAGTGATTAAAATACTACTATTTGGATTGCCAAATGAAAAAACAGCTTGTTCACTTGAAATACTGTTAAGTCCATCTAATAGATAAGTTACATTAAAACCAATATCTATTGCTTCACCATGGTATTCAGTTTCTACCTCAATCTGGGCTTCTTCTTGTTCACTATTACTACTAACAATATTAAGATTGTTATCACTAAGAACAAACCTAACACCTCTGAATTTTTCATTGGATAATATTGCTGCTCTTTGCATAGCTTGTTGAATTAGCAATCTGTTAATTGCTAAATGATTTGTATAATTCGGAATAACTCTTTGATAATCTGGAAATTTACCTTCAATCAATTTTGTAGTTAATTCAACTTCAGAAAAAATTGCCTTTAATTGTAATGTTGAAAATACTAATTCAACTTCTTCTGTATCACTTTCAACCAATAATTTGGTAATTTCTATAATAGCCTTACGAGGTATTATGACTTCAAATTTCTCATTATCTTCAGCTAGTTCCATAGAGTTATAAGCTAATCTGTGACCATCTGTTGCGACAACAGATAATTTAGATTGATTTAGAACAAGTAATAATCCATTCAAATAATAACGGACATCTTGTTGTGCCATCGCAAATTGAACAGAGTGAAGTAGTTTTTTAAATATAGCTTGGTTTAGTCTTATCCGCTTACTATTATCCAATTGAATTTTTAATTTTGGAAAGTCTTGGGCAGGTAAGGTTTGTAAGTTAAATTTACTTTTTCCAGATTTAATACTAGTTTTATTTTCGTTAAGATCAATTGAAATTTTTTCATGTTCTGGAAGCACACGTAAAATTTCATAGAATTTTTTACCAGCAACAGTAAATGCTATTTCCTCATCCATACTAGATGAAATTTTTATAGATGTTGTTATTTGTATCTCTAAATCAGTTGAAGTAAATCGTAATTCATCATTGTTTTTTTCAATAAGTACATTAGACAAAATTGGCATGGTTTGCTTACGTTCAACAATACCAATTACGTTTTGTAATGGTTTAAGCAAATCTTCCTTACTAATATTTTCAATGAACATAATTAATTTCCTGAGAGTGGATTTTGAATTTATATATATTAAATTGCTCAAAGAGTTTTAATTAATAATATATATATAAATAAATTAATAATAATAATAAAGCTTACAAATACTGTGAATACAAATAAATATCCTTTACAAACAAGATAATATAAAAATTAAACTATGCTCATATGTATAAGTACAAAATGTTAAGAAATGTGAATAAGTATACCCAGATAATAAAATTGTTTAGTTATCAACATATTTCAAACAATTTGTTAAGACATTATCCAGTTAGTGTTTGAAGTAGTATTTTGTAATCTGCATCTATACTTGTATCAATTGCTCGAAGTTCTTTTATTGCTTGGCAAGCATGAATTACTGTTGAATGATCCTTTCCGCCAAAGGAAGAACCAATTTCCGGTAAACTCATTGTAGTTAACTCTCTAGTTAAACTCATCGCAATATGTCGAGGTCTTGTAAGATTTCTTGTACGTTTTTTTGAAAGCAAATCAACTAATTTGATACGGTAATAATCTGAAACAGTTTTTTGTATGTTATCAGCTGAAATTTGTCTGTTTTGTGAAATTAATATGTCTTTCAATGCTTCTTTTGCAATATCGACAGAAATTGCATGTTTATGAAATCTTGAATAAGCTTCTACTCGTTTTAATGCCCCCTCAAGTTCTCGTACATTTGAATTAACATGCTTTGCAATAAAGAATGCAACAGCATCATCGAGAATATATCCATTAATTGATGCTTTTTTTAATAGTATTGCAACTCGCATTTCCAATTCGGGTGGTTCTATACCAATAGTTAATCCCCATCCAAATCGTGAAACCAAACGATTTTCTAATCCCGTTAACTCTTTAGGAAATGTATCACTCGTTATAATGATTTGTTTATGTGAGTCAACTAATACATTAAAAGCATAAAAAAATTCCTCTTGCGTTTTGGCTTTACCAGAAAAGAATTGAATATCATCTATAAGAAGTACGTCAAGTGAATGATAATATTGCTTAAATTCTTCAAATTTATTAGTTTGGTAGGCACGAACTACATCAGAAATAAAACGTTCAGCGTGCATATAACAAATTTTAGTATTTGGTTTATTTAATACAATTTGATTACCTATTGCCTGTGCTAAATGTGTTTTTCCTAAACCAACTCCGCCATAAATAAATAATGGGTTATATGAAACTCCTGGTAATTCAGCTACCTGGCTTGCAGCTGCAAAAGCTAGTTGATTTGCTTTACCGATGACAAAGTTGTCAAAAGTAAGATTTTGATTTATTTTTCCGTAACCTCGAAAAGTTGTCTCTACTTTAGGTTTAATTTCAACCGTACTTTTTTTATTTTCATGAACAACAGATATTTCGGTGGATTCAACTGTTGATTGATTAGTTTTTGATACTCGAAATTCAAATTGAGGTATCTGTTTATAATTTTGCTCTGCTAGATTACGAATTTCTGAAAAAAAACGATCCTGAATAACTTTCAATGTGAATGTATTTGGAGCTGTTACGACCATAACTCCATTATCATCAGTTAACGTTAAAGGTTTAATCCAAGAGTTAAATTGTTGTGAAGGGAGCTTCTCTTCAAAGTATTGTAGACATTTATCCCAAAAGACTTTTTCTTGCATATAGACGTATTTAAGTTTGATGAATTGTATTTAGATGGACATTCTACAGTTCATGTTAAAACTTATCCACAATCAATATATTAAATTTAACTTGACACATTTCTACTAACGCATTGTAATACTGCGTTTTATGACTTCTCAAGGATATTTTTAAATGAAACGTACATATCAACCATCAGTTACGAAAAGAAAACGTACACATGGCTTTTTAGTTCGCATGAAAACACGCGGTGGTAGAGCAGTAATTCGTGCGCGTCGTGCAAAAGGTCGTGCGAAATTGGCTGTATAAATTGCATAATAGCTTTTCCGCTGCGCAAAAAATACCGCGTAGCGAAGGCTATACTAAGTGTTTAAAGTCACTATTTGTATCAAATAAATATTTCAGGGTTTTTGTAACAAATAATTTATTTGGTAATGCTAGGCTTGGAATAGTTGTTTCCAAAAAATTATTTCCAAGATCAGTTGATAGAAATAGAGTGAAACGTATAGTTAGAGATATATTCCGTAATCATTCTATAAAACATTCTAGTATTGATATTATTGTAATGACGCGTAAAGCTAAATGTAATGATTTTAATTTACATCGAAATGAATTAAATGAACTTTTTTCACTGGTAGCATCTAGATGCGCAAATTATTGATCAAATTAATTCGTTTTTATCAATATTTTATTAGTCCACTTTCGCCTCCATCTTGTCGTTTTGTTCCTAGTTGCTCTCATTACGCATGTGAAACTATTATCAAACATGGAGTTATAAAAGGTGTTTGGTTAAGCTTGAGGCGTATCGCACGTTGTAATCCATGGCATCCAGGTGGATATGATCCAGCTCCATAATTAAATTAAAGAAACCATCATGGATTTTCAGAGACTTTTCCTTTTTCTTATTTTTTCCTTCTCATTAATTATGGTATGGGATGGTTGGCAACGTTATCAGCATCCTGATGCAATACAGCAAACTGCAAAATCTAAATCAGATTTACCAAGCGCAAGTATTAAAGCTGCAGAAAAAGTAATTAAAAATGATGAAATTCAACAAGCTGAACAAATTTTACAGACAGGTGTAGTAATAAAAGTTTCTACAGATATTCTGGATGCAGAAATTAACACGCTGGGTGGTGATATTCAGAAACTGGATTTTCTAAAACAACCTGATGCATTAGACAAAAATAAAAATTTTACTCTTTTCAATCGTGGTAAAGAAACACACGATTACATTGCACAATCTGGCTTACTTGGTAAAAATGTACCAAACCACAATACTTTATATTCAAGTACAAAGAGTTTTTATCGTTTAGATCCTACTTCAAATAAAGTTACTGTGACTCTTATAAGTCACGGTGACAATGGCATAAATGTAGAAAAGATATTTACCTTTATAAAAGGAAGTTATGTAATTGGTGTTGCATATAAAATTAATAATAATTCTGATCAACCGATTAATTCTTCAGCATATTTCCAGCTTATTCGTGATGGTAAGGAACCTAGCGGCGGATCCAAAATGCTACCTACCTATACTGGACCAGCTGTTTACACTGAACAAGAAAAATTTCATAAAATTAAATTTTCTGATATTGACAGTAATAAAACTGAATATCCAAAAGAAACAGATAACGGCTGGATTGGTATGTTGCAGCATTATTTTGTTGCAGCTTGGATTCCTAAGGATAATGTAAAGCGTGAATATTTTTCTCGCCTATTAGACAATGGACTGTATTCAGTTGGAATGGTTATACCTATTTCAGAAATTAAGGCTGGGGAAACAGCCCAAATTGAAGTACCTCTATATGCTGGTCCAGCTAAATCTGATCTTGATAGCATAGCTCCAGGATTAGGTTTATCAGTTGATTATGGCTGGCTAACAATAATTGCAAATCCATTATTTTGGTTATTAACGCTAATACATGGAATAGTTTTAAATTGGGGCATTGCAATTATTATTTTGACGGTACTCATTAAGTTGATCTTTTTTCCTTTATCTGCAGCTAGCTATCGTTCGATGGCTAAAATGAGAGTTGTTGCTCCAAAACTCGAAAAACTTAAGCAGCAATATGGAAAAGATCGCGAGCGTTTAAATACTGCCATGATGGATCTTTATAAGACTGAAAAGATTAATCCACTTGGTGGATGTCTTCCTGTATTGATTCAAATACCAGTATTTATTGCATTGTATTGGTCAATTCTAGCCAGCGTTGAAATGCGTTACTCACCATTTTTCGGTTGGATTACGGATCTTTCATCATCTGATCCTTATTACATATTGCCAGTAATTATGGGGGCAAGCATGTTCCTTCAGTCTAAATTGAATCCTGTACCGCCAGATCCCATTCAGGCTAAATTAATGCAAATTATGCCTATAGCATTTAGCGTTGTTTTTTTCTTTTTTCCAGCAGGTTTGGTTTTATATTCAATTGTTAACAACGTCTTATCCATTGCGCAACAATGGTATATAACTCGCAGTATAGAGGTTGAGGTTGTTACGCCAAAACGCTGATTCAATTGCTGCGATTGCCACTGCAGTGGGCAGAGGGAGTGTTGGCGTTGTTCGCATTTCAGGTAAGCATGTCACCAGAGTAGCAGAGTCAATTCTTGGCTTTATACCATCACCTAGGCATGCTACATACACCAGTTTTAAGGATTTTAATGGAGAAATACTTGATCAGGGTATAGCAATATACTTTCCGTCTCCACATTCATATACCGGTGAAGATATTCTTGAGTTACAGGGACATGGCGGTTCTGCTGTACTCAATTTATTATTACAACAATGCCTTGCAATGGGTATTCGTTTGGCTGAGCCAGGTGAATTTACTCAAAGAGCATTTTTGAATAATAAACTTGATCTGGCTCAAGCTGAGAGTGTAGCAGATCTCATTGATGCTACTACAACTGAGGCAGCTCGAAGTGCAATACGCTCGCTAAATGGAGATTTTTCACTTAAAATCAATAGTTTAGTTGATGACTTGATACGATTGCGTATGCTAGTAGAAGCTATGTTGGACTTTCCTGAAGAAGAACTTGAAACTATTGATATTTCAAGGCGACATGAATTACTTAAAGTTATTCGTTTTCAATTGGAATCAACATTATTAACGGCTAGACAGGGAAGTTTGTTACGTGAAGGGGCTCATGTTGCTCTTGTAGGACGTCCTAATGTTGGAAAATCAAGCTTATTAAACCGCTTATCAGGTGAAGAAGTGGCTTTAGTAAGTGAAATTGCTGGCACAACTCGCGATGTAATTAGGCAATCAATACAAATTAATGGTGTTCCTTTGCATATAATGGATACTGCTGGTTTGCGCGATTCCCAAGATGAAGTTGAAAATATGGGTATGGAACGTACTCATAAAACTTTGCAGCGTGCAGATTTAATTTTATTATTGATAGAAGCAACACAGGGATGTAATTCAGAAGATTATAAAATTTTATCTAAATTTCCCCCTGAAATTCCTCGATTATTGGTATATAACAAATCAGATTTATTAGAAAGTGGCGATACTTATTTAGATGAAAATTCTATATATGTATCAGCAAAAAATGGTGATGGGATCGATCTTCTTCGAAAGAGATTGCTTGAAATAATTGGATGGAAAAATCAGGACAGCGGTATTTTTATTGCCCGTGAGCGCCATCTTCAAGCATTGAGATTATCAAAAGAACATCTGGATAAAGCTACATTATTGATTAATTATTCTGAATTGTTTGCTGAAGAGCTTAAATTAGCACAACTAGCTTTAAGTAGTATCACAGGAAAATTCTCAGCGGATGATCTGTTAGGCGAAATATTCAGTCGGTTTTGCATTGGTAAATAGTTCAAGTTTGAACATAAAATAGTCAAGTCGTTGAATTCGCGATTTTGAATCCTAATGTGTTCCACGTGAAACGTAATTATTAATTGTTTGATTTCTTTTGTATGGTTTCATATTTTTGCGAATTGGTTAAATGAATTTTCCTGATGAATTTGATGTAATAGTTGTAGGTGGAGGGCATGCGGGAACAGAAGCGGCATTGGCTAGTGCCAGATCTGGGAGTAAAACATTACTTCTAACCCATAATATTGAGACACTTGGGCAAATGTCTTGTAATCCATCAATAGGAGGAATAGGCAAAGGTCATCTAGTCAGGGAAATTGATGCTTTAGGTGGTGCAATGGCTGCAGCTACTGATGAAGCAGGTATTCAATTTCGTATCCTAAATTCAAGCAAAGGTTATGCTGTTCGTGCAACAAGAGCACAAGTAGATCGCGTTTTGTATAAACAAGCGATTCGATCACGCTTGGAAAATCAGGAATTATTGTGGCTATTTCAACAGGCCGTAGATGACTTAATAGTTGAAAATAATGTGGTTGCGGGAGTGATAACGCAACTAGGATTACGCTTTAGAGCAAGAAATGTTGTCTTAACCGTTGGTACCTTTCTTGCAGGATTAATACATGTAGGGCAATCAAACTATCAAGCGGGTAGAGCAGGTGACCCCCCGTCTATCAGTTTAGCTTATCGATTACGTGATTTAAATATGCCAGTGGGTCGTTTAAAAACAGGAACGCCACCACGTATTGATGGGAGAACAATTGATTATTCAAACCTACAAAAGCAGGATGGAGACAATCCAATTCCAGTATTTTCATTTTTTGGCAAAGAAACAAGTCATCCCCTGCAAGTCCCTTGTTGGATAACTGAAACAAGCGAAAAAACCCATGAAATAATTAGAGCAGGACTTGATCGGTCTCCCTTGTTTACAGGTGTTATAGAAGGAACTGGCCCCCGTTACTGTCCTTCAATCGAGGACAAGATAACAAGATTTGCAGATAAAACTTCACATCAAATATTTCTAGAACCAGAAGGATTAAATACGCATGAGATTTATCCGAATGGAATTTCTACTAGTTTACCTTTCGATGTACAAATTGAATTAGTACGATCAATAAAAGGCCTACACAATGCGCATATCTTGCGGCCCGGCTACGCGATTGAATATGACTTTTTCAATCCTTGTGGACTAAAAAGATCTCTCGAAACTAAAGTAATACAGGGATTGTTCTTTGCAGGACAAATAAATGGCACAACAGGGTATGAAGAAGCCGCAGCACAGGGTCTGCTTGCGGGAATAAATGCATCTTTGAGGTCTAGAGATAAAGAACCATGGTGTCCTCGTAGGGATGAAGCATATTTGGGTGTACTAGTTGATGATCTGATTACGCAAGGCGTATCTGAACCCTATCGTATGTTTACAAGTAGGGCTGAATATCGATTACAGTTGAGAGAAGATAATGCAGATTTACGTTTGACAGAAATTGGACGAAATTTGGGATTGATAAATGATGAAATATGGGAAGCGTTCGAAAATAAACGCAAGAATATTGGAAACGAACAGCAACGTTTGAAAAGTACATGGGTAAATCCAAGAGATTTGCCATCTGAAGATGCCGTAAGAGTGTTGGGTAAAGATATAGAACGAGAATATACGCTTTACGAATTATTACGCAGACCAAATGTAAATTATGAAAGTTTATTAAGTTTGCCAGGAGCAGGAAATAAAGTCGATGATAATAAAGTATCTGAGCAAATTGAAATTCAGGCTAAGTATCATGGATATATAGAGCGACAAAATGAGGAAATTTTAAAAAGTGAGCAGAATGAGTCGCTAATATTACCGACGAATCTGGATTATCGAGAAGTACGAGGATTATCTATTGAGGTCCAACAAAAGCTGAATCGATTTAAACCTGAAACTTTAGGACAGGCTGCACGAATATCAGGAATAACGCCGGCAGCGATTTCCTTATTGTTGGTTCATCTAAAGCGCGGTTTTCGTAATGCAACATAAATTAGATAGTAGTCCTGAGTTGGCTTCAATATTGCGAATCGGAATTGTCGAGATGAATTTGCAGATAAGCGATATGGCGCAGCAAAAAATGCTGGAATACCTGAACTTACTTGTAAAATGGAATAAGGTTTACAATTTAACCGCAATAAGAAGCCAGCAACAAATGGTCATAAATCATTTGCTTGATAGCTTATCAATTCTTCCATATCTTTATTCTGGGCGTTGGCTGGATGTTGGTTGTGGCGCAGGATTGCCAGGTTTGATCTTGGCAATTGCACAACCAACATGGCAATTTACTCTATTGGATAGTAATAGTAAGAAAACTAGTTTTGTAAAACAGGCCATAATTGAATTGGGACTGGATAATGTCAAAGTACATTGTTGCAGGGTTGAGGAGTTTGGTGGAATAGATAAATTCGATGGTATTGTCTCAAGAGCTTTTACAGAGTTGGGAGATTTCATAAATAAAACCAATCATTTAATACAAAAAAATGGTTGTTGGGCTGCGATGAAAGGCATCTCGCAAAGGGAAATTGCTACAATTCCCGCTGATTGCGAAATTATTAATATTATTGAAATTAAGGTACCCGGCTTATCAGCGGCACGCAGTTTGGTAATAGCTAAACAAGGAGCGAGATAAAACCATGACAAAAATTATGGCTATAGCAAATCAGAAAGGGGGGGTCGGTAAAACTACTACTACCGTAAATCTTGCTGCTAGCCTGTCAGCCGCTAAACAAAAGGTACTGTTAATTGATATGGATCCTCAGGGTAATGCGACTATGGGGAGTGGTTTAGAAAAGCGTGATTTGGAAATCACTGTATATCAAGTATTACTAGGAAGTAAATCAGTAGAAGACGCCATTAAAAAATCTGAAATTGGAAAATTTGATGTGCTGCCAGCTAATCGAGAATTGGCTGGCGCAGAAGTTGAGATGGTTGATTTTACGCAAAGAGAAATACGATTAAGAGACGCGTTAGCACAAATTTCTAATAAATATGATTATATTTTGATAGATTGTCCACCATCACTTAATTTACTGACATTAAACGGATTATGTGCTGCCCAATCCGTCATGATTCCAATGCAATGCGAATATTATGCGCTAGAAGGATTAAGCGATTTAGTAAATACGATTAGAAGAGTTCGAGCCAATCTAAATCCAGTATTAGAAATTGAAGGTTTGTTGAGAACAATGTTTGATCCTCGAAATTCATTAGCACAACAAGTTTCAGACCAACTCCAAGATCATTTTGGGAATAAAGTATATAGAACAGTGATTCCGCGTAATGTAAGACTTGCTGAGGCACCAAGCTATGGTATACCGGTCCTTTATCATGACAAAAGCTCAAAAGGCACGCAGGCATATTTAGCCTTAGCGGGTGAAATTTTGAATAAAACATCCAAATCAAAGGCTGCTTAAGGATCAAAAATGGCAAAACCACAAAAAGGGTTAGGTAGAGGGTTGGAAGCGTTGCTCTCAAGCGGAAATAGTGAAAAAGATGAGGTATTACGTGATCTGAATCTGGCCTTACTTAAACCAGGTAAATATCAACCTCGTTCAAATATGGATGAGGCATCATTAATTGAATTGGCGGCATCAATTAAGGCGCAAGGAATAATGCAGCCAATTTTAGTCCGTCAACTATTGGATGATAGTTATGAAATTATTGCCGGTGAAAGAAGATGGAGGGCGGCAAAAATCGCAGGGTTAACACATGTGCCAGTGTTGGTAAGAATTGTAGATGATAATGCCGCGCTGGCAATGGCTCTAATTGAAAATATCCAAAGAGAAAATTTAAATCCATTAGAGGAAGCGATAGGTATACAACGCTTGATTGATGAATTTGAAATGACGCATCAAACTGCGTCAGAGGCGGTAGGACGATCACGAAGCGCAACTAGCAATTTATTACGTTTACTAAAATTACCGCAATTAGTACAGTCAATGTTGATTCAAAGTAAGATTGACATGGGGCATGCAAGGGCATTGTTGGCGTTGGAAAGTGCGGATCAGATAACAACGGCTAACGTAATTGTACAAAAAAAAATGTCAGTAAGAGAAACTGAATCACTTGTACAGAAAATATTAAATTTAGAAGAGAATGTAGAAAAAGAGCCCAAAAAGAAGGATCAAGATATTTTACGACTCGAAGACGAATTGTCCGAGTCAATGGGAACGAAGGTTGCATTAAAAGCAGGAAAAAAAGGAATGGGTAAGATTGTTATTGAATATTCGAGCTTGGATCATCTTGAATCAATTATGGTGCGTTTGAAATAAATCATTGACGTAAAGGGGTGGGCTTGGTTAGAATGTTTCTGTTAAAAAAAAGAGGCAAAGTTGAATAAAGCAGTACGCCGCATAATTTTGGTTCAAATTACGGTCACATGCTTAATTGCCTTGCTATATTGGATGGTTACAGGCTATCCAGATGCAATAGCTGCATCAATCGGGGGAGCAATAGGTTTTCTGACTGGTTTTGTATATGCTAAAAAAATGACTACACCGATAGGTGAAGAAGTCAAAAAAATAATAAGAGCACACTATAGTGCCGAGGCATACAAATTAATCTTTACAGTGTTATTATTTTCCTTAGTATTTACGCAGTATAAAGAGGTGAATGCAATGCCTTTGTTTTTGGGGTATTTTGCTACACTAATAGTTTATTGGGCAGCATTAATTTTTGTGTGAAGATTATGAGCGCTGAAGGTTTGACAACATCTGAATATATACAACACCATTTGACCAATCTCCAAAGCGGGGAAGGTTTCTGGACTTTTCATCTTGATACAATTTTCGTTTCGCTAATTTTAGGTCTAATTGTATTCGGTACAATGTGGCTTGCAGCTCGCAAAGCTACCGCGGGTGTGCCTGGAGGACTGCAAAATTTTGTAGAAATGGTGGTGGACATGGTTGATTCGCAGGTTAAAGATTCATTCCATGGGAAAAGTGAGTTAATTACACCGCTAGCAATAACCATCTTTGTGTGGATATTCGCTATGAATGCAATGGACGTGATACCTGTGGACTTGCTGCCATTGATTGCGAGCATGTTTGGGTTGCATCATCTTAAGGTGGTTCCCTCAACAGACTTGAATGCAACTTTTGCAATGTCATTTTCAGTATTCTTCTTGATATATTTCTATAGTCTGAAAATTAAAGGTTTTGGCGGATTTACTAAAGAAGTATTGTTCTCGCCATTTGGGAAGTTTCCATTGCTAATCCCGGTAAATATTTTATTCAGAATAGTAGAAGATATTGCAAAGCCAATTTCACTTGCACTTCGTCTATTTGGTAATATGTATGCGGGTGAAATGGTATTTATATTGATCGCGCTATTGCCTTGGTATCTGCAGTGGATGCTTGGCGCGCCTTGGGCAATCTTTCATTTGCTGATCATTACATTGCAGGCTTTTGTGTTCATGATGTTGACCATTGTTTATCTCAGCATGGCGCACGAAAGTCACTAGGATTTTGATTTTTAACTTGTATTAACTAAACCTCCAAGGAGAGAAAATGGAACTGGCACTTTTATTGGGTAATGTTTCGATTGCGGTAGCATTGTTGATCGGTATGGGCGCGCTTGGTACGGCGATTGGATTTGGTTTGCTGGGTGGTCGCTTTCTCGAAGGTGCTGCACGTCAACCAGAAATGATCCCAGTATTGCAGGTGAAGATGTTTATTGTTGCTGGTCTTTTGGACGCGGTCACGATGATTGGTGTTGGTATTGCTTTGTATCTGCTGTTTGCAAATCCGTTCATCGCCGTTGTTAAGGGCTAAGTTATTTCCCGCAGTATTTGACCGAAAGGGACAGCCGTGAATATCAACGCAACCTTGTTAGGACAGGCAATTACATTTGCCATACTTATCTGGTTTACAATGAAATTTGTGTGGCCGCCGTTAACTCAGGCCATGCAAGAACGTGCGAAAAACATTGCTGAAGGTTTGGCTGCCGGTGAGCGTGCTAAGCATGATCTTGAATTGGCATCAAAGCGTTCAGCAGAAATTTTGCGCGAAGCAAAGGAAAAAGCTGGCGAAATACTAGCTGGTGGTGAAAAGCGCGCTTCTGAAATTATTGAGGCGGCAAAAGTTCAAGCTAAAATTGAAGGCGATAGAATAATCGCTGGATCAAAGGCAGAAGTTGAACAAGAAGTATATCGTGCTAAAGAACAATTGCGCACTCAGGTGTCCGCAATTGCATTGGCTGGGGCTGGCAAGATACTTGGTCGTGAAATAGATGCCAAGGCACATAATGACTTGTTGGATAAACTAGTAGCGGAAATGTAAATTATGTCTGAAGCTATAACCACAGCAAGACCATATGCGCAAGCCGCATTTGAAGTAGCACAAACCTTGGCAGAATTGAAAGGTTGGTCAGATTCTTTGTCGTCTTTGGCGGATGCGATTAATCATCCAGAAGTAAAAGCTGTAATCAGTAGCCCCAAAGTATCTCAGGCTGCTATTGAAAGTTTGATGGATGATTTGCTAGGGGGAGGCGCAAAGACTCAACTCCGTAATTTTGTTAGGGTGTTGGTTGATAACAAGCGTCTGAATGTTCTTCCAGAAATAGTGGTAATTTATGAATCACTACGTTCTGAAGCAGAAAAGACTGTAAATGTTGTGGTGGACTCGGCATTTGAATTGTCGATTTTGCAGCAAGAAAAAATCATCAGTTCATTGAAGAAAAGTATGGGCCGCGATATAAAACTTGTTTGTAAAGTCAATGAAGAACTGCTGGGTGGTGTTGTCATTCGCGCCGGGGATAAGGTTATTGACGGTTCGGCAAGAACACGTTTAGGCGAAATGGCAACGGCCCTGGCCTGATAAAGATTATCAAGATAAGGAAATCCAGATGAAGCTCGACCCTTCTGAAATAAGTAATTTGATTCGCAGCCGCATTGATAATTTCGAGGCGCTGACACAGGCTCGTACCGAAGGTACGGTTGTAAGTGTGACTGATGGTATTGTGCGGGTATATGGTTTATCCGACGTAATGCAAGGTGAAATGTTGGAATTTCCGGGCGACACGTTCGGTCTGGCATTAAATCTTGAGCGTGATTCAGTGGGTGCTGTTATTCTTGGCGAGTACGAACACATTACCGAGGGTGATACAGTAAAGTGTACGGGTCGCATCTTGGAAGTGCCTGTCGGTCCAGAATTATGCGGGCGTGTAGTGAATGCATTGGGACAGCCAATTGATGGCAAAGGGCCAATCAACACGACACTTACAGATAAAATTGAAAAGGTCGCGCCAGGGGTTATTGAGCGTCAATCTGTTGATCAACCAGTACAAACTGGTTTAAAATCAATCGATTCAATGGTTCCTGTTGGACGTGGTCAGCGTGAGCTAATTATTGGTGATCGCCAAACAGGTAAGACCGCTGTTGCAATTGATGCGATTATCAATCAAAAAGGTCAGAATATGACCTGTATATACGTCGCAGTAGGTCAAAAAGCCTCTACGATTGTTAACGTTGTACGCAAACTGGAAGAGCATGGTGCTTTAGGTTATACAATTGTTGTTGCAGCGACAGCATCTGATTCCGCTGCAATGCAATTTCTGGCCCCATATGCAGGCTGCACGATGGGCGAGTACTTCCGAGATCGTGGACAAGATGCATTGATCGTTTATGATGATCTTACTAAGCAAGCTTGGGCATATCGTCAAATTTCTTTATTGCTTCGTCGCCCACCAGGTCGCGAAGCATATCCAGGTGATGTTTTCTATCTTCACTCTCGTTTACTAGAGCGAGCTGCGCGAGTAAATGCAGAATATGTTGAGGCATTTACAAAAGGTGAGGTAAAGGGTAAGACAGGTTCCTTGACAGCACTTCCAATTATTGAAACTCAGGCCGGTGACGTATCTGCATTCGTTCCAACAAACGTAATTTCGATTACAGACGGTCAAATATTTCTTGAAACAGATTTATTTAATGCAGGTATTCGTCCGGCGATTAATGCGGGTGTATCCGTATCTCGTGTAGGTGGTGCAGCTCAAACAAAAGTAATTAAGAAGTTGGGCGGTGGTGTTCGTTTGGCTTTGGCTCAATATCGTGAACTTGCAGCATTTGCACAATTTGCTTCTGATCTAGATGAGGCTACACGCAAGCAATTAGAGCGCGGGAAACTTGTTACTGAGCTTATGAAGCAATTGCAATATTGCCCGCTATCTGTTGCTGAAATGGCTGTAACATTATTCTCCGTCAATAAAGGCTATTTTGATGATGTTGCGGTTTCGAAGGTTCTTGCCTTTGAATCTGCTTTGCACTCATCTTTAAAGTCTAATAACAAAGCTTTAATGGATGCAATTGAATCCACAAAAGAATTGAATGCGGACAATGAAAAGCTTTTGTCCGCTGCGATTGAGGAATTCAAAGCAACTGCAGTTTATTAAGTCGGGGTGAGAAATGGCTGGCAGTAAAGAAATCCGCACAAAAATCAAGAGTGTTGAAAACACACGGAAGATTACTCGTGCAATGGAAATGGTTGCCGCTGCCAAAATGCGTAAAGCACAAGAACGCATGCGCGCAGCACGACCCTACGCGGAGAAAATCCGTGCAGTTGCGGCACATCTCTCACGCTCAAACCCAGAATACAAACATCCTTTTTTGATTAAGCGCGAAAGTATCAAAAAAGTAGGCGTAATATTGATTACGTCTGATAAAGGGTTGTGCGGTGGACTTAACAGCAACTTGCTGCGTCTTGTTGTAAACAGTATGAAAGACTGGGAGTCCGAAGGAAAAAAAATAGCCGTTTGTGCCATTGGAAATAAAGGACTCGGCTTTATGAGCCGAATCGGCGCAGAAGTTAAGTCAAATTTAACCGGTTTAGGTGACTCTCCACATCAGGCTAGTTTGATTGGTGCTGTTAAGGTTATGCTGGATGCATACATTGACGGTGAAATTGATGCTGTACATATCTGTTACAACCATTTTGTAAACACAATGAAGCAAGAGCCATGTGTAGAACAATTGTTGCCACTTTCAGGTAGTGAATCAAATTCAACAAACGGTAGCTGGGACTATATTTATGAACCAGATGCTAAAACAATTGTGGATGAATTACTGATGCGCTACATCGAGTCTTTGGTTTATCAAGGTGTCGTAGAAAATATGGCTTCGGAGCAAAGTTCACGTATGGTGGCGATGAAGGCAGCTTCTGATAATGCTAAGAGTGTTATTGCTGATCTTAAGCTTGTATACAATAAGGCGCGCCAAGCGGCGATTACGCGTGAGATTTCCGAAATTTGCAGCGGTGCTGCAGCAGTTGGTTAACTCTACAATTGCAAGTTCGAATACAGCGATAAATTAATAATTAATTTGACGGGGAATTTTAAAATGACTCAAGGAAAGATAGTTCAATGTATCGGAGCGGTGGTTGACATTGAATTTCCACGCGACCATATGCCTAAAGTATATGACGCTCTTAAACTCGATGTTGCACCAGGCTCTATTGCAGAAGCAGGCTTGACATTTGAAGTTCAGCAGCAACTTGGTGATGGTGTAGTTCGTACTATTGCAATGGGTTCATCAGATGGACTACAGCGTGGGATGGCTGTATCAAACACAAATACACCAATTATGGTTCCGGTTGGTGCAGGTACACTGGGTAGAATAATGGATGTGCTTGGGCGCCCAATTGATGATGCTGGTGAGATTGCTTGCGATGAACGTCGCCCAATTCATGCGAATGCTCCAAAATTTGACGAGTTATCACCATCAGTAGATCTACTTGAAACCGGAATCAAGGTGATTGATCTTGTTTGTCCGTTTGCGAAAGGTGGTAAGGTTGGTCTGTTTGGTGGAGCAGGTGTAGGCAAGACTGTAAACATGATGGAACTGATTAACAATATCGCAAAGCAGCATAGTGGATTATCAGTATTCGCCGGTGTTGGTGAACGTACTCGTGAAGGTAATGACTTTTACCACGAGATGAAGGATTCTAATGTTCTAGACAAAGTATCAATGGTGTTCGGTCAGATGAATGAGCCACCAGGTAACCGTCTGCGTGTTGCATTGACTGGTTTGACCATGGCTGAAAAGTTCCGCGATGAAGGTCGTGACATTCTGTTCTTTGTGGATAATATTTATCGTTATACATTGGCTGGAACAGAAGTATCTGCATTGCTGGGTCGTATGCCATCTGCTGTAGGTTATCAACCGACACTCGCTGAAGAAATGGGTCGTTTGCAAGAACGTATTACTTCAACAAAAATTGGTTCAATTACATCGGTACAAGCTGTTTATGTACCCGCTGACGATTTGACAGATCCTGCTCCTGCAACGACCTTCCTTCACTTGGACTCGACCGTTGTTTTGTCTCGTGATATTGCATCCTTAGGTATTTATCCTGCTGTAGATCCATTGGATTCGACATCGCGTCAACTGGATCCACTGGTAGTAGGTGAGGAGCATTACTCAGTTGCACGTGGTGTTCAGCAGAATCTACAACGTTATAAGGAATTGCGCGATATTATCGCCATTCTTGGTATGGATGAATTGGCACCCGAAGACAAGTTGGCTGTTGCTCGTGCTCGTAAGATACAGCGTTTCTTGTCTCAGCCATTCCACGTTGCAGAAGTATTTACAGGTAGCCCTGGTAAATACGTTACACTTAAAGAGACAATTAAAGGCTTTAAGGGTATCGTAAATGGTGACTACGATCATCTGCCTGAGCAGGCCTTCTATATGGTTGGCGGTATCGAAGAAGCGGTTGAAAAAGCCAAGACACTCCAATAAGGGGAATGCAAATGGCAATGACAGTACATGTCGATGTAGTAAGTGCGGAAGAGTCGATGTTCTCCGGACTTGCTGAAATCGTAATCGTTCCAGGCCAAATGGGTGAGTTGGGTATTTATCCAAGACACACACCATTACTAACTCGAATTAAACCTGGTTCAGTTCGCATCAAGCGACCTGATCAGGCTGAAGAAGAATTGATATATGTATCTGGCGGAATGTTAGAAGTTCAACCGGATGTAGTTACAATACTTTCTGATACTGCTATACGTGGTAAAGATTTGGATGAAACACGCGCGTTGGAAGCCAAACAAGCGGCTGAAGAGTCAATGAAAAACAGAACGTCAGACATTGATTATGCGCATGCTGAAGCTGAACTTGCAGATGCACTTGCTCAACTACATGCGATTCAATTGTTACGTAAGAGGACTGGGCATTAATTTTCTAAATGAAATAAAAAAAGCAGCTTCGGCTGCTTTTTTTATTTCATAAACAAACATTGTTAACGAAACACAAAATAAATGTTAACTATATTGTCGTTAATGTATAAATAGATTAATTGCAATTTTTAAATAGAGGAATTTATGGATTTACTTGATGTTGTAATACTTGCCGCCGGTAAGGGAACGCGCATGCATTCAACAAAACCAAAGGTATTACACCAGTTGGCGGGTAAAACACTATTGCAGCATGTCGTTGATAGCTCACTTAAATTAGATCCGGAAAGCATCAGCATCGTTTACGGTTATGGCGGAGGGGATGTTCTTGATGCCATGAAGAACTATGATGTGAATTTTGCTATGCAAGAACCACAGTTAGGAACAGGTCATGCTGTGCTGCAAGCAATTTCATATCTGAATAATTCAGGACGTACTCTAATATTGTATGGTGATGTGCCTTTAATTCAATATAGAACATTGCATCTGATGCAGCAAGTAAATGCTGAATTTACGCTCTTAACTGTCAATTTATCCAATCCAACAGGCTACGGAAGAATAATCAGAAATTGTGATGGTGATGTAATTTCGATAGTCGAAGATAAAGATGCGTTGCCTGAGCAACGCGAGATATCAGAAGTCAATACAGGTATTATGTTGGTTTCGACATCACTTCTAAGTAATTGGTTAGCAAAATTGCGCAATGACAATTCGCAAAGTGAGTATTATCTAACAGATATAGTTGCGATGGCTGTACAACAGGGAATCACAATACATACAGTGCAGCCTGAAAATGTGTGGGAAATTCATGGTGTAAATAGCAAAGAGCAATTAGCCTTATTAGAAAGAACCTGGCAGGTGATACAATCCAAAAATTTATTAACACAAGGCGTTACTTTGTATGATCCAGATCGTATTGATGTTAGAGGATCGTTAGAATGTGATGACGATGTCGTAATTGATATAGGATGTATTTTTGAGGGAAAAGTTGTATTAGGTAGAAATGTTAAAATTGGCGCGTATTGTGTAATTAAAAACGCAACAATCGCCGATAACACGCAAATTTATCCTTACTCCCACATAGAGGAAAATGTAATCGGGCAAAGTTGCATAATCGGGCCCTATGCACGACTTCGACCAGGGACTAAATTACATGATTATGTTCATGTGGGAAATTTTGTAGAAATAAAAAATAGCGAAATATCAGATTCAAGTAAAGCCAACCACCTTAGCTATATTGGAGACTCCAGTATAGGAAGCAGAGTAAATATTGGAGCTGGGACGATAACATGTAATTATGATGGAGCTAACAAGTATCGAACAATAATAGAAGATGATGTATTTGTTGGATCTGATACACAGTTAGTCGCTCCAGTTAGAATTTTGAAAGGCTCAACTATAGGTGCCGGTTCAACTATAACGCGTGATACACCTGCAAATGAATTAACTTTATCGCGCAGTAAGCAAATATCAATTTCTGGATGGAAGCGCCCAGTTAAACAACATAAATAAATGTTACACGCGTTCGTAATAAATGTTGCATTAAGTTGTTAAAACACAAACACTTAGTATATTTGTAATATTTCAATTTAATCGTGTTTTTACTTATTGGGGTAGACGATGGCGGTAATCGCCGTATTTAATCAAAAAGGTGGGGTAGGGAAAACAACAACCTGTCTGAATGTGACAGCAGCGCTAAATTACGCAGGAAAAAATCCTATTGCGATTGACCTTGATCCTCAGGGACATTTGACACTGGCAAGTGGTGTAAGGAATGTTCGTTCAGATACGAGTATGGCCGCTTTCTTTAAAAATAAAACTCCACTAGTCAAATTATTGCGAGATACCCCTCAAGGATGGCAAGTAATTCCAGCGGTACTCGAATTGGCCAAGATTGACGCCTTATTTGGCAGTACGCCACATGCAGCGACAATGCTGAAACATGGATTACAAGAAGAATTGTCACTAACAGGAGCACCAATCATGATGGATTGCTGTCCGATGCTTGGTGTATTGACATTGAATGCTTTACTTGCATCCGATCGTGTTCTGATACCTGTTTCAGCAGATTTTCTTTCTTTGCAAGGCGTGCATCGTTTAGATAGCGCACTTAATGTACTAGAAAAGAAACTGAACAGGACTCTCGAACGTCGGATACTGGTAACACGCTTTGATTCTAGGCGAAAGTTATCATACGAAATTTTAGACAAGCTCAAGGAGAGGTTTGGCGAGTTAGTCTGTGAAACGCGAATAGGTGAATCAGTAGGACTAGCAACCAGTCCGATGCATGGCAAGGATGTGTTTGAATTTGCACCAAATAGTCCAGGGGCGGTAGACTATAAATTGCTAACCGAGGAACTATGGAATACAGGCTTCTTTGAATGAATAATAGCCGATTTATTCAATGAGTTATAAGCCATACACTGTGCAACAATAAAGTAATGGCAATAATCAACAGTAAAACGTTGCGCTGTTTTTGATGAGCTAAGAGCTGTTGCATGACGATTCGGGATTCTGACAAAGAGTTATCCTGTAAACGTTGATGGAGCAAGCGAGGTAATTGCGGCAAGAGGCTAGCATAATGAGGTGTTTCAGTACGCAAAGATTTAAGCAGTCCGCGCCATCCAATTTGGTCACTCATCCACTGTTCAAGCCACGGTTTTGCCGTTTTCCAGAGATCCAATTCAGGATCAAGTTGCAATCCCAGTCCTTCGATATTCAGCAGCGTCTTCTGAAGTAAAACCAATTGGGGTTGAATTTCAATTCCAAAACGGCGCGAGGTTTGAAATAATTTCAACAAAACGCGACCAAACGAGACTTCACGCAATGGTCGGTCGAATATTGGCTCGCAAACTGCACGAATCGCAGATTCTAATTCATCAACACGTGTTGCTTTGGGTGCCCAACCTGACTCAATATGAACCTCTGCGACTCGTTTGTAATCACGTCTGAAAAAGGCGATAAAGTTCTGTGCTAGATAATTCTTGTCAGTATCGGTTAGTGTGCCCATGATACCGAAATCAAGAGCGATATAACTTCCACCGGTGCCAACGAGAATGTTACCGGGATGCATGTCAGCATGAAAGAAACCATCTCTAAATACTTGAGTATAGAAAATTTCCACACCATTTGAAGCGAGCTTAGGAATATTTATACCGGCATCTCTTAATTTATCTACCTGACTAATAGGCAAGCCATGCATACGCTGCATGACCATCACTTCAGGAGTGCAGAAGTCCCAATACATTTCGGGAACTTGTAATAAAGATGAGCCTGAAAAGTTCCGCTTCAACAGACTGCCGTTGGCCGCTTCACGCGTTAAATCCAATTCATCGGAAAGATGTTTTTCAAATTCATCTATTACTAGACGTGGTTTGAGGCGCCGACCGTCGACCCAAAACCACTCGATAAGATTAGCAGCAATTTTAAGTAGAGCTATATCATGCTCGATTATCTTCTTGATACCCGGACGTAAGATCTTTACAGCGACTTCACGATCATCGTGAAGAACCGCAAAATGAACCTGAGCTACTGAGGCGCTTGCAATGGGGGTTTCGTCAAAGGACTTGAAAATATCCAGAAGAGGCTGTTTAAAAGACGATTCAAGTATTGAAACTGCCAGTGAAGATGAAAAGGGAGGTACACGATCTTGTAAGCTAGCTAATTCATCAGCAAGGTCGGTTGGCATAAGATCTCGTCGTGTAGACAACATCTGACCGAACTTAACAAATATGGGTCCTAGACTTTCTAGTGCGAGTCGCAAACGAACAGCACGGGGTTCAGACACGTCGCGCATAAAAAGCAACCCACTTAATGGTATGCACAACCAACGCATCCGTTCATGAGCAAGAAGAAATTCATCAAGTCCGAAATAAAGCACTGCGGAAATGATTTTATAAAGTCGGAAAAGGCGCATAAAGACTACATAAACCTTGAGCTATAGACTGTTTAAATTACGAATACGTAATTCAAGACATGCCAAATCATCACGCAACACATCAACCTGACGAACAAAAGAATCGAGTTCTCGGGGTTTTACCAGTAAAGGAAATTCTTCTGACAAATATTCAGCAGCAGAATCCAAAATGACATTTGATGAATGCAATAGATGGCGTTTAAAGAGATGAGTGGTTTGTACAATACGCTCTGCAGTAATATCGCCAGCAAACTGACTTATATCTTCCGCGGCATCCCAACGCAATGTGCGAGATAAATAAAAAATTTCAGAAAGTAAGGCGGAGTCTCCATCACTAAGTATTGCTGCATGAGCATGCTCATCCCGTAGCGCAAGTCGAGGAATTAACGACGGGGAAATAACGCAGCATGCATCAACTTTAGTGTCATTATTTACGTCAGTAATAAAACCGTCAGGCAAAATAGCATAAGAAAATGAAAACGGTGCGATATGAAATCGCACCGTTTTGCCGCTGAAACGGGATAAACGCGGCAAAGCCCAATCATTCTGTGCAAGCAGGTGATTAATCGCAGTAACGGATGGCAGGGCTAACATAAAAATTAATGCAAAGTGGTCTGCTGAATACCTGCTAATAGCCAAACAGAATTATCATCCTTCAGATCTTTCTGAACATGCCAAATCTCATCAATATTATCTGGCGTGGCATTATTTTCACTGAGTTGTCCGGTGAAGCGAACACTGGCAAGTGCGAGATCCGCCTCATTTACTACTTCAAGCAGCTCTGCATTAATGGAAATAACATTGGTATGCTGAGGTGTGTTGTCTCGTTCATGCATTTGCATGGAAATCTCAGCGAACATTTCAGGTGTTGTATATTCACGGATGTCATTCAAATCCTTGCGGTCATTTGCAGCTTGCAAGCGTATAAACGAAGTTTTTGCACTACGTAAAAAACTTTCCTTTGGAAAATCAGCGGGTATATTTCCAGTAGTCGAAAGGGATGGTGGTGTACTAGTTCCGGTAGCAAAGGAATGTTGATTCTGAGTATTTTCTCGATAAGGCGCAGTTACACCGGCATATTGCATCGCTGGTTGAGGTTTACGAAATTTGGCAATCAGAAACATAACTGCTCCTGCGGCTAACAATGCCATCAAGATACCACTCAATGCACTCCCCATACCGCCCAAGCCCCCGGCAAATAAGGCACCAAGACCAGCTCCAATAGCAAGACCAGCTAATGGCCCCAACCATTTGTTGCCAGCAGGTGCGGTAGCGTTTGCGCCTTGAGCAGGAGTAGAAGTAGGTTTTTGCGCCTGTTGCGGAGCCATTGAGCGTTGCTTGCCAAAGCTGCCGCCCCCGCCAAAACGTTTTGCCTCTACCGAGGTAGCAAATAAGCTGAGACAAGTCAGAGCGATGGATAAAATCATCAAAAAGCGTTTCATGTATTCCTCACAGATAGGTTAAAACAAAAGCGATGCCGAGTATACCATTGGTATCGGTAGAAATAAGGTGCGCAGCTCAGGCAAGATAACGTGAAAATAGTTTCAATGAAGGAGAAACTTAGAAATCGGGTGGTGATGAAATGCTGAGTTGTTCAAGGGAGGCCGGATGAAAAAAATCAAGTTTCCATGCATGCAACATTAATCGATATGAAGGATGCCCGTTATATAGACAATCACCGACGATGGGATGTCCGATTGCAGCAAGATGTACGCGCAACTGATGGGTTCGACCAGTAACAGGCTCAAGCTCGACGCGGGAAAATTTTGTAGCGGGAACATAAGCGGAGCTGCAATCGCAGTTATGGCTGGTTTGGATGCAATATTTAGTCAATGATGGTTTTCCAGATATGAAATCGACCTTTTGCTTGGGTCGATTGGGCCAGTCAGCTCCCAACGGTAAATCGATTTCGCCGGAAGTTTTATCGGGTAGCCCGGATAGGATTGCAATGTAGCGTTTATTTATCCTGCGTTCGCGAAATTGCTCTGATAGGATTTTCTGCATTTCAATTCCGCGCGCAAAAATAATTAATCCAGAGGTAGACATATCCAATCTGTGTACTATCCGTGCATCAGGAAATTCATGTTGAATACGTGTAGATAAACAATCCTGCTTATCCGGCCCGCGACCTGGTACGGAAAGCATACCGGCTGGTTTATTTGCTATCAGTACTGAATCATCGCAATAAATAACAGATGACATTTATTGCGAATCATTCTTGTTTGATGTTGGTGCAACATTACTAGCTGGTACTTTCTTGGGACGGTTCTTACTCGGGTCGGCGAAGCGAAATCGACCAAATAAAACGCATCCTTTCATTCCCAGATCGCAGGGAATACTGTTAACGCGAGAACAATTGCCATTATTGTCGTGCGGACAACCCCAAGAGCTCATAAGCTAACCTCATTATGCTTTTTTTACAAACATGGTTTTTAACTTCATTGCGCCGATACCGTCAATTTTGCAATCGATGTCATGATCCTCGTCAACCAGACGTATATTCTTTACTTTGGTTCCCACCTTGACGACAGATGAACTGCCTTTAACCTTTAAATCCTTGATAACAGTGACCGAGTCGCCATCGACGAGCACATTGCCAAAAGCATCATGGTAAATCCGTTGTTGTTCATTTGCATCAGTTGAAATAACTGATGCCCATTCGTGTGTACATTCGGGGCAAACATAGTTGTCACCATCTTTGTACGTATATTCTGATCCGCATTGAGGGCATGGAGGTAAATTGATCATATTTGAAACCTTGAAAAATAGAGGAAAACGACAGAAGAAGTTAACCTCATGTTAAATTTGAAAAGATATTTTGAGAATAGTGGGTACGTGAGAATGTCGGCGCTACCTGAGTCGATCAATTAACTTTGAGTGAATTCCGCCAAAGCCACCATTGCTCATAATCAGTATATGGTCGCCAGGCTGAGCCGAAGTGGCGATGGCCTCAATGAGCCTATCCAGACTTTTTTCAACTACCAGCTTATTTTTGAGGGGAGCAAGCGTGTCGTGCGCATTCCACTCTAGATTGCCGGCATAACAGAAAACCAGATCGGCATTTTTAAGGCTTTCAGGTAGAACATCACGCATTACGCCCAGTCGCATCGTATTGGAGCGAGGTTCCAGTACTGCCAGAATTCGGGCACTACCTACCTTATTGCGTAGACCGGAAACGGTAGTGTCTATGGCGGTGGGATGATGAGCGAAATCGTCATAGACAGTGATGTCGTTGACGACACCTCGGATTTCCATGCGTCGTTTAACATTCTTAAAGTGGCTCAGCGCGACTAATCCATGAACAATAGGCACTCCAACGTGACGCGCCGCAGCGAGTGCAGCCAATGCATTCATGCGATTATGCTCGCCAAGCAATTCCCATTCCAGTTTACCCTGAGCTACACCGTTCAGTGTCACGATGTTTTCGTCGTCAATTTGCCAGTTGTTCTCACCGAGTCCGGCAATAACGTCTTCCACTTCCGCGATACTGTCATCCAGCGGCAGATCTAATTGAGTCTCTGTTGGTACCTTGATAGGAAAAACGGCAGCATCCTCCGGATTGCCGAAAGACTCGACTGGTGTCCAGCATCCACGTAAAAGAACACGATCAAGAGCTTCCTCGCAACCGTTGCTGACGATAAGGCCATTGCCGGGAATGGTGCGCACCAGATGGTGAAATTGATTTTCGATTGCGGCGAGGTCGGCAAAAATATCAGCGTGGTCGAATTCCAGATTATTCAGGATGGCGGTACGCGGATGGTAATGGACAAATTTTGAGCGCTTATCAAAGAAGGCGGTATCGTATTCGTCGGCTTCGATAACGAAGAATGGCGAAGCGGTGATGCGAGCTGAAATATCAAAATTCTGGGGCACGCCGCCGATTAGGAAGCCGGGATTCAGTCCTGCGTATTCGAGTATCCATGCCAGCATCGAAGAAGTAGTGGTCTTGCCGTGTGTGCCTGCTACGGCCAAAACCCAACGTTCGCGCAGCAGCGTTTCAGACAGCCATTGCGGGCCGGAGGTGTAGGGCAGATTTTGATTGAGGATGGCTTCCATTAGCGGATTGCCACGTGTCACCACATTGCCGATGACGTAGACATCCGGGTTGAGCTGCAATTGCTCGATGCCGTAACCATCTATGAGTTCGATACCTTGTTCCTGCAACTGGGTACTCATCGGCGGATAGACATTGGCATCGCAGCCGGTAACACGGAAACCCGCCTGCCGCGCGATAGCCGCAATGCCGCCCATGAAGGTGCCGCAAATGCCGAGGATGTGGATGTGTGTAGGTTTGCTCATCGTCAATTTAACGCCGGTTCAGTTAATTCCGTTCATTTCCGCGAGAGCGAAAATTATTGTTGGGTACGGTGCCTGATCGGGCATATTGCATAGTCAGTGTCGATAATAAGTTAGCGACTTCCTACGTTCTGAAAATGAAATATACCGCACCCATCAGGCATAACGCGGCATACAGATAATCCAACTTAAGCGGTTGGTTCATGTAGTACACCGCGAACGGCACGAATATTAACAGTGTGATGACTTCCTGCAAAATCTTTAATTGGCCGAGGCTAAGAGCGGTATAGCCGATGCGGTTTGCAGGAACCTGAATCAGGTACTCAAACAGTGCAATACCCCAACTGATTAGTGCCGCAATATACCAGGGCGAGGTTGAGAGATTCTTTAGATGCCCATACCATGCGAAAGTCATGAACAAATTGGAGACGGCGAGCATCAGCGCCGTCACCAACAAAGGTTGTGAAACCAGTCCCATCAGGTTTCTTCAGGCACCATCTTGATCGCACCGCAGGGGCATTCTGTCGCGCACAGGCCACAACCCTTGCAGTAATCATAGTTAAACTTGAAGCGATTACCTGGCCCGAGTTTGATGACCGCATTGTCCGGGCAGACACCGTAACAATTGTCGCACTCGAAGCAGTTGCCGCAAGATAAACAACGCCGTGCTTCAAATAGCGCATTGGTCTCGTCCAGCCCGCCCTGTACCTCATCGAAACTGGTCTGCCGGCGAATAATGTCCAGCATAGGGCGCACGGTCTTGTCGGCATCCGAGTAATACCAAGGGTTGAGCTTGCCGTAATCAGCCAGCTCATGCTTGGGGGCGGGTTCATAGGTCTTGCCTTGCAGCCAGGCATCAATGTGGCGTGCGGCTTTCTTGCCATGTCCCACTGCCACGGTGACGGTGCGCTCGGACGGAACCATATCGCCGCCAGCAAAGATGCCGGGGAAACCGGTCATCATATTGTTCGCTACTTGCACGGTGCCGTTCTTGATCTCCAGTCCGGGTACGCCTTCCAGCAGCGATAGATCGACATCCTGTCCCAGTGCCAACACTACTGAATCTGCCTCCAGCTTCTCGAATTCACCGGTCGGTTGCGGGAACCCCTTGTCGTCCAGTTCCATTCTTTCGACGGTGATCTCGCCGACACCGGCCTGTTTGATGGTGGACAGCCACTTGATCATCACGCCTTCCTGCAAAGCCTCTTCGATCTCGAAGTCGTGCGCCGGTGCCTTGTCGCGTGTGCGGCGGTAAACGATGATGGGTTCAGCACCCATGCGTTTGACCGAGCGCGCTACGTCGATGGCGGTGTTGCCGCCGCCGTAGACTACAACCTTGCGGCCCAACATCGGCTTGTCTTCGCCTTCCATTGAACGTAATACCGATACGGCATCTACGATATGCGATGCATCGCCTGCCGGGATCATGGCTCGTTTGCCGATGTGTGCACCAACCGCGAGGAAGGCCGCATCAAAACCACCTTGCTTCATGGTTTGTTCGATACTTTCCACTTTGGTATTAAGCGACAGCGTCACACCCAGATCGAGGATGCGCTGCACCTCGGCATCCAGCACTTCACGCGGTAAGCGATATTTGGGAATGCCAAAGCGCATCATGCCACCTGCATACGGCCCCGCTTCCTGAATTTCAACCTGATGCCCCATACGCGCCAGTTGATACGCGGCGGAAAGACCGGACGGGCCTGCACCGACGACCAGCACCTTCTTGCCGGATGTGGCAGCGGGTGCGTCGAATTTCCAGCCGCGCTTGATTGCTTCATCACCCAGAAAGCGCTCGACTGAATTGATGCCGACCGAACTGTCCAGTTGTCCGCGATTGCATGCGCCTTCGCAAGGGTGATAGCAGACGCGCCCCATTACAGCGGGCAGTGGATTATTTTCAACCAGTGAGCGCCAGGCTTGTTCGTAATCGCCAGACTCGGCGTGAAACAGCCAAGCTTGGATGTTTTCACCGGCAGGGCAGGCGTTATTGCATGGCGGTAAGCGGTCGAGATAGACGGGGCGCATGGTGCGCCAAGTCCCGGTCAGATTGGCCAGTGAAGTGCCGGGTTTGAGCGTAATGGCGAATGGTTTGTTAGACATATTAATTACCCTCTTCGTCCAGGAGTCCATACTTGCGAATGTTGCGGTCGGCGATAGCTTGAATGCGCGCTACCGTCTCGGGGTGTCCGTTCTTGCCGAATAGATGCGCAAAACGACGTTGCGGTTTCATGTACTCGTCTACAGAAATTTTGCGTCGTATCTTCAGCACACTGGTGACTTCGCCATGCTCGGCCTCAAATACCGGGAACATGCCGGATTCCTTGGCAAGCCGTGCCAGACGGATAGTGTCATGTGCTGCCGAACCCCAGCCCAGTGGGCAGGGAACGAATACTTGAATATAACGCGCACCGTGCATGCGCATCGCCTTGCGTACCTTGTATTCCAGATCACGCAGGTCGGCCACGGTTGCGGTGGCAACGTAAGGGATGTTATGCGCCATCGCAATTTCCGGCACATTCTTGCCCTGACCGAAAGCATTGCCGGGCTCCGGGCCTAACGGCATGGTGGTCGCAGTACGTGCGGCAGGCGGGGTAGCGCTGGAGCGCTGCACGCCGGTATTCATATAGCCTTCGTTGTCGTAACAGATATAGAGCACATCGTCGTTGCGTTCAAACATACCGGAAAGGCAGCCGAAACCGATGTCGGTAGTGCCACCGTCGCCGCCTTGTGCTACTACGCGTACCTGATGCTTTCCTTTTACCTTCATTGCCGCCGCGATACCGGTTGCAACGGCTGGTGCATTGCCGAATAAGGAGTGTATCCACGGCACTTGCCATGAGGATTCCGGGTAGGGGGTGGAAAATACCTCCAGGCAGCCGGTCGCATTTGCCGCGATCAATTGATTATTGCTTTCCGCCATCGCCGCATCGATTGCGTAACGCGCTCCCAGGGCCTCGCCGCAGCCCTGACAGGCACGGTGACCGGAGTTGATGGAGTTACTGCGCAATTGGCTGGCTTGTACGCTGCGCTCATCGGGTGCGAGCAGACGGTTGCCTACAGTGAAGGTGCCGGTTTGGTAGAACTTGACAGGTTGATAGCTCATGGTGACCTCTTAACCGAACTTGGCCGAAATAATCCCCTTGTCGTGCAGGATGTTCTCGGCGATAGGGCCGGAGTGGCGGGTCTGCCGCTCGCGTTCCAGTTGTTTGTTGACCGCATCCCAGTCCAGATCGACAAAGGAAACCGGGGGCAATTTATCTTCTATCCCTTCGAGGAACAGTTTGTGCAGCGAAGCCTTGGGTATCGGCCTGCCGCCCAGACCGGCGATGGCGGTATAACCCTTGATGCCGGTTCCGGTGACGGCCATGCGCACATCGGTAGCGACGATGCCGCCCATGCCGACCGCGAGACTCTTCTCTAGCACGATGAAGCGTTTGCAATGCCGCAATGCTTCGCGTACCTGTTCCAACGGAAAGGGACGATAGCTGATGATGCCGAGTACGCCGATCTTGTGACCGGCATCTATCATTTCATCTACGGTATCCTTGATAGTGCCGAGTACCGAACCCATCGCGATAATGATCGTTTCGGCCTCTTCAATGCGGTAAGGTCGGATCAGACCGCCACTGTCGCGACCGAATTGCTCCTTGAATTCGGCAGCCAGTTTGGGTATCAGCTCCAGCGCTTGCATCTGCTTGGCGTGGGCTAGATATTTGACTTCCATGAAGGCTTCCGGGCCGACCATCGCACCGATGGAAATCGGTTCTGCCGGGTCTAATACCTGACGTGGATCGAACGGTGGTAAGTAGGTGTCGACCTGTTCCTGTGATGGCATATCCACACGTTCAAAGGCATGGGTCAGGATGAAGCCATCCATGCACACCATCACCGGCAAGGATAATTCTTCGGCCAGCCGGAACGCCTGTATGTGCAGGTCTAATGCTTCCTGATTGGTCTCTGCGAATAACTGCATCCAGCCGGAATCGCGTTGCGAGAGTGAGTCGGAGTGGTCGTTCCAGATATTGATCGGTGCGCCGATAGCGCGGTTAGCGACGGTCATTACGATAGGCAATCCCAAACCGGAGGCGTTATAGACGGCCTCGGCCATAAATAACAAACCCTGAGAGGCGGTCGCGGTATAGGATCGTGCGCCTGCCGCCGAGGAACCGATGGCGACCGACATCGCGGCAAACTCACTTTCCACATTGATAAATTCGCAAGGAGTCAGTTCGCCCGCTTTGACCATCTCACCGAGCGCTTCGACGATATGCGTCTGTGGTGAAATCGGATAGGCGCAGATTACTTCTGGCCGGCAGAGGGCGACGGCTTCTGCAACGGCTTTGGAGCCTTCAGTTTGTTTTAGCATCAGCGCGCTCCTTCATCATATCTTTGACCAGATTGTAGGCCTCAGTGGCGGCGGCGATATTTCCCTCGGCCACCTTGCCGGAGAACTTTTCATTGATCGCCTTGATGACCGATTCCAGCTTGAACGTGCCGGACAATGCCGCGAATCCGGCGATCAGCGGTACATTGGGTATAGGGCGGCCAACATGCTTGAGTCCCAACTCGGTTGCGGGCAGGGTGCATAAGCGTTCTGGTGAACGGTTTTTAATCAGTTCGCCCAAACCGAGCTCCTCAAAGCTGTGGTGGGTGTTGAGCAGCACATAGCCTTCGGGTTTAAGCCCGGCGAATACGTCTATGGAATGCAGTAGTGTAGGATCTTGAATAATCAGTGCATCCGGTTCCATGATAGGTTCGCGCAAGCGAATCTCACGATCAGAGATACGACAGAATGCGACAACCGGAGCGCCAGTGCGCTCCGAACCAAAACTGGGGAAGGCCTGTGCGTGACGCCCTTCCTCGAAAGCGGCAACGGAAAGCATCTCTGTGGCTGTTACCACACCCTGCCCGCCGCGACCATGAACCCGAATTTGAAACATCCGTTATTCCCCCGTTGACTTATTGTTAAAATTTTACGACATGAGCGACTCGAAACCTAATTATGCAGGTTTAGTGTAGTAGCGAAAAGCGGTTATTTTATTTCCAGACGGTTTCAGTTGTGTGTCAGCAAGAGTAATGCGTTGGATCAACAGACTTGTCACCCGTTGAAAAGGTAGGGCAGAAAAATTATCCTGAAAAAAACGCCACTTCTGCCAAGGCAGAAGTGGCGTTAAATTAACTTATGTCTTATTTGACGCGTAACAATTCCACATCAAATATCAGCGTTGCATTAGGTGGAATCACCCCGCCTGCACCGCGTGCGCCATAGCCCATCTTGGCCGGAATAATCAGTGTGCGCTGCCCGCCTACTTTCATGCCGTCAAAACCCTGATCCCAACCCTTGATAACCTGACCTGCGCCCAGTGGAAAATCAAACGGCTCATTACGATCACGTGAACTGTCGAATTTTTTTCCTTTGTGGTCGGCGGCGGCTTCGTCGTACAGCCAGCCGGTGTAATGCACGGAAATGTTTCTTCCTGATGTTGCTTCTGCGCCTTCGCCCAGTCGGGTATCCGTCTTGATCAGTTCAGTCATATTGCTATTCTCCATTGGTGGTGGTGCGGCTTGTTCGGAGCACGCGGTCGTTGAAAAAATTGTGGCCGCAAGTAGCAGGGCCAGTGAAAATTTGGAAGTCAGAGTCATTTATGCCTCAATAAAAATATAGTTCAGGAGTGAATCAGCGGGATATTAATGTAAGTCCAGCAATTCCACATCAAACACCAGCGTCGCATTCGGCGGAATTACCCCGCCTGCACCGCGTCTGCCATAACCCATTTCAGACGGAATGATCAGTGTGCGTTGACCGCCTATTTTCATGCCCTGTACACCAATGTCCCAGCCCTGAATCACGCGTCCTGCACCCAGTGGAAACTGGAACGGTTCATTGCGATCACGGGAACTGTCGAACTTCCGGCCCTTGTTGTCGGGCGCATTTTCGTCATGCAGCCATCCGGTGTAATGCACGGTCACATGCTGACCTGCCTGAGCCTCATCGCCTTCACCGACCTTGGTATCGACGATGTCGGTCTTGATGACATTGAGCAACTCCACGTCGAACACCAGTTTGGCATTGGGCGGAATGTCGTCGCCCGCACCGTGAGCGCCATAACCCATTTCGGATGGAATAATCAATGTGCGTTGTCCGCCTACCTTCATGCCTTGTACACCGATGTCCCAACCTTGAATAACATGTCCAGCGCCCAGCGGAAAGTCGAACGGGTCGTTGCGGTCGAGCGAGCTATCGAACTTCGCGCCCTTGTTGTCAGGCGCATTCTCGTCATACAGCCAGCCGGTGTAATGAACGGAAACGGTTTGCCCAGCTTGCGCTTCTGCGCCTGCGCCTGGTTTGGTGTCGGTTTTGATGAGTTCGGTCATGTTGGGTGTTCCTTTGTAGTTGATTTTCGTAGGGTGCAACAAGCGCAGCGCATTGCACCAGTTTCTGTAGGACTATTCCAAGCCAATCAGCGTTGGAGTAAGCTATCTTCTTCCATGTACCACAGCAACAATCAGCACTTGTTCTGCGGTCACTCGGTAAATCATACGATAGCTATAAACAAAACGCTCGCGAAATTCCGGCTCGCCAAGTTCGGGGACAATCGGGCCAATGTTGGGAAAATCACCCAGACTCTGAGCGACATCCAAAATCTTCTGCACCACAGCGGATGCATAAAATGGCGAGTCCTTGGCGATATAAGCAGCGATGGAATCTACATCCTCCAGCGCCTCGGGCGACCAACTTACTCGCGTATCCATTTGGCTAGCTGTTTTGCCGCATCCTGTTGTGAGATAGTGCCTTCAGTTTCCGCCCGCGCTACACCATTCTTGATTTTTTCAATCACGTAAAGATGATATTGAATGTCCTCCAGCGAGCAATCGTCAGGCAAGTTTTGAAGCATCGAAGTAACCTGTTGTTTGGCGATTTGCATCATTTACCTCCTTGAAAATATTGCACTTCATACGGCGCAATGCCCGTTGGTTATTGCGCCCTGCTGGGCTGGGTCATCTTTTCCCTTTATAGTAGGAAATACAAAATGGTGCGGAGGGAAGGAATCGAACCTCCCACGTTCTCTCTTGGTAAGCATCACACGTTACACAAATCTATCTCTCGTTTGGGTTGGAAGTTTTCCACCAGGCTCCGCAGGAACGCAACTCCGCACCAAACACATACCTTAATTTGAATTAATAAGTTGTTTGAATTTTCCATGATTACCTCCTTTGTAGTTTCAAAAATTCCGACTACGGAAAGATAGATGTCCAAACCAAACGAGATATCAACATGTGCTTCGATAGATACTCCTTTACCCAAGCCTTAAATACGTTTTTTTAGTAACTCAATACCGGCGCCAACCACCGTTCCGCTTCCTCAACGCTCCAGCCTTTACGTTCAGCGTAGCTGGCGACTTGATCTTTCACTATCTTGCCGGTGGCGAAGTACTTCGCTTCGGGGTGTGAGAAGTAGAAACCGCTTACCGCTGCGGTGGGGAGCATGGCGAAGCTTTCGGTGATGGTAATTCCGGCCTTGTTCGGTGCATCCAGCATTTTGAATAACGGGCCTTTCTCGCTGTGCTCGGGGCAGGCGGGGTAGCCGGGGGCGGGGCGGATGCCGCGATATTTTTCCGAGATCAGTGCGTCATTGTCAAAGGCTTCATCGGCGGCGTAACCCCAGAATTCGCGGCGCACGCGAGCGTGCAGCAGTTCGGCAAAAGCTTCGGCCAGACGGTCAGCCAGCGATTTCAGCAGGATGGCGTTGTAGTCGTCGTTATTCTTCTCGAATTCCTCGACCCTTGCGTCTATGCCGATGCCTGCGGTAACAGCAAATCCGCCGATGTAATCGGCGACACCGCTATCCTTGGGCGCGATGTAATCGGCCAGACAGAAGTTGGGGATGCTTGCCGGTTTTTTGGTTTGCTGGCGCAGGTTATGCCAGGTCATCATGACTTCCGTGCGGGATTCATCCGCATAGATTTCGATGTCGTCACTATTCACCGTATTGGCGGGGAACAGCCCGAATACGGCGTTGGCGGTTAACCATTTCTCGTCGATGATCTGTTTCAGCATTGCTTGTGCATCGGCAAACAGCTTGGTCGCCTCAACACCAACCACTTCGTCCTGCAAAATTTTCGGATAACGTCCGGCCAGTTCCCAAGCTTGGAAGAAGGGGGACCAGTCGATGTATTCCGCGATTTCTGCCAGAGGGTAGTCGCGTAGCTCCTTTACTCCGGTGAATGTCGGCTTTGGTGGTGCGTAGTTGCTCCAGTCCGTTTTCAAACCATGGGCTCTCGCTTCTTCCAGCGCGACATAGCTGGCCTTGCCCTTTTTGCCTTCGTGCTGTTCGCGGGCGTCGGCGTAATCGGCCTTGATGCTGGCGACATAGTCGTCGCTCAGTGTGTCGGAAAGCAGGTTGCTACACACGCCTACCGCGCGGGAGGCGTCAGTCACATAGATCACGCTACCGCTTGGATAGTTAGGCTCGATTTTCACGGCGGTGTGGACGCGAGAGGTCGTTGCGCCGCCGATCAGCAGCGGGATTTTGAAGCCCTGGCGTTCCATTTCTTTTGCGACATGCGCCATTTCTTCCAGCGACGGGGTAATCAGGCCGGACAGGCCGATTACATCGACCTTGTGTTCGCGGGCGGTATCGAGGATTTGCTGGCAGGGCACCATCACGCCCATGTTGACCACCTCGAAGTTGTTGCACTGCAACACCACGGTGACGATGTTTTTGCCGATGTCGTGTACATCGCCCTTGACGGTTGCCATCAGTATCTTGCCCTTGGTGCTGGTGTCGCCAGAGCGCAGTTTCTCTGCTTCGATGTAGGGGATCAGGTGCGCGACGGCCTGTTTCATCACGCGGGCCGATTTCACCACCTGCGGTAAAAACATCTTGCCTGCGCCGAACAGATCGCCGACGAAATTCATGCCGGTCATCAGCGGGCCTTCGATGACTTCGACCGGGAACTTGGCTTCCAGTCTTGCTTCTTCGGTGTCTTCGACGATATAAGTGGTGATGCCGCGTACCAGTGCGTGTGTCAGACGTTCCTGCACCGTACCCTTGCGCCATTCCAGGTCTTCAACCTGTACCTTGCCGCCGCCCTTGAAGTTTTCAGCCAGCGTTACCAGTTTTTCGCCTGCGTCGGGATGACGGTTAAGCACCACGTCCTCGACCGCGTTACGCAGGTCTTTCGGCAGTTCCTCGTAAACACCAAGCTGACCGGCGTTAACGATACCCATATTCATACCCGCCTTGATCGCGTGGTACAGGAACACAGTGTGAATTGCTTCGCGCACCGGCTCATTGCCACGGAAGGAGAACGAGACGTTGGATACGCCGCCGCTAATCTTGGCGTAAGGCAGATTCTTGCGTATCCAGGCACAGGCCTCGATGAAATCTACCGCGTAGTTGTTGTGCTCTTCGATGCCGGTGGCGATAGCGAAAATGTTCGGGTCGAAGATGATGTCTTCGGGCGGGAAGCCGACCTTGTTTACCAGAATGTCGTAGCTGCGTTTGCAGATTTCCGTCTTTCGCGCAAAGGTGTCGGCCTGACCCTGTTCGTCGAACGCCATCACCACCGCTGCGGCACCGTATTGGTGTACCAGCTTGGCGTATTTGACGAAATTCTCTTCGCCTTCCTTCAGCGAGATCGAGTTGACGATGGCCTTGCCCTGTACGCATTTCAGTCCGGCTTCGATGATGCTCCATTTGGAAGAGTCGATCATCAGCGGCACTTTGGAAATGTCCGGTTCGGAGGCGATTAGATTCAGGAACTTCACCATCGCGGCTTCGCCGTCCAGCATGGCCTCGTCCATGTTGATGTCGATCACCTGTGCGCCAGTTTCTACCTGCTGTTTGGCGACTTCCAATGCTTCTTCGTAGTTGCCTTCCAGAATCAGGCGCTTGAATTTGGCCGAGCCGGTGACGTTGGCGCGCTCGCCGACGTTAACAAACAGCGAGTCATCGCCGATGTTGAATGGCTCCAGGCCGGATAATCGGCATTCGATCGGATTGTTTGGAATCTTGCGCGGCGCGATGTCCTTGACCGTCTCGGCAATCGCCTTGATGAAGGCGGGCGAGGTACCGCAGCAACCGCCGATGATGTTGAGGAAGCCGCTGGTCGCCCATTCCTTGATGTGACCTGCCATGTTTTCCGGGGTGTCATCGTAGCCGCTTTCGGCCAGCGGATTGGGCAGGCCGGCGTTCGGGTGTGCCGAGACATAGCAGTTGGCAACACGCGACAACTCTTCAACATACTGGCGTAACTCTTCGGCACCGAGCGCGCAATTCAAGCCGATGGAAATCGGATGGGCGTGGGCCAACGAATTGTAGAAAGCTTCGGTGACCTGTCCGGTCAGCGTGCGACCCGATGCGTCGGTAATGGTGCCGGAGATCATGATCGGCAACTCCATCCCGCGCTCTTCGAACACTGCCTTCACCGCGAAGATCGCCGCCTTGGCATTTAGTGTGTCGAAAATAGTTTCAATCAGAATGGTGTCCGCACCACCGTCGATTAGCCCGCGTGTCGCATCGGAATAATCGGCGACCAGTTGGTCAAACGTGATATTGCGCGCTGCCGGATCGTTGACGTCCGGTGAGATGGTGCAGGTCTTGTCGGTCGGGCCGAGCACGCCAGCGACGAAGCGCGGCTTGTCGGCGGTGGCAAATTGATCGCAGGCTTCGCGCGCCAGTTTTGCGCCTGCAACGTTCAATTCGTAGTTCAGCGATTCCATGCCATAGGCCTTCAGCGTGGTCGCGTTTGCGCCGAAGGTATTGGTCTCGATAATGTCGGCGCCCGCTTCCAGATATTCGCAGTGAATAGTCTTGATAACTTCGGGTTTGGTCAGTACCAGCAGATCGTTGTTGCCCTTCAGGTCGCGATGCCAGTCGGCAAAACGTTCGCCACGATAGTCTGCTTCGGTCAATTTATAGCGCTGAACCATTGTGCCCATCGCGCCGTCAAGAATCAAAATGCGTTGTTGTAGGAGGTTTTCTATCGAATTCATGGTCTGCGGCCTTTAAAGTGAACGCGGATTTTAACATGTGAGCATCTGTCCGGTAAGGTCGTAGATCATCGTACAAAGTTTGTTAAAAAATCTGCATTCAAGAAGATTGATCCATGCAGTTAGTTGAGGCAAGATGAAGGCAAGAATTCTATCCGTCTAATATTCAGCCAATAAATCACTATGAGCGGCCCGATAACCACGGTCTTTGTTGCCGATCCGATAACCGTACTGCTGTCCGCCGCAGCGATTCGTGCGGCGGAAGCGATTGCCGGAGGCTACGCGCAGGCTGAAAATTTGCGAGATGAGCAACAGGTTTACCGGAATGGCATCCATGCTGAACTGAAAGACGCAACATCCAGAGGACGCGCTGCCTTATTGCAAGAAGTGGCTGCCGCCGAATCCGGTTTTGATGCGATAGCCCGTTTGGCACAGCGTTATGCCGCATCAGACAAAATTCTGGCGACACGGCCTGTAAAACCCGATAGCAATAATGACGTGCAACTGGCGGCCTATGCACACGCGATGCAGGTATTAACGGATGCGTTGCGCTCGATACTCTTGACCGAATCTGCGCGGCGTATGGATGATATGGAGTCCGACCTTGTATTGGATGATGCCATTACCCATGCTCCCGAAAAGTTAACGGCGGTACAGCGCTTGCTGCATCGGGTTGCCCATCTGGGTGAGTTGCCGAAGGACTTGGCCGGCATCGCCAAGGAAATTTCTGATGAACCTTTTGCGGCTAGTGAACGTGCAACACTGCTGACCACCGAATTGCGTCTGCGTATTCAGAAGTATGTTGAAGCCGCGCAGGCCAGAGCGGTACAGGAAGCGTCCGCGCTGGTTTTGCAACAATCGCTGAAGGATTTGGGTTATCAGGTGGAAGGCGTGTCCGACACCTTGTTTGTCGAAGGTGGTGTGGTGCATTTTCGCCGTCAGGGCTGGGATAACTACATGGTGCGCATGCGTGTCGATGCCAAGTCGGGAACCAGCAACTTCAATGTGATACGTGCAGTGGAAGCCGCTAATAATGAGCGTAGCGTGCTGGATCACTTGGCCGAAGACCGCTGGTGTACCGAGTTTCCCGCATTGTTACAAGCACTGGGCGAACGCGGCCTGCATCTGAATGTCACGCGTCGACTGGAGGCGGGCGAGTTGCCGGTGCAAATGGTGCTGAAGGACAAACTACCCCGATTCGCCGATGAAGAAGCAAGCCGTGAAAATAAATTACTGGCACGGGAAATAAAATGAGGGAAACTTTAATAATCTGTCATTCCCGCGCAGGCGGGAATCCAGCAAGATAAATGCTCCGCGCAGCGGGCAAAACCTCAGTTTTGGCCCGTTGCACGGGGACTATTCAATTAACTGGATTCCCGCCTGCGCGGGAATGACGAGTTCTAGGCCTCATGGTAAATTCGGGATAATCCGTCATTAATTACCAAATTAAAATATTTTGAGATACCCATGACTCTACCCACCTCACGCTGGCTCACCGATCTGGAACGCCTGTTGGCTATCCGCTCACAATTTGTCGTTTCCGGCAGCATTCATGACAATTTCCTCACTCCGTTAGTTAGCGGCCCCGCGCTGGTGCCGTTGATCCGCGCGGTATGGGAAACGCTGAAGGCAAAAAGTTATCGTTTTATGCTGGTGTTCGATCCGGCGGATGGATTGCGGGTTTATCCCGATGAACCCGCAATCCGTGAGCAGGCCGAGAAGTTGTTTGATCTGAAGTTGAAATCCGGCTGCCAGATGGTGAGTCTCGAAACGTTGTCCAACATTATGAAGACGCTGGTTACATTACGAGATGCGCGTTGCGCGCTGGTGGTGGATTTTGCCTCGCGCATCACCCGTCAGGCAGATCATCTGGCCGAAGGCGAACATCGTTTTTTCGTCGCCGCAGAGAAGCTGGCGTTGAATGCGGCACCACTGATTTTGATGGAAAACGGCGTACCTCGCGAAGGCGACAAGCCGTTGTACAACCCGGTGTTGTGGCTGGTTAATCGTATGCAGGACATGCCTTCGTGGTACACGCTGGATAACGAACGCGTCGCCAGTCTGATTATCGGCAAGCCGGATTACGAAATGCGTCAGGCCACAGCCTTGCAACTGGCTCCGCTATTTGCGGGTTATGAGGACGCAAGCGCTTCCGTTCGTGAAAAATTCCTGAAGCGTCTGGCCGACGGCACGGAAGGAATGACGCTGACGGCCTTGTCCGACATCACCGAACTGGCGGATCGTAGCGGTTTGGGTATTACCGACATCGACGATGCGGTGCGTTGCTACAAGGTCGGCGCGCTGGATAACCCGTGGCGCAAGGATTATCTGCGCCAGAAAATCAGCAATGCGCAGGCCTTTATCGAAGACCGCGTCAAGGGTCAGCATCCCGCTGTAGTCAAAACGCTAGACATATTGAAGCGCTCGGTGATGGGCCTGACCGGCGCACAGGCCCGATCCGGCGGTAGCCGTCCGCGTGGCGTATTGTTTTTTGCCGGGCCGACCGGTGTCGGCAAGACTGAACTGGCTAAGACGCTGACTCAATTGGTGTTTGGCGACGAAAAGGCCTATTTGCGTTTCGACATGAGCGAATTCGCCGAAGAGCACACCAGTGCACGTTTGCTAGGTGCACCGCCGGGCTATGTCGGCTTCGATGCTGGTGGCGAGTTAACCAATGCGGTGCGTGAGAAACCGTTCTCGGTGGTGTTGTTCGACGAGATCGAAAAAGCCCATCCGCGCATACTGGATAAATTCCTGCAAATCCTTGAAGACGGCCGCCTGACCGACGGGCGCGGCGATACCGCCTATTTCTCCGAAACCATACTGGTGTTCACCTCCAACCTCGGCATTTTTGTTGAAGACAAGCAGGGTAACCGTATTCAGCATGTCAAACCGGGCGACGAATACGAGACCGTCGAAAAGAATGTACGCGAAGAAATCGGCAACTATTTCAAGTTCAAACTGTCACGCCCGGAACTGCTGAACCGCATCGGCGATAACATCGTGGTGTTCAACTTCATCCAGCCGGATGTCGCCGCGCTGATCTTCAACGGCATGCTGAATAACGTCGCGCGCCGTTTGTACGAGGAATTCAAGGTCAAACTGGCCCTGACACCGCAGGTACACGAACAACTGTTGAAACGCTGCACCACCGATTTGAGCAACGGCGGACGCGGCATCGGCAACCAACTCGAATCCGCCTTCATCAACCCGCTGTCGCGCGCCATGTTCGAGCATGACCTGGAAGGCAAAACCCGGCTGCTGGTAAGCGAGATGAGCGAGCAGGACAGGGTCATTACGCTGACGTTGCAGCCGTCGTAAAAATGACGCCAAATCGTAGGCTGGTGGTGAGGCACGAACCCCAGTGTTGCTTGCTTTCGCGCCTGCTGGGGTTCGCGTTGCTCACTGCCAGCCTACAAAACCATTTGGTGGACGACTCTATAAGGGTAACGGCATAGCAACGATTATTCGGTCGGCACTACTACGGTTGGTGTGATGCCTAATCGGTTTGCGCGGCGTGCGAATCGACGGTCATCGAAACTCATGAATTCCGTGCAATGGCTACTGGCTAAAAGGTGCAGCGCATCAGCAAAATCCAGTCCCTCTGTGTGCAAAGCCAAAGCATCATTGATACGCGACCATTCCTCTATGCTGACATTGGGCAGGCCAAGCATATGTCTGACAACACGGACGAAATCCTCGGCTGCAAAGCCGTAAAAAGCACGCAATACCCACTCAAGTTCAAGAATTACGGTCAGAGGAACAAACAATTGGGGAGATTCGGTTAGAAGGCGATGGGCAACCGGACGTTGTTTAACAGCTTCTGAATCAGCCGGGTCATCCACATAAAAATGCGCCAGAATGTTGGTATCAAGCGCGATCATCATCACATTCCCGCATGGCGAGAGCGACATCAAAGTCGGCAAGGCGACGATTGCCGGGGCGCTTGCAAACCAGCATACCAAAGCCGTCTTCTGCATTGGTTTTAACAACCTGCCGTTTCACTTCTGCGTGGATAACATTACCCTCCAAGCTGAAATCAAGCTGACAGCCAGGAGTAATCCCCAAACGACGGCGTATTTCAATCGGTATGACGACCTGGCCTTTATCGGATACAGTAACAGTTTGCATGACAGCGCTCTCCTCTTACATAGTAAGAATATTCTAGCATGATCGTAGGTTGGTGGTGAGGCACGAACCCCAGCGTTGCTTGCTTTCGCACCTGCTGGGGTTCGCGTTGCTCACCGCCAGCCTACAAAAATAGTTGGTAGCCGACTCGATAAACTGTAGAGCCTGTAAAATTCATTCCGTCCACGCAAGGCACGAAAGAAAACTATGGATTACCTCAATTCGGCAAAATACACACCAAACCCACTTCGTGCTTTTCGTGGACAATTATTATTGTCAGGTTTATGAATATCAGTATCAACAAAGCGCACTTCCCCGTTACTGTCCTCGGCCCCGGCAAACGTCTCGGCATCTGGTTACAAGGCTGTCGCATCGGCTGCAAGGGTTGCGTCTCGCAAGACACCTGGGAAATAGATGCCGGACGCGACATGCCGGTTGCGCAACTGCTGGAGTGGTGCCGCAAGACGACCCGCAGCGGATTCGACGGCGTGACCCTTTCCGGCGGCGAACCGTTCGATCAGCCCAAAGCATTGGCGGCATTGCTGGACGGATTGGTAAAGTGGCGCACCGGCAGCAAGCTCGATTTTGACATCCTCTGTTACAGCGGCTACCCGCTGACCACGCTGCAAAACAAACATGCCAGTCTGTTAGCGAAACTGGACGCACTGATTCCCGAACCCTATATTGAAGCTAAACCGCTCACCCACCTGTGGCGCGGCTCCGCCAATCAGCCACTGCTCCCCTTATCCGAACGCGGTCAGCGTATCTACGCCCCCTACCTGAATGCACAGGTAGACCAATCTGCCAAACGCATCCAAACCATGCTCGACGGTGAACGTATCTGGTATGTAGGCATCCCCGGACGCGGTGACATGACCGCGCTGGAACAAAGCTGCAAAGATCGTGGCGTAGAGCTGACGCAGATGTCGTGGCGGTCATAGACGTATTTGGCTAAAGAGAAGGCCAGGATTAATGCCGCATGATGGAGTGCGCAGACATGTCTGCGCCATGAATACAGCGGCGTCGTGCCGCCGCACTCCAAGGGTTCGTGTGTTATACGGGGCGTGTATTTGCCACGTAGTTGTCCGAAAACCTGTTCTCGCCAATTTCACCTGCAAATATCATCTGATTATTTCCTCGCCTAACGCTACCGCGAACTCTGCGATAATCGCGGTGTTCTGTCATTTCTGTTTTTTTCATGTCCATTGTTCGAGTCGCCCTAGATATTCCGTTGTTTACCCTGTTTGATTACACGGTTGATGTGCCTGTGGTTGCGGGACAGCGGGTGATTGTGCCGTTCGGGCGCAGGCAGTTGGTGGGGGTGGTGATGGAGTGTGTGGATACGACGGAGTTGGCTGTCGGGCGGATCAAGCCGGTGTTGCAGGTATTGAGCGACAGTGCGCCGTTGTCGGCGGAGCTGTTGAAGTTACTGCGGTTTTGCAGTGATTATTACCATTATCCGGTCGGACAGACGGTGTTGTCGGCGTTGCCTACGCGTTTGCGTTCGGATAAACCGTTATCGGTGAAGCCGGTATTGCATTACCGTTTGACACCGCTCGGTGTGGCGCTTGATCTTGAGGAGGTGCCCAAACGCAAGGTTGTGGCGCGTCGTCTGCTTGCAAGGTTGAGGGAGCATCCGTGTAGTCTGCTGCAACTGAAATCAATATCGTCTACGCCTGCTGCACCGTTGCGGATGCTGGTTGAGCAGGGGTGGGTGGAGCGTTTTGATGTGATTGAGTCCGAGGCGCGGGAGGTGGCCGTTGATCACCGTTTCGAGAATGCGCACACGCTGACCGCTGAGCAGCAGCGGGTGGTGGATAGCATTACCGAGGCCGGCTCCTATGCCTGTTTTTTGTTGCACGGCATTACCGGCAGCGGCAAGACGGAGGTGTATGTGCATCTGATGCATCACACTTTGCAGCGGGGCGGACAGGTTTTGTTGCTGGTGCCGGAGATCAATCTGACCCCGCAACTGGAAAATTATTTCAGGAGTCGTTTCCCGGATGTGGCGCTGGTGAGTCTGCATAGCGGGCTGTCCGAGAATGACCGGGTGAGCAATTGGCAGCAGGCGCAATCGGGCGTGGCGCAGATCGTATTGGGCACGCGTTTGTCGGTATTTGCCGAACTGCCCCGCTTGGCGCTCGTCATTGTGGATGAGGAACACGATAGTTCGTACAAACAGCAGGACGGGCTGCGTTATTCGGCGCGCGATGTGGCGATATTCCGGGCCAAACAGCGCGATGTGCCTATCGTGCTGGGTTCAGCGACACCGTCGCTGGAGAGTTATCACAATGCACAAAGCGGACGCTATCAGATGTTGAAGCTGTCCGGGCGGGCACAGGCAGATGCGCGTCTGCCGACGGTTAATTGCATCAATACTGTTCAAAGCGTGATGCATCACGGCATTAGTGAAAAGCTGCTGCATGAGATCGGCTTACGCATCGAGCGTGGAGAGCAGAGTTTGTTGTTCATCAACCGGCGTGGTTATGCGCCGGTGTTGATGTGTACCGAATGCGGCTGGTTGTCCGATTGCAAGAATTGCGCGGGCAAGATGGTGGTGCATTTGAAAGAGCAACGACTGCGCTGTCATCATTGCGGTCATCAGGTGCGCGTGCCGACTGCCTGTCCCGGTTGTGGTCACGGTGAGTTATTGCCGGTGGGCAGCGGTACGCAGCGGGTAGAGAGTGTGTTACAGCAACGCTTTCCCGATGCGCGCATCCTGCGGGTGGACAGGGATAGCACTAAAAACAAACGCGCCTGGAAAACGATGCGCGAACAGATACACGCGAATGAGACCGATATTCTGGTCGGCACACAGATGTTGGCCAAGGGACACGATTTTCCGTCACTCACACTGGTGGGAGTGTTGAGCCCGGATAGTGCTTTATACAGCAGTGATTTCCGTGCCGGGGAGAAGCTGTTTGCGCAGTTGATGCAGGTAGCGGGTCGTGCCGGGCGGGCGGATAAGCCGGGCGAGGTATGGATACAGACCGCGTTTCCCGATCATCCGTTGTATCTGAATTTGCAGGCGCATGATTTCGAGGGCTGGGCGGCGATGCAACTGGCCGAGCGGCAGATGGCCGGATTTCCGCCGTTTGTGTTTCAGGCGATGTTGCGTGCCGAAGGCCGGGAAGAGGAAGAGGTTTACGCCTATCTGAACCGTGCGCGTGAGGCGGGAATTGCGCTGGCTCATCAAGTAGAGATATTCGGTGTCGTACCGGCGACGCTGGCCCGACGGGCGAATCATATCCGTGCGCAGTTATTGATCCAGGCCGACAGTCGCAAGGTCTTGCAGCAATTTTTGCGCGATTGGCGCCCTGTTCTCGATAGTCTGTCTAATCAACGTTTGCGCTGCTCGCTGGACATAGATCCGCTGGAATTTTGATCTCAATCGTCGTGTTTGCGCCGTGCTTCGTTCTGAGTGCAATTCTTCTGAATGAATGCCGTAACCGTGTTTATCGTTTACAATCCGGGCAATGCAAAACAGTTAACAGACAGCACTAACGTGAACAGTAACCACGCCGTACCCGATGATGAAAAAGCACGAGTTGTTTCATTGTCACCCAACTCTCTTCCGCCCTTGGTGGAGACAAACTATTCCAGCCCTGACGGGTCTGCTGAAAGTCGTAAATTCCAATCCGGTAATCTGATACTGGTCGGCATGATGGGCTCGGGCAAGACCACTATGGGGCGTATCCTGGCCCGGCATTTGCGCAAGACCTTCGTGGACAGCGATGAGGAAATACAACACCGTACCGGCGTAACCATTCCGCATATTTTTGATGTGGAAGGCGAGGCGGGATTCCGGTTGCGCGAGACATCGGCGCTGGAAGACCTGGTTCATCGTGAAGGGTTGGTACTGGCGACCGGCGGGGGGGCGGTACTGGCGGCACAGAATCGCGAGATGATGAGGCAGAATGGTATCGTCGTTTACCTGAAAGCCGGCGTGCATGATCTGTGGTTACGCACCCGTCATGATCGTAACCGTCCGCTGCTGCAAACCAAGAATCTGCATGGCAAGCTGGCTGAGTTGCTGCATCAGCGTGAAGAGCTGTATCAGGAGGTCGCGGACATCGTGATGCCTACGGGCAGGCAAAGCGTCAATTCCCTGATGTTGAAGCTGGTCAGGGAAATCGAGCAATTTCGTAATAATAACGAGTTAAAACACATACAAGATTGAAAACCATGCATACATTGACCACCATGCAAACTTTAACCGTGGGTCTGGAAGAACGCAGCTATCCGATTAACATTGGTACGGGACTGCTGGAGAATAAGGAATTACTGCGGGCTTACCTGCCGCGCAAACGTGTCGCGATTGTGACCAATACCACGGTCGCGCCGCTCTATCTGGAAAAGTTGCAGCAAACCTTGCAGCAACTGGATGTAGAAAGCGTGTCGGTGGTGTTGCCCGATGGCGAAGTCTACAAGACCGGCGAAACGCTGAATCTGATTTATGACGCGCTGTTGACGCATCGCTGCGAACGCAGCACACCGCTGATCGCATTGGGCGGCGGTGTGATCGGTGATATGACCGGCTATGCGGCGGCAACCTATCTGCGTGGCGTGCCGTTTATCCAGATACCCACTACGCTGCTGTCGCAGGTGGATTCCTCGGTCGGTGGTAAGACCGGCATCAATCATCCTTTAGGTAAGAACATGATCGGTGCGTTTTATCAGCCTAAGCTGGTGCTGGCCGATATTTCCACGCTGGATACCCTGCCGGACAAGGAGCTATCAGCCGGGTTGGCCGAGGTGATCAAATACGGTTTGATTCGCGATCTGCCCTTCCTCGAATGGCTGGAGCACAACATGGACAAGCTGCTGGCGCGCGACACCGAGGCGTTGCAATACGCCGTGATGCGCAGTTGTCAGAACAAGGCGGAAGTGGTCGCGGCAGATGAGCGTGAGAGTGGCGAACGTGCGCTGCTCAATCTCGGGCATACCTTCGGCCATGCGATTGAGTCGGGCATGGGTTATGGTTGTTGGTTGCACGGCGAAGCGGTTGCGGCGGGGACGATCATGGCGGCGGACTTATCGCAGCGTCTGGGCTGGATTTCGGCTGCCGATGTAGCGCGGGTGCGCAGTCTGTTTGTGCGTGCGAATCTGCCGGTTATTGCTCCCGATCTGGGTGTGGATACCTATCTGGAATACATGGGGCATGACAAGAAAGTCGAGGGCGGCAAGCTGCGTTTCGTGTTGTTGAAGGAGGTCGGTAAAGCGGTGATCGAAGGCAATATACCGTCCGATTTGTTGCAGCAAACGCTGCAAGCCTGTGTCGAGTAAAGCGATGACTGATCTTGCCAGCTATGCTGTCAGCGAAGCCAATTCTCGTGGCAGGCGATTTGCAGAGGACTCGCCGCACGGGCGTAGCGAGTTCCAGCGTGACCGCGACCGCATCATCCATTCCGGCGCGTTTCGCCGTCTCGAATACAAGACCCAGGTATTCGTTAATCATGAAGGCGACCTGTTTCGTACCCGTTTAACCCACAGCATCGAAGTCGCGCAGATAGCCCGCTCAATCGCGCGCCGTCTGCGTCTGAATGAAGACCTCGCCGAGGCAATTGCGCTGGCGCATGATCTGGGCCATACCCCGTTCGGTCATGCCGGACAGGATGCGCTGAATGACCGCATGAAGGCCTATGGTGGTTTTGAACATAATCTGCAATCCGTGCGGGTGGTGGACATATTGGAAGAGCGTTATGCGACTTTCGACGGATTGAATCTGTGCTTCGAGACGCGCGAAGGCATACTCAAGCATTGCCGCATTGAACAGGCCGCGCAATTGGGCGAGTTGGGCGAACGCTTCCTGAATAATCGCCGCCCCTCGCTGGAAGGGCAGATAGCCAATCTGGCCGATGAAATCGCCTACAACAATCACGATGTGGATGACGGTTTGCGCTCAGGACTGATCACGCTGGATCAACTCGCCACCGTACCGCTGGTGGCTAATCATTTGCAGGAAGTGCGTGCTGCGTATCCGAATTTGAACGAGCGCCGCGTCGTGCATGAAACCGTGCGCCGCATGATCAATACGTTGGTGACCGACCTGATCCGGCAGAGCGCCAGCAATATCGCCGCGCAAAATCTGGTTACGCTGGACGATGTGCGTAACGCTCCGGCATTGATCGCATTCAGCAGCGAATTGAGCCACCAGCAGGGCGAACTCAAAAAATTTCTGCATAAACATCTGTACCGGCATTACCGCGTGATGCGCATGAGTGCCAAGGCACAGCGTATCGTGCAGGACTTGTTTGACGTATTCATGGAGGACGGGCGCTTATTGCCTACCCAATTCCAGCAGAAAGAGGTGCTGTCCCAAGCGGATCATGCCCGTATCGTGGCGGATTACATCGCCGGAATGACGGATCGATATGCGATACGGGAGCACAAACGTATCTTTGCGGTGGAAGAGGATTAAGTCGTGGTCACCCCTTGTTGAAAGTGCTTCCTCATGGACGAAACGGCTAAAAAACGCTATGCTGCGAACGCTTTTGAAATACGTCCTGTAGTCTTCTCACTATTTGCCTATGTTTCCAAATGCCCGTTGTATGCAATCACACTACAAGCGCTCGTAGCTCAGATGGATAGAGTATTGGTTTCCGAAGCCAAGGGTCGTGGGTTCGACTCCCGCCGAGCGCACCAAATATATATGAATGTGGGCACTTGATTATGAGTGCCCATTTTTATTGGATGTATCGTATGGTTAATTACGGTTGTATTCGTAAAGTTTTTTCGGTTTTATTTTGCATCGTGATCTGAAATTTGGAGTTTCAATATGCGTAACAATCAACCCGTAACCGGTAGAGAACATCCTTTCCCAAATGGCAAGACAGTCATTTCCTATACCAATCTGAAAGGACAAATAACCCGGGCAAATGATGAGTTTGTTGAGCTTTCGGGTTTCACCTTAGCGGAGTTGCTAGGTCAACCGCACAATCTGGTGCGTCATCCTGATATGCCTTCAGAAGCGTTTCGGGATTTATGGGAAACGTTGAAGAAAGGTCGTCCATGGAGCGGACTCGTCAAGAATCGGCGCAAGAATGGTGACCATTACTGGGTTCGTGCCTATGCATCTCCGTTAGCCGACGGGACAGGCTATGTGTCTGTTCGAGTAGCGGCAACTCGCAAGGAGGTCACGGCGGCAGAAGAACTGTACGCCAGGATGCGCAGTAATGCTGGCATCAAGCTGGATGAAGGGCAGGTTGTCAGTAGCGGCCCTTTCGCTAAATTCGGACATTATTTGGATGGAATTCGGATTGCCCCTCGATTATGGTCGCTTGCAGCAAGCGGTCTGGCCTGCTTTGCCTTTGCTGTAGTCGTCGGCTGGTTTGGAACCAGTACGTCGGTTGAGGCGTTGCATTTGGTTTATGAAGAGCGTGCCTTACCGATGTATGACCTGGGGCAGATCGAGGCGCATACAAGGGAAGCGGACGCAGAGATTTTATTAGCATTTCAACATGACCCTGCCGGTGCGCTGGCAGGTATTCATGACCACCCCTTGGAGAAGCATCTCGAAACATTGGGTGAAAAGAGGTCTTATACCGAACAGTTATGGCAGAAGTATATGTCGGGAGATTTGACGCCAGAAGAAAAGGTGCTGGCGAATGCGGTTGAACAGGATCGGGTTGTCTGGCGAGAAAAGCAGAATGCAGTGATTGCTGCGCTCAGTGCAAAGAACTTCAGTCCTGCCATCTTAGCTACCTACTTGAAGGCGGGTAGAGAGGAACGTCATAAATTGGAAGCGTCTCTGGATAAGCTAATGGCTTATCAGGCAGATAGAGCCAAAGCCGAATTCGAGCACGCGCAAGGTAATGCAAGCCTGGAAATGAAGCTGTTTGTCGTATTGTTGCTGTTAGGCTCTGTTGGAATCTTGACGCAGGCTTATCTGATTATTCGCAAAATCAAGACGGGTCTGGATTCGGCAACGGATGCGGCCCAATCCATTGCTTCGGGTGATTTGACCAAGCCCTTGCCTGCGCCAGGCAAGGATGAAGTGGGTGATCTGGTGGCTTCGCTTTCGGTTATGCGCAATAACCTGCATGAATTAATTGCGAATTTACAGGAGGGGATTTCTTCGCTGAGTAAAACATCGAATACGGTATCTGATTCGGCGCTAACGAGCTCAAGGGTAACGGAGCGTCAATCCGAGGATGCCTCCGGTATGGCTGCCGCGATGGAACAGTTGTCTGTATCCATTGATCATGTCAGCGAAAATGCAAAAGATGCACATAATGTCAGCCAGACCTCCAGCGAACAGGCCAGCGAGGGAGGTCAAATTATTCATAGTGCAGCCGCTGAAATGGAGAATATTGCGACGGCGGTTAATCATGTTGCTGAAACGATACGTGAATTGGAAGGTTACTCTACCCAAATATCAGATGTCGTTAAGGTCATACGTGAAATCGCCGACCAGACAAATCTGCTGGCCTTGAATGCGGCTATTGAGGCCGCACGGGCTGGTGAGCAGGGGCGCGGTTTTGCCGTTGTTGCAGATGAGGTTCGTAAGTTAGCGGAACGTACGGCTACATCGACGACCGAAATCAGCAGCATGATAGGCAAGATTCAGGACGGCACGAAGCAGGCTGCAAAGGAAATGGAAGTTGGCGTATCTCGCGTCAATGAAGGGGTCGGTCTTGCCAGACAGGCCGGTGATTCCGTTAGTAGCATTCGAGATGCCGCACAGCAGGCGGCTCATGCTGTAGACGAGATCACCTCAGCGATTCAGGAGCAATCGCTTGCTGCACGGGATATTGCGCGGCGTATTGAAAATATTGCGCAAGGCACGGAAGAAAACAGGTTTGCATCCACCCAGACGGCAGAATCTGCCAGCAAAATGGCTGAATTCAGCAGGCAACTTGATGAGCTGGCGAGTCGCTTTAAAATCGCGTAACTCGTATAGGATGCGATAAGCAGCGGGTATACGCAGAATGTAAGGTTTTAGATTGGGTGCGTTTTTTAAGTGGGTACAGTCTGGAGTGCGGCAACATGTTGCCGTCTGATGGTGGTGTAGGCGAGTGTATAGCTCGTCCTACATTGAAAACTAAAAGCCAGTAAGTTCAACTATGCAATGCGTGCTTTCAACACGCATTGCATCCAAAATTTTCTATCGTTATTCGTTCAGATTTACTCGGCTGATTTGAGTTGCCATGCAGAATGGCAGGCAACGCATTTATTCAGAGTGCCGGAGACCATTTCCAATACCTGTGGTGCCGTTGCGCCACCCTCGGCGGCTTTGGCGATGTTGTCCATGTCGCCGTGAACGCTCATACCTAGCGATTTGAATTCGAGCGGGAGTTTTGCCATCAGTGCCGGATTGACATCGGCGGCGGCGGCCATGCCTGCGGCGCGGGAAGCGGTGGCCACTTGTTTCATATCGCCCTTGTTAGCCGCTTCCAGTATGCCTTGTGTAGCGGATAGCAAACCGCGCATTTCTGACAGAACCAAATCTCGTTCACTTGCCTGAAGGACAATAGCGGTTCTGCCGTCCGTTCCAGCTGTTGTATTTCCTCGGATAAAGAACCACGCGAAGACGGCGATGGTAACCACCCAGAGTAGCAGGGCGATCGAAGCAAGTTTATTGGATTTCATGTCGGGATTCCTGTGTGATTTAAAGAGGCATGCACAATAGGTGCTATTGACCTTGATGTCTGTGTTAATTGTCACAGAAGGTTAAATGTCACAGGGGATTTGATCTTGTGGAACAATGGTGAAAAAGCAATGGTAAAAAAAAGCCCCTGATCCTTCGCGGTCAGGGGCAAAAAAGTCTTAACAAATTGGGAGGAGTTAAGACACTCGTTCAGGGGGGTAAACGAGTGCTAGCTTTCGCTAACTGCATACTCTGGCAAGCTAATTTTGGAAAAGTTCAAAATTTATTTAAAAAATCAAATTTTCTTCACTAAGCTATGAAAGAGAATTATGCAGAAAAACGAGGTGCTATTTAACTACGGCCTCTCCGCCCAGCGCTTCTGTCAGGTCTGTAAGCATCTTCGCCAGTTCGCCGGTCATCAGTGTGAAATCCAATTCGAATATTTCGTCGGCAGTATCGGCCATTGTGCCGGACTCTTCCTTGATGATGTCCAGAAATTCGAGTTTTTTGACCTGCAATTGTTCTGTCAGCACCATGGAAATACGGTCATTCCAGGTTAAACCCAGACGAGTCGCGCGTTTGCCCGATGCGATATGCGCAAGGATTTCCTCGCCTTCCAGCGCATGATTGGCGTAGCGAACGGTAGCTTTGCTTTCGCCGGTGGCACGCAGTTCGAGTTCGCGATCGATGGTGAATCCCGCCGGTGCAAACTCGCCGGCCAGCCAGTCGGTCATGGCTGCGATGGGCGAAGTTTCGGTATTTAGCGGTTTGACGGGTAACTCATCCAGCGTCTTGTTCAGGAATTCCAGCAACTCTTCGGCACGTGATGAAGAGGCGGCATCGATAATCAAACGTTTGTTGACCGTATCGAGCCATGCGTAAGTGGTGCGCTGAACCGCAAAGGCCCTGGGCAGCAGCTCTTCTGTAACGGCTTCCTTCAGGTCTTTCATCTCGCGGCGACCAATCTTGTAACCTTGTTGCGCCTCAATATCAGCGGCACGTTCCTTGGTAAAGCGATTGATGATGGTTGCGGGCAACAATTTTTGTTCTACGCCTAGTGCGAACAGGATTTGATTGTTTGCCACATGGATCAGGCGATCATCACCCCGGCAGGAAACCCAACCACGGCTTTGCTTGTCCAGTCCGCTGCAAGGCATTAATGGCTTGAGCGCGAGTTTCTCTTCCAGTGTTGCTGCGGTAATGGCGCAGTCGTCAGGTAGTCGATAGATGAAAATGTTCTTGAACCACATGATGGCCTCCTCTGAAAAACCGCCGATTATACAGAGGCGGCGGAATATTCAAGCGAATATTCATTAGTACTGTCATTGATGAAACTAATGGACAAACCGGGATTATTCCAAGTACTGCTCCACAGCGTGATACTCCAGCCTGAATGCTTCGGCGACTTTTTTATAGGTAATGTTACCGTTGATGATGTTTGCGCCCTTGCGCAATGCGGATGAGTCCCGCAGTGCGTTTTGCCAGCCTTTGTCGGCCAGTTGCAACACATAGGGAAAGGTCGCATTGGTTAGCGCCTGTGTCGAGGTGAAGGGAACCGCACCGGGGATATTCGCCACGCCATAATGAATCACGCCCTCCACGGAGAAGGTTGGATTTTCATGTGTGGTTGGTCGCATGGTTTCGATGCAACCGCCCTGATCAATCGCCACATCCACGATGACCGCCCCGTTGCGCATACGTTTAAGGTCTTCGCGGCGTAGTAGTTTGGGTGCGACCGCACCGGGAATTAGTACTGCGCCAACCAGTAAATCGGCATCGCTCATCTGTTCGAGCAGATTATGCCGGTTGGAGAATAAAGTTTGTACATTGGCAGGCAGGAAGGTGTTTAACTGTCGCAGTCTATCCAGCGAAGTATCGAGAATAACAACAGCCGCACCCAGTCCCGCCGCCATTTTTGCCGCATTCATGCCAACTACCCCGCCGCCAAGTATCACGACTTTGGCGGGTGATACGCCGGGTACGCCACCCAGCAACACGCCGCGTCCACCCTGCAATTTTTCCAGATATTTTGCGCCTTCCTGTATCGCCATGCGCCCGGCCACCTCGGACATCGGCGTAAGCAAAGGCAGCTCGCGTGTAGGCAATTCGACCGTTTCATAAGCGATACAAATCGCGCCTGAAGCCAGATGAGCCCGTGTAAGTGATTCACTGGAAGCAAAGTGAAAAAAGGTAAAAATAATCTGACCGCATCGAATGTGTTTCCACTCGGTTTCAACAGGCTCTTTTACCTTTACGATCAGATCAGCTTGCGCCCAGACTCCGGCTGCGTCATTCACTATCAGTGCGCCAACGGCGCGATATTGTTCATCCACAAAACCGCTGCCAATACCTGCACCGCTTTCAACCAGAACCGTATGCCCCTGCGCAGCCAGCGCCTCCGCTCCGCCTGGTGTCAAGGCGACGCGGTATTCGTTGGTTTTAACTTCCTTGGGAATGCCGATTTTCATGGGATTCTTTCTGTGTGGGATGCAAGAAGACTAGCACTTGTTAAATGGCAGGTAAACTGGAATTGCATATTACTGTTAGCGCAAAAGATCAGAGATGTCTTGGTTTAATGCCGGTTATGGAGAGGATTAATCAACCGGGATTTCCTTGTGCAGTAATATATTAGCTAGGTTGCTTCATGGCGGCAAATTAACCTTACTGCACTGGAAGCGACAACGGGCGCTTGCGCGCCCGTTCCGTTTCGTGCGTTCGACGATAGATCAGAACGTGTGCTTCATGCCCAACGACAGAGCCGATGGAGCTGCGCCCGCGCCAATGGAGGGCGTGGCACCACTGGAGAAAGCGGCGTTGCCGAGGCCGTAGTTCGCGCTGCGGTCATTGTTCAGTTTGGTATAAACGGCGAACAGCGTGGTGCGTTTGCTAAGGCGGTGGTCATACCCTAGCGAAAGCTGGCTTGCGCCGGTATTAGCCCGCCCGCCAAGGTTGCCGACGCTGGTGTAAGCCACTTTCACCGCATCGCTGCCGAAGCTGTATTTTCCGGTGAGGTACCAAGCGCTATGCCCCAAACAGTTGGCTCCGGCGGCTAACGCAGCACAAGCAGCCGGTAAAGTTGCAGGGACAGTGACCGTCGCGCGGCCTAGTGAATCGCTGGTTTTTTCATAAGCTATGCCGAGTGAGAAATCGTCCATCGTATAGCTCAGACCTGCTCTCCAGGCACTTTCCCTTCCTCCGATACGAACAGTATCCAGCTTGTGCGTTTCATAAGCCAGCGAGCCATAGAGTGAGCCGTTGTCGTACATGCCGACAAGCGATGTTGCGCTGGCCTTGGGGGCGGCGGCTGTGGCCGCATTTTCTGCTAGGTTGACATAGGCCAAAGCTGCGCTGAATCTGCTAAGAGATGGCGATGTATAGGCAATTACATCAGGTTGTCGGCCATCAAAGGCCACGCTGGACGAGGTGCCGGTTACGCTGCCGAATAGACTGCGGTTATCTCCGATGCTGTCGGAGAAGTTATCCAGTTTGCGAGTTGATAATTTGTACGGGGTGTCGTAGCGCCCCAATAACAGCGAGCCGTAACTCTTGTGACTAAGGCCGGCATAGGTGTTGCGCGTTCCCAATGTTCCCCCGGCATTGTCCATGGCGACCAGCGATTCGATTTGCCAGTTTGCCGACAAGCCGTCTCCTAAATCTTCCGAGCCCTTAAGCCCGAGGCGTGAGGCATTGCTGGACACCTTGTTGATGGTTGTACCTGCAACTCCCGTTGTGCTGGTTCCTGTGCTAATCCAGTCGTATGAAACATTTGCCACTCCGTATACGGTCAAATTGTTGGTATCAGCTAGTGCGGGCATGGTGGCGAGTAGGGTGCTCGCGATAAGATAGTTAAGGCGTTTTTGTGACATTTTATGCTCCTGTTTGATGAAAAATATTCGGGTAAATTGGGGGGTTTTTATTCCGTCGATAAATTCCCTTTCAAAGTGACTCAAGAAATTTCAGCAAATCCCGTCGATTAGACGGTGTCATGCTTTGTACTGCCCGTGCGGCAGCACGGCCTTCACTGTCATGCCACAACACAGCCTCCAGCAGCGTCCTCGCGCGACCGTCGTGCAGGAATCCGGCGCGGGGTTCAACTTTTTGCGCGAGGCCTATGCCCCACAGCGGCGGGGTGCGCCATTCGCGTCCGCTGGCGAGGAAGTTCGGCCTGTGGTCGGCCAGCGACTCGCCCATATCGTGCAGCAGCAAGTCGGTGTAGGGGCGGATGGTTTGTCGGGATAGCGCGGGGTATCTGGCGAAGTCGCCGGTTTGAAACTGTGGCGTGTGGCAGGCATCGCATTGCGCTTGCCCGAACAATTTCGCGCCGTGCCGCACGAGCGGATCGTCGGTGTTGCGCTGTTGAGGTGCGGCGAGTGCGAGGTGGTAGAACTCGGTGGCATCCAGTTGTGCGGTGCTCAGTTCGGGTTTTCCGGCAGAGGGCGATTTGCTTTCCGCCAGACGGATCGCCGCCCACATGGTTTTGAGCGCTGCGTGCCGGCGCGTAATCAGTGCGTCGAACAACGCGCCGATCAACTCCTGTCGGGTCAAGCCTGTCGTAACGTCGTAATCGTAGGAGGCGATATGCGCGGGCGAGTAGCCGACTTTTTCCGGATAGGTGAAGCGCAAGGGTTTGCCGTTGGCAATCGCGGACACGGCGAAGAAGTCCATGGTCATGCCGACGGCGAAGCGTCCGCCACCGACATCGTCGGAGATGAACGTCGCCCCGGCATCTGCCAAGCTGGCGTTGGCGGCGACTCGTGTCAGCATCTCCCAGCCCCGTTCCCAGCCGTAGCCTTGCAACAGCGTATCCACCAGCATGGGCGCGTAGCCGACCTTGGACGGAATCGGCATCACGACATGGCCATCGAACGCGGGATCGGCCAGCGATTTCCAGTCGGTTGGTACAGGTAGCCCAAGCCGCTGCAACTCGGCGGGATGATAGGCCATGCCGTATCCCGCCGTTTCGTGGGCGACGTAGTAGCCATCCGGGTCAGATATCTCGAAGCCGCCGATTTTTCTCGGCAATCCGCTCAGGTCGATATTCAGTTTGCGCAACGTGCCTTCTTTCGCCAGCACGGCAAAGTTGCGTTGCGCCAGTGTCCAGTACACATCCACCGGGCTATGCGGCTGGTGCAGATAGTTCATCGTGTCGCGCGATTGTCGCCACAGAATTTCGAGGCGGTATTGCGGATACTTCTGCTCGAATGCCGCCTCGAATTGCGAAATGACTTCCTGCGGATAACTGGACAGCACCACCACCTTTTCGGTGGCGGCGGACAGTTGCGATGCCAGCAATAGGCAAATGAAAACGATCCACTTGGTCATGATCTGTCTCCTAGAATTTCAGCGATGCGTTGGCGAACCACGTGCGTCCGGGGTTGGGGTAGCCGTCGGCCAGCGAATAGTTTTTGTCGCCCAAGTTGTTCACGCCGATCTCGGTCGATAAGTCCTTGGCGGGCCGGTAGACGGCTTTCAGGTTCACCGTCGTGAAACCTGCGAGCGAAACCGTGTTCGAGGCCCAGCGGCTGCTGTTGTATTCGAGGTAGGGAATCAGCTCTATCGCTTCGGCCGGTTTGTACAAGGCATGCGCGGTCAGCTTGTGGCGCGGGATGCCGGTGATCTTGGTCGCCGGATCGCTGACGTTCTTCGGTTCGGTCAGGGTGTAGTTGCCGCCCAGCTCCAGCGCGGAGCCGAGTTGCCCGCGCAGGCCGAGTTCGATGCCGGAGAATTTCGCCTTGCCGATGTTTTGCATCTGGCACTTGGCTGCTGCGGTGCAGACGGTAGTGCCGGGTTGGAAGGCGGATTGTATCTTGTCGGTGATATCGCTGAAGTACAGCGCGGCCTCGGCTTTGGCATTCGGCCATGGCGAGCCTTGATAGCCGACTTCGTAATTGAGCGCCGCTTCCGGGCGCAATGCCGGGTTCTCGATGTAAGTGGCAAAGCGGGCGGAATAGCGATCCTTTAGCGTCGGCAGGCGCGACTTCTGCGCGAGCGTGGCGTAGAGGCGCGCGTTGTCGGCGAGGTCGTAGAACAATCCCGCCTGCCCGTCGGTTGTCGATTTCGTGCCGGGTAGCGTGAAGGGGCTGCCGGGCTTATAGACTTCTTGAGGGCGGATAGTATGCCTGGCTAAGCCCAGCGAGAGCAGCCATTCCGTGCCTATCGAAATATTGTCTTCGACTGCGAACGAGAACAGCGTGTCCCGGAACGATTCCGTGACCATTGCCACGCCGTCACGGGCGATGTGCTTGTCCACCTTGTAGTGGGTGACGAATTTAATTTCCTGCGATGGCAGACGAGCCGAGGTCAGTTCGACCGAGCCGCCATGCGTACTGTCGTCGTAGGTGCTTTGGTTGGCGGCGGGATTGGTGATGGCCGGATATGTTGCATTGGCGTAAATATCAAGACCATTGCCATATTTGTCCAAATAAAGTCTGACCCTGAGTTTCTCTTTGTCACCCAATGCTGTATTCGACAGGAAGTAGAGACTTTCCTTGTCCCAGTAAGGCCACTTCCAATACCGCGCCGTTGCGGGAATAGTGGAAGGTGGCTGCCCTTTTGCTCCATTCTGTTTGTAGTAGCTGAGCGCATATTCGTCGCTGGTGTTCGGTGTTAAACCGACCTTGAGGGAGAGTTTGCTGTCTTTGCGGTAGGAATTGTCGCGTGCGCCACCGGCCTCGGTGGCCGTGGGGATAAAGCTGGAGGGCAGCGGGAAATTATCACTTTGCAAATAGGAGACCCGCGCTTGCGCATACCAATTTCCCTGATTGCTACCTAGATTGGCCTGTGCCTGACGCTCGTTGCCTGATGCAAAACCGAGTGAAGCATTACCTTCGAATGCCTTCTTGGGTTTGCGCGAGATCAGGTTGATGGCACCACCGAGTGTGTTAGGCCCATAGCTTACCGAACTGAAGCCCTTGTTTACCTGAATAGCGGATAAATCGGCGGTGGTGAAGCGGTTCATATCCACATAGCCATCATAGGGCACATAGACCGGGATGCCGTCGATAAACAGTGGTGTCTGGCGAGGATCGAAGCCGCGCACGTAAATCATTTTCTCGTTGCGCATGCCGCTATTGGTCAGCGTGATGCCGGATAGCAGGTTCAACGCATCGCCGATATTGTCGCGATTGAATTGCTGCATATCCTTGCGGCTCACGACCGAGGCGACCTGATCCGCGCCAACTTCTCCGATTTGCGGGCGCATTGCGGTCACGCTGACTTCGCTCAGATTGAAGGTTTCCGCCGTCGCGGCAGTCGAACAGGTGAGCACGGAAGCCAGCCATAACGTTTCGATTTTCTTGTGGGTATTCATTTGTGGCTCCTGTGAGATAATGAAATCGGTTATGTAATTTGGTGCATAACGTAATGCCATTTCAGCAAGCGGCGTGCCAACAGTGCGGAATGAAAATTTCCTACCTTAGATTCATATGGGGTGTTTCGTTATAGCTTGAGGGTTGTAACGAATGCGCCAATTTGTGTGGAAAGCTACAAAACAGGGGCTTGCAGGGCATTGTTCGAATACGCGGGTTTTTCGAAAGAATCAAATAGCGCTGCTGGATGAGCAGGGGAAGTGCGTGTTGTGGCATCTCTTTTGCTTATCGTTAGGCAGTGGCAGGTAATAACGAGTGAGGATGATATGGTGCAATTGCTAGCTGAAAAAAGTACGGTCAAAAAATCGGAGCGCGGGGTCGTCTCCAAGCTAAAGATTGCCCGTGGGCGACGCTGGGATCATCTGGAACTGCTGGAGCGCATCGATGCGTCCGGCTCGATTTCGGCGGCGGCGACTGCGATGGGCATGAGTTACAAGGCGGCGTGGGAGGCGGTGGAAGCAATCAACAACCTGTCTGAACAGCCGCTGGTGGAACGCAAGACGGGCGGGTCGAAAGGCGGCGGCACGACGCTGACCACTTACGGACGCCGGGTGGCGGGCGCGTACCGCCGCCTAGAGCAGGAACGCGAGCAGGTGCTGAAAAAGCTGGCCGAGGTGATGGACGATTTTGACGAGTATTACCATTTGATAAGGAGATTCGATATGAAGACGAGTGCACGTAACCAATTTCTGGGGACGATCAAAAGTATCAAGCTGGGGCAGATCAACGCCGAGGTGGTGATGGACATCGGCGGCGGCGACAAACTGGCCGCAGTCATCACCAACGAGAGCGTGGAACATCTGGCGCTGAAGGTCGGCTCGGAGGCCTACGCGATGGTGAAAGCGCCCTGGGTGATCGTGACCACGTCCGACGGTTTCAAAACCAGCGCGCGCAACGAGCTGCACGGCACGGTGGTGCGCTGCCAGGAAGGTTCCGTGAATGGCGAGGTCATCATCGAACTGGCAGGCGGCAAGACGGTGGCGGCTATCGTGACCAACGACAGCATCAAGTCGTTGGGCCTGAAGGAAGGGGTGAAGGCTTGCGCGCTTATCAAGGCGTCGCATGTGATTTTGGCGGTTAACGCATAAGGAGCCGGAAATGAAATCAAGCAAGATATGGTTGTTGGGCGCACTGCTGTTCGGTGCATCGGTGCAAGCGAATGCGGGCGAAGTGAGTGCGGCGGTGGCGGCGAATTTCACAGAGCCGATGCAGGTGATCGCCGCCGAATTTCAAAAAGATACCGGGCATACGTTAAAAATCAGCTTGGGTTCGACCGGAAAATTCTATTCGCAGATACAGAACGGCGCGCCGTTCGATGTACTGGTCGCCGCCGATGAAAAAGTGCCGCAACGTTTGGAGAAGGAGGGGCTGGCAGTCGAAGGCTCGCGTTGCGTTTATGCGGTGGGCAAGCTGGCGCTGTGGAGTGCCCAGCCCGGATTGGTAGATGCGAAAGGAGCCGTGTTGCGCAAAGGGAGCTTCAACAAGATTGCCATAGGCGATCCTAAACTGGCGAGCTACGGCACGGCAGCAAAAGAAGCGCTGGAAGAGATGGGGTTGTGGAATGCGATACAGAGCAAGCTGGTGACCGGCGAAAATATCACGCAAACCTATCAGTTCGCGGCCACGGGCAATGCCGAACTGGCCTTCGTCGCGCTGTCGCAGATCACCAAGGATGGCAAGGTGGTCGAGGGATCGCACTGGCTTGTGCCATCCCATTTTTATAGTCCGATCAGGCAGAGTGCGGTGCAATTGAGCGCGGCAAAAGATAAGGCGGCGGCACAGGCGTTCCTCGTTTATCTCAAGTCTAAAAAAGCCCAATCGGTCATTCTCAATTTTGGATACGAATTGCCTAAATAATCATGTTTGCCATCGATCCCCTCGATCTTCAGTCGGTCTGGCTCACGCTCAAGCTGGCGAGCATCACGACGTTGATTCTGCTCTGCGTTGCCACGCCGCTGGCCTGGTGGCTGGCACACAGCCGTCGCTGGTATAAAAGCATCGTCGCGGCAGTGGTGTCGCTGCCGCTGGTGTTGCCGCCCACGGTGCTGGGTTTCTACTTGCTGTTGCTGATGGGCCCTCGGGGTGCAGTGGGCGAAATGATGGCGGCGCTGGGGCTGGGGCGGTTGCCGTTCAGTTTTGCCGGGCTGGTGGTCGGTTCTGTGCTGTTCTCGTTGCCGTTCGCGGTGCAGCCGATTCAGAACGCGTTCGAGGCCATCGGCAAGCGCCCGCTGGAAGTGGCAGCGACCTTGCGCGCCGGGCTGTGGGATCGCTTTTTCAGCGTGGCGCTGCCGCTGGCTAAGCCCGGTTTTCTTACCGCGAGTATTCTGGCGTTCGCGCATACGGTGGGCGAGTTCGGCGTGGTGCTGATGCTGGGCGGCAACATCCCCGGCGAGACGCGAGTACTGTCGGTGGCGATTTACGGTCACGTCGAAGCGGTGGAATACGAGGCGGCCCATGTGCTGTCGGCAGGCATGGTGCTGTTCTCGTTCCTCGTGCTGCTCGGTCTGTATCTGGTGGGCGGAAAATGGTCGAAGGGGATGAGATGAGCCACTCGGTTTCGGCAAACCGTAAGACGACCGGCTTTTTTTCCGGTGGGCTAATCGGAGGCTTGGGGGGCTTGATTGGTTTGGGCGGCGCGGAATTCCGCCTGCCGTTGCTGGTTGGGCATTTCCGTTTGCAGACGTTGGAAGCGGTGATCTTCAATAAGGCGATGAGTCTGGTCGTGGTGGCTTTCGCCCTGTTGTTCCGCACCGGCAGTATCCCGTTTGAACAGACCGTGCAGCATATCAGCATCATCCTCAATCTGCTGGCGGGCAGCTTGCTGGGGGCGTGGTGGGCGGCCGGGCACGCCATGCAAATGTCCGGGCGCTGGTTGGATCGGATCGTGCTTTCGCTGCTGGTGGGGCTGGCCGTGCTGATGCTGGTCGAATACTGGCTGGGGCTGGGCGATGCGCATGCTCCGCTGTTTGCGGATGCCGGTGCGCGCATCGCCGCCGGTTTTGTTGCCGGGCTGGGTATCGGTGCGGTGGCGGCGCTGCTGGGTGTGGCCGGGGGCGAACTGCTGATCCCGACGCTCGTGTTGCTATACGGCGTGGACATCAAGCTGGCGGGTAGCCTGTCGTTGGCGGTGAGCCTGCCGACCATGCTGGTCGGCTTCGCGCGTTACCGCAGTTCCGGCGCATTCGTCGTGCTCGGGCGCGAACGTGTTTTGTTCGGCTGGATGACGGCGGGCTCCATCGTCGGTGCCGCTGTCGGCGGCCTGTTTCTCGGCATGGTGCCGGGCAACTTGCTGGTGGGATTGCTCGGATTGATCCTGCTCGTTTCGGCTATCAAGGTGTTTCAACATGTCCATTAAAAAAACGGATGTCGCTCTCGGGATGGTGGCGAAATCAAAATCTCAGCATACGGATTTTCGGCTCGATGCGGCATCGGTCACGCCCGGCACCCCGATGAGCGAGAAGCAGGCGAGCGGGAAACAATCGTCCTGGATGCGCGTTCATTTCAAGATGCAGCGGGACGGCTTCGAGCTGGATGCCGCGTTCAGTGCGCCGCCGGTCGGCGTCACCGCGCTGTTCGGTCCCTCCGGTTCCGGCAAGACCACGCTGTTGCGCTGCATCGCCGGCCTGGAGCGCACACAGGGTTGGTTGCATGTGAACGACGAGCTGTGGCAGGACGAGAAGACCTTCGTGCCGGTACACAAGCGCCCGTTGGGCTACGTGTTCCAGGAGGCCAGCCTGTTCCCGCATCTGTCGGTGCGCGCCAATCTGGAATACGGCTACAAGCGCATCGCCGCATCCGCACGCCGCGTGCAGCCGGAACAAGTCGTGGAATGGCTGGGACTCGCGCACCTGATCGACCGCCGCGATGCGATGAGTTTGTCGGGTGGCGAACGCCAACGCGTCGCCATTGGCCGCGCGCTGCTCGTAAGCCCCGCCATCCTGTTGATGGACGAGCCGTTGTCCGCGCTCGACACGACCAGCAAGCAGGAAATCCTGCCGTATCTGGAACGGTTGCACCGCGAACTGGACATCCCCGTGCTATACGTCAGTCACGCGATGGATGAGGTTGCGCGGCTGGCTGACCATCTGGTGCTGATGGAAAAAGGCCGCGTCGTCGCCAGCGGCGCGTTAGTCGAAACGCTGGCGCGGCTGGATCTGCCGACCGCGCATTTCGATGATGCGGGCACGGTGATCGAAGCGGCGGTGGCGCGGCACGACGAGGCCTATCACCTGACGCAACTGGATTTCCCCGGCGGTCATTTGTGGGTGGGCAAGGTGGAGCAACCGTTCGGAACAAGCATGCGCGCCCGCGTGCTGGCGCGCGATGTGAGCATCGCCACGCAAACGCCGCAGGGTTCCAGCATCAACAACATCCTGAACGCGCGCATCGAGGAAATACGCGACGAAGGGCCGGACAAGGTGATCGTGCGTCTGAAAGTGGGCGAGGCGCAGATGCTGCTGTCGCGCATCACCCGCCGCTCGCGCGACCATCTTGGATTAGTCGAAGGAATGTATGTGTGCGCGCAGGTGAAGAGCGTGGCGCTGATGTGAAAAGTATATGTCCACGAAAGACACGAAAGGCACAAAAAAATGCGCGGCATTGATTTCAGTTCATGTCTTTGCGGGTTTTCGACATATAGCAAATGCCTGCTTACCGCATTTCGTGCTTTTCGTGTCTTTTGTGGACTAGGGGTTATTCTGAATGAGTGTTGAGATCGACTTCGCCTGTGCCGAAGACCTCCCCCAACTCGCCGATCTGCTCGTTGAGTTGTTCACGCTGGAGAGTGACTTCCAGCCCGAGCGCGACAAGCAGTTGCGCGGCCTGCAACTTATTTTCGACAACCCGGCGCTGGGCCGGCTGTTCGTGTTGCGCATAGACGGACAGGTGGCCGGCATGGCGAATGCACTGATCACCGTCAGCACGGCGGAAGGCGGCAGAGTATTGTTGCTGGAAGACGTGATTGTGCATCGCGCGCATCGCGGCACCGGACTGGGGCGGTATTTGGTCGAGCATGTGCTGGGTTGGGCAAGTGTACAGGGCATGACGCGCGTCACGCTGCTGGCCGACCGGGACAACCACGCTGCGTTGGATTTTTACCGCCGCTTAGGTTTTGCAACTTCGTACATGACGGTGTTGCGTAAAGAGTTATAGGCTAATACTGAAGGAACACAAGCTAACAGGTAACGGGCGTAGGGTGGGCACGTTTTATGTGCCCACGCGGGTTGAAAACTATGGGCGGGCAAGCAGGGAAAGCGCTCTGATTCGTACAAAACCCGGATTAAGCACATTACCCCCGTCTATTTATGCGCTCCACTTCCAACGTATCAAAGCCACTATTTCAGCAGCAGCGCCTGATGCCGTTCCATTTTTGATGTTGCTCGCGTTGGAAGAATTCCTTGCGTGACAGGGGTTCAGCATCGGCATGGCAAATGCTGAGGTGAGTGAGGTAACGTTCGTAGGCATCATCGCCGCTGAGTTCACGGATCATTTGCCAGAGGCGGCGCAGCCGTTCGTTCAATCGCGTTGCCATGCTTCTTCCAGTTGGGTGATCTGATGCGGTGTTTCAGATAATGGCGGCACCGGTTTGTTGCTGAGGTGGCGGATGCAGATGCGCAGCATGTCGAGCACGATGATCCATAGCATGGCAGCAAAGAATAGCGCCAGCGCCGCATCGAGTTGCAGGTTGAAAATCAGCGTCGGCGCGACGGCGGCCTTTTCAGGAGGGAGGATTCCAGAGGCAAGTTTGGTGGTGAGGTCATCGGCGGCGGAAAGGAAACCGACGCGGATGTCGGGGCTGGCGAGCTTTTCCCACACGGCGCTGGTGGTGATGATGATCAGCCAGATTAGCGGCAGCCCGGTGACCCAGGCGTGTTTCAGCTTGCCGGATTTAATCAGAATTCCGGTAGCGACGCACAGCGCAATCGCGGCCAGTATCTGGTTGGCGATGCCGAACAGCGGCCATAGAATGTTGATGCCGCCGTTGGGGTCGATCACGCCGATGTAGAGGAAATAGCCCCAGGCCGAGACGATGATGCCGCTGCTCAGCAGTATTGACGGATACCACGAAGTCTCGCCCAACTTGGGCCAGATGTTGCCGAGTATGTCTTGCAGCATAAAGCGTCCGACGCGGGTTCCGGCATCCAGTGTGGTGAGGATGAAAATCGCCTCGAACATGATCGCAAAGTGGTACCACATGGCGATCAATCCTGAACCGAAGGCGCTGCCGAAAATGCTGGCCATGCCCACCGCCAGCGAGGGTGCGCCGCCGGTGCGTGCGAACAGCGTGGATTCGCCCATCTGCTGTGCCAGCAAACTCATTTGCTCTACCGTGACGGGAAATCCCCATGAAGAAATCTTTGCGACGGCATCTACGGCTTCCTTGCCCACGACACCGGCAGGCGAGTTGATGGCGAAGAACACGCCGGGGTCGAGCACGGTCGCCGCGATCATCGCCATAATCGCAACAAAGGATTCCAGCGCCATGCCGCCGTAGCCGATCATGCGTATGTCGCGTTCGTTGGACAATAGTTTAGGTGTGGTGCCGGAGGCGATCAGCGCATGGAAGCCGGAAGCCGCACCGCAGGCGATGACGATGAAGGCGAACGGAAATAGTTTCCCGCCAAAGATAGGCCCGCTGCCATCGGTGAACTGGGTCAGTGCAGGCATTTTTATCATCGGTTGCATCCAAATGATGGCAACCGTCAGCAATACGATAGTGCCGAGTTTCATGTAGGTGGACAGGTAATCGCGTGGCGCGAGCAGCATCCACACCGGCAAAATCGCGGCGGCAAAACCGTAAGCGATTACGAACCAGGCCAGCGGTAGACCTTCAAGGTTAAACCATTCACGCAACAGCGGTTGATGATCCAGCCAGCCGCCACCCGCCACCGCCAGTAACAGCAAGACTACGCCCAGCAGCGAACCTTCCAGCACACGGCCCGGGCGGATGTTGCGCATATACAAGCCAACCAGCATCGCGATAGGGATAGTGGCAGCGACAGTGGATGTCGCCCACGGGCTGTGCTTCATCGCGTTCACCACCACCAAGCCGAGTACCGCGATCAGGATAATCATGATCAGCATGGTGGCGACCAGTGCTGCCACGCCGCCGACTGCACCCAGCTCGTCGCGCGCCATCTGACCTAGGCTGCGACCATTGCGACGGGTAGAGAAAAATAGCGTCACCATGTCCTGCACGCAGCCGCCCAACACCGCGCCGACCAATATCCACAGGGTGCCGGGCAGATAGCCAAATTGTGCTGCCAGTGTCGGCCCGACCAATGGGCCGGGACCTGCGATGGCTGCAAAGTGATGACCGAACACGATCCAGCGGTTGGTCGGCATGAAATCGTGGCCGTTGTTGAGGCGCTCAGCCGGAGTGGCGCGAGTCGGGTCTACCAGCAACACCTTGCTGGCAATCCATGCCGCGTAAAATCGGTAGGCGATGGCATACACACACAGCGCGGCGGTAATGAACCACATCGAGTTGATGGATTCGCCACGATTCAGTGCGATGCCACCGACGGCAGCGGCACCCAGCATGGCGACGGCAAACCAGACTAAGGAAGATAAAATTTTATTGTTCATGATAGAACCGTAAGGGCAGAAATTTTTGTGCGGCAATGCTAACCTAAAAATCCACTTGCCTGACAAGGTGTCTGCAAAATTTTTTATTGCCGCCTGAGTCTGGAACCTTCGTGGTATTCGATTTCAAGAAGGCTGTTGCTTGTTTAAGTAATGTTTGTTGAACGTGATGCCGAACTTTGCCATTCAGCATCAAGAATGCCGGGCGACTTTATCTCGTAGCATCGGTGTGGACTGTTGAGCTGGGTGTTGCAGTATGGATTTCTACCGATTTGCGCGGTTTGTGCACGACATGCGTTCATCTATCAAACGTGTTTCTTCCGTACGCCTTGTTGCTTGTTCCTGTGGTGTCAGGGTTCGTGCACCGTACCGTTTTTGAAATTCATCTGCACGGCGGTTGTTCGTCGCGAGGCACTCTTGCTCTTTTGTGGCAGCGGCGGGTGAGATGGTCGATCTGCTGGATCGGGTGCAATCTTCGGCGCGTTTCGCGGCAGCCTCAAGAGCCGCATTCAAGTTCCTGGACCAACTGAGCTCGGCATCCTTGTTACCTCTTGTCGGAGGCCGGCTGGAAAACTCCCGCACGATTCGAGCCTGCTCAGCTTCGCCCTGAGTTGTACATTTGTCCTCGGCGTTGGCGGCAAATGGCAGTAAGGCCACGAGGAGGAAGAGCGAGATATATTGTGTCATGGTGATCCTTTGATGTTTGATGAGTGCAAGGCTTGTGAATTATCTACCATACCTTCAAGAAGTGTCCTCTCAAGCCCACTATTTGCTTCCTCAACAAATTTATACCCTATGGGTGTCCAGAATTTTGCATGAGGGGCCATTTGGCGAACCAGGCCAAAAAGTGCCACATAAGTTGGCGTTAGTCCCGACATGTTGACACGGTAAGGCCACCTTCTTGAATTTGTGCCGAGTACTAAAAATACGAAAGGCGTTCGTCCGCTGAAGTCAATCCAGCATTCTGTAATCTCGGACCAAGTTATCACCATGGTTTTAATTAGCCCTCGATAGATTAGCTGCTCTTGCAAGCAAATAATGCGTTTACCCCGCTCGCACGCAAAATATATGCAATAAATTGAGGCCCACGCGAAAGTGAGGAAGAGTGTCAGTGTGGCGAGCCATGCCCATAAATCGTTAAAGGAGATAACTCCAAATGCGAGTGCTGCTCCAGTAAGCAGGGACATCAGGACGGGAAGAATTGCCATCACGAGGTGTCCCAAACGGCCATAGATTGATGTCTGAAATTCTATTCGCATAATGATTTCAATCCTTAACGACGCGGAAGAGAAGAGCCCGATTCTGAATCTCTACTCATCTTCGGATTCGTTCAGCAAACGGTTCAGGTCGCGGCTTGATTCGTGATCACGATCTGACCTTAATCGTTGGGTGTTATAGCCAAAGGTTTTATCGGATAGGCATCATGGTTAGTCCCTGCGCCAATCAATAGTTACGATCGTATTTTTTTCCTTCTGTACTCCCCGAGAAGTACCTGCTATGGCTTTGCATCGCTTAATTGCTTTGATGGCCTCTTGGTCCAGATCAGAATGGCCGCTGGGACGCGATATAGACACGTCTAAGATTTCGTTTGTCTCAGAGACCCGAACGATGAGTTTTGTAGTTCCATTCGCTTGGCGTCGTCTGGCGCTAATTGGATACTGCGGCCGACAAGCATCATTTACCTGAATGATTGGATTTGTCACACCATCTAGTTTCCACTCGACTGGGACAATGATCTGCGACGATACCGGCTTACCCGCTAGAATAGCTGCAGGAAACATGCATCCACTAAGATAACGAAGAGACAAGGCGCTAAGATTGCCAAGGTCATTAAGGGCTTGTACGCTTTTTGTTTTACCTTCTGCGGATATTTCAAACTGCAGCTTTACCACGCCGACTTCTTCAAGAGCGCGCGGGGTCTCTGTGTATTTCGGCTCTGCGCATGATCCTTCGGGTATGCTCACCAGTTCCTTGTAGAAGGCATTCATTGGATGTATCGGTGGTAGGGGGTCTTGTGCGTAGGCGTTCATGAAAATGAACATAAAGAGCAGCCCCAATATCGTGTGAAATCGCATGATGTATTTCTGTGACCCCCAACGTTGAGGTGAAGGGCGCGAGCGGTTTCGCCGCGAAGCGTCCCTCTCGACCGTGATGTTAGGTGCTGTGCTCACGAAATACGCCACCAGAGCCATGTGCCAAGCGAGCGGGAAAAGAAAATTGCAGCAAGCTCAAAAGCTCCCGCCAAGATAAGCATGCTCTCTTTTTGATAGTTTAGAGCGCTAGATACGATGACTGGCGCAAGAAGAAGCGAAAAGGTAACGGGTAGTGATGCGATAACAAAAAAGAATACGATCAGCGTCTGGATTGAACTCAACTGACTTGCAGGCCGACAGAATAGCGAGAGCAGGGTATTCCCGGATGGCAGATAGTCGCCAGAGTTAGATGCTCTATGAACGCTCATTGCAAATCCGGAGAATATCCCAAGTGCAGCCCCCGCCAAGATGCCTGCAATAATAACTAGAACTGAGTTCATGTGATTGGTAGCACCTAACGAGGCTGTAGAAAAACCCCATTAGGGGGCGAGAAAATAATTTTTCGGGGGTCACTAAACCCCTCCCAACGTGACGATCGTGGAATATAGCGCGTTCTGAGAGGTCGATTTTTGTTTGTCATGATCCCGTAATTCTGAATTTGAGTTTTCTACAGCCACAACCGTAGAGTTGAGGTGCGGTGCGGCGCGCTTTTGCGGAGGGCAGGTTGAACGTAGCGTTATATTTCATCAGGTACATTTACAATCTCCTGATCAGCTTCCTTTGTCAGACTGAAGACGGAAAATTTTGCATGCCGGACAGTTTTATCGACCTGATAAACAACGGACAGATACTGACTTCCAATCATTTCGAATGAAAGGACACGGCTCACTCCGTGTAACACCTCTACAAATCCAGAGCCATCAGGTTTGGAAAGTGCTACGCTTGAATTGTCTTGATTGGATAGTTTCCCATCTCCATCCGTATCGTCCTTTACGTACTCGAAATATAGCGCTTTTATCGGGTTGTCTTTGGCATCTTTCGATTCCTCACTAAGCTGTGCTGTGACGAGAATCAAATTATTTTGCTTCGGGAAGAGCCATCGCGCCGTTTTTTCACTTCCTGTTAAAAACAGAACATTACGAGTCTCACTTTCATAGCCACTGCCCGATGAAAACCTTGCGGATTTCGACCGAGCTGATAGCAACATCATTTGAGTATTCGCTCCTTTGATGTTCTCAATGCGTTCGAACTGAAGTAGCACCTGAGTTTTCGAAGCGTGATCTCCTGTAGGCACTTCAATAGCCCCACGGTGTTGCCATTGGTTACTGGACCAAGACATCCAAACGATGGAAAAGCCAGCACCAAGAATAACCAGCAGCAGTAGGACGTTATTGATTCTTCCAATAATGATAAAAAATCGTTCCATAGTGGTGTCTGTTTTAACGTAATAGTGAGGGACGCTTCGCAGGCGGTAACGTCGATTGCGGAGCGCCCCTATTGAATGTCAGATTAGGTTTAATTTGCAACAGGCTGAGCATTGAAAAATAGCACCAGATCGCGGACGGTTGTGAGATTGGCATAGTATGGATTGTCTTTTGCATTTTTAAGAGAGCGCCCAGTACGAATTGAAATTTCCTTGGCTAGATCAAGATCAAGGTCGTCAGGATCGTTAAGAAGACAGCCATTAAGTTGATCATCGGCACGAATTGGAAATTGCGGATAGGTGGATTGCAGGTAGTTTTGTAATTGTTCGTAAACCGCACGGATTACCCAAGTATCAACCTCGCGGGCATTGAAAGATTTGGAAAATGAGCAAATAGATTCATTGCTGCGCAGCGCTGCAAGGGTAGTGAGTCGTGCCTTGCGGTTGCGGTCAAGAATTGCAGAGTAAATTGCACCAATGACCGTGACAGTGCCGAAGACCATAGGAAGCTGGTAAAGAACATAGCAGTAACTGGCGATTAGTAGCAAAAGCACCGACCAGCTCAAGATACTTGGGCGTTGCAGTTTGTACTTTGGCATAAAGCGTGACGGCTTGCGCATAGTCAAGAAACCTTGCATGAAGTTAACAGCAGATCAAAAGGGGTAGCATCACATTGTTGTTTAAGCTTTACTTTCCCGCAAGAAGTAATGCGTAGCTGGCAATTTTATACATTTTTTATTTAAAAACAATTGACTATAAAATAAATCCAATCTGACCCATTGATGCCTTTGCAACGCTTCGTTACATTGCCGGGGGCGCTACTTTTTCAGTTCCCTAGATTCATCCGGCGACACGGATGGTTCTGTCCATTCATCAGCAGAACAACTTCATTGCGCGACTTTGTGCCGCAACTAACCTTAATCGTTAGACATAGCTTTCTCCAAATCGAGGAGAAAACTTTTTGCTGATGTATGCTGTGCGCGGCACTGCACGGCAAATACGGGTAAGAATCTGGCAAATAGCATGGCAAGCCCTCCACCTGAATATTCAGACTGCACCTTATTAAAGCGAGAAAGATGCAAGACGTATAAATTTTGGGCTTTGAATTTTAATTTAATTGGAGCCTTCCCATCTAGTGCATTCTGAAGTGAGCTTTCGAGTCCCTCGACTTTAGTGTGGCTTAATGGCAAATCAATGACCGTTTCACCGTTGCTACTGTAGTATTGAAAGCGCACAGCGATCCCGCCGCCTTTAAGAGCTACAAGTGACAACTGCAATGGGTTGAAGTTGTAGTGTCCAATCGTTTTCTCAACTGCTTGTTCAAACATGGCTATGACTAACGTTTAATCATGCCACATGGCCAACGTCTTGCTCTTGAAAGTCCCAGGCCCTTGCCATCTCACCTGATTCCATGAGACGGTAGGCCTCATGGATGTCGGTGTCTTCCGGTACATCAACGGATAGAAGTGTTTCATCAGCCCCCTCAAATGTGCAACCAATTCTTTCTAGTGGCTCCCAGTATGTGGAAAACAAACGGTTGTTTTCAATCTCATTAGTGATTCGGAGTAAATAAGTTGAATGGCCAGATTTCTTTACTGTTTTACGAACCACATAAAAACCATGTTCAGGATCAAACTCGGCAAGTACCTCGTCAAGATAACTAAATTTTGGTGCGTAGAACGGCGAGTTCTCAAGCCTGAAAATACCCTCTCCAAGTGGCGTTGCCCATAGAGTCTCAGTTCCACCTGAATGCCAATCTTCAGGACTCAACTCAAATAAGACTTTAACTAATGAGCCTGTCATCTCAAGCGGTATAACGAGGCTGTAGAAAAACCCCATTAGGGGGCGAGAAAATAATTTTTCGGGTGTCACTAAACCCCTCCCAACGTGAAGATCGTCGAATATAGCTCGTTTTGAGAGGTCGATTTTTGTTCGTCATGATCCCGTAATTCTGAATTTGAGTTTTTCTACAGCCCCAACGTAAAAATAATGGGCTGCGCGCTTTTGCACCGTCCCTCTTGACTGCCGGGTTAGGGTGTAAACAGCTCATAGCGTGAGCAAACCCACATAACCAATGACAAAAATAGCTGGGGTGAGAAGGCCGACCACGAATAAAGCACGGCTGCGGTATGGTTGTGGCGAAGCTTGAATAAGACCGACTGCCAGAACCCAAAAGAGCAGTAATGCCCAAAAAGAAATGCCCGCAAAAGTTGAGTACCGCTCAAACTTTGAAAGTTCGCCAACACCGGATTTGTCCATTGCGGTATCTGCCAGATGGCCGAACCAAGAAAACGCCACAAAAGCACTAACGAATAGTGCTGTAGAAATATGGCTAAATAGTTTGGCCTTAGACATATGCCTCTAACGAATGAAAGGGACTTCCCAGTCCCGAAGGCGTGGCGAAGTTGCCGCAAGCGGCATCAAAAGTGCCAAGATGGAAGGTGTCGTTTTCATTTAAACCGTCAGGAGGGGAAAAGTCATGAGCATTATCACTGTAGGAATTGATCTCGCCAAGAATATTTTTGCCGTGCATGGCGTGAACGAGGTTGGCAAGCCAGAACGGGTCAATCCGAAAGTTACGCGTGACCAATTATTGCCGTTGATCGCCAACCTGCCGCCGTGCCTGATTGGCATGAAAGCGTGTACTGGTGCACATCACTGGGCGCGGCTGTTCCGGCAACACGGCCACACCGTTCGGCTGATTGCGCCTAAATTAGTCACCCCGTACCGGATAATCGACAAACGTGGCAAGAACGATGCAGCGGATGCCGCCTCCATCTGCGAAGCGGTCACCCGTCCGCAGAAGCGCTTCGTGCCGATCAAGGACGAACACCAGCAAGCCACACTCACCCGGCATCGTACCCGGCAAGGCATTGTCGAAGAACGAACCGCCCTGTACAACCGCATTCGAGGCCTGATTGCCGAATTCGGCATCGTCCTGCCGCAAAAGATCGAGCGGTTGCGCCATGAGATCGGCGCGCATCTGGAAGACCTGCCCTGTTGGGTCAACCGCTGAGTGGGCGACATGTTCTCGCACGCTGACCATGTGAATGACCGCATCCACGAATACGACCATGCCATCGCCGAAATTGCCCGTGAAGATGCGCGCTGTCGCTGCCTGATGAATTGCCCGGCATCGGTCCGACCAGCGTCACCGTCTTCGTTTCCAGCATCGGAGAGGGGCATGACTTCGAGCATGGACGACAACTGGCGGCTTGGCTGGGTCTCGTTTCCGGCCAATACAGCCGTGGCGGTAAAGCCCGGCTCGGACGCATTACCAAAGCCGGGGACGGTTACATACGCTGCCTGCTGGTGCTGGGCGCGCGAGCGCGGTACTCAATAACCTGAAGGATAAACAGGATCGTTTCAGCCGCTGGGCCAGAAGCTTGCTGGAACGACGTGGCTACTGGCGCGCCACGATTGCCATCGTGGCGAAGAATGCCAGACTTTGCTGGGCGGTACTGAAATATGGAGATGACTTCCGACTCAACCCGAGCGAAGCATAAGTACACATAAAAAATCGTCTATAAAAAGGAGGGAACGAATCACGGCTGGACGCACGTCGTTGATGTGAAACGGGTTGGACCTGCGTGGGGTGAGCCTGATTAGCTCTAGGGGTCGTGGTTATTCCCGACTAACGAATGTCCCCCCGCGCGCGTCTTTCATCAGGGTCCGAGCCATAGGCTCAACATGACCGATTGTAGTTTAGAAGCCCTTCACCTACTCGCATCGGCAGCGGAAGTCGGCAAACGTGATTGTTGAGAACAACCACAAACAAAAAACCAATACGTCAGTTGCAATGACGGGGAAGCTCTTGTAGAAGGTAAGGGGCTGCGCTTTAGCGCAGTCCCTGCCCGAAGGGCGAACTTGACCGCAGGGTTAGGTCGCATTTGGGGTTGCCTGGGACTGTTCAAAAGAAGCCAACCCATCTCGTGCGGCGGACGAAACTTCTGGGCACGAGTGCTCGGATAAGGTATGTAGCATTTCAATAGACTTGGGATGTCGAAAGTACGGCAATGTCGAGGCTAGTTCTTGCAGCAGGTATTCATCATCTATGGAAAGCAGCGGTTCGAGAAATGATGAATCGATCCTGCGCCGCTTCATTCTTAGTGGCCATAGTGACTCGAGAAGATCATCAGCATTCCGTGCGGAGGCAATTTGATTCTGTATGGCCTGTAGTGACGGGATCGCGATTTTTGGATCAAGGCGTTTTCGTAAAGCGCTGGACTTGATTGATCCTTTGGGAAGGCAGACTGGGCATCCACACAAGGCGCGGCCATGGGCGTGAGGCATGTGGCGCCACCCGATTACTTGGGGAAGCGAACGTACCTTTTGAATTTCGGATGTCTCGACCTTTCGACAGACGAACATCTCAAATCCGAGGGGGTCATGTAGTTCATTTAGCTGACGTATAGCCTCGCCAAGTGTGACAAGTTGGTGTGGTTGATTGTAGTGGCCGACCCAGACCTTCTCGTCGGATGGAATACGAAGATAAATACCAACTAATTGGCGCGTACCAGATCGTTTGAGTTCTCGCAGCCACTGATGCGATACCAGATGGTTGGGGGTAAGAGGCATTAGATATACGGCCCCATTATTGCCGGATGGACGAATACCCGAACGTTGAATGGAGCGTACATTTTTTGCGTCGGTTATGTGAACGACGATGGGCATGGGTTGTGACCTAACGAGGCTGTAGAAAAACCCCATTAGGGGGCGAGAAAATAATTTTTCGGGGGGCACTAAACCCCTCCCAACGTGAAGATCGTCGAATATAGCGCGTTTTGAGAGGTCGATTTTTGTTTGTCATGATCCCGTAATTCTGAATTTGAGTTTTTCTACAGCCTCAACGTGGAGCTGAGGGGCGCGGCGCGCAAAACGTGGAAGAGAAAGCCACGCCGTTCACCGCGTCCCTCTCGAGCGCAGGGTTAGAAGGCTTACTCATCGGATACCTCCAAGAAACGAAATTTTGGAAAGTTCTGTTGCATTTGCCCCAGACTTCAGAAGGTATATGAGCCGCTGCATTTCACTTTCTTGCATGGTTCGGTACGCGCTGTCCTTGGCGCGAATATCAGCATCGGCCAAGAAGTGCTGTAGGCCATGAAATGAGGCTCTAGCTGCCCCCTCAAAATTGGTGGGGTCTTCGAGCACACTTTCCAACGCAAGAGCGCCAGCCAGCACGGCCTCCAATTTTTGCGCAAGAGCTTCAGTAGTAGCCATGGCCTTCTAACGAGGCTGTAGAAAAACCCCATTAGGGGGTGAGAAAATAATTTTTCGGGTGTCACTAAACCCCTCCCATCGTGATGATCGTCGAATATAGCGCGTTTTGAGAGGTCGATTTTTGTTCGTCATGATCCCGTAATTCTGAATTTAAGTTTTTCTACAGCCTCAACGTTTGAATTCACCGGCTGGCCGCGCTTTTCGGCCAGTCCGGTGGAATGATGGGTTGGGCTTACCTAAGCGTCCGAAGTGCACGGATTGCCATTTGATTGTTTTGATCGGCAGCACGGCGTATCCAGTCCTTTCCTTGTTCCTCATTCTGTTCAATTCCGACACCGTAATACGTGAGCACTCCTAAATTGTATTGTGCTTGCGAGTCGCCCTTTTCAGCCGCAGCCTTGTACCACTTTATGGCCTCGACATAATCAACTGGTACTCCACGGCCTTTGTCATACATTACACCAAGCTGCCTTGCGGCTATTGCATCGCCGGCCTGTGCCGCCTTTCTGTACCACTCAATTGCAGAATTTGCGTCCTGAGCAACACCAATGCCCTCTATGAAGTAATTTGCCAATGTACGCTGAGATTCCAAGTCGCCTGATTCGGCAGCAGCACGAACTGTTTCCACTTTCAATGCAGCCTCATCGTTTTCCTTTTTTCTGCCCGCAGCCATTTGTTCTGCCTGGGGTAAAGCATGCTGTGCTTGTGAGTGGCCAGAATCGGCGGCCTTTTTTAGCAACTGCATTGCCATGCCATCATTGGGGAGTGTTCCATCCCCCTCCGAATACAACATCGCCAAATAGAACTGCCCATCTTGATCATTTTCAGAGGCCGCAGCACTGAGCAGTTTGAATGCGCGGCTATTGTTATGAGTGACCCCCAAGCCAAAGTAATAGGCTCGCCCCAACTCGGCTTGCGCGCGGACATTGCCTTGGTCCGCCATTCTTTGCAGCATTTCCAAGCCCGTCTCTTTACTGCTTTCCCATCTGTAGCCCTTAAGCAGAAGACAGACCACATAGGGATCAGTGCGCTTGGTTGAGCCAAGTGCATTAAACAAACTTTCACGAGGTGCGAGAACCCCACCGGCCTTTGGCTCAATGGGGCGAGGATCGCCCAACAATTGTTCAAATAAGTGCCCAACAGTTGAATGACCTTGCAGAAGCTCTTTGTCGAGCCCCTTCAGTAACTCACCACTTCCTGAAGCCACGCGCATTGCCGTGTTGACGCAGCTCCACATATCTTGGGTTTCCGATTGGGAGCTTTTGCCTTCAGGCGGAATAATATTTTCGGCAAGTGAAGTAGAAACCACGCCAGAAAGAAAAAGGAATAGAAATATCTTGGTCATTTTCATTTTTGATTAGCCCAACGTAAAAGTGAGGGGCTGCGCGCTTTTGCGCAGTCCCTCTCGACTGACGGGTTGGGGCTCGCGCTACGCATCATAACCGAACCTCTCGCAACTTTGAGCGACGGCCTGACTGGCTGATGATACCGTCGGCCACGGTGTGCTTGACGCACGTTCCCAAAACGACTTCAACACGGCAACCAGAGTCTCGGACTCGGGCTGAGAATAGGCCCTACCTGTGATGGCTACACGCGGCCCTAGGCACTCGAGAGTAAGGACGAAGCCTTCGCTGTCATATGCAACGTACTCACTGTTTTTAACGTCGATAGGCTCCAAGGCACGCGCCGCAGCCTCAACGCTTCGGTACAGGGACACATCACCGTTTTCATCTATGACGATTGGCGGAGTCATGGTCTTAAGCCCCAACGTAAAAGTAAGGGGCTGCGCGCTTTTGCGCAGTCCCGCTTGACTGACAGGTTGGGCTCACTTTGCATAAGATGCTATTTCCTTTAGCCGGCTCTGTAACGATTTGCTGTTACCTTTATGGTTGAAATATATGTCTTCCACTAAACATTTGGCACCTTCTCTTCGGATTAGAGCTATCTCCTTCCACTCCATGATGCCTGGGGTATTTTGGTAATACGGCAGAAGATGTTGGGCATATTGGAGCAAAACATATATTTCTGTGTTGTTTGATTTCGGAACAGAATTTGAAATATAGAAATTTGAATAGCCCTCAGCCCACGTAGAGAAAAGACCACCTTCAAATAGCGGCGGCTCGCTCCCCTTTGACCTGTTGAATTCCTTTTCTTCTGCCAATACGGCAGAAGACATTAGTTCATAAAGATTCTTTGTTACCAGCGGTTGAATTTTGGACAACTCTTCCGCTGACGGCACAGAAAACACCCTATTTGCCTCAAGTACAGCATAAAAATCATGGGCGGCAGTTCTGCTTTCAGTTTCAGTGCATGTGGCCCCAAACGAATAACTGCTTAGAACCAAACAACACACAAGAATTAGCACTCTACTTTTCATCAGCAGGCCCAACGTGGAGCTGAGGGGCGCGGCGCGCAACACGTTGAAGAGAAAACCGCGCCGTTCACCGCGTCCCTCTCGAGCGCAGGGTTAGGCATTGCTCTTAATTTCATGGAGAGCTCCACTGGTATTTATAAATAACTTTCTGTTGGGCGTTAAAATCTACGGATAGCGGTGAAGTGCCAAGCGTAAAGGGAAGCTCATACCAGAGCCTGATCCAACAAGACTGGCCACAGACAGAACGAGAGCCTTCGTCATATCCTTTAACGTCATACCTTGGCTCAATGTGCGAGGGTGGCCCGAAGCGATCAAGTACAACTTGAAGAGACTCGCCTTCGTGAGTTTCATCAAATGCCTTTGTATAGGTGAGATAAATCTTTACTCCATTTGCAACATAAAGTAAGGCAATGATCGCAAGCGCACTACCGAGTGAACGCAGAATAGCTCTCATGTTTGTGGCCTAACGTTTGAATTCACCGGACCTGCGCGGCTTTTCGCGCAGGTCCGGTGGAATGATTTGTTCGGCGACGTATCACAGGACACCGATTCGCTGACCGATCAGCGTAACTGTGCCCTTGAATGGCGAAGAGCCTGCATCATCAAAGGCTTTGTGAATTTGGGCTGCTGCCTCATCGGGGAGACCAACTATTTGTGCAAGCATTGCATGGAGAAGCGGGCACTGTGCGGTCGTGATGCCAGGAAGTCCTGCCCCTTGGCGAAGCCGATAAAGAAGCGCGCTACTCTCGGGATATTCGGTAAAGAACGGAAGCGCGAATGAGGTGATTGCTTGAGTAACCTCGTGCCCGAGCGCCTCAATGTCTGTGGAGTTATCTACAGACCACCAATGATCCTGGTGCTGTGGCATCAATCCACCAATTCTTCGTTGAATAGGAAACAGAGCAGAAGCGGGATTTGACGGGAGGGGCTTACCCGTCCAGAACTGATAAAGCGCTCCCGAAGTAACTACTAGGTTGATCGTGAATTTTCCTTCGTCCCTGGAGCCCCATTGACTTCCCTGAAAGTGAATGCCGTGAAACAGGTCGTGAGACTGCCTGAACATATGGTTTCCGCGCCGGGCAAATCCCTCTGACTTCAATGCGCTCAGATAAGAAGCTTTTGAGATTGCCGCAATGGCTGGTGTCGTGACGGAATGGCTCATGGTTTTATGACGCCGAACGTGGAGTTGAGGGGCTGCCGCGCCTCTCGCGGCAGTCCCGCTCGAACGTAAAGTTAGAGCTTTGAACTGTTAACATTTGCGCAACTTTCATAAGCAGGCAACCCATCTTTTAACCAAAAATATTCAATGCAATTTGGTTTGCCATCAACGGCACGCTTTCCAATATCAGCTGAATCCAGAGCCTCAATAAATGAAATTATTCCAGATTTGTCACGATCAATTATATGCAAAGGTAATGGCGAGAGCCCAAGTAGCAATAAATACCATAAAGCAACGGCGACCATTAATACCAAAATGACAATTTTTCCATTAATGCGCATGTTCTGGTTTTGAAGCTCTAACGTTTGAATTCACCGGACCTGCGCGGCGTTTCGCGCAGGTCCGGTGGAATGAGAGGTTAGCCGTCGGGTCATCTAGCCTCCCCACGATCTCGTGACAACGTAGTCTTGCTTCTTGTCGTTCCATTGAGATTCCATGCCGACGACGGCGGACGAATCATTGCCAAACACACGGAACAACTGCAAAAGGTCTTCGATTCGGAACTGGTAGGCCCACTTGTGACGCTGGTAGTCGGAAAATACAAGCATCGAAACAAAGGCCCGGCTTTCCGACAAAGATTGCATCCAGTAGTAGTGGATGAGTTGGTTGCAAACTTCAAGCACGGAGAGAGTGGCGGCCTCGGGATGCTCCATATCAAACCGCTCATGAGGCCAGCCTGCGCCTGTGGCCGTAAATGGACGGTCGCCGACCTTCTTGTAACGCAGGACCGACATACTGGTGCTGCGGGCTTGATCGTTAACTTTGGGGCGTTCAAGCAGTGAGCGGACCTGAAAAGCAACCAGCATCAACTTTCGCTCGAAGAGGACTTGCTGCTTCTCCGACCACCTGCGATATACCCGGTGGCTCTTGAGCCAAGCGAGGTCGTTCCTCAACTCGGTGCGCCAGTAGCTGGACTCGATCATTTTTCGACGGCTAACGTTGAAGGTAAGGGGCGCTGCGCGGCGTTTTATCGCGCAGCGTCCAGCGGAGGCCGAAGGCCGGAGCGGCCTTGACCGCAGTGTTAGCCATTTGACGCGGCCACAAAAGGGGCAACACCGAGAATCTTCGCTTTGCGAGCACTGAACTCACCGGAAAACAGATAGCAGTGCTCAAGCTCGACGTGCAGAGCTTGACCGCCGCCCCTCGGATCTTCAATGAAAGACAGGTTCAGCGACGACAAGACATTTTGTTGGTTGAACCCCTCAAGCTCGAAATCGAAGATGTCTTCAAACAGGAAGCGAACGACGGAGTCGTTATGCAGTTTGTAGAAACCTTGATCGGTAACTTCAGGCCCCATGATCCAGCCGCGAAGATGAATCTCGACCGAAGGTATGTATGAACCGGAGGGGGAGCGGACCGTTCTGTCCAAGACTATGCGATGCACCTCGCCGTCGTGGAAGCTCGGCCATTGTCCAAAGCGGGCAATGATTTCTTGGAAGCCGTCGATGAATTCGTGTGGCAGCATGAGATGGCTAACGTGGAGGTAAGGGGCTGCGCTTTAGCGCAGTCCCAGCCCGAAGGGCGAACTTGACCGCAGGTTAGGGGTGCCCATTGATAACTTGGAGCCGAACATTTTTTGACGTGGCCTCATGAATAAACTCTTCGGTCTTGAGCTTAAAGTCAGAAATATATTGGTCAGAAAAATCGACCGGATGGCTTATCACTCGCGTGATTGTCATTATGAAGCCTTTTTCAGGAGTGTAAGAAAGCTCCAAATATTCTTCAAACGGCTCGCGGAGAAGGCCGGATTTCCCGCTGCCCAGTTCAAACGCAACGTAATCTGGATTTTTATTTTCCGGCTGAGTGACTTCTCTCATTCCTTTGTTAGAGAGATAAAGCTTGAAGTTAGCAAAAACATTGTGAAGCTCTTCTTGAGATAACGGCTCAACTGGCTCAACCCGGAAGGCGTGCGAGTACATGTTGGTGCAGCCAGCTACCAAAAATATAAGCACGATAAGTGCAAAGCGTAGAGCTTTCATTGGTACCCCTAACGTAAAAGTGAGGGGCTGCGCGCTTTTGCGCAGTCCCTCTCGACTGACGGGGTACGCCCAGCATGGGCGTGAACTAATGAGGTGAAAGTCCTCTGTGGAAAGAATGCCATCGAATCAGCCCCCTAAAGGTTGGTATTAGATGTTAACCACTAGCGAAAGGCAAGGGCGAAATCGTGAGGTTTTGTCTGAAGGAAGCCCGGAGCAAACTTGCGAGCTGATGAACAAAAACATCATCTGAGGCTTACGTTGAAGGCGAGGCTGCCCCATAAGCCG
>JBBRAJ010000013.1:0-105154 GCA_038206935.1 Burkholderiales bacterium
GTTATCTCAGGGCGGGCGTGATGGTCGATAAAGTGATTCAGCCCAGCCGACTCGGTGTGCCGCAAGATCGCAAGGGTCTTCCCCATGAAATATAGGCGCACTTCGTGCTTTTATTTCATGTGAAGGCGGGCCGTTGTCCCCTCTGTTGGCGAATATCATGCTCGACCCGCTGGACAAAGAACTGGAAAAGCGCGGACACAAGTTTGCTCGTTATGCCGACGACATCATCATTGTGGTGAAAAGTCAGCGAGCGGGTGAACGTGTTCTGGGCAGTGTCACCCGTTATTTGGAAGAGCGTTTAAAGCTGCAAGTTAACATCGACAAAAGCCGTGTGGTGAAGCCCGCAAACAGCAAATTCCTCGGATTTTGCTTCCCGCAAGGGCGCATACAATGGCACGTAAAAGCGCTGGAGAAATTCAGGGCGCGTGTCAGAGAGTTGACCAACCGTAATTGGGGGGTATCCATGAAATACCGGTTAGACCAACTGGGCATGTACCTGCGGGGCTGGATAAACTACTTTGGCATCGCCAGTGGCTACCAGCATTGTTTGGAACTGGACAGTTGGATACGACGCAGAATCCGAATGTGCTACTGGCAACAGTGGCGCAATCCGATTACCCGCATCCGAAATCTAATCAAACGTGGCGTACCTGAAGATTTGGCGGTCAAATGCGGCGCAAGCCAGAAAGGCCAATGGCGTAGCTCGAAAACCGCAGGCATACAACAGGCGCTGTCTAACGACTACCTGAAAGCCCAAGGTTTATATGAGCTACGTCTCGGATGGATCGCACTTCACCACTGATTGAACCGCCTCGTGCGGACCCGCATGCGGGGTGGTGTGGGGGCCGAAGGAGAAAGACCTCCGGCTACCCGATTTGGGCATAGAAAGCCTACTCATAGGTTCCCGGAACAAAGCCAGCGGCTTCAATTTCTTCCATTGTGGCGTTTACAAAGGTGGAAAGTGGTTGCTTGCTGCAGCGAACACACTGGCAATTCGGGTCTTCCAGCCCGCCGTAAACCGCATGTTCGAGATTATGCGGATCAAGATAGACGGTTCCTACCTCATCGCAAACCAGCACAACTGCACGGCACGATGGGCACACGGAAAAACAGAGTGCGCCTTGACCAGAGCAACATTCACATCGAATGCCTCGGAGTGTCCATGTAGGTGAATCAATCTGCATTTGTTGTCGCCCAACGTGAAGCTGAGGGGCGCGGCGCGCAAAACGTGGAAGAGAAAACCACGCCGTTCACCGCGTCCCTCTCGAGCGTAAGGTTAGACGGCAATAGCGTGACCATTACACACTCATGGGCGGAAGATCATTCGGAAATAAGCTCCAGACATTGAAGTCTTGATCGGTAGCTTGCTCAATACGTTCTAGGCCAAGATTGCGAGTGCTCCACGCAGTGTTGAGATGGTGGTAGAGATGCTGCATTCCAACCAAAAGCTCCGCTTCCGAAAACTCGGGATCATTCTCGCACTGTGCAACCGTGCGCGATAGCTCTTCAAGAGCCTCTTGCAGATGAAATCGAAGGTGTTCTTTGTTCATCATAGCCTCGTGGAACTGACGTCTAACGTTGGACATGAGGGGCCGCCTTTAGGCGGTCCCTCTCGATGGAAGGGTTGGGCGTCATATTAGTCACTTTTTCCTGCTCAACGCGAAGAAACCGAGTGGTTTGCTGCCCCACCCGAAACTGAAATATTCACCACGAATGGTCTCATCGTTTAGCGCTCCGCGTAGCGCGAGATATGCATCACATATTTCGTTACGGCCAATTGTTAGCTGGTTATTGTCGATGCTGTACGATAACGCATCCGACGCCGGGAAAAATTTGGTGTCCTCTGTGGTCGCTGACACCACATTTACGCGGAGCCAATTTCCGCCGAGACATGACCGCGCCTGATGATTAGTGAACTCGATAACCAGAACAGTAACGACATGGCGATTTTTGTCCTCAATCTTCAAATCCCACTGGCCAGACAAGTCGCGTGGCCAGGCCATAGCCGAAAAGCCCAGAGCAAGAACAAACACAACCAGCCGATAGATAGCGAGTCTCATGACGCCCAACGTAAAGTTAAGGGGCTGCCGCGCTTTTGCGGCAGTCCCGCTTGAACGATGGGTTGGGCACGATAGAAGCCCCCATGCAATTTACTGCATGTAAAAATTCCTTGCCACTGGATGCCTGTAGGGCTGCATGGCAGTTACTGCAATAGTCGTCTTTGTACTCGGCAGGGAACTCGAAGAAAAGAAGTGCTTTTTGAAGTTCATCCAATGAGAAACCCTCTGACTGGAGAATTTGAGCAAAGCGTTCTTGAAGCGACATGAGCGCGATCTGGAGCGGCTGATTACCACGAAGATTTTCAGGGCACGGGTTTGGACTCAATAAATCGATTTGTGCTGAGTATTCACCTGCCGCACGGCAGGCTTGGCGCAAATGCGGGTGCAGATAGGAAAGGGCGCTCACCGCATGATGCGCGATGCTATGGCAAACGCTACTGAGTCGCTTCTCAGATGTCATCGGAAGAGTGCCCAACGAGGCTGTAGAAAAACCCCATTAGGGGGCGAGAAAATAATTTTTCGGGGGTCACTAAACCCCTCCCAGCGTGATGATCGTCGAATATAGCGCATTTTGAGAGGTCGATTTTTGTTTGTCATGATCCAGTAATTCTGAATTTAAGTTTTTCTACAGCCACAACGTGGAGCTAAGGGACTGCGCGAGGGTTTATTCGCGCAGTCCCGCTTGAGCGTAGGGTTAGAGCCCATCTTGGTAGGCTCCCTGACCGACTTGAATATCTTCGCAGATTACGTCGAAGAACTCATCGTAGAACATGGCGCGGAAGTGCTCGCACTTGCTGAGGTGAAAGGGATTAAATGATTCAAGCCACTGTGAGCGACCAAGCGAGACTAGCGCACCTCCGTTCGTGGCACCCCAATTAACCGAAGTGCTTGCGTAGTTTTCTACTTCCTCTGGAGTAACCATATACACTTGCGCTCGCACAAACTTCAGGTGTTGTAATGGAGCGGGCACAAGCTGTGAATCGGGAAGGCGATAGTCGATGGCCAAGAGATGGGCGCTGTGCGATGCAAGATGCACGGCAACAAGCGTGGGGCCACGGCCATCATGAAAGAAATCTTTTAAGTGAACGATGCGCATGGATTATGGGCTCTAACGTGAAGCTAACCAGCCGCGCTTCGCGCGGTCTGGGTTGAGCGTAGGGTTAGGGTTTAACCCATCCATCCGTGTGGCCCTAAGTCTTTTTTCGGTGGTGGCTCTGGCGTTTTGTAGTCTGGGTCTTTGTAGAACTTGCCGCATTCTTTGAACGGACAACGCCAGCCAGTTTTTTCATACCGCAAAGGGGACAGCGGTTTTTTATTGCGACATGTTGAGCAGAAGTAAAGGCCGTTAACTCGATGTTGATAGAACTGGTACTTTGGCAAATATTTGAATGAAGGAAGGAGATACAGAACCCATGCAGATAACGCTAAACAGCCCAGAGCTAGTGCTACTAGGAGGATTGCTAATGTTTGCGGTTGCGCTTGTTTTACTTGGGCTGTTATCTCGGTGCGAAAATATATGGCAGCTGCTGCTAGGGTTGGCGTCATTGCTCCCAGTAGCATGGATAGCAGGTGCGTTGATATTTTCTCAGCAAACCACTTCATTTGATGTAAACCCTAACGTGCAGCTAAGGGGCGCGCCGAAGGCGCGTCCCAGCGACCAAAGGGAGCGAACTTGAGCGTAGGGTTAGGTGGCATGCTATTCAATGAGTTGCCACGATTGCTTTGCTTTTTCATTTCTCTTAATTTTCTTGTGTTTGCTACACAACTCGGCCACACGGCTTTCCGCGATTTTTGTATGAGATGAAATGGCTTCGGTAGAGCGAAAGGAAAAATCAGTTCCAGCTTTTGAGGCTAACAAAAAATTATAGATTCTTTTGCTGTCATCCCGATTTCTATAACTTTTCCAAAGCCAAACTATGACAGCGACTATTGCGGTAGCTGCCAGAGCAGAACCAAGACCGTTATTCATCACGAAATCTAAAAATACACTCATGGTGTTTGCCACCTAACTAAAAATAGAAAACAGTTTCATAGGTCGTTAATGTCGCCTATGTCAGTTTGTGTTGTCAATACCTTGCATATGATTATTTGTATTCATGAAGTTACATTATTTTTCCGCTAGACTTTCATTTTAGGGCGACCTAAAATTCTGCGGATGGAAGCTCAAATCATTTCTCAGGATTCACCCAAGCTGCTCGACCGGATGCGCGCAGAGATTCGTGTGCGTCACTATAGTATTCGTACCGAGGAAACCTATATTGATTGGGCGCGCCGCTTTATTCTTTTTCACGATAAACGTCATCCCAAAGATATGGGGGCTGATGAGGTTCAGCGCTTTCTCAGCTATTTGGCGTTGGAGCGGAATGTTTCTTCTTCCACACAGAATCAGGCCAAATCTGCTTTGTTGTTTTTGTACCGTGATGTGCTGCATATCGAGCTACCTTGGCTAGATGAGGTGGTTGCCGCCAAGATGGGTAAGCGCTTGCCAGTTGTTTTGACTACTACGGAGATGCGTTCCTTGTTGAATGCCATGTCTGGGACGATGGGCTTGGTGTCCTCATTGCTGTATGGCACAGGTATGCGCTTGCTGGAAGGTTTACGGCTGCGGGTGAAAGATGTGGAGTTTGAGCGACGGGAAATTATTGTGCGCGAAGGGAAGGGCAACAAGGACAGGGTGACCGTACTCCCTGAAAATTTGATTCTGCCTTTGCAAGCACATTTAGCAAAAGTAAAAGCGTTGCACGAGCGCGATCTCGATGCCGGTTTCGGCGAGGTGTATCTGCCCAATGCACTTGCCGTTAAATATCCCAAGGCCGCGTGTACATGGGGGTGGCAATTTGTATTTCCTTCTGCGGTGCGTTCGACTGATCCACGTTCAGGTGTTGAACGCCGCCACCATCTTTATGAGGCGAGTGTGCAACGGGCTGTGCGCGAGGCGGCGAAGATCGCAGAAATTAACAAGCCCGTTACCCCGCATGTTTTGCGCCATTCTTTTGCTACGCATTTACTGCAAGCGGGCTATGACATTCGTACCGTGCAAGAGCTGCTAGGTCACTCCGATGTTTCTACCACAATGATCTACACTCATGTCTTAAATAAAGGTGGCAAGGGCGTGGTTAGCCCGTTGGATAGATGATAAAGATTTCATGCGCGAGGATAGGCGTTGCCGCTACATGCCCCATCCATTTCCAGAAAATGATATCTATAATTTCCACAGTAAGAATGAGGTTGTAAGGGGGCAGACATCATATTGTTCATTCCACACCTCTTAAAAAGTAATCCGAAACTGTCTCTTTTGGGTGCCGGAAAACACGGCTACTTGCGCCGCATAGAAAAATTAGAAGACGCTAAAAGCGCGATTTGCACGTAGGGACTTGTTGCAAATCGACTGTTGAGGCAACATGTGTAATCAGGATGTTAACGAAATCCCTTTAACTCACCGATTCACTTCTTGAGGCTACGCATATGGAAATCACTACCCTCGATAACAAAAATATCGTCAAGGATTTGCTTAACAGGCTACCTGAAAACGTATCGTTACAAGAAATAGCGCAGGAAATTGAGTTTGTGGCCGCTGTACGTCAAGGGTTGGTTGAACTGGATCGCGGTGAAGGTATACCGCTTGAACAGATCGAGCGTGAGCTTCCTTCATGGATTATCAGCTAACTTTCTCACCGTCAGCACGGCGTGATTTACAAGACATCGTGCGCTACATTTCGCTTGACGCTCCTGAGCGTGCAATTTCATTCGGTAAATTTTTAATCGAAAAAACCAAAATGCTTAGTCAATTTCCTGAGATGGGACGCGTAGTACCGGAGTTTGGCGACCCCAACATCAAGGAAATCATCGTTCGCGCCTATCGCGTTATTTACCGTATAGATCAAAATGCAGCCAAAGTCGAAATTGTACGATTCTGGCATGCCGCGCGCGGTCAGCCGGATTTACTTTCCTGACATTACAACAAAACGTTCTTCACTTGGAATGCCGCATCGACCTATCCCCGGCAATCATTACAAATCGACCTGATTGAGGCCCAACATCAAATGGGTCTCTCGAAAAGTAACGCGACGCTGACTTCTTTTGGTTTTCCTGGATTTCACGCTATTTCCCCCAGCTTGAGTGACAAAAAGTCAGCCTGTACTCCATGCTCTGGGCCGTTTCATGCCGGCGATTTTGCAGGCTTGGGCGACGTAGCCGTAGGGGAATAATTCGAACAGTAATTTGTGGGCCTTGTTGCCGTGGCGTTCTGCCATGTGTTTGATGACATGGCGCGCATCGGCGGCGACTTGATGGTCTTCGTAGTAGGCGCGCATGAAGCGTATTACATCCCAGTGGTCTTCATCCAGTTCGATGCCGATGCGGGTTGCCAATTCCTGTGCTACGGATTCGTTCCATTCGGATGGTTCAATCAGGTAGCCTTCGGCATCCAGAGCGGGGAATGGGTTTTCGGGTTCCATGGTGTCTTCTCCTTACTTGCGTCACATTAAACCCAATAATCCATTAGAGCGTAGGTCGGGCTTCAGCCCGACCTACAACGGCTTGATTTTGCGGTGTGCTGATTGCTGTTCAGGTGGTTCGATATTCATCACGAACGGAATAATGAGTGTTCCGGGTTAAAGCCAAACAGGCCGTCTGCATCGAATACGTTGATTATCAAACCACAAAATTTTGAGCGGTATTGTTCAGTTGTCGGGCGGAGTCGATCATTCGGTCGGAATCCGAGATGCATTTTGTAACGTAGCCAGCGGCGCTGTCGGTTCGCTTCTGGTTTTCTTCGATGCGTGACAGAACAATGCCAACCAGCATTTGCTGGTCATCGGCGGCTTCACGTACGGCTGCGACGGATTCTTTCATCGCAGCGGTGGCCTGTTCGATTTGCACGAAGGTTTCGGACGAGGCACGGGAGGCAGCCAGTCCGTCGCGTACCGCGTTGGCGTTTTCTCTGGAAATATTGACGGTGGAAGTGACATCCTGCTTAACCTGTTTGAGCACCGCATCAATGCGGGTGGTGGCTTGTGCGGCCTGTTCGGCAAGCTTTCTGACTTCGTCGGCGACAACGGCAAATCCGCGTCCCTGTTCGCCGGCACGAGCTGCTTCGATGGCGGCGTTCAGTGCCAGCAGGTTGGTCTGTTCGGCGATGGCGCGAATCATCGAAACGGCGGTTTCGACCTCTTTGGCGCTGATCTCCAGGCTGGCGGCATTGGCGGAAATTTCACGGCTGGCCGAATCCAGCACTGAAATGGCTTTCTCGGTTGCACTTACTTGCGCGACACCGTTATGTACCAGTTCATCAGCCGAGGTGGCGCTGCTATGAGCGGTATCGGATAGTTCGAGTATGGAGTTGGCCGCATCGGCCATGCCGTCGATAACATGGACGATTTCAACGGCGTTCTGGCGATATTCGTTCATGTTGTTGCCGAGTTCCTGCATCGATGAGCCGATCTGGCGTGCGGTTTTGTCTACCGTATTGGCTGATTGCGCCATTTCTTGTATGGTCTTGCGCAGCCCCTCCGCCATATTGTCGAAGCCGCCGGTGATTTCGCCTATGGTGTCGTTACTTCGTATGCCGCATCCTTCGCGCAAGTCGCCTTGTTTAATGCGCTCTGCCGCAATCGCGACCAGTTTGAGCTTGCCGATCAGTAGCCAGTTGAGTAATCGGTGGTTGACGATGCCGATGGTAATGCCGGCGACGATACAGCCGATACAGAACCAGAGCAGCATGCCTTCTTTCCAGTCTACGAAGAAATTTGCATAGAATGGAAAGACAATACCCATGGAAAGGCCGAAACCCAGAAAGGATAATTGGAGTTGTTTGAGAATAGACGCATTATGCTGTGACATGGTCGCCTTGATCTGCCTTGCCGGCATGAAAAGTTAAGAGGTGTTCAGGTATGAAAGTTTGTCGATTTCCGATTTAATTCAGTGTGTTAACAGCCTATCTAAAAAGCGCGCTCGATAAAGCAGGCGCGGTTTGTTGCGATTATCAGTGAAGGCGGTACGGTCATGCAACACATTGTTGCAGAGCAGTCCCATGCCCGGTTCGAGCCGGACAGCATGGATATGCGGGGTGTCGGATGCCAGCAGCTGTTCGAGTTGCGCTACGGCTGCCAGCGTGGTGGGATCCTGCTTCCATACGATGCTGCGAGTGCGGGCGGTGTAGCGCATGTGCAGTGTACCGTCAGTCGGATTAACCGAGAATACCGGCCCGGTTTGGGCGGCGCGGGCAACGCCCTGATCATCAGCGCGCTCCGGGATGGTCATTGCATCTGCTGCAGAGAGCGCACGAATGAAATCGGGGTTCGTATCGCGCAGCATCAGGTAAGCGATTTCGTGATCCATCACGCGGTTGTCACCACCGCTACCGGCACTCTGCGCGCAGTGCAGCACCATGGCGCGTATCTGTCGCTCGGGCGGGTTGTAATAACCGTCGGTATGCCATTTGATCGGTTTGTCGGTGTAGGGAATATAGGCCTGACGCTGCCCCGGCTCCTGGCAAACAGTGATGCGGGTAACGCCTTGTTCACCCGCCAGCCAGTTGGCATCCAGACTATTCAGGCCGAACCGGGCACCGAATAGCTGTACACCGGATTCATATAATACTGTTCGAGTGGCATAGACGGCCATATTATTGCTGCGTATGCGCGCCAGCAGGGCGGCCCGTTCGGCAGCGGTAGGTGCGGTAGGGTCGTTGATCTCGACAATCAGACCGGCGGTCTCGGTGATGGCGTTGGCAAGTTTTTGTTCGCGCCAGCGACGGTAGGCATCCGGGTTATCGAGATCGAAAGGGTTAGGCATGTTAGTGGCTAGCTACGCGACGGGCCGGGCGCGGCTCGGTTTCGAGCAGATTACGCAGGGTCTTTTCTACCATATCTACCGCTTCGGGCGCCTCGATGGTCATGATCTGGTCGATGATCCAGAAGCTGTCCTGTTCGTCCATTACCTGTTCCAGACAAAAGCCGAGATAACGATTGAAGTGAAAGGACGGGCCGTTATCGTCGTAATCGAAGTCGGCATATTCTCCGGCGCGTTGATTTACCCGATCAATAAATTGCTGCTTGCAGGTCGCAAATTCACCGCCTTGCAAGCGGCTGTAGTTTTCGGCATAGGTTTCAGCCACCCGGTTTGCCAGTGTGCCGGTAAAAATCATCCGGTCTTCGGCACTCATGCGGCGGTAGGCGATGCGATCCGATACCTGTATCAAGAATTGCAGAAACTCGTTCAAAAAGGCGAAATACTGAGGCCCGACGGCAACCTCAAATTTCGCCTTGCGGGTATTTTTCAGCGCGTTATCAGCTATTTTCGATACGGTAAATGCAACTGCCCCGGCAAGTTCCGCCGGGGTATGTTCGCGTCCTGCGTTGTGCCAGTGGCTTTTTATGCGCATGGGTTTAATAACCGCCTTTGCCTAGCGGCTGGGGCAGTCCGGCAACCTTGGCCGCTTGTTTGGCCGGGCCGGTTGGGAACAGGTCGTACATGGACTTGCTGTCTGCCTCGGGCCAGAATTCGGAAACACCTTTGAGCATATTGCGGAAGTTGGGTGTGTGACCATTTTCACGGTATTCATCACGCATGTAATTGATGATTTCCCAGTGTTTGGGAGTCAATTCGATGCCCTCGGCAGCGGCAATAACGTCGACAATTTCATCACTGAAATCGGCTTCCAGCAGGAAACCCTCCGCATCGGTTTCCAGTTCATTTCCGGCAACTACGTAGCCCATTGTTTTCTCCTTAATAAATTTAGAAAATGTCACTCCAGATCGGAGATGACCTTATATGGCATGAAAATGCCACAACCGAACCGCTTGGCGGCACCGTAACCCGCAGATTGCAGGCGTATGGAATCATTAGCTTTTAGATCGTGTACGACCAGACTGAAACCGTTGATTAATTGTGTGCCGTCACCAAGCGCATGACGTATGCCGCAAATGGTATTGGCGCTGATTTGAAGCGCGGCAAAATGGGCACGTATCGCCGTTAGAAATTCGGCTTCGTCGCCATCAGCCGGTGTCAGGTGTGCATGCAGCGTAGGATAAAATTGAATCGGGCGCAGCTTGATTTCGCCCAGCGTCAGTTCGTATCCGGCAATGTTCAGTTGCGCGCCGGATAATTCAGATGTTTCGTCTATCAGACCGACCGGAATGCGTATTGCCAGTTTGGTACGGCGATTAAGCAATAGTTGTTGGTTATTCTCGGCGGCACGTAACGGCAGAACGGCAACATGCTCATGATCGGCCAGTTTTGTGACGCGTCGTGATAATTCATCCCATAGGGGGAAGGCATAGTTGGCTGGCAATGTTTCGCCGCGCAGGTCAAATACCATGTCGATCATCTCTGGAAGAGATATTGACATCTCCGGAAGTGACTTATTCACGGTTGTTCCTGCGTCTTGACCCATTGCTGCATGGCGTCGGCCCATTGCCCCGCCGTGGCTGGATCAATGTCGAAAATAGTGAAGCGTTTTCCTTCACGTATGCGTATACGCAACAAACTCATACCGTTATCGGCATGATCTATCTGTTGCAACTCGATCTGTTGCCCACCCAGAGGAACCTGAATTTTGCCTAACTCGGTGATTTGCGCCATGTTTCGCCTTTATACTTTTCCGTATCGTCAGAAAGAAACGTCGTCAGGTAAGGACGATTTTAGAATGCCGCAAGTCTACAGTGAATGCCAGCCACATTGAAATACTACCTGTGAGGTAAAAGAAATACCCATAAGGGTTACAAAAGATACCCGCTACGGGTGATTGTTGAGCGGCGGTGTGCTCCGTAAGATGTCGAACATCAAGAAGCTGGGTAAATATCCAAACCCGGACGTATCACAATAAGAAGACTTACCCGAACGAATTCCGCCCTTGCCGGGCACTGAACCGAAGCCTGACGCAACGCGACTGAAAGGAAGAGACAATGGCGAAAAAGCTGCACGACACACCAAACCTCGATCAACTTGAGACTGGCCCATGGCCCAGTTTTGTAACAGGCTTGAAAGAGTTGGCTAAAGAAAAGGACCTCGTTGTTGACCTGCTGGGTCAACTGGAGACTTCATATCAGACTCGCAAGGGTTACTGGAAGGGCGGTACCGTTGGTGTGTTCGGTTATGGCGGCGGTGTGATCCCCCGTTTTACCGAACTTAAGGACGAGCAAGGTCAGCCTATCTACAAGGATGCAGCCGAGTTTCATACGCTGCGTGTTATGCCTCCTCCCGGCATGCACTACGATACGGATACCCTGCGCAAGTTCTGCGACATCTGGGAAGAGCACGGTTCCGGTCTGATTGCATTGCACGGACAATCCGGCGACATCATGTTCCAAGGTTGCACCACTGAAAACGTACAAAAAGCTTTCGACGAATTCAATGAAATGGGTTTCGACCTGGGCGGTGCCGGTCCTGCGGTGCGTACCTCGATGTCTTGCGTGGGTGCAGCCCGTTGTGAGCAGTCCTGCTACGATGAAGCGAATGTACACCGTGCTGTATTGAACACCTTCCTCGACGATCTGCATCGTCCTTCCCTGCCTTACAAATTCAAGTTCAAGTTTTCCGGTTGCCCGAACGACTGCATGAACTCGGTTCAACGTGCCGACATGGCTGTGATCGGTACATGGCGCGATAACATCCGCACCGACGAAGCCTTGGCGAAGAAGTGGTTTGCCAAGCACGGTATGGATGAACTGGTAAATGACGTAGTAGCACGTTGCCCGACCAAGACTTTCCAGTTGAAGGAAATCAGCAAGCTCAAAGGCGGCGAGCATATGTCCAGCGTTGCGGTAAGCGATACCCATGCGGTGGAAATCAACAATCAGGATTGCGTACGTTGCATGCACTGCATCAACGTCATGACAGGTGCATTGGCTCCCGGTAAAGACAAGGGTGCAACTGTACTGGTTGGCGGTAAGAGCCATCTGAAGATCGGCGGCCTGATGGGCACGGTGGTAATTCCGTTCATCAAGTTGGATAACGAAGAAAACGTCGAGAAGCTGGTTGATTTCGCCCAGCGCACCATCGACTTCTTCGCCGAAAATGCGTTAGAGCATGAGCGTACCGGCGAAATGATCGAGCGTATCGGTCTGGCCAACTTCCTGGATGCGATGGAAATTGATGTCGATCCTGCCATGGTTAACTCGCCACGCATGAATCCCTATGTCCGTACCGACGGATGGGATGATGAAGTCGCCAAGATCAACGCAAAAAAGTCACAAGCTGCCTGAGGAGATAGAATATGAATGCACCCGTAAAGATGCGCCGTCCTAAGGAATCTGGCGTACCGGATAACAAAAAATACCTGCACCCGTTGCTGGAGAAGAATTACGGCAACTGGAAATACCATGATCGTCCACGTCCAGGCGTGCTGCACCATGTTTCGCACAGCGGCGATGAGGTTTGGTCAGTGCGTGCCGGTACTCAGCGTCAGATGGACGTTTACACCATCCGCAAGTTATGCGACATCGCTGACAATTTTGCCGAAGGCCGTGTGCGTTTCACCATTCGTTCCAATATCGAATTTATCGTGTCGGACGAGAGCAAGGTAGCACCACTGATCGCCGAACTGGAAAGCAAGGGTTTCCCGGTTGGTGGTACAGGTAACTCTGTTTCCATGATTGCCCATACTCAGGGTTGGTTGCACTGCGACATTCCGGGTACGGATGCATCCGGTGTGGTCAAGGCGCTGATGGATGAGTTGTACGACGAGTTCAAACGCGAAGAAATGCCGAATCGTGTGCACCTGTCGACTTCCTGCTGCGAAATTAACTGCGGCGGTCAGGCTGACATCGCGATCATCGTTCAGCATACCAAGCCGCCGGTCATCAATCACGATCTGGTTGCTAACGTCTGCGAACGTCCGGCGGTGGTTGCGCGCTGTCCGGTTGCCGCGATTCGTCCGGCCATGGTTAACGGCAAGCCATCCCTCGAAATCGACGAGTCTAAATGTATGTGCTGCGGCGCTTGTTATCCTCCCTGCCCGCCTATGCAGATCAATGACCCGGAAAATTCCAAGCTGGCAATCTGGGTGGGCGGTAAGAACTCGAACGCACGCGGTAAGCCTACCTTCATGAAGATGGTTGCTTCCGGTCTGCCAAACAATGCTCCTCGCTGGCCTGAAGTGGCTGAAATGGTCAAGAATATTATTGCTGTCTATAAGGAAGATGCGCATCCATGGGAGCGTATGGCTGACTGGATCGACCGTATTGGCTGGCCACGTTTCTTCGAGAAAACAGGTCTGCCGTTCACCAAGTATTTGATCGACGACTGGCGCGGTTCGCGGGCTAACCTGAATGCCTCGACGCATATCCGCTTCTGATCGGGAGACAACAGATGAAGTATGGAATTGTAGTAAATGAAGGGCCGTACCAGCATCAGGCCAGCGATTCTGCTTACCTGTTTGCAAAGGCGGCCATCGAGAAGGGGCATGAAGTTTGGCGCGTGTTCTTCTATCACGATGGCGTGAACAACGCGTCCAGACTGACCGAGCCGCCGCAGGATGACCGCAATATCGTTAACCGTTGGACCAAACTGGCTGAAGAGCACAAGGTTGATCTGGTGGTTTGCGTGGCTGCCGCGCTACGTCGTGGTATCAAGGATGAAAATCTGGCTCCCGGTTTCCGTATTTCAGGTCTGGGGCAATTGGTTGAATCCGGCATCAAGTGTGACCGTCTGGTCACCTTCGGCGATTAGGAGAGACGAGAATGAGTGATGTTAAAAAATTCATGTTCGTCAACCGTAAGGCACCACATGGCACGGTTTACGCGCTGGAGTCGCTGGAGGTGGTATTGATTACTGCCGCCTTCGATCAGGATGTATCGCTGGTGTTTATGGATGACGGCGTATATCAGTTGAAAAAGGGTCAGCAAACCAAGGGTATCGAGGTGAAGAATTTTTCACCTGCCTATCGTGCGCTGGAAGATTACGACATCGAAAAGCTCTATGTCGAAAAGGAAGCCATGGAAGCGCGTGGTCTCACCGAAGAAGATTTTCTGGTGGCCGTCACTGTGCTCAGTCGTGCCGAAATGGGCGCGTTGATGGATGAGCAAGACGTGGTCTTGAGTTTCTGATAAAACTACTAGCCATTCGACTAGGCTGTCCAACTACGCCAGCCAAGTCGCTGGTTATAGGGAGCATTTAAATGTTACATATCGTTAACAAATCATCATTGACCAGCAGTACGCTGGACAGTTGTTTAAATACCGCAACGGGCGGTGACCTTCTGCTTATTGAAGATGCAGTCTATGCGGCAACCCGTGGAAATGCATCGGCAGAGAAGCTTAATGCTGCAATGGGCAAGTTCAAGGTTCACGTCCTGATGCCCGATCTGGAAGCGCGTGGGATGGCCGACAGGCTGGCCGACGGGATTACACCTGTTGACTATGCCGGATTCGTCGAATTGACGGCCAGCAACAAAACTTGCCAATCCTGGCTGTAGAATGACATCCGCGTAGCGATACGTTTGCGTCCTCATCCGTGTACGGATGAGGGTTGGGATGAGGGCACTTCCTGTCTCATCATCATGTTGTAGTTGTGCATCAACCATCAATTTTCACAAGGAGAAATACAATGTCAAGTATCGAAGTAGGCGGCAAATCTTATGAAACAGACGAAGAAGGTTATCTGCTCAATCTGGCTGACTGGAATACAGAAGTAGCAGATTACATCGCGAAGACCGAAAGCATTGATATGACTGAAGCACACTGGGAAGTGGTTAATTTCCTGCGTGAATATTTCGAGGAATATCAAATTGCTCCTGCTGTACGTGTACTGACCAAGTCCATCGGTAAGAAGTTGGGCGCGGAAAAAGGCAACAGCGAATACCTGTACGGTTTGTTTCCGTACGGCCCAGGCAAGCAGGCATGCAAGATCGCCGGTCTGCCCAAGCCTACCGGTTGCGTTTAATTCCCTGTTTGACTATTTGAGGATACGGACTTTACGATGAATGCATTGATTGCAATACTTTTTTATCTTGCGACCTTACTGTTCGTCGTTGGTCTGTTTCAGCGTATACGCAGCTATGCCACTACGCCCTCGCCGTTGAAGATTCCTACCACGCCTGCACCGACTACGACGGGCGGCGTGGTATTGCGGATGACGCGTGAAGTCGTGTTCTTCGAGAGTCTGTTCAAGGCGAACCTGTGGATATGGAGTATGGGCTGGTTGTTTCATGCCAGCATGGCATTGGTGGTGTTGCGTCACTTGCGTTATTTCATCGACCCGGTATGGGGATGGGTTGCGTTCATACAACCGTTTGGTATGTATGCCGGAATCACCATGCTGTTGGGACTTTGTGGTTTGTGGGCGCGCCGTATTCTGGTTGAACGCATCCGTTATATTTCGACGCCTTCCGATCATTTAATGTTGGTATTGCTGATTTCCATCGCCGGCTCCGGCCTGCTGATGAAGTTCGGTATACACACCGATGTGATAGGCGTTAAGGCTTTTTTTCAGGGGCTGATGCAATTCAGCATTCAGCCTCTGCCTGCAGACACGTTACTCGTGCTGCACCTGTTATCGGTTGTGGTACTCCTGGTGATCTTCCCCTTTAGCAAATTATTGCACGCACCAGGAGTCTTTTTTTCACCGACACGGAACCAGACCGACAACCCCAGAGAAAAACGTCATATCTCTGCATGGGCAGCTAAACTGGAATCGGAGAAATAGCATGGCAGATATTACTGCACCGGCCTACCGTACTATTCCTATCATCCCCGCGCTGAAGCCGGGAGCAATGGAAGGGTCGGGCCCCTTTGTTGCCAGTGACAAGATAAACGAAGCGCTTGGTTTTCCGGGGCATCTCGAAGATGACTGGCACGACAAGGCCATAGCCAAGATGGGTGAATTGCTGGGCAAGTACCGTTCGCTCAGGGTGTTCATGGATGCCTGCGTACATTGCGGAGCCTGTTCCGACAAATGTCATTATTTCATCGGTACACAAGACCCGAAAAACATGCCGGTGGCGCGTCAGGATTTGCTGCGCAGCGTATATCGTCGCTATTTCACCTTGCCGGGCAAGCTGTTTCCCAAGCTGGTCGGCGCACGCGATTTAACGCGCGAAGTGCTGGACGAGTGGTACAACTATTTTCATCAGTGTTCTGAATGTCGTCGTTGTTCCGTGTTCTGCCCCTATGGCATCGACACCGCCGAAGTGACCATGGCGGCACGCGAGATACTGGCATCGGTTGGCTACGGACAAAAATATTCCAACGAGATCATCGGCAAGGTACATCGTATCGGTAATAACCTAGGTCTTCCCGGTCCGGCGCTGGTTGATACGCTGGAAGGTCTGGAAGAAGATGTCAAGGAAGACACAGGTATCGACGTGCGTTTCCCTATCGACGTGAAGGGCGCAGAAGTGCTGTTGATTACGCCATCTGCCGACTTTTTCGCTGAACCGCATATCGATAGCCTGATCGGTTATGCCAAGGTATTTCATGCGACCGGCACTAGTTGGACGCTTTCCTCGATGTCATCCGAGGCTGCGAATTTCGGTATGTTTATCGGTAACTACGATCAGTTGCGCAAGATAGCGCTGCGCATACGGGAAGCGGCGCTGGAGTTGGGCGTGAAGCGCATTGTCGTGGGTGAGTGCGGTCACGCGTGGCGCGTGGCGTACAGTTTCTGGAATACCTTGAGTGGCGTGGGTAGCGGTGCGGACGAGACCGATCGTTTCGCGATGATGTTGCAAAAGCAACTCGATCATCGCTACAAGCAACCAACTCATATTTGCGAATTCACGATGGATATGATCGAGCGCAATGCCTTGCGTTTCGATAAGTCGGCCAACGACAAACATATCATTACCTTCCACGACTCCTGCAACGTGGCACGCGGTTCACGCATGGGTGATCTTGCAGGCGGTCAGTTTGAGATACCGCGCAATATCATTAAGGCAGTCGCGAATAATTTTGTGGAAATGAATCCGAACACCACGCGTGAACAAACATTCTGCTGTGGTGGCGGTGGCGGTGTATTGACCGATGATCTGATGGAAATTCGTGTCAAGGGTGCATTGCCGCGTATGGAAGTGCTGCAGCAGGTGGTGGATCAGCACGGTGTTAATTTCATGGCGTGCATCTGTGCGATCTGCAAGGCGCAGTTCACCAAGATTATGCCGATTTACGGTTTTGATAGACGAATGGTTGGCGGCGTACATCAGCTAGTCAGCAATGCGATCATATTAGGCGATAAGTAATAATTCTCAGGAGGTAGGACTCAATGTCAGCAACAACTGAAACCACGCAAAAGATTACGTTCCGTCGTTACAAGGATGGCGACACCAAGGTTGGACGACTGAATGAGAAGATCATGCAGGCTGGACATACCCACAAGTGCCCAACCTATATTCAATCTACGCCACCTTGCCAGGGCAGTTGCCCGGCGGGGGAAGATATTCGTGGCTACCTCAGTATCGTGCGCGGCACCGAGAAGGTGCCGAACGGTGCGGATGGCAAGCCGGTCATGCCTTGGCAGGAATATGCTTGGCGTCGTTTAACAGAGGCTAATCCGTTCCCGTCCGTGATGGGCCGCGTTTGTCCTGCACCTTGCGAATCCGGTTGTAATCGTAACGAAGTCGAAGATCACGTCGGTATCAATTCAGTCGAGCATTTTCTCGGTGAATATGCGATTGCCAACAATCTGAAGTTCACCACCAAGGCTCAACCGACCGGCAAGAAAGTAGCTGTACTGGGCGGTGGCCCGGCCAGTTTGTCCTGCGCGTATCAGTTAGCGCTCAAGGGTCACGAAGTAACGGTGTTCGATGAGCATGAGTTCCTCGGCGGCATGATGCGCTACGGTATTCCGGGCTTCCGCACACCACGCGATGTGCTGGATGCAGAAATTCAGCGCATCCTTGACCTCGGTGTGAAGACACGTTTGAAGACCCGCGTCGGAACCGATGTTTCGATGGAAGATGTGCAGAAGGAATTCGATGCGGTGTTTCTGGGTATGGGCGCACAGGCCGGTCGTGCCTTGCCTATCGCCGATTCGGAAGCGCCTAACGTCGTAACTGCAACCGCGTTCCTAAAAGCTTTTAACGACGGTCGTTTGCAGCATGTCGGTAAGCGCGTGGTTGTAGTCGGTGGTGGTGATACTTCGATTGACGTCGCTACTGTTGCACGTCGTCTGGGTCATATCACGCATGCAAATCCAACAGACACCGAATTGGCCATTGCCGGACGCATGGCGCATGACGTAGCAGAAATTTCGGCCAAGGAAGGTGCAGAAGTCACACTGACTTCTATCTTTAATATCGACAAGATGCAGGCGAACAAGCACGAAATCGAGCAGGCATTGGCCGAGGGCATACACATTCGCGGCAGTCTGGCACCAGTCGGTATCGTGCGCGATGCGAATGGCCGTGCAACCGCATTGCGTGTAATCGAATGCGAAGCCAAGATGGTTGGCGGCAGACTGGAGATCAAGAACCTCGAAGGTACCGAAAAAGACATCGAAGCCGATCTGATCGTATCTGCGATTGGTCAGGCAGTTGATTTCACCGGGCTGGAGCAGTTCAACAATGGCAAAGGCGCTGTATCGACTGACCGTAACTATGTCGTCAATGGTCAGAAGGGTGTATTTGCCGGCGGCGATGTAATTCGTCCCCATCTGCTGACGACCGCTATAGGTCATGGCTCTATCGCTGCTGACGGAATCAATAACTATTTGAATGGTCATGATCTGGAGAAGCGTCCAAAGATTGATGCACATCAGTTCGATCTGATGCGCAAACTGGTTGAGAAGGGCATTGAAGTCAAGGAAATACATGAGCCATTACGCGGTACTTACAATACCAATGTAGCCGTGCATAACTTCGACAACCGTTCGGATCGTTATGTGATTCCGCATGACAAACTGTTCCTCGGTCATTTCGGATATGTGGCGCGCAAACATCGCGGCATTGTCACACTGGACAAGGAAACTGCGCTGGGCAATTTCGACGAGCGTCTGGGTGTGCTCAGTCAGGAAGAAGCCGTTGCCGAAGCCAAGCGTTGCATGAGTTGCGGCATGTGTTTCGAGTGCGACAACTGTGTTGTGTATTGTCCGCAAACGGCCGTATCGCGCGTCAAGAAGAGCGAAGCGACCTTAGGTCGTTACGTGACGACTGACTACAACAAGTGCATTGGCTGTCATATTTGTGCCGATGTGTGTCCTACCGGTTACATTCAAATGGGTTTGGGTGAGTAATGAGGCTGATCGCATTCCTGCTGCTTTGTCTGTGCATCCCGATGGTGTGGGCTGCCGATTCGACTCCCTACAAGCTGGATATAGGCCGTGGTGGAGAGTGTGTAAAAGACCCGCAGTGGATGCGCAAGAACCATATGCACCTGCTGAAACACCAGCGCGACGAAACAGTGCGTCTAGGTGTGCGTGAAGACAAGGTCAGCCTTAAAAACTGCATCGAGTGTCACGCCAGCAAGACCGATGACAGCGTAATTGCACGGGATGACAGTTTCTGTGTCGCGTGCCACAAGTACGAAGCGGTAAAAATTGACTGTTTCGAGTGTCATTCGGGTGAGCGCAAGAGTGCATGGCAGAAGAGGAATGCAAAATGAACGATGTCGATAACCTGCGCAGAAGCTTTTTAAAGACGACGCTCGGTGCGGCGGCGGTCGCCATTGCTCCGGGCATGATGTTGTTCAACATGGCGCATGGCAATGGTCAGGAACAGGGTGCCAGCAGCAAGGTACGCTGGGGTATGTTGATCGACACAAACGGCTGCAAGCCCGGTTGTGATGATTGTGTTACCGCCTGTAACAGGGAAAACGGTTTGTCCGGCGGCAAGACTTCCACCGACTCACAATGGATACGCAAAATCGAGATCAAGAACATCAGCACCGGACATGAGACTTCGTTGCCGATGATGTGCCAGCATTGCGAACATCCGCCCTGTGTGGATGTTTGCCCGACCGCAGCTTCTTTCAAACGTGCCGATGGCATTGTGCTGGTGGACAAGCATCGTTGTATCGGCTGCCGCTATTGCATGATGGCCTGTCCGTACAAGGCCCGTTCCTTCGTACATGAGGCGTTGCATGATCAGAACCCGGATGTGCCACGCGGCAAGGGGACAGTTGAAAGCTGCACCTTGTGCGTGCATCGTATCGATCAGGGTTTGCAACCTGCCTGTGCTGAATCCTGCCCGAATAAGTCTATTCTGTTCGGCGATTTGAACGATCCGCAAAGCGAGATTTCGATCAAGCTGCGCAGTGTGGCCAGCACACAGGTTCGTGCCGACATGCAACTCAATACCGGCATCCGCTATCAGGGACTCTAATCATGCCTACTCTCGCATCGCTTCATTATAAAAATCGTTTGTTCTATGCATTACTTGCCGCTGGCGGCTTGGTTGCGCTGGCGGGCATGTATGCGGTGCTGATGATGGAACATCACGGTCATATCATCACCGGCATGAATAACCAGATCGTCTGGGGTGTGCCGCATGTGTTCGCGATCTTTCTGATTGTCGCGGCATCGGGAGTATTGAACGTCGCATCCATCGGTTCGGTGTTCGGTAAGGCGGTCTACAAGGCACGCGCGCCGCTGGCGAGTTTGTTGTCCATTGCGATGCTGGCTGGTGGTTTGACCGTGTTGATGTTAGACCTAGGCAGGCCGGATCGTATCATCGTCGCTGCCACCAATTACAACCTGACATCGGTATTCGCGTGGAATGTGGTGTTGTATTCCGGCATGTTCTCGCTGGTCGTGGTGTATCTGTGGACGATGATGGAACAGCGCATGAATAAGTGGACGCGTCCGGCCGGTCTGGCCGTGTTTGCGTGGCGTTTCGTGCTGACCACCGGTACCGGCCTGATCTTCGCCTTCCTTACTGCACGTCAGGCTTACGGTTCGGCATTGTTGCCGCCGATGTTCATCGTGCTGTCGTTTGCATGGGGACTGGCGGTATTCCATCTGGTACAGACTTCGATCTATGTATGGAACGAGAAGGTGCTGGATCCCGCTATTCTGAATCGCAAGAAGAATCTGCTCGGCGTATTCGTTGTCGCATCGCTGTACATGGTGGCGACTTATCATTTCACCAATATGTATTTTGCCCACAAGACAGATTTTGAGAATTTCATCTTGTTGAATGGCGGGGTTTATCCCAGCTTGTTCTGGTGGGGTTATGTGCTGGTGGGTAACGTGATTCCACTGATACTGATTTTTGCACCGGGCCTGGGTAAAACACGTTGCGTCATCATGGCGTCGTTGATGGTAATACTCGGCGGATTTGCGCTGCTGTATGTGTTTATTATCGGCGGACAGGCTTTCCCGCTGAATATTTTCCCCGGATTCGAAGTCAGTAGCAGCTTTGCCGATGGACAGGTTACCAGTTATAGCCCTTCAATCTATGAATTTATGCTGGGTTTTGGTGGGCTTGCGATTGCATTTATCATCACGACCATCAGTGTCAGGGTGTTGAACTTCATGCCGCAAGACAAACCGTATATCGCGGATTAATCAAAAAAGTCGCGTATTAATCAGAAAATCATTGGCGGCAAGAGGACTCGCTTCTTGCCCGCTGTGAAATCAAGGGGCTGCCATGAACCGTATGCTGATTTCAGCCGCTCACAAATCTTCCGGCAAGACGATGGTCAGTATCGGACTATGCGCTGCGCTCAAGGCGCGTGGGCATGATGTGCAGCCGTTTAAGAAAGGTCCCGATTACATAGACCCGATGTGGCTGGGACAAGCCGCAGGTAAGAGTTGTCGTAATCTTGATCTATACCTGATGGAGCGTGACGACATAGTTTCCACTTTCGTGCGTCATAGTGCGGGAGTTAATCTGGTCGAAGGTAACAAGGGTTTGTATGATGGTCTGGCGCTGGACGGCAGCAACAGCAATGCCGCTCTTGCGAAGATGCTCGATCTGCCGGTGTTTCTGGTCATCGACGCACGCGGCATGACACGCGGTATCGCGCCGTTGATACTCGGTTATCAGGCTTTCGACCGTGATATACAATTTGCGGGGGTAATTCTCAACAACCTCGGCGGCTCACGTCATGAGTCCAAGCTAAGAGCGGTGATCGAGCATTACACTGACTTACCGGTGGTCGGTGCGATTCATCATGATGAACGCTTAAGCATAGTCGAACGACATCTAGGCTTGATGCCCAGCAATGAATCTCATGTTGCCACAGCCAAGATCAAGCAAATCGGTGAAGCTATCGCAGAACAGGTCGATCTGGACCGCTTGCTTGAACTATCACAAAAATCTCCTCTGCCTGTGCCGCATACCGCCGTAGTCAGTCCACTGCCCTGCGGTGGCAAGGTACGTATAGGTATTGCACAGGATCGTTCCTTTGGTTTTTACTATGCTGACGATCTCGACGCATTAGTTGCGGCGGGTGCGGAGTTGGTACCGTTCGATGCGTTGCAGGACAGTCACCTACCTGAAGTTGATGCGCTGTATATCGGCGGTGGATTCCCCGAAACCTGCGCCACCGAACTGGAAGCTAACAGTAGTTTGCGGAATGAAATCAGGCTGGCTATTGAAAATGGCATGCCTGCCTATGCGGAATGTGGCGGCCTGATGTATCTGTCGCGCAGCATAGCCTACCAAGGGCGTAGCTATCAGATGGTCGGTGCAATTCCGGGTGATATAAAGATGCATAACAAACCGATAGGTCGCGGTTATGTGCATCTGAAAGAAGATGAGTCCCATCCATGGCCGCGTCCCCGAACGAACCCTCTCCCCAACCCTCTCTCGCAAGCGGGCGAGGGGGCGAACGTGAAAAGCAACTTTATGATTCACGCGCATGAGTTCCATTATTCCAGTCTGGAGAATCTTCCTGCGGACAGTCGCTTCGCTTACCATGTGGAGCGGGGTTACGGCATAGATGGTACGCGGGACGGACTCGTGGTACATAATTTGCTGGCTTCCTACACGCATCTGCGCACCATAGGCAGCTGCTACTGGGCTACCCGCTTCGTCGCCTTTATCCGGCGGCAACGCGAGCAGCAGACATTAATTCAATTAAGTGAGAAAGTACGATGACACAAGAGTTATATCAGGCAGCGATTGCTGCATTTGACCGCGCCAATGCGGAAGACCCGAACAAGGAAGTTTTTGACGGCAAGGAATATCCCAAGGAACTGTTGTATGCGCAACGCATGACCGAAATGCAGGAACGTTATGCACCGGAAGCGTCCGAGGCAGTTAAACTGGCAGTACGCGCGCAGCACATTCAGCGCTGGAAAATCCCGCGTAGCGACTACAACATGGATAAGCCCGGCTACATGCTGTGGCGCACCACCTTGTATAAATATCATGCTGAAACAGCCGGTAATCTGATGAAGGAAGTGGGTTACGGCGACGATATGATTAACCGCGTCAAAACCATCGTCAGCAAGAAAGACCTCAAGAGCAATCCCGAAACACAGATGATGGAAGACATCGTCGATCTGGTGTTTATCGAACATTACATGCTGCATTTTGCGGGACAGCATCCCGATTACGACGAAGCCAAGTGGGTACTCATCATCAAAAAGACCTGGAATAAAATGTCTGAACGCGCGCATGAGTTTGCACTGGCAGGCAAGATCAAGCTGCCGGAAGCGCTGATTCCACTTATCTTGAAGGCAGTGCAATAGCATGGATTACTTGCCGATTTTTCTGAATGTCAAAGTAAAGCTTTGCTTAGTGGTCGGCGGTGGTGAAGTCGCCAAGCGCAAGGCGGGTGTTCTGCTGGAAGCCGGTGCGAAGGTGCGGGTAGTAGCACCGGAGATTCTGTCCGAATTGGCAGAGATGGCGAATGTAGAGGCTATCTTCGCTCGTTTTGAAAAACAACATCTGGATAGCGTATCGCTGGTTATCGCGGCGACTAATGTTCGTGCGGTGAATCAGCAGGTTTCCGAACTGGCGCGGGCACGCAATATCCCGGTGAATGTGGTGGATGACCCCGAGCTTTGCAGTTTCATCATGCCTGCGATACTCGATCGTTCGCCGTTGATGGTGGCATTCTCCAGCGGTGGCGCGTCGCCGGTGTTGACACGAATGATGCGCGGCAAGCTGGAGACTCTGATTCCGCAGAATTACAGCCGACTGGCGGCCTTTGCCGAACGGTTCCGCGAGCAGGTAAAGACGCGAGTCACCAATCCGGCCAAGCGCCGCATCTTCTGGGAAAACGCGCTCGAAGGCGTGGTGGCCGAGAAGGTATTTACCGGTGATGAGAGCAGTGCCGAGGCGATGCTGGAACAGATGCTGGCGGATGAAGACAATATTCAGCGTGGAGAAGTGTATCTGGTTGGTGCCGGCCCAGGCGATCCCGATCTGCTGACGTTCCGTGCGCTGCGTTTGATGCAGAAGGCGGACGTGGTGGTGTACGACAATCTGGTTTCCAAGCCCATAGTCGAGATGACGCGCCGCGATGCCGAGCGCATCTTCGTTGGCAAGAAGCGTTCCGATCATACCCTGCGTCAGGAAGAGATCAACGAACTGTTAGTGCGTCTGGCAAAACAAGGCAAGCGCGTGTTGCGGCTGAAGGGCGGTGATCCGTTCATCTTTGGTCGCGGTGGTGAAGAGATAGAGACATTGGCGGAAGAAGGCATTCCGTTTCAGGTCGTACCCGGCATTACGGCGGCTTCAGGCGTGGCTTCCTACGCGGGTATTCCACTGACACATCGCGACTACGCGCAGTCCTGTATGTTTGTCACCGGTCATCTGAAAGACGGCTCGATGAATCTGGACTGGGATGCGCTGGCAAGGCCGAAGCAGACTGTGGTGGTTTACATGGGCTTGCACGGACTGGACACACTTTGCGCCGAACTTATCGCACACGGCATGCCGGATACCACTCCGATAGCCATCGTGCAGCAGGGGACAACCCGTAATCAGCGCGTTATCACCGGAACATTGGCAACCCTGCCCGGCATCGCCGCCATCGAGCAACCCCAAGCACCGACGCTGATTATCGTCGGCGGTGTGGTGGCTTTGCGCGAAAAACTGGCTTGGTTCCATCCGCAGCAGGATTAAAAAGGCAAGCAAAGCAACATGAATAATTCGTAGGTTGGGCTGTGCTCGCGAAGCCCAACACTTATCGAAAATGTTGGGCTTCCTTTGTCAGCCCAATTTACACGTCGACTTTGTTTGGTGCTTAAGTATTTCCGTAGTTTAACTTTGTTCAGGGAGTGGCATGATGAGATTCAAGAGTCTGGTGTTGTCTGCATTACTGATGTGTGTAACGACAGGTGCGCAAGCGGCGGATGCGTTGTTGAAACCATTCGTACTTGCGTCCAAGGGTGCGGGCACAGTTGCCGAAAAGTCGGCGCAGGTGAAAACGGCATTAACGGCTGGCGGCTTCACCGTGGTTGGGGAATATGCACCTTACAGCGGATCGAACATCATCATCGTCACCAGCGATGCCTTAAAGAAAAACGCGGCGGCATCGGAATCCGGCGGTTATGGCGCGGTGCAGCGCGTATCGGTCACCGAAGCAGGCAAGGAGGTGCAGGTCAGTTATACCAATCCGGTCTATATGGCGAATGTTTACCGCATGCAGGGTGATTTGAGTGATGTGGCGGCATCGCTGGGATCGGTATTGGGCAAGGTGGAAGAATACGGCGCGAACGGCATGACCGCCAAGCAGGCGCGTAAATACCATTACACCATCGGTATGGAATATTTTGATGAGCCTAGCCTGCTGGCTGAATATGGCAGTTACGACGAGGCCGTCAAGGCGGTCGATGCTAAATTGTCGGCAAATAAAAATGGTATAGGCAAGGTGTATCGTGTCGATGTTCCCGGCAAGCAGGAGAGTGTGTTCGGCGTGTCGATGAAGGGTAGCGGGGATAATAAATATATGGATGACAAGTTCATCATGAGCGAGGTCGATTTTCATGATGTGAAATCAACGGCGCATCTGCCCTATGAAGTGCTGGTGTCCGGTAGCAAGGTCTATGCGCAATATGCACGTTTCCGTATCGCGATCAGTTTTCCTGATTTGAGCATGATGGGTAAAAACAGCTTCATGAACATCATGAAATCACCCGAGGCGATACGACTGGCCTTGCAAAACGCAGTGAAGAAATAACGGTAGCAAGTTGCTGCCTGTGTAATCCGACAGGAGAGTAGTATGGTTATAAAGTTACATGAAGCCGCCCATGCGGGTAATCTGGTTCTGGTGAAGGAATTGATCGCCGCCGGAGCGGATGTGAATGAGGCCGATGATCTGGGTTGGACCGCATTGAGTAAGGCTGTTTATAACCCGGAGTTGAAGCGTGGTTTTGCGGATGTGGTGATGGCACTGATCGCGGCGGGCGCCAATATCGAAGCGGCTATCGGTTATGGTGTTCGTCCGTTGATGCTGGCGGCCGGATACGGCGAAACCGATGTAGTTGCGACTCTGTTACAGGCGGGGGCGGACGTACTGGCACGCAACGAAGGCGGCTATACCGCGCTGATGATGGTGAAGCAGAAACATTATGTGGATGTCATCAACCTGCTGCATGAGGCCGAACGAGACGCGGGAGTAGACGAGGGTAGTTGCGACAGCAAGAATGCGCCCGACTCGAAGGTAATTACATTTCTTAAACGTACTCCCACCTGATTTGAAAGAATAAATGCCCTACTTCGTTTATCGCGTCACCCATCAACCCATCCGCATGTTGAAGAAACTTGAACAACATGAGACTTATCGTGATGCGTCAGCCAGCGTAAAAAAAATGCGCAGCGAGCTGGAACCCGACTCCAGGGTAGTAATTAAAATGATACATGCCGAAAATGAACTGGATGCGGAAGATCTGCTCAATGAAGTTCGTGAGCCTGCGCCGCAATTGGGTGACGACTAGCACAGTAATTTCCAGATTCGTTACCATGAAAAAAGTATAATCTGTCACTTATTGGAAAAACGAATTGAAAGGATTGATCATGTTTAATTTCGTAAAAGCGACGGTGATGTTATTTGCGGTAATTACGCTTACTGGCTGTGCATCCAGCATGTCGGGAGGCGCGTATAGCCGTGATCAGGCCAGACAGGTACAGGATGTACGCATGGCAACGGTGGAAAGTGTGCGTCATGTGCAGATCGAGGGCACCAAGTCACAGGTTGGCACGATAGCGGGTGCCGTGGTAGGCGGTATTGCAGGCAGCAATGTCGGCGGCGGCAAGGGCAGTTCGGTCGGTGCCGTATTGGGTTCCGTGGCGGGTGGTGTATTGGGTGCGGCAACCGAAGAAGGCGTGACCCGCCAGAACGGGCTGGAAATCACGATCAAATATGACGACGGCAGTATGATTGCCGTGACGCAGGCGGATGATGAAAAATTTGCACCCGGCGAGCGAGTGAGGGTTTTATCTGGCGGTGGCGTGACGCGTATCAGTCACTAAGTTTATTGAAAAGGTCTGCATCCACAGCAGACCTTTTTTTATTGCAACAAACGATCTACGCAGTTTTAATTGGTCCAGTTGTATCCCTGAACGACACCGTCCTTGTCGAATTTGATTTGCAGGAATTTCGGATTGCCTATCGGATTTGCCGGCAAGGTGCCGCTGACGTAGTAATAAATCCATTCTTCATAGCGGATACCATTAGTTTCTATACTAACCCCGGTGCTGGACGCGGTACCCAACCAACTCTGGAGTTGCGCTTTAGTCGTCACGCCGCGTTCAATTTTAGTGCTTACCGCATTAAGATCAAAATCATGACCGGCTTTGATTTGCACCGAACTGCATGCGCCTAACAGGGTTGAGGTCAATAAAATTATGGAAGTTGCGTAGCGGATATGCATTTTGAGTTCTCCCGTCATGAGTGAGTACGATGGATAACTTTAGCATGAAAGTTGCCAATGAATAGGCAGTCTACGAAAACTAAAGGAAGGGTGATAGCATGGCTTTAATATGTGAAAAATGTTTTAGCGTAACTGAACGACTATTTCGTTAATTAATTACTGAGCCGATTACCTTATGAATGAAATTTTCCCTCAACTCTCCAGCTATCACTGGAGCCTGATCGCCGTTCTGCTTACGACGATTGCGGTGCATTATTTTGCCGGAATTGTGCTGAAACGGCTGGAGCTTATTTCCTCTAAAACAGATAACGTCTGGGATGATGCCTTATCTGAATCGGCCAAGCGTCCTTTGCCGGTACTCATTTGGCTATCAGGAATATTCATTGCCCTATACATGCACTATTCGGAAATTGGACAGGAATCGCCGGTAGTTGTAGAGCATGGCAGGACAATACTTCTGACATTTTGCATAGCCTGGTTCTTCCTGGCACTGATAAGAAATTTTGCAAGATTAATCGTAGAAACGCAGATTGCTAAAGGGCAGCAAGTCGATATAACAACGGTAGATGGCATCGGCAAAGTCGCCCGCATTCTGGTGTGGGTGCTGGCGGGACTGGTTATTCTTCAATCCATGGGCTTCAGCATTTCCGGTGTGCTGGCCTTCGGCGGTATCGGCGGTATCGCCATCGGTTTCGCCGCCAAGGACCTGTTGGCAAACTTTCTGGGTGGCCTGATATTGCATCTGGATCGCCCGTTCAAACTGGGTGAATCCATACGCTCGCCGGATAAGGATATAGACGGGCAGGTGGAATACATAGGTTGGCGGCAAACCGCGCTGCGTTCGCGGAATATGGACATGATCTATATCCCCAACTCGCTGTTCAACTCCATCGTGCTGGTCAATCTCTCCCGCCGTAGTCATCGACGCATCGAGGAAATCATCGGGCTGCGCTACGAGGATTTATCAAAACTGGAAGCCATCTGCAGCGAAGCGCGGGCCATGCTGCTGGAACGTGCCGATATAGACACCAGCCGGGATGTCGTCGTCTCATTCAACCGCTACGGCGAATCCAGCCTCGACCTGTTCGTGCTGGCATTCACCCTTACCACCAACTTCACCGAATTCAACGCTGCCAAACAGGCAATCCTGCTGGGAATAGCCGAAATCGTAGCGAAACACGGCGCCGACTTTGCGTTCCCGACACGGACGTTGCATATTGAAAAATAGTTATCACGGAATTGTCAGTTTATTTGTTTTATCGTTGAGATCGTAGGCGTGATTTGGGCTGTAAGGTGGTCAGTTCAGGATCAATCTATGTGCCGTAACAAGAAAAGCTGGTAGCATGAATCCGGCCTTCGGGGGGAGGAAAATCCTGGGGGAGGTTCGGCACACAAGTACAAATTATAAAAATAAAACGGGCATCAAGATGAAATTAACCCTCTCGCGTCTGGAAAATTTACTCCTCACCGCATGTGACGATCTACGCGGCAGCATGGATGCCAGCGAATACAAGGAATACATCTTCGGCATGCTGTTCCTGAAACGGGCCAGCGACCTGTTCGATCAGCGCCAAGCCGATCTGCGTAAACAATTCGCCGCTCAAGGAATGAGTGACGCAGATATTGCAATCGAGCTGAATGATTCCGATAACTACTCCGGCAAATACTTCTTTGTACCACCCCGCGCCCGTTGGAATCAGGGCTGGGAAGATGAAGTGGTGGAAAATGGCGAGAAGAAGATCATCCAGCGCCCGGCACTGAAACACGTCAAGGAAAACGTCGGAACCACGCTGAACAAGGCGCTGGAGGCTATTGAAGATGCCAACCCCGATGCCTTGCAGGACGTGCTCAAGGGCATCAACTTCAACCGCAAGATCGGATCGCGCACGCTGGATGACGACACGCTGGCCGACTTCGTGCAGAACTTCGAGAAAATCCCGCTCAAGGATGAAGACTTTGAATTCCCCGACCTGCTCGGTGCGGCCTACGAATGGCTGATTAAATACTTTGCCGATTCCGCCGGTAAAAAGGCCGGTGAGTTTTACACCCCCGCCGAAGTGGTGCGCATCTGCGTCGAAATCTGTAACCCGGAAGAAGGCATGAGCGTCTACGACCCCACCGTCGGCTCCGGCGGCATGCTGATCCAGATGCGCGACTACCTGCGCGAAAAGGGCGGCGATGCCAACGAGCTGGCACTCTACGGTCAGGAGAAAATGGGTACTACATGGTCGATCTGCAAGATGAACATGCTGCTGCACGGAATTTCCCATGCCGATATTCGACAGGAAGACACGCTGCGCGAACCGCAGCATCTGGACGAAAGCAACGAGCTCAAGCGTTTCGACCGCGTGGTGGCGAATCCCCCGTTTAGTCAGAACTACATCAAGAAAGACCTCAAGTTTTCCGGGCGCTTCCCGGTGATGATGCCGGAGAAGGGCAAAAAGGCCGACCTGATGTTCGTCCAGCACATGCTGGCCGTGCTCAAGCATGATGGCCGTCTGGCCTCGGTGATGCCGCACGGCGTACTGTTCCGTGGCGGCGAAGAGCGTGAGGCGCGCAAACATTTTATCGAGCACGGCTATCTGGAAGCCATCATCGGCCTGCCCGGCAATTTGTTTTATGGCACCGGCATTCCGGCCTGCATACTGGTGATGAACAAGGCCGGTGCCGCCAGCCGCGACCATGTGCTGTTCATCAACGCCGACCGCGAATACCGCGAAGGCAAGGCGCAAAACCACCTGCGCCCGGAAGACATAGACAAAATCATCTACGCCTACCGCAACGGCGGAGAACTTCCCGGCTATGCCCGCCCCGTGCCTAAAGCTGAGATCGTCGCCGAAGACTACAACTGCAACATCCGCCGTTACGTGGACAACGCCCCGCCACCCGAACCGCACGATGTGCGCGCCCATCTGCACGGTGGCGTGCCCAAGGTGGAAGTGGCAAGCCTCGCGCACTACTGGCAGAACTATCCTCAATTGCGTGATGATGCTTTTATAGACAGAAAAGGTTGGGGTGACGAAGGAACCCCAGCGCAACACGAGGATGTGTCGAGAAATGTTGGGGTTCGTACCTCACCCCAACCTACGGAAATCGATCAGGCTAATTATCTCGACTTCGCGCCTGTCTTGAGCGACAAGCGCGACATCGCCGATTTTGTCGCCAGCCACCAGGGCGTTACCACCCGCCACCAGCAATTCATGCAGAGTCTGGAAGCATGGTGGCAGGCCAATTTGCCCATCGTCGAGGCACTGGCACCCGATGCCCAGGAAATAGATGGGCATGAAGAGGCGAAACCGCGCAACGTCTACGTGATGCGCAGCAGCCTGCTCGCCAGTATCGAACAAGCCTTGGCTGAACAAAACCTGCTCACCCCGTTTCAGGTACGCGGCGCCTTTGCCAACTATGTCGATATGCTCAAGGCCGATTTTAAATCCATCGCCGCTAGCGGTTGGGGGCCGGAGCTGATCCCGGACGAAGAGATACTGCAAAGCCAGTTCCCCGAGATACTGCAAGAATTGGAACAGGCGCAGACCCGGCTGGCCGAACTGCAAGCCCTATTCGCCGCCGCCGACGAAGAAGACTTCGAAGATGGCGACGACAGCGGCGTGATGAATTCGGAACAGGTGAAAAGCCTCAAGGCGAAACTGAAACAAGCCAAAGGCATGGCCAAACTGTGCAAGCGCGACCCCAACCTGGGCGATGCCGAACTATGCCAGCGCGAAGCCGAACAGATCGAAGCGCAACTGCAACGCCACAAATTGCTGGAAGATGAAGTCAAAACCCTGCGCGCCACCATCAAGGGCATCGCAGGCAAACGTGACGAACTGGTGCAAAGCGCCCGTGCCAAAATCACCAACGACGAAGCCCGCACCGTCATCATCGAGCGCTTGCGCCAGTTGCTGCTGAACACCTACCGCGCCTACCTGCGCGCCGATCAGCGCGCCTGCATTAAGGCCATTGAAAACCTGTGGAGCAAATACGCCGTCACCGCCAAGACCATCGAGGCCGAGCGCGATGCGGCATCGCAGCAGTTGCAAAAATTTTTGGTGGAGCTGGGGTATGAGTGAACCTCAAACATTTCTTCAACTTTGCGATCTTGCTGACATCACAATGGGCCAGTCGCCAGACTCTGCAAACTGCAATACTGAAGAGCGCGGATTGCCTTTTCTTCAAGGTTGTGCGGAGTTTGGCAAGCAGTCGCCATCTACTGAAGTCTATTGCCATCAGCCTCTGCGAGCATCAAAACCAGATTCGATACTAATGAGTGTTCGTGCACCAGTTGGAAAATTGAATTGGGGCGAACAAGGTTATTGCATCGGTCGGGGATTGGGAGCGATCAAAGCGAAGTTGGGTATTTCTGACACACGATTTTTGGGTTACTCAATAGAACAAAATGTAGCTTTTTTGCATCGCCGCAGCCAAGGTTCCACATTCTCGGCTATCGGAACAAATGACATCAAGATTTTTCCGATACCAGCGGTTTCATACGAAAAACAGAAAAAGATAAGTTTCATATTAGGCACCATCGACCAAACCATCGAAAAAACCGAAGCGCTGATTGAAAAATACCAGCAGATCAAAGCGGGGCTGATGCACGACTTGTTTACTCGTGGCATCGGTGCCGACGGCCAACTGCGCCCACCCCGCGAACAAGCGCCAGAGCTATATCAGCACACTCCGATGGGGTGGATTCCGAAGGAGTGGGCTGTTAAAAGTATGGACTACGCACTTGAATCTATTGTTGATGGCCCATTTGGCTCTAACTTAAAAACTGAACATTACGTTGTTGATGCAGGCGTAAGGGTTGTTCGCCTGCAAAACGTCGTAGAGTTTGATTACAACGATAACGACAAAGCGTATATATCCGAACGCCATGCCAATTTCTTATTACGGAATAAAGTTGTCAGTGGTGATGTTCTAATCGCAGGGTTAGGTGAAGAACGCTATCCAGTGGGCAGGGCTTGTTGTTACCCCGATAATCTTGCCTCTGCCATCAACAAAGCTGATTGTTTTAGAGCGCGTTGCAAGTTAGATGTAATGAAGAATAGATTCCTCATGCTCTTTCTTAACAGTGGATTGGCACGACGGCAGGTTAGACGTTATGAGCAAGGGGTGACTCGGCCTCGAATTAACACAGGTAACTTTAAGCGTCTAAATATTTGCGTTCCGAATCTTGAAGAGCAGGCCGAAATCGTTGCTAAATTTGATGCAGTTCAGTCAATGATACAAGTAGAGTTGAGCAATGTGACAAAATTGCGTGAGCAAAAATCCGGCCTAATGCACGACCTGCTCACCGGCAAAGTCCAAGTCAACGTCAATCCCCCCGAGGCATCCCATGGCTGACAAGCTGCCCATCAATCTGCACGACCTGCTGCACCAGCGCACCGTCGAAGGTGAGCGTATTGAATACAAGGCGGGTTGGAATCCCGATGCGATCATTCGCACCTTGTGCGCTTTCGCCAATGACTTTGAAAATCTGGGCGGCGGTTATGTGGTGATCGGCCAGGATTGCGATGAGCACGGCCAGCCGCTGTTTCCGCCGCTGGGTTTGCCCGACAACCAGCTCGATAAGATTCAGCAGGAGCTGCTGGCGGCGTGTCAGTTGATTCAGCCGCCTTACTTTCCGGCCTTGAGCATCGAAGAGGTCGAGGGGCGCAAGCTGATCGTGTTGCAGGCACCGGGCGGTATGCATCGCCCCTACAAAGCGCCTGCCTCGGTGAGCGCCAAACACAAAAGCTGGCACTATTACATCCGCCGTTACAGCAGCACGGTGGAGGCGAAAGGCGAAACTGAGCAGGAGCTGCTGAGCCTGACCGCGCAAGTGCCGTGGGATGACCGCTTTAACCAACAGGCGCGGATCAGCGATTTGTCCAAGCCGTTGATGCTGGAGTATCTACGCGAAGTGGGTAGTGATTTGGCCGACGATGCGCCCAATATGTCGGTGGAAAGTTTGGGGAGGCAGATGAATCTGGTGGGCGGCCCGAGCGAATCGCCGTGGCCGAAGAATGTCGGCCTGCTGTTTTTTAACGAGACGCCGGATCGCTTCTTTCCCTATACCCAGATTGATGTGGTGTGGTTTCCCGAGGGAGCAGGCGGCGACCGCTTTGATGAAAAGATTTTCAAGGGGCCGCTGGCGCGCATGACGCGGGATGCCTTGAGCTTTATTCAGCGTAATTATTTGATTGAAACCGTGGTCAAACACCCTGATCGTGCCGAAGCCACGCGGGTGTGGAATTTCCCGTATGCGGCGATTGAAGAAGCGGTGGTCAATGCCGTGTATCACCGCTCGTATGAAGAGCGCGAGCCGATTGAGATTCGCATCAGCCGTGAGGAATTAGTGGTGCTGAGTTTTCCGGGGCCGGACAGATCAATCAAATTATCGGACTTTGAAGCGGGTCGTGCGGTGAGCCGCCGCTATCGCAATCGCCGTATCGGCGAGTTTTTGAAAGAGCTGGATTTGACCGAGGGGCGTTCAACTGGCATGCCAAAAATCCTCAAAGTCATGGCCGCCAACGGCTCACCCACGCCACTGTTTGAAACCGATGACGACCGCTTGGCCTATGTGATCCGGCTGCCAGTGCATCCGTCGGCGCAGCAGCCTAGCGAACAAGTCATCGAACAAGTCACCCCGCATGTGACCCCGCATGTGACCCCGCATGTGACCCCGCAAGTTGCTGCGCTTCTTCAGGTGATGGCGGGGGAGATGAGCAGAGGGGTGCTGATGGATGCACTAGGCTTGCGAGATCGTATGAATTTCAGCCATGCCTACCTGACACCAGCGCTTGAAGCGGGTCTTATCGAAATGACCGCACCCGAAAGCCCGCGCAGTACAAAACAACGCTACCGGCTGACAGCCAAGGGCCAGCAGTGCTTGCGCGAGCAAGGTGATGGAGTGCAGTTATGAGCGAATACACGGAAGTCGAGCAGCCTTTTCTGCAACAACTGGCGGCGCTGGGCTGGGAGGTGATCGACCAGGGCTCAGATATTCCTTCCGATCCGGCCACAAGCTTGCGCAGCAATTTCCGCCAGTGGCTGTTGCCCGAGGTGTTCGCCAAAGCGGTAATGGCGTTGAATAGCTGCGACGATGGCAAGCCTTGGCTCACGACCAAACAAATTCAGGACTTGCAGGATCAACTCTTGCGCCAGCCCAACCGCACCCTGCTGGAGGCGAATGAGGCGATACAGAAGCTGTTGTTCAAGGCGCAGGTAGATGTGAACGAGGTTACCGGTGAGCAAGACCCGGTGGTGAAATTGATCGACTTTGTGAACCCGGAGAATAATCATTTTCTCGCCATTAACCAGTTTCGCATCGACACGCCGGGTTGCGTGAAGCAGTTCATCATTCCCGATATTGTGCTGTTCGTGAACGGCATTCCGCTGGCGGTGGTGGAGTGCAAGAAGGGCGGGCCGACCTGCGCCAACCCGATGGCGGAAGCCTTTGAGCAGTTGCAGCGCTACAGCAACCAGCGCAAGGACACCCAACAGCAGGGCTATAAAGAAGGTGAGCCGCGCCTGTTTCACAGCAATATGCTGATGATCCGCAGCAGCGGTGTGGAAGCGGATTACGGCACCATCACTTCGGGCGATGAACACTTCTATCCCTGGAAAACCCAGTGGCCGCAACCCGACAGCATCGCTCAGGGCATGAACCAGCAACAGCAGTTGGTCAACGGCATGCTGAACAAGGCCAATCTGTTGAGTATGCTGCGCACCTCCTGCGTGTTCATGGATACCGATGGCGGGCCGCGCATCAAGGTGGTGTGCCGCTATCAGCAGTTCCGCGCGGCCAATAAAATTATCGAGCGCCTGCGTGCGGGCAAAACTGCCGAGGAGCGTAGCGGTGTGGTGTGGCACACGCAAGGTTCCGGCAAGAGCCTGACTATGGTGTTTGTGGCGCGCATGCTGCGCGTCTCACGCGACCTGAGCGACTACAAAATATTGCTGATTAATGACCGGGTGGATCTGGAAGACCAACTGGCGGAAACCGCCACGCTGATCGGTGGCCGGGTGAACAGCATTGGGAGCCGCAAGGAGCTGCGCGAGCATCTGGCCACCGACAGTTCCGACATCAATATGGTGATGGTGCATAAGTTTCAAGTACGCGAGCAAAGCCTGCCGCTGAAAGTAGCCGAAGCGCTGGGCACGTATCTCGCTATTCCCACCAGCCAGACCTTTGGCGTGGTGAACGATTCTTCGCGCATCGTGCTGATGATAGACGAGGCGCACCGCACCCAAGGTTCGGACTTGGGCGACAATATTTTCGAGGCTTTCCCCAATGCGGCGCGTGTGGCGTTTACCGGCACGCCGCTGATTAGCGAGCGTCACGGCGAGAAGAAAAGTTATAAGCGCTTTGGCGACTACATCGACACCTACCGGCTGATGGACGCAGTGGACGATGGCACCACCTTGCAGATCCTGTATGAAGGCCGCACCGCCGATGCGGCGCTGAACGACAAGCACGGGTTTGAAAATAAATTTGAAAACCTGTTCAAGGAACGCAGCGAAGAAGAGCTGCTGGCGATCAGGAAAAAATACGGCGCGACTGGCGACCTGTTGGAGGCCGAGCAGCGCATCGCGGCCATCGCAAAGGATATGGTGAAACACTATCTGGAGCATATATTCCCGAACGGTTTCAAGGCGCAGGTGGTGTGCCATTCCAAGCTGGCGGCGGTGCGCTACCAAAAGGCCATCCAACAGGCATTGGCTGACACGGTGGTCGAACTGGAAAGCGCCGCTGTGCCGGATAGCGGGCTAATCCGCAAACTGCGTATGTTGAAGGCGGCGGTGGTGATCTCAAGTGACGGCACCAACGAGGCCGCCTTTGTTACCGAGGCGCGCAAGCAGGCCCGCGCCTGGAATGCCGTGGACAATTTCTGCAAGTCGTTTGATTTTGACGACCCGGACAAGGTTTATAGCGGCATCGCTTTTCTGGTGGTGTGCGACATGCTGATGACCGGCTTCGACGCGCCCATTGAGCAGGTGATGTACATCGACAAAAAAATCAGGGAGCACACCCTGTTGCAGGCTATTGCCCGCACCAATCGGGTGAAGAAGGGCAAGCAGCGTGGCTATATTGTCGATTACATCGGCCTCACCACCAACCTGACCGAAGCGCTGACGCTTTATGCCGCTGCCGGTGAACAACAGGAGTTGGCGCAGGGCTTGAAGAATATTTCGTCTGAAGTGCCTGTGCTGGAAGAGCGTTATCAGCGGTTGTTGCAGTTGTTTGCCGGGCACAAGGTGGCGCGTGTGCGTGAATTTGTAGAAGGCACATTGCCTGATATTGAAGCGGATGCTGCGGTGGTACATGAAGCGGTCAAGTTGCTGAAAGACGAAAAAGTCCGCGCGGATTTTGATGTGTACCTGAAAAAATTCCTGATGAGCATAGACATCATTCTGCCGAATCAGGCGGCACATGCATACCGGGTTCCGGCCAAGCGCTTGGGTTATATTTTGCGCGTGACCAAGGAGCGCTACAAGGATGAGAGTCTGAATCTGGGCGATGCGGGGCAGAAGGTGCGCGATCTGATCAACGAGCATTTGATCAGCCTGGGAATTAACCCGAAAGTGCCGCCGGTAGAGTTGTTGTCGGCAGATTTCATCAACCAGCTTAACCAGCACGCGGGTGGCAATGTCGAGGCTAAGGCCAGCGAAATGGAGCATGCGATACGCAAGCACTGCACGGTACACCATGATGAAGACCCCGCCTTCTACAAGAGCATGTCGCAGAAGGTCGAGAGCCTGATTGACCAGTATCAGGGGCAGTGGGAGAAGCTGGCCGAAGAGTTGGAGAAGCTGCGCGCAGAGACTATTGAAGGACGCAAGCAGGGCGTGGATGGGATGAACCGCGAGGCATCGACTTTCTTCGAACACATCGCCAGTGTAGCCTTTGAAAATGGCGAAGTGCCTGCCGCAACGAAGCCACAGATGAAAAAATTGATGGAAGCTATTGTGGAGGTGTTACAGGAGAGCATCGCCAGCATCGACTTTTGGAATAACAGCGACAAGCAAAAGAAAACCCGTAGCGAGATAAAAACCGCGCTGACCCTGACTGGTATCTCTGAGTTAAAAGCCAAGCGTGAGCGCATCGCCATCGAGATTATGAAGCTGGCCAAGAGCCGCCACGATGAGTTGTTGAAAGGCGCGGGAGGTAATAACGCATGAACGCGCGACGTGTAAGAGATATTGAGTATCAACTGCTGCCCGGCAGCACGCGCAAAACCACCGATATTGTGATTGAACGCAATGGCGTGGTGTCGGTGCGTCCGCCCGCAAACTACAGTCCTGAACAGGTGGATGCAGTGGTGGAAAGCAAGCGCATGTGGATATATCGCAATCTGGCCGAATGGAAAGACCTGAATGCCAGCGTTGTGGCGCGAGAATGGGTGAACGGGGAGACGTTTCTCTATCTGGGTCGAGCCTACCGGCTATCGCTGGTATCCGATCAGCAGGATGCCTTGCGTTTAAAAGAAGGTCGCTTTTGTCTGAGCCGCTTCGTGATAGAGCAGGGTGGAATCGAAGCAGCCAGAAAAGCGTTTGAAGCTTACTACAGCGACAGAGGCATGCAGCGCATCAATGAACGGGTTGCGTATTTGGCACCGAAAGTGGGTGTCGAGATTTCCGGCATCAAAGTGAAAGAGATGGGTTTCCGTTGGGCCAGTTATGGCAAAAACGGCCAGCTTAATTTTCACTGGAAGTGCATGATGGCTACGCCGAAAGTGATCGACTATATTGTGGTGCATGAGCTGTGCCACTTTTATCACAGCGACCACACCGATGCTTTCTGGAATGAAGTGGATAAGGTGATGCCGGATTATCGCGAGCGCAAGGAATGGCTGCGTAAGTTTGGGGCCGGGCTGACTGTGTAGGTTGGCCCGGTTATCCTCGCGTAGACATAGCAATAGCCTGCGTTTTTCCGGGCGACAGATCAGCTCAAACATTGTCTCCCGCGTTTTTTCCCGCGCATTCCGACCAAGCCCGAGTCGATTCGCGTAAAATACGCGCTTTCCGATTCAAGGCGTTATCATGACTACTCTGAGCAAACTCACTGCACTTTCTCCGCTTGATGGCCGTTATCACAGCAAGGTTGAAGGCTTGCGCGGCTATTTCAGCGAATTCGGTTTGATCCGTTTTCGCGTTTTGATCGAAATCGAATGGCTGAAAGCACTGGCGGCACAGCCTGACATTCCTGAAGTCGGCCCGTTTTCGGCAGACACGATTGATCAGCTTGATGCGATCAATGCGAATTTCAGCGAAGCCGATGCACAAGCCATTAAAACCATCGAACGCACCACTAACCATGATGTAAAGGCGGTCGAATACTGGTTGCGCGAACAACTGAAAACCAACCCGGAAACCGCGAATGTATTGGAGTTTATCCATTTCGCCTGCACCTCCGAGGACATCAATAACCTGTCCCATGCGTTAATGCTGAAATACGGGCGCGATGCGGTGATGTTGCCCGCGTTGAATCATGTCATCGTACGTTTGACTGAACTGGCGCATCAACTGGCCGACCTGCCGATGCTATGCCGCACTCACGGTCAAACCGCGACGCCGAGCACCTTGGGCAAGGAAATGGCCAATGTCGTATATCGTCTGCGCCGTGCTGCAACGCACATCGAGTATGTCGAAATCATGGGCAAAATCAACGGCGCGGTCGGTAACTACAACGCTCACCTCTCTGCTTATCCCGATGTGAACTGGCCTGAATTCGCCGAGAATTTTGTAATGGCGCGTGGTATCACCTTCAACCCCTACACCATACAGATTGAGCCGCATGACTACATGGCGGAATTGTTCGATGCGTTTGCGCGCGTCAATACCATACTGATTGATTTGAACCGCGACATCTGGGGCTACATCTCGCTGGGCTATTTCAAACAAAAGGTCATCAAGGGTGAAGTCGGTTCCTCCACGATGCCGCACAAGGTTAACCCGATCGACTTTGAGAATTCCGAAGGTAATCTGGGCATGGCAAACGCGATGTTGCGTCACCTTTCCGAGAAACTCCCCGTCTCACGCTGGCAGCGCGATCTGACCGACTCCACCGTATTGCGTAACATGGGTGTGGCATTGGGCTACACGCTGCTGGCATACGAATCCTGCCTGAAGGGATTGAACAAGCTGGAAGTCAACGCGGTACGCGTCGCCGACGACCTGAACTCAAGCTGGGAAGTCATGGCCGAACCCATCCAGACCGTGATGCGTCGTTACAACATCGAAAATGCCTACGACAAATTGAAGGAACTGACACGCGGTCAGAGCGGCATCAACCGCGACTCGCTGCAAGCCTTCATCAACACACTGGATATTCCCGAAACCGAAAAACAGCGTTTACTGCAACTGTCTCCCGACACCTACACTGGCATCGCAGCGGAATTGGCGAAGAGTATCTAACCGTAGCACCGTTGCCAGTTCTTGCATAAAGATCTGGCAACGGATGGAGTGCGGCGGCATGACGCCGCTTTTTCATGCATGTGTCAACATCTGGCTGCAACGTGTTGCCGCACTCCACAAAAAGGTGCAGGTTCAATACACCTGCTAATGGCTGTAGCTAGCGCACCGTCTTACCCGAATATCACCAGCTAAGCCACCGCTGTACAAACTGATTGTCTCTTCTGATCAGATAGCGTCTGAACTCGTCTCCCAGAATAATCGCAACGGCAAACGGTACGCCCAACGAAACTTCGAACCAGCCTATGGGGGCGGTGCCGAAGAAGGGTTGCAGGACGGGGACGTGAGAAATGGCGGCGAGCAGGGCAAGTTCGACGGTGATGCCTACCCAGATTAGTTTGTTGGAGAAGATGCCGGCGGACAGGATGCTTTGGCGGCGGCTGCGGCATATCAGTACGTTGGCGACCTGGCAGATCACCACGGCGGCGAAGAACGAAGTCACGGCGGTTTTATACAGCAGGCCGGATTCGGGCAGGTCGGTTCCCCATATCCAGCCGCCCTGATACAGCACGACGAAGAAGGCGAAGAATCCGGCTGCGGCTTGCAGCATGCCGATGATGCCGTAACTCATGGTGAGCAGCGGCCAGGTTAGCAGTCTTTCATCACGTCGGCGTGGCGGTTGTTTCATCACATCGTTTTCCGGTTTTTCGCGCCCCAATCCCAGTGCGGGCAGCAGGTCGGTGCCGAGGTCTATGGTCAGGATCAGCACGACTGTTAATGCTAGTGGCGCTTTGATCGCGACGAAGGCGATGAAGGGCAGTATCTCGGGGATGTTGCTGGTCAGGATGTAGGCGATGAACTTTTTGATGTTGGCAAAGATGGTGCGGCCTTCTTCGATGGCATTGACTATCGTGGCGAAATTATCATCCATCAACACCATGTCGGCAGCTTCCTTGGCGACTTCGGTTCCTGACAGTCCCATCGCGACACCCATATCGGCATTCTTCAATGCCGGTGCATCGTTAACGCCATCGCCGGTGACGGTGACGATCTCGCCTTTTTTCTGCAAGGCCTGAACGATGCGCAGTTTCTGTATCGGGGTAGAGCGGGCGAAAACCAGCTCCTGATGATCCAGCAGACTATCCAGCTCCTCGTCGCTCATTTCCTGCAATTCGCCACCGATGACGACGCGACCGTTGCCGGTGAACAGGCCGACTTGCCGTGCGATAGATTCGGCAGTGACATGGTAATCGCCGGTAATCATGAATACGCGTATGCCTGCCGTCCGGCATTTGGCTATTGCGCCAGCAACTTCGGCGCGTGGCGGGTCGAGCATGCCTACCATGCCCAGATAAATAAAGTCTTCTTCATCCGCCTGATCGGAAAGGGTGTTTTTGCAGGCCATCGCGAGCACGCGTTCGCCGCGTGCGGCCATGCATTCGTAGGTTTCCAGTGCCCTTTGCCGAGCTGTCGCATCAAAGTCGACAGAGACGCCCTGCTCCAGAATATGAGTGCATTTGCTAAATACAACTTCTGGCGCGCCTTTCATGTAGGCGATATTGGGTTGACCGCTTGCGCCACGGTGTGTGGTGATCATGCGTTTAGTGGATGAATCGAACGGACTTTCGTGTATGCGCGGAAAGGCAGTCTGTAAATCTGCAAGCGGTTTCAGGTGATTTGCAAAAACCAGCAATGCTCCCTCGGTCGGGTCACCCATAAAGGCCGAGCCATGATTGTTGTCATTTGACAGATGTGCGTTATTGCAAAGTGCCATCGCCGCTCGTAGTTTGTCCAGATCTGGTGCCTGAGCCAAACCGCTCTGATAGGCAGACCATTCCCGTCTGCCGAGTACCAAGGTGGCAACCTTCATCTGATTTTGTGTGATTGTGCCGGTCTTGTCGGTGCAGATGACCGTGGTTGAGCCCAGTGTTTCGACCGCTTCCAGATTTTTTATCAGCGCATTCTTCTGTGCCATGCGTTTGGATGCCATGGTCAGTGCCAGTGTTACGGTGGGGAGCAGTCCTTCGGGGACATTGGCGACGATGATGCCGATAGCAAAAATAAGACTGCCGATAAAGCTATGCCCAAGCATGATGCTGAGTGCAAAAAACAATACCCCCAGCACGAAGGCAATACCGGAAATGATGTGGATGAATCGTCGTAATTCCTTGCGTATCGGGGTTTCAACTAGCGCAGCTTCCTTGGTCAGTTTCACGATGTGGCCAATCTGTGTATTCATGCCGGTGGCATAAATCAAGGCCTTGCCGTTGCCGCTCTGTACCAGTGTGCCGGAGAAAATCATGTTGCGACTTTCCAGCAGGTTGTCGTGGGTGCATTCCAGTTTGCGTAACTGCGGCTCGCTTTCGCCGGATAGCGAGGAATGATCGACCTTGAGCTGATTCGCTTCAATCAACCGCCCGTCGGCAGGAATGCGGTCGCCTTCTTCGAGTACGATTACATCCCCGGGTACCAGATATTTCGCTTCCATCTGTGTGACTTGCCCGTCGCGCCGTACGGCGATCATCTGCGGCAGCATCTTGCGGAAGCTTGCCATGATCTGCTCGCTTTCGTGTTCCTGAATATAGGTGAACAGCGCATTGATCAAGACCACCGCCAGCAAGGCCGTGCCGATGTAGGCGTTGCCTTCGCCGGGACTCAGATAATCGGCTAGAAATGCCAGCCCGGAACCTACGATGAGCAACAGGGCGAAAAAATTGGTGAATTGGCGCAGAAACTTGATGATTTCCGGCGTTTCGTTGCGTACCAGCAGCTCGTTGCTGCCGTATTTGTTCAGACGCTGCGTTGCGTCGTCGCTGTTTAGACCGTCCAGCGTGCAGTCAAGACGTTGTTGAAGTTCGGAAAGCGGGATTCGATGCTGATCGGGTCTTGCGGTTTTATCGGCATGGTTGGACATGAGATGACTCCGGGTAGACGCTTGCAATAGGCAAGTTCAAGCTACAAGCTTGAGTTCATTATTGCATAGATACGAACAGCGTTACCCGTTACGCGGCGTGTTTAGCCGCCGGTTTGGGTCATGATGCGGATGATCTTGCCGGGTTGTTCCTTGAATTCGTGGCGTTCCGGCTTTTTGTAGATGGCATCGCGTATCGCGGTTTCCAGCCCCGCGTCGTCGATACCCGCACGCAATAGTGCGCGCAGATCCAGTGTGTCTTCCTGACCCAGACAAAGATAGAGTGTGCCGTCAGCCGATAAGCGGACGCGGTTGCAGGTGTCGCAGAAATGTTGCGATATGGGGGTGATGAAGCCTAATGAGAAGGAGCCGTCGGGGGATTGCAGGTAGCGAGCCGGGCCGCCACCGGCGACGATGCCGGGAACCAGACCGAAACGTTTTTGCAGATGGTGTTGTACCTGTTGCAGATTGACATAGTTCGCGCTGCGACCGGTGTCGCCCATCGGCATGGTTTCAATCAGGCGCAGGATGAAGCCGTGTTGCATGCAAAATTCGACCATGCTTTCGACTTCGTTTTCGTTCTCTCCGCCCAGCACCACCATGTTGATCTTGATCGGTGAAAATCCGGCCAGCTTTGCTGCCATCAGTCCATCCAGTATTTGCTGCAAGCAATCGCGCCCAGTGATGCAAGCCAGTTGTTTAGCGTTCAGCGAATCCAGACTTACGTTCAGGCGCGTGACACCAGCATCATGCAGCTCGGTGGCATAGCGGGAGAGCAGTGTGGCATTGGTGGATAGCGATAGATCGTTTACGCCGGGCAGGTTGTGCAGGCGTTTTGCCAGTGTGGCGATGCCCGGTCGAGTCAGCGGTTCGCCGCCGGTCAGACGGATGCGTGCTACGCCCAGCCGGGCAAACGCGGCGACGATGCGTTCGATCTCGTCGAAAGCCAGCCAGTGTTCAGGCGTCTCAAAACCGTGAAATCCCTTGGGGATGCAATAGCTACAACGCAAATCGCAACGATCTGTCACGGACAGGCGCAGGTATTCAATTTTGCGGTTGAAACGATCTTGCAAAACACTCATGGTCTGGATTTTCCGGCGGCGTAAATACCTGTTGATAGAAAAAATCTGCTACTGTCGTCGCCCGCATTGTACTTGCAGAATGCGCGGAATGTATTAGTGTTTTATAATTTAGCTTTCCTGACTGAGAAAAACGATGAATGAATTGACGCATTTTTCCGAAAACGGGCGCGCCAGAATGGTGGATGTGTCGGATAAACCTGAAACCCGGCGAGTGGCGATTGCCAGCGGCATGATACGCATGCAATCGGCTACGCTGGCGCGAATAAGAGCCGGAACGGTCGCCAAGGGCGATGTGCTGACCGTCGCTGACGTGGCGGCGGTGATGGCAGCGAAACGTACTGCCGACACGATACCGATGTGCCATACCCTGCCTTTGACCGGTGTGGAAATCAGCTTCGAAGACATAGCCGAGCCGGATGCACAGGGTTGCGTCGGTCTGCGGGTAAACGCAACCGTCAGTTGTGTCGGGCCGACCGGTGTGGAAATGGAAGCCTTGTGCGCCGCCAGTACCGCGTTATTGACGATCTACGACATGTGCAAATCCATGGATCGCGGTATGCGTATCGAACAAATCCAGCTCGAAGAAAAGCGCGGCGGCAAGAGCGGACATTGGCTCAGGGAGACGGCATGCTAAAAGTATTGTTTTTTGGGCCAGTTGCTGATCGGGTGCAGGCGCGCGAACTGAAGCTACCGTGCCGTGACGGGATGAAATTACAGGAGTTGGTCGACGATTTGAGCGCCCGCTACCCGCATGCCTTCGAGATCGTTTGCTTCACGGCGGTTAATCAGGCGCAGGAACGCGACATGCAGCGCGTGTTGGCGGCTGGAGACGAGATTACCTTTATGGCGAAATTCAGTGGGGGTTGATATGAATGCGCCGGTACGTTTACAAACAGAAGATTTCTCGGTGGATGCCGAATTGATGGCGATGCGCGCCGTCTCAAAACGCATCGGCGGTATTGCCACCTTTGTCGGATGCGCGCGCGACTTCTCGGAAGGGCGCGATGTCAGTCGCATCGAATTCGATGCCTATCCCGCGATGGCGGTTGCCGAACTGGAGAAGCTGCGCAGCACCGCGCTGGAGAAATTCGGCCTGCTGGATGCGTGTATCGTGCATCGCATCGGCACGGTCACCGCTGGTGACAACATCGTGCTGATCGTCACCGGCGCCGAGCATCGCGGCCCCGCGCTGCAAGCCTGCCAGTGGCTGATCGACGAACTGAAACAATGTGTGCCGATCTGGAAAAAGGAAGTTACGCCACAGGGCGACGAGTGGGTAACGCCGCATCCATGAGACATCACCGCCGTCATTCCCGCGAAAGCGGGAAAACGAGGTCGGAGGCAGAAGTTTCGAGGAACGGCCATCTAGCAATTATCAAGCCGCGTAGCGAACCGCACGTTGGTTTTGTCCTGCTGCGCAGGAATTATTTTTCTGTCTGGATTCCCGCCTGCGCGGGAATGACGAGTTTCGGGGCTAATGGATTATTTGGGTTTAAATCATGAAAGTCATCGCGATAGTCGGCTACTCTGGCAGCGGTAAGACCACTCTGGTCGAAAAACTGTTGCCCTTGCTGTGTGCGTCCGGCTTGAAGGTGGCGACGATTAAGCATACCCATCATCGGGTTACGCTGGATACGCCGGGTAAGGATAGTTGGCGGTTCAAACAGGCAGGCGCAGTGGCGAGTATGTTGGTCACGCCCGAGGGTTTGCAACTGGTCGCCGACCCGATGCCATCTCACAATGCGGTTTCTGTGGGTGAACCTGAACTATTGGCACAACATTATTTCCCCGATGCCGATCTGGTGCTGGCAGAGAGTTTTTCCGATGCGCAATGTGACAAAATCGAAGTATTGCGTGCGGCCTGTTCCGTAACGCCGCGATGCCGAGATGGCTTGATTGCGATGGTCTCGGATGTGGCGACGGTGTATCCGCATCTGCCGCATTTTGCGCTGGATGATGTGGATGGCATTGCGCAATTCCTGTTGGCGCGGGTGCGGGAATGCCGGGTGTCGGAGTGATAGACGATTGCACTGCCGTTATCCTCGCCGGTGGAGATTCCCGGCGCATGGGGCGCGACAAGGCCATGCTGGAATTTAACGGCGAGACGCTGTTGCAGCGGGTGGCGGATATCGTTCAGCCGATGTTTGTGCATACGCTGGTCAGCGTGCGCAAACCCCGTGCCGATGTTTTGCTGCCGCAGATTTGTGATGTTCAGGATCAGGGCGGGCCATTGGTTGGCCTGATAAGCGCCTTGCAAAATGTGACTACTCCATGGGCCTTCGTCGTGGCCTGCGATATGCCGTTTATCTCTTCCGCGCTGATTGTACAACTGGCTGGCTATCGCGCTGGCCATCAGGCGGTCGTGCCCCGTGTCGATGGTTACGCACAGCCGCTGGCTGCGTTTTATGCCCGCGCCGCGTTGCCGTTGCTGCAAGCGAGTCTGGATGGCGGAAACAGGAGCCTGATTGGCGCATTGAAAACTCTGGACCTGTGCCATGTTGACGGCGATGAACTGCTGTCCTTCGACCCGACCCTGCGCAGTTTCTTCGATCTGGACACGCCGCAGGATGTGGAGCAGGCCATAAATGGTCGGGATTTATCACTACATGTACCAGATAAGATTTAATAACAGGAATGAAACAATGAATCCACTCGTATTGAATGATGCGCAGAGTTGCGTGTTGCAGCATGTTGTGCCGTACGGCACGGAGACGATCAGTTTACTGGCCTCGCTGGGGCGTGTGCTGGCGCAGGATGTCACGTCGAATCGCGATCATCCGCCTTACGATATTTCGGCGATGGACGGGTTTGCGGTACGTGCGGCAGATTTGAATGATGCGCCAGCCACCCTTGCCGTGGTCGCGGACATTCGGGCGGGCGATTTACCGCAGTTGACGCTGCAAGCCGGGCAATGCGCGCGCATCATGACGGGCGCAAAAATCCCGGCGGGTGCGGATACGGTGATACGTGTCGAAGATACGCAGGAAGCGGCTGCCGGTACGGTGCAGATCAATGTGTCACCTAAGCCGGGAACGGATATACGCCGTCAGGGTGAAAATCTGCAACAGGATGCCGTTGTGCTGACCTCGGGAACGGAAATTACGCCTGGCGTATTGGGCATACTGGCGATGGTGAAATGTGCCGAAGTTACGGTTCAGCGTCGCCCCCGTGTGGCGATATTGTCCAGCGGTGATGAACTGGAAGGGCTGCATGAGCCGTTCGATGCGGACAAGATTCCCGATGCCAATAGCTATGCGCTGATGGCGCAGGTGCAGGCGCTGGGAATCGAGCCGGTGTTATTGGGCATCGCCCGTGATGACCCTGAAGAGCTACGCGAGAAATTGCAACAGGGCTTGCAATATGATGTGCTGCTGGTTTCGGGCGGCACTTCGGTAGGTGTGCATGACTTCGTCCGCCCCACGCTGGAAGAACTCGGTGTGCAGATGCATTTCTGGCGGGTACAGATGCGTCCCGGTCATCCCTCTGCTTTTGGCACGCTGGCGGGAAGCAATATTTTCTGCCTGCCGGGCAATCCGGTTTCCAGCATGGTCTGCTTCGAACAACTGGTCGCGCCCGCGTTGCGCAAGATGATGGGCCATGCGCGTTTGTTCAGGCGCACGCTGAGTGTGCGTCTGACTCAGAGCCTTAAACACCGGCCGGGAAATGTCGAATTTGTTCGTGTAACGTTGAGCCGCGATACCGACGGCTACCTTGCCACTCCTACCGGATCGCAAAGCAGCGGCGTATTGCTGTCGATGGCGCGAGCCGATGCACTTTTGATTATCCCGAGCGCGAGTTCTGGATTATCCGTGGGCGATCAGGCGACGGTGCAATTGCTGGACGGGACGGCGTTTCAATAATGATTAATTTGCAATTAAACAATCAGCTTCATCATTGTGATCATGGTCGCTTCGCGGATTGTTTTTTTGCTGGATTCCCGCCTTCGCGGGAATGACGGTATTCTCAAACTGTTCGTGGGTAAGTTTATAAGGGAACAAAGTATGACAAAAATCGGTTTTCTAACCATTTCGGATCGTGCCAGCCGTGGCGAGTATGAGGATAAAGGCGGCCCGGCGATGGTGGCCTGGTTTGCGCGTGTGTTAATTAGCGACTGGCAGCCAGTGGCGATGATTATCCCGGATGAACAACCGCAGATTGAAGCCGCGTTAAAGCGTTTGTCCGATGAGGAAGGTTGTTGTTTGATCGTCACCACTGGAGGCACTGGCCCGGCGCTACGCGATGTGACGCCGGAAGCGACTGAGGCTGTTTGCGAAAAGATGATGCCGGGATTCGGTGAGCTGATGCGCACCGCCTCGCTGAAGTTTGTGCCAACCGCCATTCTGTCACGTCAAACGGCGGGAATACGCGGCAAGAGCCTGATCATCAACCTGCCCGGCAAACCTTCCGCGATAGACGATTGCCTGAACGCGGCGTTCCCCGCCGTACCCTATTGCATTGATCTGATTGGTGGTTCGTATCTGGAGACTGATGCCAAGGAGTGCGCCGTGTTCCGTCCGGCTCATGCGAAGAAGGCATGAGGATGCCCTTGTATCAGTGACTTAGCTGTTGCGTTTAACTTTGTTGATGTAGTCGGCGAACTTGGCCTTGGGGACTTTTTGCAATTTACGCAGCAGTTCGTGTGGCACGGTTTCCAGCGCATATTGCTGTTGAATGTCGCCGACCATTTTGATCCATAGATGTGCGGTCATTTCCGCATCGGCTAACGCGCGGTGATGGCGGGCCGCCGAGGGTAAGGACAAATGACGTACCAGCGAGCCGAGTTTGTGATCGGGTGCGGATGGATAAATCCGCCGCGCCAGTAACATCGAACAGGCAAACTCCTGCTGTCGGCGATGCCCGACTCTGGCCCATTCCGCATCCAGAAATTTGCAGTCGAATGAAGCATTGTGCGCTACCAGCGGCAGCTCGCCGACAAACCTTGCCAGTTCACTCATCACCTGAGCCGCAGGTGGAGCCTTGCGTATCATGGCATTGGATATGCCGGTCAGCGCTTCGATAAAAGCCGGAATTCGCACCCCGGTATTCATCAGGCTCTGATATTGATTAACGATATGTCCGTTTGATACCAGTACCACGGCCACCTCCGTCGCTCTATCCCCCATGTCTGGGGAAAGTCCGGTTGTTTCAAAGTCGATGATCGCAACGGTGTCCATAATCAGTTGCCGGGGTTAGGTCGGGAAAGTGGCCGCATGAACTGTGTTCATGCGGCTGTAATCATTATCCTGTTTGTGACTTTTGAGCGCAATGTTATGGAGTGGGGTAATGCGTTGCCGCAAATCCCTCAACGTCGCTGCCGATAATTGGGTAAGATTGAGTCTGTACGCCAATGATGGTGTGCGTTTCGTTCGGATGAGCGCTAATTATGAAAATTCACGAATATCAGGGTAAGGAAATTTTGCGTCAGTTTGGAGTGCCCACTCCGCGCGGGCTGGCGTGCTTTAGTGTCGACGAGGCCGTCGCGGCGGCGGAACAACTGGGGGGCGCGATTTGGGTGGTCAAGGCGCAGATTCATGCGGGTGGTCGCGGCAAGGGCGGCGGGGTAAAAGTGGCGCGGTCTCTTGATGAGGTACGCGACGCGGCGACGCAGATACTCGGCATGCATCTGGTAACGCATCAAACCGGCAAGGATGGTCAGGTGGTGCGGCGTTTGCTGATTGAGGAAGGTGCGCAAATCGCCAGAGAATTTTATCTGGGCATGGTGATTGATCGCGATGCCCAGCGTGTGGCGTTGCTGGCCAGCAGCGAAGGCGGAATGGAGATCGAAGAGGTCGCCAAACATAGCCCGGAGAAGATACATACTTTGCGCATAGACCCGGTTGCGGGATTGGGGTTGGATGAGGCGGCGAATGTGGCGCGTCTGATCGGCATTCCCGATGCGTCGATTGCCGGTACGGTGGTGGTGTTGCAAGGCTTGTACCGCGCGTTTGTCGAGAAGGAAGCGATGCTGGCGGAGATTAATCCGCTGGTGTTGACGGCGGATGGACGGGTGCTGGCGCTGGATGCGAAATTCAATTTTGATTCCAATGCGTTATTCCGTCATCCCGAAGTGGTGGCGTATCGCGATTTGGATGAGGAAGACCCCGCCGAGATAGAGGCGTCGAAGTTCGATCTGAGCTATATCTCCTTGGACGGCGATATTGCCTGTCTGGTGAATGGCGCTGGGCTGGCGATGGCGACGATGGATATTATCAAGCTGTACGGCGGCAATCCGGCAAACTTCCTCGATGTGGGCGGCGGTGCGACCAGAGAGAAGGTCACCGAAGCCTTCAAGCTGATGCTGAAAAATCCCAATCTTAAAGCGATACTGGTCAATATCTTCGGCGGCATCATGAAGTGCGATGTGATTGCAGAAGGCATCGTTGCGGCGGTGCGCGAGGTGCATCTGTCCGTGCCGCTGGTGGTGAGGCTGGAAGGAACCAACGTGGAACTGGGCAAGCAAATTCTTGCCGATTCAGGATTGCCGATTATTTCAGGCGCTGATATGGCGGATGCCGCCGAAAAAGTCGTTGCCGCAGCCAGAGGTGCATGATGTCTATATTGATTGATAAAAATACCAGAGTAATGACGCAGGGCATGACCGGTAAGGTCGGGCAGTTTCATACCTTGAATTGTCAGGCCTATGCCAATGGCGCGAATTGTTTTGTCGCCGGAGTGAATCCGAAAAAGGCAGGCGAGCAGTTTGAGGGGATACCTGTTTATGCATCGGTGCTGGAAGCGAAACAGCAGACCGGTGCGACGGTTTCAGTGATTTATGTGCCGCCTTCGGGTGCGGCGGCGGCAATAGACGAAGCGGTCGAGGCCGATCTGGATCTGGTGATATGCATCACCGAGGGAATACCGGTGCATGACATGTTGCGTACCCGCTACAAGATGCAGGGTAAGCGCACCTTGCTGATCGGGCCTAATTGCCCGGGGCTGATTACGCCGGATGAGATCAAGATCGGCATCATGCCGGGTCACATCCACAAAAAAGGTCGTATCGGCGTGGTATCGCGTTCCGGCACACTAACCTATGAGGCGGTCGGACAATTGACCGCGCTGGGTTTGGGGCAGTCCTCTTGTGTGGGTATCGGCGGCGATCCGATTAACGGATTGAAACATCTGGATGTGTTGCGGCTGTTTAACGACGACCCGGATACCGATGCGGTGATTATGGTCGGCGAGATCGGCGGCAGCGATGAAGAAGCCTGTGCGCGCTGGATTAAGGAAAACATGCAGAAGCCGGTGGTCGGTTTTATCGCCGGTATTACCGCGCCTCCGGGCAAGCGCATGGGCCATGCCGGTGCGATTATCTCCGGCGGTCAGGGCGGGGCGGATGCCAAGCTGGCGGTGATGGAAGAATGCGGTATCCATATCACTCGTAATCCCGCTGAAATGGGGCGAGTAATGCAATGCGTGCTGGCGGGTAGTTAGCCGCAGTAAAATCATTCAGGAGAGAATTGTCTTGTTAGAAATGTTTGTTTCACCCCAGTTCTGGATGGATGTGCTGAAGATCATCATGATCGACCTGTTGCTCTCGGGCGACAATGCGGTGGTCATTGCACTGGCCTGCCGTAATTTGCCGGAGGCGCAGCGTAAAAAGGGCATCTTATATGGCGTGGGAGGCGCGATAGGGTTACGTATCGTGTTGACCCTGTTTGCGGTCAGCCTGCTGGCACTGCCCTATCTGAAACTGATCGGTGCATTCTTGCTGATTTGGATCGGTATCAAGCTGATACTGCCGGAAGACGAACACGATGAGAGCAACATTAAGGCGGATACCCGCCTGATCGGTGCAATCAAGACGATTATCGTGGCTGATTTTGTGATGAGTCTGGATAACGTGCTAGGCGTGGCGGCCGCGGCCAAGGGGAATCTCTCGCTGCTGGTGTTCGGTTTGTTAATCAGCATTCCGATGATTGCCTGGAGCAGCCAATTGGTGTTGAAACTGATCGACCGTTTCTCGTTCATTATTTATGCCGGTGGCGCGTTGCTGGGTTATGTGGCCGGAGAAATGCTGGTAACGGAAGCGACCTTTGCACCGATGCTGGAAGGGCGGCATTATTTACATTGGCTGATTCCGGTGATCTGCGCGGCATTGGTGTTGATCGTTGGTAAATGGCTGGCACTACGCAAGGCCATATCGGGTAAGGCCATCAATCTGGTTGATGGGCGCGTATCCATCTTGCCCGATAGTCAGGGTTTACAGAACAAGCAGGATTAAGGGGGCAACATGAAAATATTGATTCCACTCGATGGTTCACCCAGCGCTCAACGTGCGCTGGATTATGTTATTGATCATATTGACGATTTGAAGGAGCAGCCGGAGCTGTTGTTGCTGAACGTACAATGGAAAGTCGCGACCGGTAATGTCAAGCTATTCATCAATCAGGATACGATCAACGACTATTATCGCGAACAGGGCATGGCTGCACTTCAAGCCGCACGTGCGTTGCTGGATGCGAAGCATCTGCCTTATCGCTACCACATCAGTGTAGGCACGCCCGCCGAGTCTATTGCTCAGTATGCACGCGAGCAGGGGGTGGATCAGATTGTGATGTGCCGACAGGGGGCTGGGGGCGGTTTGCAATTGTTATTGCTCGGCTCGGTGGTGAGCAAGGTTTTGCATCTGGCTGATTGTCCGGTGCTGTTGATAAAATAAAAGCGGGGTATATATCTCCATAGTGTCAGTTATTAGGAAGCCTCTAAAAACTCAAAATCCTAAGCTAGACAAGGCGCGAAGAAAATTTTAGCGCGCCGCATATATTTGATATGTAAGCGTTAAAATTTTCTGAGTAACGCAGTATCGCGACGGAGTTTGGATTTTTGAGGTTTTCTATTGGCTCATGGAAACTTTTGGGGGGGCGCAATGAATAAGTGGTCATTCTGGAAGAAGGACTGGTTTGTCGGATTGCTGGTTGTACTGGTTTTTTTGGCGGGAGCAAATAGCGATCTGATCCAGAGTCTTGAACGCAAGGCCTATGACTGGGGAATGCTTGCTTCGTCGCGCACCCCCAGTGACCGAATTGCGGTGATTGCAATTGATGAGCAGAGTATCGCCAATTTGGGACGTTGGCCCTGGCCTCGCGAGATACACGCCAAAATGATAGATATACTGGCGGCAGGGCAAGTCAAGGTTATCGGACACACGGCGTTCTTCTTTGAGCCGCAAGTCGACGCAGGCTTGAATTACATCTACCGGATAGCGGAGTTAATCGGTAATTCCACACTTAAGGATTCTGCTGATCCGGCTCATCAGGTAGATATTGCACGACTCAACGGCTTGCTGATCGAAGCGGCCGGCAGTCTCAACAATGATCAAAAACTCAGTACCAGCATGGCGGCGGCCAAAGATGTATTGTTGCCGATGTATTTTGAACTGGGCGAACCACAGGGCAAACCGGATCAGCCGTTACCAGACTATGTGTTGCGCAACAATCTGGTTAATGTAAAAAATTCCGGCGATCCCTATGCGTTGCCATTGTCGTCTCTGGGTGTGCTGTCACCGATTCCTGTGTTGGGTAGTGTGGCGCTTTCGATAGGGCATCTCAACAGTTTTCCCGATGTGGATGGTGCGATACGTACCGAGCCGCTGGTGGTGGGCTATTACGATCAATACTACCCCTCGCTATCTTTGATGCTGGCCGCCAGAGGGCTTAATCTCGAACCTTCCGACATACAGGTGGTATTGGGAGCGGGTGTAAAACTGGGTAACAAGCAAATTGCCACTGATCCGAATTTGCAGATGCATACCTATTTCTACAAAAATAAGGATGGTCGCCCGGCTTTCCCGGTTGATTCATTTTATGACGTCTATACCGGAAAGATTCCCGCTACAAAATATCGCGACAAGATAGTGCTGATCGGGGCCTCGGCAGCAGGGGTGGGCAGCTTGCAGGTCACACCGGTTTCTTCGGCTATGGCTCCGGTGTTGACGCTGGCGAATTCGGTTTCCAGCATACTCAAGGGTGACTTTTTCGTGGTGCCTGAATGGGCAGGCATGGCGCAGATCGGCTTGTTTGCATTGGTGGCACTGTATTTGATTCTGTTGTTACCGCGTTTGAGTGCAGCGATAGGCGCGCTGGTGACGGGTATATTGTTCGCATCACTGCTGGGTGCTCATTTTGTATTGATGACGACTCAGGCGATGTGGTTGCAACTGATGTTGCCTGCTTCATTGTTGTTAGTCGGACATCTGTTGTTAACCACCAAGCGTTTTCTGGTCACCGAAAAAGGCAAGCAAAAGTCCGATGCTGATTCCGCCGAAAGCAACCGCATGCTGGGGCTGGCCTTTCAGGGACAGGGGCAACTGGATATTGCATTCGATAAATTCCGCAAGGTGCCGCTGGATGATAGTTTGATGGACGTGTTGTATAACCTGGGTCTGGATTTCGAGCGCAAGCGCCAATTTAACAAGGCGGAATCCGTTTTCAAGTACATGGCAGATTTCAATCCAAAGTTCCGTGATCTGGAACAACGGCTGGGTAATGCGCGTGATATGGCACAAACTGTTATTTTGGGGGGCAGTGGCGGCGTGCGCGGCAATTCCAGTACCATGGTACTAGACAAGGCAGGGGTTTCCAAACCGATGCTGGGTCGTTACGAGATACAGAAGGAATTGGGCAAGGGAGCGATGGGGGTGGTTTATTACGGCACCGATCCAAAAATCGGACGGGTTGTGGCGATCAAGACCATGGCCTTATCGCAGGAGTTCGAGCCGGATGAGTTGGAGGACGTAAAGGCGCGCTTCTTCCGTGAGGCAGAAACGGCAGGGCGTTTGAATCATCCGAATATCGTGACCATGTATGATGCGGGTGAGGAGCATGATCTGGCGTATATCGCGATGGAGTTTCTCAAGGGTAAGGACATGGTTCCCTATACCAAGCCGGAAAGTTTACTGCCGTTGCCCAAGGTGATGAGTATCATCGCCAGTGTTGCGGATGCGCTGGACTATGCACACAAGCAAAATGTGGTACATCGCGATATCAAGCCGGCGAATATTATGTACGATGCCCAGACGGATACCGCCAAGGTGACAGACTTCGGCATCGCGCGTATTACCGATTCGAGCAAGACGAAAACTGGTATGGTGCTGGGTACGCCTTCTTATATGTCGCCTGAACAACTGGCAGGCAAGAAAATAGGCGGAGGTTCCGATTTATTCTCGCTAGGCGTGACGCTGTATCAATTGTCCTGCGGTAGGTTGCCATTTGAAGGAGATTCGATGGCGCAGTTGATGTATCGTATTGCCAATGAGCCACATGCGGATATTTTAAGTATCAAACCTGACTTGCCGGCGTGTCTGGTTACTATTATTAATAAATCACTGGCGAAGTTGAATGAAGATCGTTATGCCAATGGTGCAGAAATGGCGAATGCATTGCGGCATTGCGCTGCCAGCCTTCAGGGCCCATCCGTTAAGGGATAAACTATGAGAGTAGAAGATGCACTGGAGATGGTTGCTCAAACCGATTCAGGTATGGTGCGTTCGCACAATGAAGATAGTGTTGGTATTGAGGCGGCTTGCGGTCTTGCCGTGCTGGCCGACGGTATGGGCGGCTATAACGCCGGGGAGGTTGCAAGCGGTATAGCCGTTTCGGTCATGACGACAGAAATATCGCTGCCCTTGAAGGAGTCCAGCCCGATAGAGCAGGACATAAATTCAGGTAATGAATTGGGCGTCGCCTTGTTGGTAGACAGTGTTTTAAAGGCGAATGATTCCATTTACAAGGCGGCACAGAGTCAGGCGCAATATGCTGGAATGGGAACGACGATTGTATCCGCTCTCTTTTATGATAATCGCGTGGCAGTTGTGCATGTCGGTGATTCTCGCGTGTATCGCTTGCGCGGTGAAGTTTTGCAGACGATTACTCGCGATCATTCCTTGCTACAGGAGCAGATAGACAGCGGAATGATCAGTGTCGAGAATGCGCGCTACTCTTTGAACAAGAATCTGGTCACTCGTGCGGTCGGCATAGATGCAAATGTAGTCCCCGAGATTCATTTGCATGATGTAGAAGTGGGTGATCTTTACCTGCTCTGTTCCGATGGATTGAACGACATGGTAGAAGATGAGGATATACAGTCCATTCTTTATGCGATGCAGGGAAACCTTGAACTTGCCGCAGAACAATTGATACAGACAGCCAATGATAATGGTGGGCGAGACAATATTTCGGTAATTTTGATTAAAGTAAAGCACGAGTTTGCCCAGCCACGTAGTTGGTGGGAAAAACTGCTTAATTACTTCAAGAAATAAAAATAGAGAGACGACAATGACAGCAAAATTGATATTAAGTCTGGAAGGTGCGGTAATTCAGGAGTGCCTACTGAACAAGGAACGGATGACCATAGGACGCAAGGCTCATAACGATGTTGTCATCAATAACCTTGCGGTTAGTGGAGAGCATGCAGCGATCATTACGATAGGGAATGATTCCTTTTTGGAGGATTTGAATAGTACCAATGGATTGACCGTTAACGGCGTGAGTACCAAGAAGCATTTTCTGCAAAACAATGATCTGGTCGAGATCGGCAAGTACAAACTTAAATATCTGAATGAGCAAGTCAGCAAGACCAGCCCGGCTGATTTTGAAAAGACCATGATAATGCGTGCGCCGGTAAATAACAGCAATACTTCTTCCGGTAAATCGGGCGATACCGGACTGTTTCAGAGTAAAACGGGTCAAATGGAGGCGCCAAAGGACAGCAGGGATTCCGCACCGTCACGTCCAGTTACACCAGCGGCATCACCCGTGACCCCGCCCCCTGCCAGTCGTCCGGCTCAAGCGCCGGCGCCAGCTACTCATCCGGTAGCGCATGCCGCGATTCAGATTTTGAACGGTCCTAGCGCCGGCAAGGAGTTAAATCTGGTAAAAGGTCTCACCACATTGGGTAAGCCGGGAGTGCAGGTTGCGGTGCTGACGCGCCGTCCTCATGGTTTCTTTATTACGCATGTTGAAGGTGCGAATTTTCCGTCTGTCAACGGTCAAGTTTTAGGTAAACAACCCCATCAACTTAACGATCATGACTTGATTGAGTTGGCCGGTGTCAAAATGGAGTTTTATATAAAAGACTGATCAGATGAAGGAAAAATCAACACAAATTACAGCAGGTTTGTTGCGGTATCGCTGCATGGTGAATACTGCTTGCCTGCTGGAGTTGCGAGTGTTGTTGTTTCCGGTAGCTGTTGGTTTCACATCTGGCGGGTGGCGCGTATGAAAAAGAACGCGATTCTGATTGGATTTGGCTTGTTGATCGTGTTGGTTATTGTTGGTAACGCGGCTCAATTTTACCTTCTGCCAATGATCGATAAGTTATCGGCGGTTCTTTACGATTATCGTTTGCAACTGACCATGCCGCGCACGCTGGATGATCGTATCGTAATTCTTGATATTGATGAAAAAAGTCTGAAGGAAGAGGGACGCTGGCCGTGGAGTCGAGATCGCCTCGCCTTGTTGATGGACAAGTTATTCGACAAATATGGTATCGGTGTGGTCGGATTTGACGTGGTATTTGCCGAGAAGGACGAAAGCTCGGGAATCCGAATACTGGAACGGCTCGGGAAAAATCAGCTTAAGGGGGATGCGGGTTTTCAGTCTGCGCTGGAGCAAATTCGGCCTCAACTCGAATATGACAAACTTTTCGCGGAGAAGATCAAAAATCGCAAGGTGGTGCTTGGGTATTACCTGACGGATCAGAAAGAAAAAAATTTGTCCGGTATGTTGCCTGAGCCGATCTTTTCCAAAGATGCATTCAAGGGCAATCCTGTAGCCTTCCTGAATTTTAATGGCTATGGGGCAAATCTGCCTGAACTGCAAATGGCAGCCGCCAGTGCGGGTCATTTTAATCCGCTCATAGACGTTGACGGTGTGGTTCGCCGAGTACCTATGCTGGCCGAGTATGACGGGGCCTATTATGAGTCCTTGTCGGTCGCGATGGTGAGGGCGTTGTTGGGCAACGCCAGCATGCTGCCGGGCTTTGCTGATGGAAAGTCGGATGGATATGCGGGACTGGAGTGGCTGGAACTTGACTCGGAAGCAGGGGCATTAAAAATTCCGGTAGATCAGAATGTTTCTACGTTTGTGCCTTTTCGCGGCAAACAAGGCAGCTTTCGTTATATCCCCGTTACTGATGTGTTGCATGATCGCGTTGATGAAGCGGCACTGAAAGGCAAAATTGTTCTGGTGGGTACGACGGCGCCGGGATTGCTGGATATGCGGGCCACGCCGGTGGGGGAAGTCTATCCGGGGGTTGAGGTACATGCCAATATGATAGCCGGAATTCTCGATCAGAATTTGAAACAGCGCCCAGCCTATATGCTTGGTGCGGAAGTGCTGTGGTTATTGTTGATCGGTGTTTCATTGAGCTTCCTGATGCCGCATCTAACCCCAGCCAAGGCCATGCTGGTGTCGGCTTTTTTATTTGTTACTTCTATCGGCTTGAGTCTGGCGCTATGGGTATATGGCAATTTGATGATGCCGGTGGCAAATAGCCTGATCATGATTGCATTACTGTTTGCGTTGGATATGTCTTATGGTTATTTTGTTGAATCGCGTACCAAACGTCAGATTACCAGTTTGTTTGGACAGTATGTCCCGGGCGAGTTGGTAGAAGAAATGAGTCTACATCCCGAAAGTGTCTCAATGGAAGGTGAAAGCCGCGAGATGACTATCCTGTTTTCGGATGTGCGTGGATTCACCTCTATTTCCGAAGGTCTGGATCCGAAGGAATTGACGTTGTTGATGAATGAGTTTCTGACTCCCTTGTCTCGGGTCATCTACAAACATCGCGGCACTATTGATAAGTATATGGGTGATTGCATCATGGCCTTTTGGGGGGCGCCGCTGCCCGATCCGAATCACGTGCAGAATGCAATTCTTGCCGGTATAGAAATGCAGGCCACACTGGCGGCGTTACAACCGCATTTCAAGGAGCGGGGCTGGCCGGAAATTCATGTCGGCGTCGGTATCAATACCGGCCGAGTGAGTGTCGGCAACATGGGTTCCGAGGTGCGCGTTGCCTATACGGTAATGGGTGATGAGGTGAATCTGGCTTCGCGATTGGAGGGTATTACCAAACAGTATGGCGTGGGTATTATCGTCGGAGAGAATGCGCGCAAGATTGCAAAGGATTTTACCTATCGTGAGCTTGATCATGTGCGGGTTAAAGGCAAGGACAAGCCTGTGGCAATTTATGAGCCGATAGGTTTGACGAGTGAAGTGAGCAAGGCCATCAATGATGAAATAAGGTTGTTTCATGAGGTGTTGCGCATGTACAGGAAGCAGGATTGGGATCAGGCTGAGTTGCAGTTGATGAATTTGCAACGCATTTCGCCGGCTACCAGACTTTATGAAATATATATTGAACGTGTTGAATACTTCCGCAAGAATCCTCCCGGGCCGGATTGGGATGGTGTTTTTGTGTTTAAAACAAAATAGTCCAGAATGAAAATTTACGGATTGAAGACCCATATTCATTGAAGAGGGGCGGCAGGAAGATGAAATTAAGAGTCTTGGGCTGTAGTGGCGGGATAGGGGGTAATCTGCATACCACTTCGTTTTTGCTCGACAATGATATTTTGATTGATGCCGGAACGGGGGTGAGTGAGCTTGGGCTGACCGAGATGAGTCAAATTGACCATGTTTTCATCACCCATTCGCATATGGATCACATTTGCTGCCTACCTTTGTTGATGGACAGTGTCGGGTGGCGGCGTTCAAAACCTTTGATTGTGTATGCAACAGAGGCGACGCTGGAGATACTCAGGACGCATATTTTTAATTGGGTTATCTGGCCCGATTTCAGCACTATTCCGAATGAACAGCAACCTATCATGCGTTTTCAAGCGATTACATTGGGTGAGGTAAAGGATTTTGACGGGCGCAAGGTTACGGCCATACCCGCTTGTCACACTGTTCCGGCGGTTGGTTATCATTTCGACAGTGGTAATGGCAGTTTGCTGTTCAGTGGTGATACCCATGTTAATGATGAATTATGGAAGATAGCTAATCGAATAGAGAATCTGCGTTACCTGATTATCGAGACGGCCTTTTCCGACAGTGAAAAAGCGTTAGCGATTTTATCCAAGCATTTATGTCCGAGTTTGCTGGCTGAAGAGTTGGCGAAGTTTGATGGGGATGCGGAAATATTTATTACGCATTTGAAGCCGGATGAGGTTGAATTGATTATGCTGGAAATCGAAACTCATGCGGGACGTTTTGCGCCACACATGTTACTGAATAATCAGGAGTTTGAGTTTTAATGATGTTGCGTATACAGAAGACTGATTCTGCTGTGATTATTACGGAGAAAACAGATGATGGACGCGTGATGCACGGCAGCTTTGGGCAAGTCGTGAGACGGTGCGGGCGTGTAGTAATACAGGAGCAGGAATGAGTTCAGCAGAAAACAATAGCAATGAAATGAGCGCCAAGCTTGAGTTCACCAAGAATCTCAATCATGTCACCAATAAGATACACGCTACCAGCAACATTGATGAAATCATGCTGGATATCAGCAAGGATATCTGCACGCTGTTCAATGCCGACAGATTGACCATCTATGTGGTAGGTGATGACAATGTTTCGTTGATTTCCAAGGTCAAGACCGGATTGAACTCGTTCAAGGACCTCAAGCTGCCGATAGTCGAGCAGAGTGTGGCCGGTTATGTGGCGGTAAATAAAAAACTGCTAAATTTAAAAGATGTCTACGACGAACAGGAGCTCGCCCGATACAGTTCACATTTGCGGTTCTTGCAGGAAGTAGACCGTCGCACGGGTTATCGCACCAAGCAGATGCTGGTCGCACCGATACTGGATTTGAATAGCGGTGATCTGGTTGGCGTTATTCAGGTTATCAACAATAAATCCGGCGTGCCTTTTTCGTCGCTGGTTGAAGAGGGGGTGCGGGAGCTGGCGCAAACCATGGCCGTGGCATTGCGCCGGCGCCAGGAAAAATCCACGATTAAAACCAAGTACGATTATCTGGTGTCGGGTGCGGTTTTATCCTCTGCTGAATTTGAATTGGCGACGCGTACCGCCAGACGTAAGGGTGTCGATATCGAGACGGTACTGCTAGACGAATTTCAGGTCTCGCTTGCCACGCTGGGACAGGCATTGGCATCGTTCTTCGGGGTTGATTATGAACCGTTTAAAGCGGATCGCATCAAGCCAGCCGATTTGTTGCGTAATCTCAAACGTGAATATGTGGAGAGTAGTCACTGGTTGCCGATAGAGGAGACGCAAGAAGGCGTAGTGATATTGACCACTGACCCAGAGCGAATTCAGGCTTCGCGCGTGGTGAATAATATTTTTCCGCGCAGCCGCTTGGTTTATAAGGTCTGTTCGCAACGCGAATTCAAGAAAACCCTGGATTTATATTACGGCGGTGCAGGTGATGCTTCATTCGGCAGCATGGATGAGTCTTCCATGGACGATTTGCTTTCTAGTTTAGGGAGCGAGGATGAAGAAAGCACAACGGTTACTCAGGAAGAAGTCAATGCGGCGGCAGATAATGAACTGGTCAAGCTGGTCAACAAGATTATCGTGGATGCATATCGTATGGGGGCCTCGGACATACACATCGAGCCGCAACCTGGCAAAGCCAAGACACAGATACGCCTGCGCAAGGATGGTTCTTTGCTTAACTATATCGAAGTTCCAGCCACTTACCGCAATGCATTGGTCACCCGCCTGAAAATCATGTGTGATCTGGATATATCCGAAAAACGCAAGCCGCAGGACGGCAAGATCAAGTTCAAGAATTACGGGCCTTTAGACATTGAGTTGCGTGTTGCGACTATCCCGTCGCAGGGGGGGGTGGAGGATATAGTGATGCGTATTCTCGCTTCCGGTGAACCGTTACCGTTGGAAAAGATGGGTTTTTCGGCCCGCAATAGCGATCTGATACATAAGACGGTTACCAAACCTTATGGTTTGTTTTTTGTGTGCGGCCCGACGGGTTCTGGTAAAACGACGACGTTGCACTCTATTCTTAAATTCATTAACAAGCCGGAAACCAAGATATGGACTGCGGAAGATCCTGTCGAAATTACTCAAAAAGGCTTGCGCCAGGTGCAGATCAACAAGAAGGCCGGGCTGGATTTTGCGACCATCATGCGAGCCTTCCTGCGTGCGGATCCCGATGTGATTATGGTCGGTGAGATGCGCGACAAGGAAACTGTCTCCATTGGTATTGAAGCTTCACTGACGGGCCACTTGGTATTTGCGACGTTACATACCAACAGCGCCCCGGAATCCATTATTCGTCTGCTCGATATGGGTATGGATCCGTTTAACTTTGCGGATGCGTTGCTCGGAATTCTAGCGCAACGTCTGGCTAAGCGATTATGTGGTGATTGCAAGAAGCCGCATACCGCTACGCCAGAGGAGATTAAAGCCTTAATAGCCGAATATAGCGAAGAACTGCGAAATACGGTTACATGGAAGAAGGATGCGCTTGCTGCCAGTAAGGCGCTGTATGAAGAGTGGCTTAAGCTGTTCGCGAATGACAAGAAGCAATTCACGCTTTATTCACCTGTCGGCTGTGATAAATGCGCCGGAACAGGTTATCGTGGTCGGGTTGGTTTACATGAATTATTGATCGGCAGTGATCCAGTTAAGCGCGCCATTCAGGAGCATGCTCGCGTTGCAGAATTGCTCGCTATAGCGTTGGATGAGGGTATGCATACTCTGAAACAGGACGGCATGGAAAAAGTTTTGCAGGGCATTACAGATATGCATCAGATAAGAGCGGTTTGTATCAAGTAAGGGATAGTTACAGTTTGTAGTTTTTCCCTTATCAACAAAAGTTATCTCCGCTCAAGCGGGATTTCTGCGGGCTGATTTGTCTGGCTCCTCTGAATTGAGAGCGCGTCAGCCCCGAATAGTCGGCACATATCTGAATACAATTAGCGTGGGACATATGAATTCAGGCGATAATCTGCTTCAACGTTTAAAAGAACTCAACGAAATTGGCATTGCGCTATCGCAACGGCATGAAATCAACAGTCTGCTTGAAATCATTCTGGAAGCGGCTAAACGGATTACCAATGCCGATGCGGGTACACTTTATCTGCACGATCCCGAACAGCACATACTTCGCTTTGAGATTGTGCGTAACAACACCTTGAAAATGGCGATGGGAGGAACCAGCGGTGTGCCGATTAATTTGCCGCCCATTAAACTCTACAATGGTGATAACACGCCTAATCATCATAATGTTGCCAGCCATACGGCAATCAGTGGCGAGACGGTTAATGTTCCTGATGCGTATGTTGCGCAGGGTTTCGACTTTTCCGGAACCAAGCGCTTCGATGGACAAACAGGATACCGTTCCAAGTCTTTCCTTTCCGTACCGATGCGCAACCATGAAGGTGAAATGATTGGTGTGTTGCAACTGATCAATTCATTAAGCAGAGACGACGGTACAATTTTGCCTTTTTCCCGTGACGACCAGCAGCTGGTTGAGTCACTGGCTTCGCAGGCTGCCATTGCGCTGAGCAATCGCCGCCTGATCAAGCAGACAGAAGAGCTGTTTGAGGCCTTTATACAACTCATCAATACCGCCATTGACGATAAGTCGCCTTATACCGCAGGTCATTGCGCTCGTGTTCCGGTGTTGACCATGATGCTTGCGAATGCCGTTTCACGCACTACCCAGGGGCCGCTCATGGATTTTGTGATGACGGATAAGGATCGATATGAATTGAAAATTGCAGGTATGTTGCATGATTGCGGCAAGATCGTTACGCCGGTGCATGTCGTTGACAAGCCGACCAAGCTACATACACTCACAGATCGCATTCATCTCGTTGATGTTCGGTTTGAGGTGCTGAAACGTGATCTGGAAATCGCGATGCTTAAGGAGTTGGGCTCTGAATGCCATCGTGAAGAGCGTGTAATACGAGGTGAGTTTGAAGAGAAAATCAAAAAATTAGATGAAGATCGCCAATTCTTGCACCTGAGCAATACGGGCGGCGAATTCATGTCTGAGGACGCGCAGCAACGCGTCAGAGATATTGCAAACTATCAATGGTGTGATGGTGACGGGCAGATACAGCCATTTTTATCCGATGATGAAGTTGAAAATCTGACGATACGTGCGGGTACGTTGAACGCCGAAGAGCGCGCAATTATCAATCATCACATTGATGTCACCATCAAGATGCTGGAGTCATTACCTTGGCCTAAACACCTGAAAAATGTACCCGAGTATGCGGGAGGGCATCACGAGCGTATGGATGGCAAAGGTTATCCGCGCGGTCTGCTGGGTTCGCAAATGACTGTGCAAGCCAGAGTCATGGCCGTTGCCGATATTTTTGAAGCCTTGACCGCGAAGGACAGGCCTTATAAGAAAGGCAAGACGCTTAGTGAATCTCTTACTATCTTGGGCAAGTTCAAGTTGGGCGGACATATTGATCCCGATTTGTTTGATGTATTCATCCGTGAAAAAGTCTATCTTGATTATGCAAGGCAATTTTTGGCACCCGAGCAGATAGATGAAGTTGATCTGAGCAAGATTCCGGGCGTGGAGATATAAGGCTGGTGACAAATTTCGTCACATTGATGACGAGATTGGGAAGTTGGGTGTTTGCCAGAAATTTCCCCCGCAGAGTGCGCAGTGAACGACAAAAAAAGTATATGGCTTGCAGGCCGCGCCATTACACGATTTCCTAAATATACACTAAGTTTTTTCAATCTTTGGCACGGCTATTGCTTTAACTTAGTCAGCACACAGATGGTGTGTTGACCAGAAGCCAGGCAGCAAAGCCGGATGGCTGAAAAATCAAACCAAACAGGAGATACAAATGAAAAACGTACAAAAAGGTTTTACCCTGATCGAATTGATGATCGTTGTGGCAATTATCGGTATTCTGGCTGCAGTAGCGATTCCTGCTTACAGTAACTACACCAAAAAGGCTAAGTTTACTGAAATCGTAATGGCTACTTCACCTGTTAAGTTGGCTGTAGAAGAGTGTATCGCTGATGGTTCATGCTTGTCAGGTACAACAGTTACCGGTATTACTGCTGGTTCTGGTGGTATTCCAACTATGCCTAGTGCTACAGGTGTTCTGTCATCCATGACTGTATCCGGTGCAGGTGTTATTACTGCTACAGGTACTGCTGCAGTAGACAGCAAGACTTATGTTTTGACTCCAACCGTAGCTAATACTGGTGTGGGTGGTGGCGCAATCGCTACTTGGGCTAATTCCGGTACATGTATCGCAGCTAACCTTTGCAAATAATCACGCTTAGCGGATTGTAGGCTGAAGCCCTCCGTTAAAACGGGGGGCTTTTAATTTAAGAACACTGGACCCATCTGAGATTTATTTTTATTTAATTGATAGCGTTTTAACAATTGGCATTTAAGTAGTGAATGCGTATGAAAATAACTGGAGGATTAAATAAAAATGAAATTTCCCATTAAAAAAACTGAGCAGGGCTTTACCTTGATTGAGTTGATGATCGTGGTAGCCATTATCGGTATTCTCGCGGCGGTAGCTATTCCTGCCTATAGTAACTACACCAAGAAAGCCAAATTTACTGAAATAGTACATGCCACTGTGCCGATTAAAATGCTGGTAGAGGAGTGTGTCGCGAATAATGATTGTCTTTCCGGTTCAACCATAACGGGAATTGTTGCGGGATCGAATGGATTTCCATCCATGCCTGGTGCAAGCGGCCATTTAGTATCAATTACAATTGCTGGGGACGGAACCATTACTGCAACGGGAGATGCCGCCGTAGATAGCAAGGATTATGTACTTACTCCAGTTGTGTCACGTTCTGGAGCGGGTGGAGCTGCAAATATCTCGTGGGTAAATTCGGGTTCGTGTATTGCGGCAAATCTGTGTCGTTAACCGGCTTGGACTTTGGTTTGCAAAGTTTGAAATCAAACTTACTTCAAAGTTACTTTAAGTTGGGTAGGAATCGATGAGGGCCATAATGCTAAGTAAGGCGGGTATGTTATTTGGAGTAGTGTTGTTGTCGGCACTATTGCTTAATGTACCTAATAGCATGCTTTTATTGCTGATGGTTTTGGCTTATTTCCTATTCGGGTCGAGGAATGATTATGCGCCAGTTACTTCAGAGCGGATTATGCTCGGTCTGGCAGCATGGCTAACGATAGCGCAGTTCTGGTCGGACATTGGATCAGTCGGATGGTTTAGTACCTGGATATGGATGTCTATCCCGCTGTCGTTTCTTGCCTGGCAGCACTATGCCAAGCTGAACTCTTCATCTTGGCTCTCGACACAAATCATGCTGGCGGCCATAGCATGTATGGTATCGATATGGGGTGTCGTCCAGTTTGTACTATTTGATTATGGAAGAGTGTTAGGGCCGCTGGCCGATCCCAATGTATATGCTTGTCTTTTGAACATATTATGGTTTCCGCTATTTTCCCGATTTCTGACTGCAAAAGACAGTGGGGTTGTGCTGGTAATGATGAGCATCACCTTGTTTCTCATGCAACTGGCATTGATACTTGCCAGCTCCAGAGCCGGATTGCTGATCTGGTTACTGCTATGTGGAACGCTGGTTGCATGGTTATGGCGTGACATAGACAGGAAAAAATTGTTTATTGCAGGTTTGGTCGCAATTGCGAATTATGCTGTTTATTCCTTTTTCTCCGATCATCTGGGTGTTAGTTCTTACGGAGCCGCCTTGGGCGTGCAACAGGAAGGTCAGCCATTTGAGCGGTTAATGATGTGGCAATCCACTATCCATATGTGGCTGGATGCTCCCTTGCTGGGGCATGGTCTGGGTTCGTGGAGTTATCTTTATCCTCTTTATCGATTACCAGAGGAAGTGAACCTTACCGGATATTACGCGCATAACGACTATTTACAGTTGTTACAGGAAGGTGGGCTACTGACCTGGGTACTTTGCCTCGGTGTACTGGGCGGACTGTTCGTAGTGGGCATCAAAAAGACATTCAGCTTGCCATCGGGGAGTGAGCGGAACATAAGGGTCGGTATTCTGCTGGGCATAAGTGCCGCAATACTTCATGCCAATGTTAACTTCATTTTTTATCTGATCTATATCAATATTTTGATAGGCATTTATCTGGCTAGGCTTAGTCAGCCAAGTTGTGAAGCAGAGCAGAGAGAAACAAGTGCACTTAATATCCAGCAGGCTAATTTGACTAAAGCAGCGCTCGTCTCGTTGATTGCAGTAAATGGTTTTTATGCAATGATTTCTTCGGCAGGTATGGGATTGTTACGTAGCGATACGATGGCCTCACGCATGGCATATTCGTTTTCATCTAACTTTAGTCCATATACGGCGGCTTCAATATTGGGAGCGATTAGTCCGTCGGATACGCTTGCCCAGAAATATCAGAATGCCAGTTTGGAAAATGTAATTTTGTATGAGTCAATGCCGGATGAGCAAATGGCAGGAATGATGAATGCGGTATTAGATGGCTATAAGGTGTTGCAAAGAGAAAATAGTCTGGATGCGGCGAATTACGCCCATGAGGCCAATTTTCTAATCAAGTTTAACAAGCGTCATGATAATGATCCGCTACGGATAGAGCGAGCGAGGACGCTTCTGGGTATCTCGTTGGATAAAGAGCCTTCCCGAGTAGATAGCGCAATTCTATTGGCAAGTACCTATTTTGACGTCAACGATCCGAAAGCGGCATATGATATTCTTGCTAAGGCCAAGTCCAACGCTTGGCGGGGGCGGGATGCGATGCTGGTTGATGCCGAAGTAATAAAGCACATGATGCCTGAGCATGTTGATGAGTTGAATCGCATGCAGAAGCAATTGAGAGGCATGGAGTTGCACTGTGCGATTGAGGAGTGCGGAAAGAAAAATTTGCAAATTCATGAATCTGCACGGAAGCGACTGACTGAGTTGGCGGGTAGCTTGCCGAAGTAAATATTTCAGAACACGATTCTTGCAGATTGAGGATTATTCAAGCTTACTTTTTCACTCGCGCATCCAGCATCTCATGCAGTTCGCGCAAGTCGGTTTCAACAGTTGATAGCTGGTAAAAACTCCCTCCTGACTGTTTGGCTAGCTGCAGTTGTTCTATCGCGGCAAACAGCTTTCCTTGCCATGCATAGCTGTAGGCCAATGCCTGATGCTGTTCAAACGGCTTGTTGAGTTGGTTATAGCTGCGAGCCTGCAAGTCGTACAGCATGGTGTCTGAGGGGTGGTGTACCAGTTGTTCGGCAAGCAGTTTGATGGCGATTTCAGCCTGATGACTTTCCAGCAACATGTCGGTGTAGTCGTATATTAGCGCGCGGTGTTGTGGAAAATTTTGTACGGCCGTACGATAAAACTCCAGTGTGTCATCGTCCTTCGCGGCGCGCTTTACCTGCCCGATAAGTGTTGCCAGCATGGGGTTACTTTGTGTAAGCGCACTGGATTTACCCTGTTTCTGCAATGTCTCTAATTCCAGTCTGGCTCGTTCAATATCGTGTTGTCGTAGCAATGCGCTAATCAGTCCGTAACGTTGTGCAATCGGGTTGCCGTGCTTGTGGAGATTTAATGCATCGTTGAAATAGGTAACTGCATCGGCAGCCGTTTTTTGTGAGCCGATAAGCTTGGTGCGAACTAGTTGGAAACTGAGGCTGTCGGGTAATAAGCGGTATGGTTGCTTGCTTACGCGGTTTTCAATATCGGCGATACGGTCGCTGGTGATGGGATGGGTGCGCAGATAGTTGGGGGCATTTCCTTCCAGCAGGCGCGTTGCACGTTGTAAGCGCTCCAGAAACTCCGGCATGGCATGGGTATTGAAATCGGCTTTTTGCAAAATATCCAGACCGATGCGATCTGCCTCCTGTTCGTGGAGACGGGTGAAATCCAGCTGTTTTTGCATTGCGTGTGCCTGTACGCCGGCGATGGCCGCTTGAGATGCCTGACCGTTGTTGCGAGCGGCCAATATTGCTACTGCAATCGCTGCCATCGTGGCTAATGAATCGCCCTTCTGTGCCGCAAACATGCGTGCTAGATGATGTTGTGTGACGTGGGCTATTTCGTGGCTTAGTACGGAAGCCAGTTCTGATTCGCTTTGTGTGGTGAGCAAAAGCCCCGCATTCACGCCGATAAAACCGCCTGGAAGTGCGAACGCATTGACGTTGAAATCATTCAGTGCGAAAAACTCAAATTCAAGGGAAGGTTCGTTGCTGAATTCAACCAGCTTGTAGCCGAGTTGATTGAGGTAATCGTTGACCTCTACCTCGTCCAGATATTGCCGGCTGGTGCGTATCTCCAGCATGCTTTGCTGGCCGATCTGACGCTCCTGTATCGGATTCAGTACTGTTTGAGATACGTCGCCCAGATCAGGCAAACCATCGCCGTAGGCAAAGGGAGTAAGGCTCAGAAGCAAGGCGAGAGTCAACTTTTTCATGGACGGTATTTTATCAGGTATGGGGAATGCAGGAGCGAGGACGGTAGATTGAGTTAAAATGCGCGAATTCGTTCACGATAGTGTTACTAAAAGGATAAACAACGTGTCAGGTTACAAAAATATAAGCGCTGCTGAGTTGGCGGTGATGTTACAGCAGGAAAGTATCAAGTTAATAGATGTTCGAACTGATGCAGAAATTGCACGGGGCAAGATTCCTCAAGGAATTCCTCTGCCGCTGCACTTATTTCCGTTACGTTTGGCTGAAATGGATAAGGCAGCAAAGACGGTGTTTTATTGTCAGATGGGTGGGCGTTCAGGACAGGCGGCGGCTTATGCGGCAGCCAATGGATTTGCTGACACCTATAATCTGCAGGGGGGCATTACGGCTTGGGCGCACGCGGGCTTGCCGATCTCATGATGAGTTATGACGCAGAACTGGATGCGCGCCAGTTAGCTTGCCCGATGCCGATCTTGCGTACAAAAAAATCCCTGGCGCAATTAACGACGGGGCAAGTATTGCATATCCTTGCGACCGATCCCGAATCGCCCAAGGACTTTGCGGTATTTTGCAAGCAGACGGGTAATGAATTGGTTTTGTCGACCGAAAAAGACGGCGAATTCGAATTTCTGATTCGCCGTCGATAGCCGTTACATAATCCGTCATTTTCGCCTGCGTGAGAATGACGGATTATGATCAACTTAGTTTAAGACGTTGCGCCTGTAATTGTTCCAGCGTCGAAGCAAACTCGGCCATACGTTTTTTCTCCTGCTCAACCACGGCGGCTGGCGCTCTGGCGACGAAACTCTCATTACCCAGCTTGGATTGGGCCTTGGTAACCTCGCCTTGCAGACGTGCGATTTCCTTGTCCAGACGCTCGCGTTCAGCGGCAACGTCAATTTCGACCTTCAACATCAGTTTGAATGAACCGACGATAGCCACGGCAGCATCGTTATCGCTCAACTCCGTAACGATTTGCACGTCACTGAGCTTGCCCAGACTGCTGATATAGGGTGAGAGTGCGTCAAGCATGACTGCATCGCCAGCGCCATTGCCGGAAGCGATGATTAGCGGCACACGTTGTGCCGGTGACAAATTCATGTCGCTACGCAGACGGCGGCAGGCGATGACCAACTCTTGCAGCAGCGTGATTTGTGCCGTAGCGGTTGCGTCAATCTTGCTTACATCGGCCAGAGGATAGGCTTGCAGCATGATGCTGTCACCGGTCTTGCCTGCCAGCGGTGCGACCGCGTGCCACAACTCTTCGGTGATGAAGGGGATGATCGGGTGGGCGAGGCGCAGGATGGTTTCCAGCACGCGCACCAGCGTGCGGCGGGTGCCGCGCTGCTGCGCTTCGCTGCCGTTCAGCTGCACCTTGGCCAGCTCCACATACCAGTCGCAGTAGGTGTTCCAGACCAGTTCGTACACGGCGCGCGCGGCCATGTCGAAACGGTAGTCGGCAAAGTGCTGTGCCATTTCCTGCTCAGTCAGTTGCAGTGCGCTGATCATCCATTTGTCGGCAGCGGAAAATTCCAGCGGTAATGATTCATCCAATCCGACATCGTGCCCATCGCAATTCATCAACACGAAGCGCGTTGCATTCCACAGTTTGTTGCAGAAGTTGCGGTAGCCATCACAGCGTTGCATGTCGAACTTGATGTCGCGACCGGGCGAAGCTAATGAGGCGAAGGTAAAGCGCAGTGCATCGGTGCCGAAAGCCGGAATGCCCTTGGGGAATTCCTTGCGGGTATGCTTCTCGATCTGCTCCGCCTGCTTGGGATTCATCAGGCCGGTGGTACGTTTCTTAATCAGAGAGTCGAGGTCTATGCCGTCTATCAGGTCGATAGGGTCGAGCACATTGCCTTTGGACTTGGACATCTTCTGCCCTTCCGCGTCGCGGATCAGGCCGTGCACATAAACATCCCTGAACGGAATCTTGCCGGTGATGTGTTTGGTCATCATCACCATGCGCGCCACCCAGAAGAAGATAATGTCGAAGCCGGTGACCAGCACCGAGGATGGCAGGTATTGCTTCACGAATTCGTTTTGCGCATCGAAAGGCTTGCCTTCTTCCCAGTCCAGCGTGGAGAACGGCCACAGCGCGGATGAGAACCAGGTATCGAGTACGTCGTTGTCACGGTCAAGCTGACCGGCATAGCCCTCCTGGTCAGCCAGATGCCGCGCTTCTTCTTCGGTGTGCGCCACAAATACTTCGCCGTTCACGCCATACCACGCCGGAATCTGATGTCCCCACCATAGCTGACGCGAGATGCACCAGTCCTGAATGTTGTTCAGCCACTGGTTATAGGTATTAACCCAGTTTTCGGGATGGAACTTGATTTCTCCGGAGGATACGCATTCCAGCGCCTGCTCGGTAATGCTTTTTCCTTCAGGGCCAGCCTTGCTCATCGCGACAAACCACTGGTCAGTCAACATCGGCTCAATGACCACTCCGGTACGATCGCCGCGCGGAACTTTGAGTTTGTGCTTGTCGGATTTTTCAAATAGTCCTGCGTCTTCCAGATCGGCAACGATTTGTTTACGTGCTACGAAACGATCCAGTCCACGATACTTCTCGGGAGCAAGATCGTTAATTTTTGCGTCCAGTGTCAGGATGCAGATAGGTTCGAGTTTGTGACGTTGGCCGACGGCGTAGTCGTTAAAGTCGTGCGCAGGCGTGACCTTGACCACGCCGGTACCGAATTCGCGATCCACATAGTCGTCTGCGATGATGGGGATTTCACGGTCGCATAGCGGCAGTTTTACGTACTCGCCGATAAGATGTTTGTAGCGGTCATCCTCGGGATGCACCATCACCGCGACGTCGCCCAGCAGGGTCTCGGGGCGGGTAGTGGCGACGGTCAGGTGAGTCAGACCATGTTGTGTGTCTGTTTCAGCCAGCGGATAGCGGATATGCCACATGAAACCGTCTTCTTCTTCCTGCACGACTTCCAGATCGGATACGGCGGTATGCAGTTTTGGATCCCAGTTCACCAGTCGTTTTCCGCGATAGATCAGGCCTTCGTTATACAGGCGCACAAAGGTTTCGGTGACGGATTGTGACAGGCCTTCGTCCATCGTGAAGCGTTCGCGCGACCAGTCGGGTGAAGTGCCCATGCGACGCATCTGGCGGGTGATGGTATCGCCGGAGAATTTCTTCCATTCCCAGACCTTCTCGATAAAGGCTTCACGCCCCAGATCATGACGTGAAACACCCTGCGCATCCAGTTGGCGCTCGACGACGATCTGCGTCGCAATACCGGCATGGTCGGTGCCGGGTTGCCACAGTGTGTTGTCGCCCTTCATGCGGTGATAGCGGGTCAGCGTATCCATCAGGGTCTGGTTGAAGCCATGACCCATGTGCAGTGTGCCGGTTACATTGGGAGGCGGGAGCTGGATGCAGAATGATTCGGATTTAGCCGGATCAAGTCCGGCCTTGAAATAACCGGATTCTTCCCACTTGGGATACCAGCGCGATTCGATTTCTTTGGGTTCAAAACTTTTGGTGAGTTCCATTGCAATACCTTGTGGCGTAGCCTGTTATGAGCTTGACTAACGGGCATGGCAACTTTGCCGCCCATGATGATGAAATTTGCCATGCCCGTTTCCCCCTATTCAACTTTCCCCCGCAAGCGGGAGAAAGGGCAAACGAGTCGCTGCGCGAGTTTCATGTTAAGGGGCGCAATTATACAGTAGACAGGTGCGGAGCCTATCTCGAAAAGCGTAACCAGTCAGGGAAGGAAATGCTCAGGGCTGTTTAATCGCCTTCGGGAAGTTTGATCAGCGCATCGCGCAGTAAACGTGGCAGGTCGGCTTTGAGTTCGCTCACGGCCAGATCAACAGCAAGGCGTTGCAATTCGATGAGCTGGCTATTCAGTTTGTCGGTAAAAACGGTTTCCAGATGCGACTCAAGATGATGTAATAACAGCTTTCTTTCTTCCGCATTAAAGGCGCGGGGTTGTAGCAGGACTTCTGCTTCTTTGGCGGGCATGGATACGCTGATGCGTTCGGATGCACTATGGGCATAGAGTTCGTGTAGCCAGTCTTTTTCTTCCTGCACTCTTTCCTGTGTGGCGGGGATGTGAGTCTCTTCCGGCGGAGTATCGGTATTGTCAGGCATATCTAAAAGCGATTCTTCAGTGCCGTCAGATGGATTGTCAGTGTCAGGAATAAGGGGGGCGCTTTCTTCGGGTTCGCGGGCAACCACTTCCGTGAGTATCGGCAACTCGCGGAACGTTGGATCGTCAATTACCTCGGTGAGTATCGGTAATTCATCATGGTGCTCTGTTTGTGCGGATGTCATGGTTGATTTGTCCCGGATAAGTCGAAATGCCGCAGTTCATAACCGCGATCCCGATAAAACTTGTAACGCTCCCGGCCTCGTCTGCTGTCGCTTTGATCTGTACCGACAATCTCGATTACCCTGTCAAAACGGCTGAAAAATGATACCTGATCATCATTCAGGTTAATCAGTAGATCGTGGTGTGGAAACGGGCCGTTGCTGTAGCTGAGGATCACCGGGCATTTTTCCTGAACAGAATCATGTGAGGAACTTTGTTCAGGTTTCGAGCTGTCTTCCATACGGCAATGCGGGATAAAGGCAGTGTCGGGATAGGTCCACAACAGCCTGTCCAATGTTTCACAACTGGTTGCGTCAGGCAGACTGATAACGGTATGCAAGCCGTTTTGCATCGCCTTGTGACTCAACTGACATGCGGTACGCAGCTTGTCACTAGATCCGGTATAGAAATCGACTTTGGTCATTTTTCCGCAATCAATTTTGATAGTTGAACATTACTCATCCTGCCCGGTTAATCAAATATTGCGTAAGCAAGGGAACAGGGCGGCCTGTAGAACCCTTTTCCTTGCCCGATTTCCAGGCTGTGCCGGCTATATCCAGATGTGCCCAACGGTAGTCCTTGGCAAATCGAGACAGGAAGCAGGCGGCGGTGATGCTGCCTGCGAGGCGACCACCGATGTTTTGCATGTCGGCAAAATTGCTGTCCAGTTGTTGTTGATAGTCATCCCATAAGGGCATATGCCAGGCGCGGTCATTTGAATAGTTGGCGGCCGTCATCAATTCGTCTGCCAAATCGTCTTGATTGCTGAACAAGCCACTGGCAACGCTGCCCAATGCGATTACGCAGGCGCCGGTCAGTGTGGCGATGTCAATAACCGTGTCCGGCTCGAAGCGCGCCGCATAGGTAAGTGCATCGCACAGGATCAAACGCCCTTCTGCATCAGTGTTGAGGATTTCAATAGTGAGTCCCGCCATGCTTTTCACAATATCGCCGGGTTTGCTGGCTGCGCCGTCGGGCATATTTTCACTGCTGGGGATAATCGCGACTACGTTCAGTTTCAGCCCCATTTCTGCAACGGCTTGCATGGTGCCAAATACGCTGGCAGCGCCGCACATGTCGTATTTCATTTCGTCCATCTCGGCACCGGGCTTGAGTGAAATGCCGCCCGAGTCGAAAGTCAGTCCCTTGCCGACCAGTACGATGGGTTTCTGTTTTTTTGTCCCGCCGTGGTATTCAAGTGTAATCAGTTTGGCGGGCTGTCGACTGCCTCGCGTTACGGACAGCAACGAATGCATGCCCAACTTCTCCATGTCCTTTTCTTCAAGTATGGTGGCTTTGAGCTTATGTTTGCCAGCCAGTTGTAGCGCCTGATCGGCAAGATAGCCCGGGGTGCAGATGTTGCCGGGCAGGTTGCCCAGGTCTTTGCTGAGTTTCATGCCATGGGCAATCGCGCTGGCCTGACGTATGGCAGTCTGCGCTGCGCTGTCCGGTTTCACGGCGCAGCCCAGCGTTATTTTGCGTAAACTGGGTTTGTCTGCGGGTTTACTCTTGAGTTGGTCACCGCGGTATAGCGATTCGGCGGCAATCAGAACAGTCTGATTGATATTCCAGATATGGTCGCGATCTTTTACCGGTAATTCAGTCAGGTATAGAGTCGCATCCTTGAAGTTGGATTTATTTAGTACAGCAAAGGTAGCACGCAGCATTTCCAGATAAGATTTAGCAGAGAGTTCATCTTCCTTGCTGAGTCCGACCAGCATCACGCGTTCTGCCGTAATATCGGTGAGCGTGTGTAGCATCAGTGTGCTGCCGACTTTTCCTGTCATGTCGCCGCGCGCGATTAGTTTGCTAATTAGTTGTCCGCAGGAATGGTCAAGTATCTGTGCCGCAGGAGTAAGCTTGCCGCCTTCAAATATGCCTAATACGGCACATGAGCTACGAGCTTTGTCCGGACTACATTGTTTTATGCTAAATTCCACGCGTTGCTCTCCAATTGAATAGTTCGTTCCAATGCCCGATTATCCGCAAACTAACCGCATAAAGTCAAAGTTGTTTCGTCAGAGCCTGTTTCATCGTGCTCTGGTGCGCGAGTTTGCGGGTAATGGTGTGCTGGTATTCGCCATTTTGATGGGCATCGTGTTGATCAGTCAGTTGATTCGCTTTCTGGGTGAAGCCGTTAGTGGAAAACTGGCTGTTGAGGGTGTGCTGGCCTTGCTGGGCTTTAGTGCGTTGAATTATTTGCCTGTTTTGCTTTCCATTAGTTTGTATATCTCTATTCTGCTTACGTTGTCGCGCTGTTATCGCGATAGCGAAATGGTGGTGTGGTTTTGTTCGGGGCTCGGTCTGACGCGCTGGATACGTCCGGTTTTTTGGTATGCCGCGCCATTGGTATTGTTAATTGCCTTGTTAAGTTTGGTGTTATCACCTTGGGCATTACAAATGGCCAGTCAGTTCAAGAGCAAACTGGAGAGCCGTGATGATGTTGCCTCGGTAGTGCCAGGCATGTTTCGCGAGTCGAATCAGGCGGACAGGGTGTATTTTGTTGAAAAGGTTGATCTGGGTTCCAATCGGGTAGGGAATATTTTTGTGCGGTCGGTGCAGAATGCCAAATTGGGAACCATGGTGGCGAAACAGGGTTATCAGGAAACCATGCCGAATGGAGATCGATTTCTGGTGCTGTTGAATGGTACGCGCTACGAAGGAACGCCGGGGCAGCGAGATTATCGCATCGTGGAGTTCGAGCGTTATGCGATGCGTATTGAAAGTGTCGCAGCTAAAAAAGCACCGCCGAATGCGCGCACGATGCCGACGATGGAGTTATGGCGCAATCCCACCAAATGGAATCTGTCTGAATTGGAATGGCGATTGGGTTTACCGCTCAGTGCGGCGGTACTGACCTTGATGGCGATTCCACTCAGCTTTGTTAATCCGCGTGCAGGTCGTTCGCTGAATCTGATTATCGCCATTGTGTTGTATATGATGTACAGCAATATGATTAGCGTGACCAACGCGTGGGTAGGGCAGGGCAAATTGTCGCCCGGTATCGGTTTGTGGGGAATTCATGCGCTGATGTTAATGATTGCCGTGTTGATGTTCCATCGTCGCATGTCGTTATTCTCGTTACGCAGGATGTTAGGAAAATGAGGTTATTGACCCGTTACCTTGCCAGAGAGATTTATGCCAGTGTGGCACTGGTGTTTTCCGCGCTTATCATGTTGTTTGCCTTCCTGGATCTGGTTCATGAACTTAACGTGATGGGGCAGGGGCAATACAGTCTGGGTTATGTATTGCTATTCGTGCTGCTGACTATTCCCGGGCATATTTATGAATTGTTTCCGGTAGCCGTATTGGTCGGTACCATTTTCGCGCTGGTGCAATTAGCGTCACATTCAGAATTAACCATCTTTCGTGCGTCGGGTGCGTCCACTAGGCAGATGCTGGCAGCGCTTGGCAAGATTGCACTGCCTATGGTGGTGCTGAGTTTCATTTGCGGTGAAATGATTGCACCGCCCAGTGAACGGTTGGCGCAAAAGTTGCGATTGCAGGCGCAGAACGCCGAGGTTTCCTTGCAGGCGTTTCGTTCAGGTGTCTGGGTAAAGGATGGCGGTAAATTCGTGAACGTAAAAAGCGTGATGCCTGATACCAGTTTATTCGATGTTGAAATTTACAGTTTCGATGACAGCTATCATTTGCAAAATATCATCAATGCCAAACATGCGAACTATGTTAAACCGGGGAACTGGCTGCTGGGCGAAGTATCAGAAACGCGATTCAACAAGCATGGCGTGACGGTTCATTCCAGACAAAGCATGAGTTGGACTTCTGTGCTGACACCGGAAATATTGAGTGTTATGTTGGTAGTTCCCGAGCAAATGTCCGCTTATGACTTGTATAAATATGCGTCACATCTTAAGGAGAACAGGCAAAAAAGTGCCCGTTACGAAATTGCGATGTGGAATAAACTGATTTATCCGTTTGCATTGCTGGTTATGATGGTGCTGGCTTTGCCATTTGCGTCCTACCAGCGGCGTAGCGGTGGAATTAGTGTGATGATATTTATGGGTATTGTGCTGGGACTGGTATTTCACTTTGCGGGTCGCTTGCTTGCCAGTCTTGGTTCATTGAATGACTGGCAGCCGTTACTTAGCGCTTCCGCAATGACGGGGCTATTCCTGTTGATGGGAGTTGGAATGATTTGGTGGGTAGAGCGGCGCTAGTACTTCATTTAATTTTATATGGTGAGAAATAGTATGAAATTTCGCATTCTGATGACTTTGTCATTGCTGCTGGCAGGTACAACGTGTACTTATTCGGCATCCCTGGAAGCACCCCCGGTGCGGAGTAAGGAAGAAGCTATAGATGCCAGAGTCAGCGAGGTAATGAAGGCTCGTTCAGCCAAGCAGCAGGTGGCTGAGCAGATAGCGGACAAGCATCATTCTGCTACTAGGCCCCCGGTTGCGGATAAGCAAGTTGAGGGCGTAGCCGAACAGGTTAATAGGGCTGCCCGAGAGCAGGCTGGTCAGCAACCACAGGTCAAACAGCAATTAGCGGGGCAGGAGCAAGTTCTGGCGGCGGAATGTGGTAACGCAAAGCCTGAACCTGCCAAGAATAATGATGATCAAGCACCTTGTGCGCAGGTAACTACTCATGAGCGGTCTTCCAGTTCAACCTCGGAGATTGCTGATGCAGCCAGAGCGATGCGTACTTTGTTTGCAATGCGAAAGGAGGGCTTGATCACGCCGGAAGAATTCAGTCGGCGCAAGGAGCGGATTATCTGGGGACGTTAACTTCTCATCTAGTGAAAGGCTTGCCCGAGAAGCCTAATTACGATTTAATACATAACGATTTTTTTTGCGGTATACAGAATATGAAATTTATTGAAAATTTATTTGAAGGCGCTTTGTGGAACAGTCGTTTTGTAATTCTTTCGGCTGTGATCGGTAGTTTGTTTGCCGGTTTTGCGATTTTTTATATGGCGACAGTGGATGTCATGTATTTGTTCAGTCATGCGCTTCACTACGCCGATCCCAGCTTGACTGCGGAAGCACGCAAAATATTGCATGACAGTACGGTTTCACATATCGTGGAAGTGGTTGATGGCTATTTGCTAGCCTCGGTGATGCTGATTTTTTCACTGGGTTTGTATGAGTTGTTTATCAGCGACATTAATCAGGCGCACGGCACCAAATCTTCCAGCAAAATACTGGTAATCAATAATCTTGATGATCTTAAATCACGCTTGGCCAAGGTGATACTGATGATCATGATCGTTACTCTGTTCGAGGAGGCGTTGAATATGCATGTGGCTACACCGTTGGATCTGGTGTACTTCGGTGCGAGTATCGCCCTGATTGCATTGGCGCTGTATTTTACGCATGCCTCCGAGCATGGCGAGGTGGCTGAGGCGGTTGAGGTGGAACCGGTTGAGCCGGATAATTCCGGTAAATCAGGCAAGAAAGGGCATTAAGGTTTTGGCTTATTTCCGGTTCAGCTTGTTGATATGGTCTATGTTGCTGTTGCCGCCGTCCTGTTTTGCAAGCGATTTTGTATTGGAGGATATGCAGGGTAAATCACAGCGATTGGCTGATTATCGTGGCAAGTGGGTATTGGTAAATTTTTGGGCGACCTGGTGTGCCCCTTGCCTGAGTGAAATACCTGAGTTGATCAGCCTGCATCGTGTGCACCGGGACAAGGATTTGGTGGTGATCGGTATTGCAATGGAAAGTGGTTCCAACAAGATGATTGCTAATTTTGTTGAGGCGCATAGCATCAATTACCCGATCGTACGAGGCACCCGCACGATCGCGGCACAAATAGGAAAACTGGAAGTATTTCCTACCAGCTATTTATATAATCCGTCCGGTGAATTGGTCAGCTATCAGGCGGGTGAATTGACACAGCAAAGTGTTGAAGCCTATATCAACAGTCCATTTGTTTCACAGAGTCATTAAGGTTTGCATTAACCGGCCGGTGTCGTATTGCCACTGACGGTAATGGGAGGCAAGGTCCAATGGTTATGCCATGCGGCGCGTACCAGATTGGGGTATTCGGGGCGCCCCAGACTACCGTTATAGCGGCCTAGTGCGCGAAACAGGTTGCCTCTTTCAATGTCCAGATAGTGACGTAATATGGTGCAGCCATAGCGCAGGTTGATACGCAAGTGAAACAGGTTGTGTTCGTCTGTGCCGATTTCCTTTACCCAGAAAGGCATAACCTGCATATAACCTCGTGCACCCGCACGGGAAACGGCATATTTGTTAAAGCCGCTTTCAATTTCAATCAGCCCGAGTACCAGTTCCGGATCCAGGCCTGCACGAGTCGCTTCGTAATGAACCGTGCTGAGAAAATCCTTGCGGTAGCTCTCATCTGGCAGGCGTTTTTTTAGCCGTCGGGACATCGCATTCAGCCATGAATCCGCTTCATATTGAGTGGCAAAAGCCAGTTTAGGTGCGGCCATATCTGATACGCTGTGTTGCAAGACGGCGCGTACGCTGGCAGAAAGCGGTGAATACGATTGTTCGCCGGCGTCGGAGTTGGAGGTGAAAAAAAGCATGAGCAACAGAGCGGAGGTGCGAGAATAGCGGCGCGCGTATAAAACGGCGAGGTGGTTATGCCAAGCCTTTGTTTTAGTGCGGTCGGAATTTCTGCTTAATTTTTGCACCCTGAAAATTCCTCGATTGCTAAAGTCTGGATCTTAAAAATTTTAATGCGTCTTGCATAGGGATTGATTCGGCAGATGAATCGCGTCGTCCCTGATATTCAAACATTCCTTCCTTAAGGCCACGTTCGCCGATGACAATACGGTGAGGAATGCCGATCAGTTCCATATCGGCAAACATCACGCCGGGCCGTTCGTTGCGGTCATCAAGTAAAACTTCAATGCCAGCGGATTGCAGTTCTGTATACAGTTGCTCTGCGGCATCGCGTACGGCTTCGCTCTTGTTCATGCCTATAGGGACAATGACAATCTGGAAAGGTGCAATGGCGGCAGGTAATGCAATGCCGCGTTCGTCGTGGTTTTGCTCAATGGCGGCGGCGACGATGCGTGAAACCCCGATGCCGTAGCAGCCCATTTCCAGAGTTTGTGATTTACCTTGTGCATCGAGAAAGGTGGCTTTCATACTTTCAGCATATTTGGTACGCAACTGGAAGATGTGACCGACCTCAATGCCGCGACAGATTTCCAATGACCCATTTCCATCAGGACTGGGGTCTCCTGAAACGACATTGCGCAAATCATGTACATTGGCTTCATCCAGATGAACATCGCGACCAAAGTTGGCGCCGGTGTAGTGGAAGCCATCGTCATTGGCACCGCAAACAAAGTTGCTCATGGCGGCAGCTGAACGGTCGGCAAGAATGCGTATTCCCACATGATTGCCTGACCCATTGAGTTGCACCGGGCCGATGTAACCCGAGCGGCAGTTCATATGAGTCTTGATTTCCTCTTCGCTGGCAAAACGGAATTCGCCTATCACTTTAGCGGTCTTGATCTCATTGAGTTGATGATCGCCGCGCAGTAGCAGCAGCGTGAATCGACTCTCAATATCAACCACAGCGATGGATTTTATGATCTGTTGTGGTAAAACATTGAGGAAAGTCGCTACCTCTTCTATGGTTTTTTGACCCGGGGTAATGACTTTTTCCATTTGTGCAACAGTGGAGGGATGCATTTTTTCGGGAGCAATGGCTTCTGCAAGTTCGACATTCGCAGCATAATTTGATGTCGGGCAATACGCGAGTGCATCTTCTCCAGACTCGGCCAATACGTGAAATTCGTGTGAGCCACTGCCACCTATGGCACCGGTGTCGGCGGCAACGGCACGGAACAACAAGCCAGTGCGGGTAAAAATTCGGCTGTAAGTGTCATACATGGTCGCGTAGGTTTGTTCCAGGCTGGCGAAATCGGCATGAAACGAGTAAGCATCCTTCATCAGGAATTCGCGTGCGCGCATTACGCCGAATCGTGGACGTACTTCATCGCGGAATTTGGTTTGAATCTGGTAAAAATTGATCGGCAGTTGACGATAGCTGCGAATTTCACGGCGTGCGATGTCAGTGATTACCTCTTCGTGTGTCGGACCGAAGCAGAACTGGTTTTCGTGCCGGTCCTTGATTTTCAGCATTTGCGGGCCGAATACTTCCCAGCGTCCGGTTTCGGCCCATAATTCAGCCGGCTGCACTGCTGGCATCAGTAATTCGATGGCACCGCTGTGGTTCATTTCTTCACGCACGATGGCTTCCACCTTGCGTAAGACGCGCAAGCCCAGTGGCATCCAGGTATACAGGCCACTTGCAAGTTTTTTGATATAGCCTGCACGCACCATTAGTCTGTGACTGGGGAGTTCCGCCTCGGTAGGCGCTTCTTTGAGAGTGGAGATGAAAAACTGTGAAACACGCATGATTTCGTAGATGAATAGTTGACAGATGTTTTAATTTTACAGGGAATGGACGACTTGCGCATGTCGTCATTGTCGTTTGATTTGATTCAGCGGCAGTGAATCTGACATATATATCGCAGAGGATTGATGGTGCAGCGTATATTCTCTTTTCAATAAAGGCGAAATGTGAAAGAATCCGCCAGTTGAAATTAACCTGATAAGAGTGACAAATGATAGACCGAGACGGCTTTCGACCGAATGTCGGCATCATTATCACGAATGACAAAAATCAAGTGTTCTGGGGAAAACGAATCAGGCAGCATGCCTGGCAGTTTCCGCAAGGCGGTATACAGCATGGTGAAAACCCGGAACAGGCAATGTATCGCGAGTTGTACGAAGAAGTCGGTTTGAAGCCTGAGCATGTGCAGATACTGGGGCGTACCCGTGACTGGATGCGTTACGAAGTCCCGCAAAGCTGGAGCAAGCGCGAATCTCGTGGCGGTTATCGAGGGCAGAAGCAGATTTGGTTTTTGTTGCGATTAGTAGGACGTGATTGTGATGTCTGTTTGCGTGCTTGTGCGCAGCCTGAGTTTGATGCATGGCGCTGGAATGATTATTGGCTGGATATTCAAGCCGTAATCGAATTCAAACGCGATGTTTATACTAAGGCATTAAATGAGTTGGTTCGTTATCTCCCTGAGCCACGGAGTAACAAGACCGGCTCTCGCACACAGCCTTTTTTGCAACATGCACATAGATAAATTTTGTAAATATTTAGGAGTATGACCATGATTAAAGAATATACCGAATTGAAAGCGATTCCATTAAAAACAGGCGCATCGTTTGTTCGCCCATTTCAGGCGCTCCCCGAGATTGTCAAGATGACGGATCCGGCGTTGAATGTCATGACCGATTTGAACAAGGTATCGGTCGTTAGCGTTCGTGCAAAGACACCCATGGATAAGGCCAATGCCAAGATGATCCGTTATGGTGTTCGTATGTTGCTGGTGCTGGACGATAACGAACAGGTTGCCGGTTTGTTGACGGCTTCAGATGTGCTGGGCGAAAAGCCGATGCGTTTTTTGCAAAATATGGGTGGAACTCATGCAGACATCATGGTGCGCGATATCATGAGCACGCAACGTGAACTTGAAGCATTGAAAATTGAAGATGTACAGCGTGCCAGTGTTGGTGAAGTTGTTGTTACCATGAAGAAGCATAACCGTCAGCATGCACTGGTAGTGAGTGAAGGTGCAGATGGCCGGCAGGTTGTCTGTGGCTTGTTCTCCATTACGCAAATTGCCCGTCAGTTGGGTGCCCAAGTTCAAAGCTTCGAATTGGCGCGTACATTTGCCGAAATCGAAGCTGTTATCCCACATTAATTGCATATCAAAACTCCCGAGGTAAAGCTGATGAAGTCATGGACGCAACGTATTGCGCTGGTTTTGCTGTTGTCTGCGGTTGCAGGCTGTTCAACGGTCAAGGACGTTAAAGACACGGTAGGCGGATGGGTCGGCGGTGGTGACAATACCCTGCAAGCCAGTAGTGCAAAAAAATCTGCAGCTAGCAATGGTCCTGTACTTAAATACGCGGCGACATTGCGGGTCAACAACTATGTAGATCAGCGCAAAGTTGGCAATCCGCGTTATCTCGGGCAATTGACAGCGCGCGTTAGTGGATTGAGTGGACGCGAAATACTGATGGATGAGGATGTTGCATTGATCGCGACCAATGCAATCAAGAAGCGTTTTGATGCAGATGGTTATCAGGTAATGGAGGGCGTTCAAGCCAATAATGCCTTGTTTGAGGTAACGGGTGTCGTCAAGGAATTAACTCTGGATGTCAAGGAGCGGGACAGTATCAGCATCGCGATTGAGACAACCTTGAAAGAGGTTGCAACCGGAAAGGTGGTCTGGTCTGGTTTGGTCGTTGAGAAAAATGAACGTTTTGCCGGAGTTTCAGGCAATAACAAGGAAGATGTAATTTATTATCTGAATAGTGAACTGAAAATTGCCAGCGGGAAAACTGTAGAGACAATTAGTGCGTCCTTGATGGCGGCTCATCCCGAGTTGTTTAATTTGACACCGGGAACCAAGCCTATAGCAGGTGTAACGGTTTATGTTGCTCCAACGATGGCCGCACCCGTTCCTGTTATAGCAACGATGCCTGGCAATGTAGCTCAGACCGGTGGGATTCCACCATCGAGTTATATTCCGCATGCGAGTGATACCGCTGGCTTATTGCTTGTGAATACCAATCCGGCACGCGCGAAGATTTATCTGGATGGGGTTTATTTCGGACTTTCTCCTATGCGTCTGGAAATGGAGCCAGGTATACATGCAATCAGTGTAAAACTGCCAGGATACAATATGGTGACCGAGAAGGTTTCGGTGCGACGCGGCGATAATACCGAACTGGAGTTAAATCTGGAGCGGTAGGTAATCAGCATTTAGGTAAAAGCGAAATTTTGTATCAGGAAAAGCCCGCATTGCGGGCTTTTCTTCGGGGGTAGCTAAAGTCTACGGTATTTAACCGTCTGTTGCAGATGGATGAGGAATGTGAATAAGCCGGGTGAGTAATGCTGGCGGAATTAGTAAATTGCTTGTTATCGGCAACCGAATCACTTGGTTGCGATTTGGTTGTCGGGATTGACCTGTTTGCCATTATCGTAATTGCCGGTCCATTGATTGCCATTTTTCCAGGTAAATGTGCCTTGTCCGTGCATTTTTCCTGCTTTCCAATTGCCGACATGTTTATCGCCATTGGCCCAGTTATATTCACCCAGACCGTCCGGCTCGCCATCAACATAATTTCCTGTGTAAGCGTCTCCAGATGGAAATTGTGTACGACCTAGGCCATTGGGGTGTCCATTATTCCAGATGCCTTCAAATCGTTGACCATTTTCCCATGTGTAAATGCCCGCCCCATCTGGATCGCCAGCATTGAAATTGCCAGCATAGGTATCTCCCGATGAATAACGCATCGTGCCCTGACCATGGGGCTTGCCGTTGATTACGCTACCCTCGTATTGATTGCCGTTGGCAAATTTCAGTTTAGCCTGCCCCTCCGGATTGTCATATCTCCAGTCACCATCGTAGCTGGCACCATTGGCCCAGACGAATAAGCCTTTGCCGTGGAATTGACCATTTAACATGGCTCCCTGAAAAACATCTCCATTGGCCCATACCACCTTACACAGTCCGGAGAAATTGGAAAATTTTGCAGAATCTTCCGCGCTGAATACAACTGGTTGGGTATCTGCAGTAGATGGAATTACGATTTGTTCAGTTTGAACATGTGTATCAGGGGTTTGAGAATTTGTTTGGACTGTTTTATCTGAAAAAACTGGAGTTGAAGAAGTAATACTTAATGTGTTTGCTGGCCGCTTCGGTGTGGTTGTGGCTACTATTACAGGATTGAGAAATTGAGTTGGTGGATTTTGAACTGTAGGAGCTTGGACAGGGGGCGGGGTAATAACAGCGGGAACGGTTGGATTGGCAAGCGGCGTCACAAGTTGCGTTTGCACGGAGACTACGGGTGGTCTGGTAATCGCCGAAGCTGCAAGTGCGGTAGGAATTACGGAGGCGACATCCGTAGTTGAAATGGCTGACAAAGCGTTTGATTTTTTGATTTCGGCTGTGTTGACCTTTAATGCTGCCGCGGGCACCGTGTTTGGTTTAGCTGTAACGGGTGTAGGCTGTACATCAGGTATTGTGCGCACTTCTGCTAAAACCGTATTTGCCTTTTCAGTTTCAGGTATCAGGGTCGGAGGTATTTCACGCGGAACCCATGGTGTGCCGCGCTCACGAGCAAGTGCCTGAGCATTATTTCTAGCGCTGTCCTGCACCATATTCCCCTGACAGCGGTTGACGGCTTCTCGCCACAGGGTTTCTGCAAGCATGGAAATTTCCTGTTTGTCTTCGCGAGATAGAACGGTAGCCGAAGATCTCAGTTTCTGTGTTTGTTCGCGTGCGGCGTCGAATAGGGGGGCGCAGAATTTGGCATTATGCCCATCAATGGCAGCTTCATCATGATGTTGCTTTGCAAGCTGCTGCTGGCTGCCGCTACAAAGTTCGGCAGCCAGCTCCCACATGTTTTCCGACTTGTGGAAAAGCATGGAGGCATAATTCCAGCGGCGTTCGCCCAGAGCCTTGCGAGCCATGTCCTGCAAGGCATCGGCATTCTTGTGTGAGGCGGTACATTGGGGGCCGGAATCCAGTTTCTCGTTAATTCCGGCGCGTACCTTCTGACTGTCTGCAAGATTACGTTGTGCATCCTCCTTTTCGCTTCCTGAGCATTGTTCTACGGCCTTAGCCCAAAGTTTTATCGCCTCATCAAAAATTTGTGCCTGATCAGTTAGTTCGAGCTTTTGAGATTGAGCGGTAAAAGCCTTTACGTCAGCGGCCATCGCCTTGAGTGTTAACGGTCTGCAACCTTCGGGGACCGGCTTGGGTTCGGGGGGAGACATCTGCACTTGAATCGGAGGCGAGATGCTTTCTGTAGCGGGAAAATTTACAGATTCAATTGCCAGCGATTGAGTGGGGGTAGTTTCAGGAGCTGCAAGCCCTGCCTCATTTGTGGGTTCGCCGGTTCGATTCGCGGCAGTGCTTAATTCGGCAGTAGGAATAGGGGCTTGTTCAGAAGGTGCGACGAGTATTTCGTTTGCCTTAGTCTCCGAAGCATTTCCTGGCTCGGGTGTCGATATGGGAACAGGTTCAGATGCAGGTTGATTGACTGATTCTGCGGACTTAACGGCTACCGGGGCAGATAAAAGTGGTGTATTGGTCGTGTCAGGAGATTGCGCCCGAGCGCACCATGGAACGCTTAGCAACAGCAATAGCCATCCCAGGCGAGTAAGAAACGTAACGGACGGAAAAGATTTTAGCGCCAAATCAGGTTGCGATCCGGATTTCTTCAGATAAATGCTTGTTTGCATCATATTAAATCGTGGGTTCATGCCTTGTTATTTTGAGTCCGCAGAAGCAAGCGGCATATTCAACATGCCGTCGATTAATCCGTGTGCAAAAGGTTGATTGCCGATATTCGCATCTTGAGTATCCTCATACGAAAAAGCCGTAGGTGCAGAAGCCAGTGGCATGTCGGCTAATTCAAAGTGTAAATCCTCAGGTTTGATTCCTTGCAGTATGGCGACGACATCATCGCTCCGGCCCTTGTCTTCAGCTATCTTATTTAGCGCCTTCAAGCGTTCCGGGTCAAATGCCATGGAATTGGCGGTTAAGCCACGTTCAATCAATTTTTGATGCAGCGAGAAGCCGGCAAGCGGGTTGGCATTCAGTTTTTCGAGACGGACGTAAGCCCATGCATCGGCTTCTTCAAATACCGTTGAAGCCATCCAGGCGATGCCGGATAATGAACTTCGGTTGGCCGCAGCTTGTTGCATGGCATTCATTACCTGTTGCTGGGTCATTTTTTGGACGACGGCGGTAGCCTGATTGACTAGCTGGTTTCTGATGAGTGAACTGGCGTAACTGGTTGCCGTGGATTTCGCAACCTTGAGGGCGGCTTCGGCTGCCAATGACACTCCCTTGAGGCCGGATGCGATCGTAAACAGGCTATACATCGTACCGACAACTTGTGTGCCGTAGTGGTAGGTTTTCATACGAACGCCACCTTCTTCGGACAGCCCCTGGGCCCATAGCACCATCCATAATGCTTCATCGTCGGTCAGGTCTGCATTGGTCACGACCTCCAGCGGGTGAATGGTAAGCAGCCAGTGGTAATCCTGCGTCTCGGGAGAATTCGGTGGGGCCAGTCGGGTATAACCCCGGCAGACTTTGAAGGGCTGAATCTTTACGGTTTTCTTGGTTGAGAGCCTGACGTCAAAAGGGCGTCCGGTATCGCGCAGTTCTGCCAGACGCAGCAGCATTTTTTCGGTGTCGTCATTTTTCAGAAGGGCAATTTCTTCAATTTTGTCACCTAGTTGCAGCGGGCTGTTAGGAGATGTGGAAACAACCGTTAGGCGTTCGTCCACACCTAATGCCCTCACCCATGCAACACGATCATTCTCATTTGCATCATAGCTGGAGGCTACCGAAAACGGCAGTTCCCATTGGGTGTCGCATTTGTCATCCTGTAAGGCCGATGAACGGGCAATTGCGGGGCGGAGGATACGCTCTCCCTGTCCGTAAGCACGAATATGATCCAGCAGCGCTTCGTCCACTTTGCGCCCGTCATCAATAGTATATTTCGGGCTGGCGCAAGCGGTCAGCAAGCTGATGAGGAATAACGTGAATAACAAACGCATGCGTGGATTCTCCATGTCACCGTGACGTTCTATCCGGGCGACTCTACCATAAATGAAAATGCCGAAGTCATAGATAGTTCTGACTGTTGTCAGACTAGATAATTATAAGAAATATTGTTGTTATACGGGTTAACGTTGATCGTGTGACGGATCCGGATTGGCGTTATATCAATGTTTTCCGGTGCTGCCAAAACCGCCAGTACCTCGTTGACTTAACGGAAACTCTTCCACGATATTGAACTTGGCTTGCATAATAGGCACGATGACCAGTTGTGCCATGCGTTCCATCGGCATCAGTGTAAAAGGAATCTGGCTACGATTCCACAGCGAAACGAAAATTTGTCCCTGGTAGTCCGAATCAATCAGTCCCACCAGATTGCCTAAAACGATGCCGTGCTTATGCCCCAAGCCGGAGCGCGGTAATATCATCGCTGCATAATTCGGGCTGGACAGGTGTATGGCGATCCCGCTGGGAATTAACTCGCATTGCTTGGGCTGAATAACTATATTGCCTTCGATACATGCACGTAAGTCGATGCCTGCCGAACCTGCTGTGGCATAGCCGGGCATGTTGTCGTGCAAACGGGGATCAAGGATTTTTACGTCCACGTTCAAGTGTTTCATAGAGGAGCTCCCAGAGTCAGTTCTAGTTGTAAGAAGAAATAATCTGCAATCATGTGAAATATCTATGTTTCCAGTATTTTGGTTCGTTGCGCAATATGTTGTATCAACAGTCTGGCAAGCGTCAGCTTGTCGGCACGAGGTAATACCTGGTTGCCGCTATCGTCAAACAGGATTAATTCGTTTTCATCGCTGCCTATGGCTTGTTGAGCTAGATTTCCTACCAGCAGGGGAAGTTTTTTGGCACGTCGTTTTTGTTCTGCGTATTCAAGCAGTTTCTCGCTTTCAGCGGCAAAGCCGACGCAAAATGGCGGGTTGGCTCTTGAGGCAACCTGCGCCAGAATGTCGGGATTGGGCACGAGTTCCAGCCTGAGGCTGGCATTGCTCTTCTTGATTTTTTGCTCGCTAATTTGAGCGACCCGGTAATCGGCTACGGCAGCGACCCCGATGAAAATATCACAGGTATCGACATGTTGCATAACGGCATTAAACATCTGTTCGGCAGTCTGCACATCAACTCGTTTAACCAGTTGCGGTGTGGGTAGCGATGTAGGCCCCGATATCAAGATTACCTCAGCGCCTGTTTCGACGGCGGCTTGAGCGATGGCATAACCCATTTTTCCTGAGCTGCGATTGGTAATGCCGCGTACGGCATCGATCGGTTCGTAGGTCGGGCCTGCGGTAATGAGAACTTTTTTGCCGGGTAATAGTTTGGGTTGGAGCGCTGCCGTGATGGACTGAAGTAATTGCGCAGGTTCAAGCATTCGACCCATGCCTTCTTCGCCGCAGGCTTGCATACCGCGCTCCGGCCAGAGTACCTGTACGCCATCGGCAATTAGTTGGGCTATATTGCGTTGAGTGGCCGGATTCTGCCACATCTCGCGATTCATCGCGGGTGCAACGAGTAATGGACAGTTGCGAGCCAGACACAGCGTGGAAAGTAAATCGTCGGCCTGACCATGTGCCAATTTGGCTATAAAGTCGGCACTTGCGGGTGCAATGACGATCACATCTGCGTTGCGGCTCAGGTTGATATGCGCCATGTTGTTGGAAATGCGTGTATCCCACTGGTCGGAGTATACGGGTTTTCCTGATAGGCCCTGTAAAGTGGTAGGTGTGATGAAATGACAGGCGGCATCGGTCATCGCGACCTGTACTGAAATTTCCTGCTTTATCAGCAGGCGCAACAACTCCGCTGCCTTGTAAGCTGCGATGCCGCCAGTGATGCCCAATACTATGGAAATAGGTGATTTTGTCATGTCGTGCATCTTACAAGAAAACACGTCATCGAAACTACCGAACGCGTATCATGTCGTTATGAATTGATTGGCATATTCCTGAATTTGAAAGAGAGGTTGTCAATATATTCAATACGCGCGCTAGTGTTGTAAGCAGTTTCTATAACGTTTATATACACGGTTGGCGAACCATTTGGTCGTTAGTTTTCGGCTGAACTTGGGACTCTTCAGGTTTATTTCGGGCATGGAGAATCGAGGCAGAATGCCAGCTTGATCGGATAGCGCGTACATCCGAGTATAAAGTGTACTGCGTTCGAAGGCTGAAAATTTTTCGAGTTGCAGATCATGTTGTATTTCGGCATTGCTCATATTGAGCTTTTTGCTGATGGAATAAAGTGCTTTCAGAGTAGAACTTGGTTCAGATGAAATGGCACCGTTTATATAGCGCAACAAATCTCCATCCGTCATTAGAGGCTTTTTGCTTAAGCGAGATAGTGCCAATTGGAATGCGGCATTGCGACTGCTGTAACGACCTGCATTGAAGTCGGCAAAACGATAAATTATGCTGTCGTAAACGGTGGGGTAGTCGAGCAAAATAGCGGTCCCGAAATAGATACCACCGCGCCGGGAAAAAACTTCATCGCGCAAAGCCTTTTTGACGGGATAAGGGTAAGGTCTGGCGCGAGCATGCGCTTCGGCAAAATCGACGCTAACTTGCATGGCTCCCCCCGTGTGCACCGGATTGTAGTTGGAAAACAATTTTTTACCTGCGGGTACCAGTGCGACGATTTCTTCGACCAGATCGCTGAGTTCCTTTTCGGTTTTAAGTGCGTCTATCCGTTGGTTGTAGCTGCGCCGATCACTGGAGGTCGTGGAAAGCATCCAGTCGACAACGGTTTGGGGTATGCCGTATTTCAATCGTCGTTGCTCAATTTCCTGCCGGACTATTGTTGGCAGTTTCGGTACGACTGGATCAGCTTGGAAGCTTGATTCCTGATCAATAATGGATATGACCGCACAGATATTTTCGGTGCCGGGTTGAATTTGCAAGGCCTTGAAGGCTGTTTGCATATCCACTGCCCATCCTTCCTGGTCCTGAAGTTGTGCGGGTAATAGCTTGATGATGTGTTCAATGACTTGTTGATCGGTCAAGACTGCCGGTTTAACAACGGGAGGGGTCGTAATCTTTGCTGGGGAGGGGGGCGTTGTTGGTTTTTCCTGGGTTGGTTTGGTAGGTTTGACAGGCGTTGTCTTGACGGGAGGCACCGCAATCGGTGGCTCGGCTTGGTCCGTAAGGCTGGCGCATCCCGTTGTTAGTGCAAACAGGAAAAATGAGGCATAGCGATAAATAGTGAACACGTTTAAGCGATATGGTTATAGGCGGTTGCCGATAGGATAGGGGAGCAGCCCGGAATCTGCAAGGTAGTTATTGTTGGTGGGTTTTAAGCACAATCTGTATTGCATGGATTTGGGCTTTCTTCAGGTCTGGATATTCCCTGTGTATATTTTACGGAGGTAATTATGAGTATAGTTGATTGGCCTGAAGGTGAGCGGCCCCGCGAAAAACTGCTGGCTCGTGGAGCCGATGCATTGTCCGATGCCGAATTGCTTGCGATATTCCTGCGTACCGGTGTGGTGGGTAAGAGTGCGGTTGATCTTGCACGAGAGTTGCTGGCTCGATACGGCAGCCTGAATTCACTATTTGCAGCCGCTCTTGATGATTTTTGTGAAACCAAAGGCATGGGCCCGGCAAAATTCGTACAGCTACAAGCTGTGCTGGAAATGTCCAGACGGGCTTTGCAGGAAGAACTCAGGCGCGGCGACAGCTTGAATTCGCCACGAGTCGTACGTGAATACTTGCAACTGCTATTGGCCGGGCGCCATCAGGAAGTATTTTTGGTGTTGTTTCTTGATACTCAACATCGCGTGATTGCCTTTGAAGAAATGTTCACGGGGACACTGAGTCAAACTAGTGTTTATCCGCGTGAAGTCGTCAAGCGTGCATTAGCGCATAATGCCGCCGCCGTGATTCTGGCGCACAACCACCCTTCAGGAGTAGCCGAACCCAGTCAGTCCGATCAGTTATTAACCAATGCGTTGAAACAGGCGCTCGCACTGGTAGATGTACGTGTCCTTGACCATTTTGTAGTTGCCGTAGGACAAACGTTATCCTTTGCTGAAAGGGGTATGTTATAGGTTTAAATCGGGCGAAGTTTGGGGCTATTCTTTCAAGTTATTGTTGATCGTTATGGCAAATTTCCATCCGGTAACCGGAGAGGTTCGGTAAATAGCTTGCTTTTGCATGTTGTCAAACTCGTAATTTACCTCTCCCGAGGTTCCTGACAAAATTTGATTAATGGCTTTTGTCAGTGTTTCGCTTCCCTGTTCTCGTGGATCAAGTAAGTGGCGCTCGGTTTTCTTGTTCAGTACGGTTAAGCCATTTTGTGACAAGCTGAAAAATGAGGCATCTGTCCGAAAATTGAACATGGCATCCACCTGATTGGCTAGATAGTCCAGAAACACCGATACACCCAATGCGCCAACAACTTGGCCATTCAACTTGACAGGAACCGCGATGACGGCAGAGCGGCGGTTTGTACTTTTACTGATCACAAGCGCGCCTGTTACTTTCTTTCCTTTCATCAGTCCGGGAAAGTAATCTCTATCATTCAGCTTTGCAGAGCTTAGTCCCTTGTCTGCGGTGTAATACGTTCCATCGGGGTAGGCATACCAGGCTATGAGTCCCTCATCCGATGCCTGATAGGTGCTCAGTAACTCTTTCATTTCATCCCAGCTGCCAGACTTTACTTCTGCTGTGGAGGCAAGGATTTCGAGATTCTGTTGAACGGAACGAACGCGTAAGTCGGTATAGGCCATAAAGGCGGAAAGCAGATTTTGCGCATCGTTTTTTGCAATAGGTGGAATGTCCGGTTGGGCATAGCTTCCCATGGGCAGAATGGATATAAAGCAAATCAGAATTAGCTTTAACATGATATTTCCTTTTCCAAAGTGATCGCGGTATACCGTGTGATCAAAGGTGTATGTTCAGAGTAGAGGCTCTTTATATCGCATTATGGATGTTTGTGAGTATGTCTGCGTAAGCTTTTCCAGTATGCAGGTATAGCCGATTCAACTGATAATTTTTTCTATCGGAAGTTATGTGATGTTTCTCACATACATGGAGATTTACTTTGTCTATATTACCGGCATTACTTTTCTTTGGATAATGATGATTATGAATAACAAAATCACCTTGTTGGCTTTGCTGTTACTGATTCCTTCGGTAAGTTTTGCAGAGGATTTAAGTGTTTATCAGTCGGAGAGCCGTTCTGTGGCTATGCCTTTTTTAATGCAACTGGGAGCCGCCAATAAAAAGGCAGTCAGCGAAGGCGGGCCAGAATCCGGCGTTATCGTTTGCAAGGATGTTGCACCGCAAATGGCCAATGATATTTCACGAAAAACAGGTTGGAAGTTGTCGCGGGTCAGTTTGAAAGTACGTAATCCATTACTGGGAACACCAGACGCATGGGAACAGAAAACACTACAGGAATTTGATGCTCGTGTCGCAAGGGGAGAAAAGCCCGAAGCAATGGAAATGGCAGAAATCGTACAGGAACCAGCCGGAAAGTATTTTCGTTATATGAAGGCTATTGCTGTACAGCCAGGTTGTACAGCATGCCATGGTAATGCTGAGCAAATATCATCGGATGTCAAGACGCGCTTGACTGAAGAATATCCAAATGACAAGGCGACAGGTTATAGTCCGGGTCAAATTCGTGGTGCAGTAACTATCAAGCGTCCGATTTGAATAGTGTTAAATTTGGAATAGTATGTAGGTTCGTTTCATTTGTTGATCATAACTGGAGGTGCAAAATGTACAAGAAAATTATTTTGTCAGCATTTACGGCGGGGTTGATGGTTTCATCGGGCATACCATTCGCCGCAGATGAGGCGGTAAAGGAACCGTCCCGAGTCGAACAGACAACAGGTAGGCAATTAATGACGCAGGAAGAGCAGCGCGAGCATCGCGAACAGATGCGTAATGCGGCTACAGTCGAAGAGAAAAAGGAAGTGCGTAAGGAGCATCACGAAAGGATGAAAGAAAGAGCGAAGGAGAAGGGGGTTTCAATCCCCGATAATCCGCCTGAGCGCGGTGGTATGGGCATGGGCAGAGGTCAAGGCGGTGGCCAGGGCGGTGGTATGGGACGGGGACGTTAAGTCACGTTACTGAATATGCCGTAGTTTCTCGCGGAATAGTGGCATTGTTTTATTTGGTGACGCTATTCCGACCTCAGGCATTGATGCTGTGTGTCGGCATTCTGCTCGTCCAGTATGGGCATAAGTGCCGGTGCCAGTGCTTTCAGGAGTTGTACCGAAAAAGTGCTGGTGAATTCGTAATCGGCAGCGGCTGTGCCGGGGACGTATGTTGTGACCGTGCCGAAATATCGTTCGCCAATCAGGAATACAAAGATGGCAGAGCGGTTTACCACTCGTGAAGAAACCAGTTGTCCTTGGGTGCCGTAAATATCGAAATGGTGATCTCCAGTGCCGGTTTTTCCTCCGACTTCCATAATGCTGCGATCCTGACGGGTGAAAGCATTCTTGATGCGTATTGCAGTGCCATTTTCCACTACATCAATAAGTGCATTGCGGACTACTTCTGCTACTTCAAATCTGATTACCCGTTCCGTCTTGCCGGTCTGTAATTCAAGATGGGTTTCATAGGGTGTATCGACCGCAAAAGCCAGCGATCTGACCCGTACGGCCGGTTTTCTTATGCCCTTGTTAACGATAATTCCCATTAGTTCTGCCAGTGCGGCGGGTCGGTCGCCGGAACTTCCCAATGCGGTGGCATAGGAGGGTGTTAATAGTTCAAAGGGATAGCCAAGTTTTTGCCATGCGTGCAGGATTTTCAGAAATGCCTCTTCTTCCAGCAAGTTGAGTATGCGTACATCCTGAGTGTTCTTGTAGCGGGTATTGAACAGCCAGCTATAGACTTCCTGTCGTTGTTCGCGGCTTGCCGCAATAACTTGTGACTGACTTGCATCAGGATTTTGTTGTAAAAATCCAACCAGCCAGAGTTCAAGCGGATGAACCCCGGACATATAGCCTCGGTCGGGAAGAGACCATTTTTCGCTGGCGTACTGCTCGAATAAATTTTTTAGTTGATAATCTGATAGTTTATTTCCGGATTGGTATTGACGCATTTCAGTGATGAATTGTGTCAAGGATGCTTTAGGCTCAATGCTGCGTATGATGTTTGCAAGCTGTTTGCCGGTATGAAATTTCTCCTGAAATAAGGATTCCTTAGCTTGGGCGGCGGTCATGCCATGATATTTTTTGTAGAATCGGTAAATGAATTCCCGTCCTTCCTGATCGGCAAATTTGGCAAGATAAGTATCTCGACGCGGATCGTTTGTATCCCCTAGTAGCTTGGTATTCATGCCCGGAACTTGAAACATATAGTGGCGCACTACATCGCGCATCAGTCGTATAAATACCAGATTTACCGAATTGCGGAATCCTTCGCGTAACGACATTACCTTGTAGTTGTCTTCGGGGCGAAAATTCTGAAATCTATGCACGCCACCGCCGGTATAAAAGGATTCGGAGGCATTGGCGGAATACGGTCTGTCCATCGCGGCTTCCAGCATGGGTCTGAGAGTTCGATCCTTTGCGGTTGCCAGATAATCCAGCCCCCAGCGCGTGAGAACATCCTTGGGGTCTACTTCAATTTTTTGGAGTTCGGCGGCTGATTTGTCGGAATGGCGTTGGTGCAGTGAGGCGATAATTTCAAGATAGGTAATCAGCGTGCGCAGCTTGGCCGTTGATCCCATATCCAGTTTGGAGCCCTCGTTGATGTCAAATGGCTGATCATAATTGTCTGTTTGTACCCGCAGGTAATTGGCTTCTTCTCCGCGCTCAAATAAGGTAAAGCTGATCACCAGCTTTTCAGGATCATTGCTGCTCTTAAGTAAATGCCTGCCATACAAACCAGCGCTCGCAATGCCCTCTGGATATTTGAGGCTGTCCAGCAAGTTAACGACTGCCCGCTGCCCGCTGATGTTTAGGGTGCTGCCGGCTGTCAGATCGTAGCGATCCAGATCGTAAAGACGCGGGACGCCAAGTAATGAGGATAGATGTATTCGCAATGCGTTGGAGGCCTTGCGGGCGACGTAAGAGGTATGGGTTTGCACGGCATCATCACTGAGCTTGAGTTTTAAGGATAGGGCCGCATCCCGGAGTTCCGGCGAGATGATGGCTTCCTTTGCTAGTATGCGCAGATGGCTGTTGGTAAGCTGTTCCAGCCTATCTATACCATCGCCCAGATAGTAACTCGGGCGGCGTTGTGCGACGAATAATGACAATGCCTGCTTGTAGGCAAGGGCCTTATTCTCAAGGGGATTTTCTTTGGCATTCTGGTCCTGCAGCAGGTGATTAAAGGAATCGAAATTTCGTCCGTACCAGACGCGCATGCCATCACCCAGGCCATTGACCTCGCCGTAATTTTCCTTGCCTGCCAGTGGCACGGTGTTTAAATAATCCAACACAATATGCTGGCGTTCTTCCAGTGTGTTTTCTCCATTTCGATAGGCGCGTAACGAGGCGGAAGCCATTTGCAGGATTTTTTCATTGCGCGAAACCGTGAGTCCATCTGGTGAATGGCGGTATTTTTCGATCTGAGTTGCCAGTGTGCTGCCACCCGGTGTTTTATGATTTTCGTTGAACAGATGAATAAGTTGGTCGAAAGCGGCTTTACTGAAACGTCCCCATTCAACGGCAGGATTGCGGTTTGGGTAGCGTTCATCCAGCAGGTTTCGATTTTCGATAAATAGCAGTGTGTTGACTATAAGCTCGGGAACGTCATTAATTGTGTTGTATACCCGCTTGGGATAGAGCCGGGAGAGTAGCGTTTCGCCATTGCAATCCAGCAAAGTCAGGCCGGATTGTGCTTTTTCTCGGTAGGGTGGAGATAGCCCAATATTTGTTGCGTTCATCAGGCTGGGAGAAAACCGGCTTTGGCTGCTCACGGTAAAGTTGTGATTGGAAAGTCGATTAACCAATTCGGGGATTTTGGTGTAAGCGCGTCGTTCATCGAACGGCCCGGCTTTGGGGAAGTTAATGGATTTGTTTGAGCCGTTCTCGACGGTATATTTTAGTTTGGCGGCATAGGGGGCAAAGAAATATGCCTGTAGTCTTGAGGTTTGAATTTCATCGGCAATCAACTGATACGTTAGATAAGTGCATGCCAGCAATATGATGAACCATAGGAATTTCGGCAGTTGGGGGCGATCAGCGTTCTCTGATTTTGTATCAAGCTGGTTTGTTGAGTCTGGCGTGGCTATTCGGGTTATAGCGCTGGGCCGTTTTATGTAACTCAGCCATCTTCTTTTATGTAACCGTTTTGGGGTATGCACAGTGGCTCGCCTTTGGTTAGATGCAATTCTCCGTTATTGAAATTCAAGTCTCGGTTGAATAGGTGCGGGAATCAACTAAGACTCCAGCTTCAGTAATGCATATTCCAAACTGTCGGACAGGGCATGCCAACTGGCATCTATGATATTGGCACTGGCACCTACTGTAGTCCAAACTTTGCCGCCGCCCTGAAAGGTGATGAGTACGCGTATTTGTGCCGAGGTTCCTTTCGCACTATCGAGAATACGTACCTTGTAGTCGATAAGGTGCACGCTGTTCAGTACAGGATAGGCGTCCGTCAATGCATTGCGCAATGCGCAGGAGAGCGCGTTGACAGGGCCGTTGCCTTCGGCTGCTACAAATTTCACTTTGCTATCCACTCTTACTTTGACTGTTGCTTCTGAAAGCATGCCGCGACTCTGGCGACGTTCAGATACAACAAAATAGTCGATCAGTTCAAAAGGGTGCTTGTAGCCTGGACTTAGGCGGTGCAGCATCAATTCGACGCTGGCCTCGGCTGCTTCGAAAGTGAAGCCTTCGTGTTCCAAATGTTTGATACGATTGAGTACATGTTGCGCATCTTCGTTGTTCAGGTTCAGTCCTAGCGCTTGTGCATGCATTTGAATGTTTCCGCGCCCGGCTAATTCCGAGACTACCGAACGCATTTCATTGCCGACCAGTGCGGGATCAATGTGCTGGTAAGTGTCGGCGGCTTTCAATACGGCGGCAACATGGATGCCGCCTTTGTGGGCAAAGGCACTATGGCCTATATAAGGTGCGTGATTGTAATGCTTGAGATTGACGACTTCTGCAACAAAATGAGAGAGTGAGGTTAGCTCATGCAATTGTTCAGGACTGACCACGGGTCGGTTCATCTTGAGTTGCAGGTTGGGGATGATGGTGGTCAGGTTGGCATTGCCGACGCGTTCACCATAGCCATTAATAGTGCCTTGTACCTGAGTGCAACCGCCTCGAACTGCAGCCAATGTGTTGGAAACACCGCAGCCGCTATCATTGTGACAATGAGCACCAAGCGGTGTATGGATATGGCGGCAAACTTCACGTACAATTTCTTCAACTTCCCATGGCAGTTTTCCACCATTGGTTTCGCACAACACCAGCCAGTCCGCACCGGCTTCGGCGGCGGTGCGTAAAGTAGCGAGTGCGTACTCGCGGTTGGAAAGAAATCCGTCAAAGAAATGCTCGGCATCAAAAACAACTTCGCGCCCCTTGGATTTCAGGTATGCGACGCTGTCACTAATCATGGCAAGATTTTCTTCCAGCGTAGTGGCGAGTACCCGCGTGACATGATAATCAGAACTTTTACCTACTATTGTGACGGTGGGTGTTGCGGCTTCCAGTAATGCTTGCAAATTGCTGTCCTGAGCGCATTGCAGGTTTTTTTGCCGGGTACGCCCAAAGGCAACAAGCTTGCTATTGCCCAGATCAAGTTTTGCGGCTCGAGCAAAAAACTCGGCGTCTTTCGGGTTGGATCCGGGCCATCCGCCTTCAATGTAATGAAAGCCGAAATCAGCCAGACGTTGGGCAATAGCCAGCTTGTCGTCAATTGAAAGAGATATGTCTTCGCGTTGTGTACCGTCACGCAACGTGGTGTCATATAGAAATACTTGGGTCATGGCAGCGGCTTTTATGAATTGATATGAAGCTGGACTTCAGGATCAGCTAGAGTAATTTACTCCTGATTTTTCAGATTGTCCGGTCTGGTTGAGAATATTATTCTGCCAGAATTTCGAAATCATGCGTTACGGCGGCTGTCGCACCCAGCATGATGGAAGCCGAGCAGTACTTTTCGGCAGAAAGTTTGATGGCCTTTTCGACGGCTTCCGGCTTGAGGCTTTTCCCGGTGATGACAAAATGCATATGGATTTTGGTAAAGACCTTGGGGTCAGTCTCGGCACGCTCCGCTTCGATCTCGACATAACAATCGGTAACGGACTGACGGCTTTTTTTCAGGATGCTGATTACATCAAAACTGGTGCATCCGCCTGCGCCAAGTAGCAACATTTCCATGGGGCGTGGGCCAAGGTTGCGGCCGCCGGATGCGGGTGCGCCGTCCATCAGGACGGCATGACCGCTTTCCGTTTCACCCAGAAATGAGACTTGTTCTACCCATTTGATACGTGCTTTCATGCGAATTCCTTGTGTTGGATGGCTTAAGAAGTGATGCCTTTTGCATAATACCAAAGCAGGCCGATTACTTCATGAACAAAAATTTTGCTGTTTCGTAAAGCATTGGCATCAGGAAGGAAGGCGAGTAAATCGAGTTGGTGGCGAGTGGTAAAAGCGGTGGGCGCTTCGATTACGTCAAATCCGGCTTTGCGGAAGATGCTCGCAGCGCGCGCCATATGCCATGCATGCGTGACCAGATAAATTTTACGGATGTTATGTTTGTGAAGTATTCTGAAAGAATTCTGCGCATTATCAAGGGTGTTATTGGATGTATCTTCTGTCCAACGTACCGGAACTTTAAAGTCATTTTCCAGTGCATCACGCATCTGTTGTGCCTCAGAAACGAGATTTCCGGCAGGATTCCCTCCTGTTGTCAGTATTGGTTGAGTTGTTTCATGGTGCAGTCGTGCCCCGTAGCGCAAACGTACAAGAGTGGCTTCACTGCTGGTGTCATGACCGCCATATTCCGGTGCATTGAAGTAGGTGCCGCCGCCAAGAATAACAATTGCACCGGCATCTGATGGATGAGTGGTCAATGGTGTCGTTTGAGCTTCAAGGATATGTAAGGCATCTTCTGCAATGAATGGTGTGGATGCGAGCCATAGAAGCAAAAATGTAGTCATGAATACGCGTTGCGCGGCTTTGGGGTGTCGGTAATGTATCATCAGGCCAACCATCAGTATGATCAGCAAGCTGAGTGGTGGAAGTAAAAATGCAGCTATGACGTTTGTGAAAAACCACGACATGATTCATTCCCCGTATTTGGACAGCGCTATCATAGTGCAATCTTAAACTTGAGTGAGAGTGAGGGCGAGGAAAAAAACTGATTGGTCAAGTTGATGCGAGGATATTTACGGGCGCATTCATCTTTGATCATGTTTTTGTTAAAAAATATTTGACAGCGTAAGTTTCTGTGCACTAGAATGCGCGCCCTTCGAGGTTTATATATTGATTTAGGAATAGTGGCAATGAAAACATTTTCCGCCAAATCACAGGATGTCCAGCATGACTGGCTTCTGGTTGATGCTGCTGATCAAGTGCTTGGCCGTCTGGCAGCACAAATTGCTTCGCGTCTGCGCGGCAAGCATAAAGCAATTTACACCCCACACGTGGATACGGGCGATTTCGTCGTAGTCATTAATGCGGATAAATTGCGAGTAACAGGTAACAAGGCAGAGGACAAGTTGTACCACCGTCACACGGGTTATCCGGGTGGACTGTACACGACTAACTTTACCAAGTTGCAAGCGCGTCATCCCAGTCGCGTCTTGGAAAAAGCAGTTAAAGGCATGTTGCCAAAAGGCCCATTGGGTTATGCGATGTTGCGCAAGATGAAGGTGTATGCGGGTTCAACGCATCCACATGAAGCACAGCAGCCCAAGCCCATTAATTTGTTGAAGGCATAATCATGAGCGTAAGTTATAACTACGGAACTGGTCGTCGCAAGAGTGCGGTGGCGCGTGTTTTCATCAAGGCCGGTAAGGGTGACATCGTTGTAAACGACAAGCCTGTTGATGAATTTTTTTCCCGTGAAACTGGTCGCATGATTGTGCGTCAACCATTGACTCTGACAGAAACATTGAGCCAGTTCGATATCTTGGTGAATGTGTCCGGTGGTGGTGAGGCTGGTCAGGCAGGAGCGGTGCGTCATGGCATTACTCGTGCATTGATCGACTACAATGCAGATTTTAAGCCTGTGTTGAAGGCGGCCGGTCTGGTAACACGTGATGCCCGTGAGGTGGAACGTAAGAAAGTCGGTCTGCGTAAAGCGCGCCGCAGGAAGCAGTTCTCCAAGCGTTAATCGTTTGGAAGTTTTACAAAGCCGCCTTCGGGCGGCTTTTGCATTGTGGTAGTATTGAATTGTGAATGATATTGGGAACTCGCCATGATTAGTGTCGGCATAGTAGGTGGAACAGGTTATACCGGAGTTGAATTGTTGCGTCTGTTGGTGTTACATCCTCAAGTTTCATTGAGGGTTATTACATCAAGAGCAGATGCAGGCATGCCTGTTTGTCAAATGTATCCTAGCTTGCGCGGATTGGTCGATTTACAGTTTGTTCATCCAGACGAGGCGCATCTTGAACAGTGCGACCTCGTGTTTTTTGCTACGCCTAACGGTATTGCTATGCAGCAGGTGCGCGCATTACTCGATGCGGGCGTAAGAGTGATTGATTTGGCCGCCGATTTTCGCTTGCAGGATATTGCAACATGGGAGAAGTGGTACGGCATGACGCATGCTTGTCCCGACTTGGTCGCGGAAGCGGTATATGGTTTGCCAGAAATTAATCGTGCAAAAATCAAATCTGCAAGGTTGATTGCAAATCCAGGGTGTTATCCGACCGCCGTGCAACTAGGTTTTATACCATTGCTTGAGGCTGGTGTGATCGAATCTATAGGCTTGATAGCTGACTCAAAGTCAGGTGTTTCCGGTGCGGGTCGCAAGGCTGAAATTCCTACCTTGTTTGCCGAAGCTAGCGATAACTTCAAGGCATATGGTGTTGCTGGTCATCGTCATCTCCCTGAAATCAAACAAGGGTTGGCGCGAGTCGTAGGCAATGAAGTTGGCTTGACCTTTGTTCCACATTTGACGCCGATGATACGTGGCATCCACGCAACTCTTTATGGCAAATTGGTGCGTGATATTGATTTGCAAGCACTGTTTGAGCAGCGTTATTTGAATGAGCCTTTTGTTGATGTTATGCCGAGTGGCGCACTTCCCGAAACACGCTCAGTTCGCGGCTCCAATCATTGTCGTATTGCGGTTCATCGTCCGCAAGAGGGTGATACGGTAGTGGTTTTGTCGGTAATAGACAATCTGGTCAAAGGCGCAGCCGGTCAGGCTGTGCAGAATATGAATATTATGTTCGATTTTCCCGAGAATACAGCTTTGAATGTAGTTCCTCTACTGCCTTGAGTCGCTTTCGGATTATGAAAACAACATGAATGATTTACCTGCTTTGGTCTTGAATTTAACATGTGTTTTGGCGGCAGCATGAGGTGTGCAAGGTGATAATGCGTCGGGCTAGGCGACGATTTAGTATTGCGGCAGCGCAAATGTCGGTTCGACCGCATATCGCATGGTACTTGCGTTGGAGTATGGTGTTGCCATTTGTACTGGCGGCGCTGGGTTTGGTTTGGTTCGCTTATGTCAGCGGTCTTGAATTGGCTGGTTTTAATCGGGGTGAGTCAGCGCGCGAAGTGACTGCCTTGAAGGAAAAAGTTGCGGCTTTATCGGAAGAGGGCGCGCAATTAGGCAAGAAGGTGGCGCAATATGAGCAGCAGCTTCAGATGGAGCAGGGGCGCAGTCAGGAAATCGTAAAGCAGTTAAAGGTATTAAACGATGAAAATATGCGCCTTCAGGAAGATTTGTCTTTCTTTCAGAACTTGACCGCAGCGGGTGGCAAGGAAGGGGAGTTGACCATTCATCGATTAAGTGTTGAGCATGACCGGATGCCAGGTGAATACCGCGTGAGGATGTTGTTGGTGCAAAGCGGTCAGCGAGTCAGTGAGTTTTCCGGTAGTTACCAAATTATTGCAACCATCGTTCAGGATGGAATTAAGAAAACTCAGCTATATCCTCCTCAGCAGTCTGCCAATGCCCAATCATCGGTAAATTTCAAGTATTATCTTCGTCTGGAGAAAAGCATACGGCTGGATCCAAACTCGCAATTACAAAATATTCAGATACGGTTGTTCCAGGAGGGCGTACGTGAGCCGAGGGTGTGGAAGAGTGTTAATCTTTCCTAGCACTTAATTTTCGCCCTATTGTTTTCAATGCAGACGAATTAAAGAGATTGTTAAAGTTTCCATACGGTATGCGCCGGTGTCGTCATGGCGATTGATTGCCATGCCAATGAAGCTAGGGAGGAAAATTTGTTTAATAAGAAACATAGTAAACCACAGAATCGGATTGATACATTGATAGGCGCGGCTACCGTTATTGAGGGGAATGTAACCTTTAGTGGTGGAATGCGTATTGATGGAAAAGTAAACGGAAATGTAATCGGTTTGCCGGAAAAGCAGTCGACTCTGGTTTTGAGTGAACAAGGAAGTATAAATGGTGAAGTACAAGCTACACACCTTGTAATAAATGGCGTGATATGCGGTTCTGTAACCTCAGGCGAATATATGGAACTCCATGCCAAGTCACGGGTCACAGGTGACGTGCATTATAAAATGCTGGAAATACAGGTAGGCGCAGTGCTTGAAGGACGTCTTATTCATGGCGAAACTGCTGAACAGGAAAACGTAATTGCTTTTAAGGCAAGTAACGCCTCATAATTTTTTAAGGAGAAAACATGAATGCAATAAATGAGTCGGCAGTGATCGAATCAAATGATCCTTTGTTATTTACCGATAGCGCAGCTAACAAGGTAAAACTGTTGATTGAAGAAGAAGGTAATAGTGATCTTAAGCTGCGTGTGTTTGTAAGCGGAGGCGGATGTTCAGGATTTCAGTACGGATTCACTTTCGACGAAGTAGCCAACGAAGATGATACTGTTTTGAATAAAAACGGAGTACAGTTGTTGATTGACCCGATGAGTTTTCAATATCTGGTCGGTGCAGAAATTGACTATCAGGAAAGCTTGGAAGGCTCACAATTTGTAATCAAAAATCCGAATGCAACGACAACTTGTGGTTGCGGGTCGTCATTCTCGGCTTGATTCTATTCAGATGTAACGGGCAGTTCAAGAATAAGGGCGCAATGTTTGCGCCCTTATTTAATTTCCTGCTGTTATTTTGCTCTGAAATAACTTGAATTGCCTGATGCCTGAATATTGAAAACAGGAAATTTATGTCAGATTTCTGGTTGCCACGCATGGTTGAAAAGAGCATACTTTGCACTAAATAAATAATGTACTACGTGGATTAATCAGATTAAATTTTCTTTACTGTGCGTCATGAAAGTTGGCGTAGGTAATCATGGTCAGGGGGCATCATGGATAATCGACCTAATCTTAAACCGCTTTATTTCTGCATGTTGTTGGCTTTGTTGTCACAATCCACATCGGCCAATCCGCTAAACCCATCAGTTGTCAACGGTCAAGCCAGTTTTGCTACGGCAGGCAATACGTTAACCGTTACCAACACGCCGGGTACCATCATCAACTGGCAGGGATTTTCGATAGCGGCCAATGAAGTTACGCGTTTCGCTCAACAGTCGGCCTCTTCTGCCGTACTCAATCGTGTCGTCAGCAACAACCCTTCCAGCATTCTGGGCGCATT